>JBGCFC010000013.1:0-4646 GCA_045106715.1 Sandaracinaceae bacterium
GACCGGTCGCCACGCTGGCAGAGCTCGACCACCTCCACCTTGAACTCCGGCGTGAACTTCCTTCGCTTCCTTCGAGCCATGAACACCTCCTACCCCATCGAGGGGCTGTTGGGGGGTGTCCACGAAACCGGGGTAGGCCCAAGAACCTCGTCGAACGAGGTCAGCATGGGCTCGGCGCGCGCCTGCGACGGGACCAAGGTGGAGGCGAGCGTGAGCGTCCCGAAGACGCCCATCACGATGGAGAGAAGCCGCATGCCCATGCATACGTCTGGCGAGACTGCTCGCTTCCCACGTGACGCGCAGTCGGCGGAGCGCGGGGTACGTCGCCTACCGTAAGGAACAGAGTGGCTGAGAGATCCGATTGGCCGGTCGTCGGTCGCATGCAGCGGCATTCAAAGCGGCGTCGCCGATTCAGAGCGTGGGAGGTCTCGCGTGGGAGGCACACGCGCTCCGGCTTTCGTCGCCTCAGCCTTTCGTCGCCTCAGCCTTCCGTCGCCTCAGCTCTCCGGCGAACCTCAGCCTTCCGTCGCCCTCCGCTTTCCGTCGATGTCAGCCCATGATCAACCGATACAGCGTCTCTGCCTGGTTCGCGTTTAGGGGTCGCAGCAGGCGGTACTGGTATCGCGCGTGGTCGCTGTGACCGAGCTTGTGGTAGCAGACGCCGGCGGTATAGCGGACCGCGGCGTCGTTCGGGGCCTGCTGAAGAATGGCTTCGTAGAGCTGGGATGCGTCGGCCGTCCGGTTCACGTGGTCGTACAACGTCGCCAGAGCGCGGTAGAGCGCGACGTCTTGGATGCCGGCCTCGCGCGCCGCTTCGTACTCTGAGATCGCCTCCGGGATCTTGCCGAGGTGGTGGTGGCACGCACCCAGCCAATAGCGTGTCATGGCCGTCTCGGAGCCGTTCTTGAGCGCCATGCGGAAGGCGCCCGCGGCCTCTTCGTAGCGGCCGGCCGTCATGTAGGCGTAGCCCTGGGCCTCCCGGGTAGGCGGGTCATCCGGGTTGAGGCTGACCGCGCGCTCGAGGACGTCGATGGCGTCACCGACCTTCGAGAGGGCCATCAAGCAGCGCCCGAGCGCCAGATACGTCGCGGCGTCTTCGGTGTCGTGCTCCAGCGCCTGCTCGAAGCTGCGCACTGCTTCGGCGTTCCGGCCCATCGCCATGTAGACGAGCCCGCGGCCGCGGTGGATGCCGGGGTCGCCGTCGTAGATGAGCGCGGCGGCGTCGAAGGCGCGGAGCGCGTGGCTGTGGTCGCCGCGGGCCAGGCGTGCTTCGCCGAGCTCGATGAACGCCTCGATGTTGCCCGGGCTCAGCCGGGTGGCTTCGTCGAACGCCTTCACGGCGTCGAGCCCTCGGTCGAGCTTGAGGTACACCCGGCCGACGCCGATCCACGCGTCGACGAGCTCCTTGTCCCCTCGCAGCGCGTGCTCGAAGGTCTCGGCCGCCTGGGTGTACGACTCGTTCTTCGCGAGCATGCCGGCCTGCACCGTGAGCAGCGGCGCGTGGTCGGGGTCGGCGCGAAGCCCGCGGCGCACCGCGGACTCGATCTCGTCGGTCATCCCAGTCGCGTCGTACGCACGCACCAGCTCGTGAAAGAGCTCGGCGTCATCCTCGATGTGGCGCGACGCGCCCTCCAGCGTACGGGCGGCCTGTTCGAACTCGCCGTCCTCGAGCTGCATCACGCCGAGTCGGCGGGCCGCGTCGAAGAGCGCCGGGTTGATCCGGAGCGCCTCTTCGAACTCGGTGCGGGCGCGGTCTTCGTCTCCCAGCTCGAGCAACACGACGCCGTGATCGCGTCGCAGCTCCGCGTGCTCCGGGGCGATGTCGACCGCGCGCGCGAGCTCTTCCAGGCAGTCCTGCATGCGGCCGGCGCGGCGGTAGGCGGCCGCCAACGCGCGTCGTGCTTCGAGGTGGCTCGCGTCCAGCTCGAGCACAGCCCGGAAGCACGCCACGGCCTCCCCGTCCTTGTTCGCCGCGACGTGGGCCGTGCCGGCCCCGAAGCGCGCCGGGATGTGATTCTCATGGGCGCGCAGCACACGCTCGAACGACGCCGCCGCGTCCTCGGGCCGCTCCAGGTCGAGGTACACCTCGCCGAGCAAGACGCCCGGATCCGGGTCGCCTTCCAAGAGCCGGACCGCGTGCCGGAGTGCGCGCATCCCTTCCTCGAGTTGCCCCATCTGCCGATACGCGTGGCCCGCCGCGGTGTACGCCTCGCCGTAGTCGGTGCGGATGCGGGTCGCCTCACGGAATGCCTCGGCCGCGCGCTCGGGCTCCTTGCGCTCGAGCTGGACCTGGCCCAGCCGGAACCACGCCTCGGCGTGGTCCGGGGACCGCGCGACGACGCCCTTGTACTGCTCGAGCGCGAGGTCCAGCTCGGCGCGCTCCTGCTGCGCCTTGGCGAGCGCGAAGCGTCCGCCGATGTGGTCGGTGTCCAAGCGCAGGCACTCCGTCAGCGACTCGACCGCCTTCTCCATCCGCCCCATGTGGGCGAGCGCGTAGCCGAGCTCGGCGTGGAGGTCGGCGTCTTCGGGTGCGATCCAGATCGCCTGCTCGAACGCCTCGAGCGCCTCCGCGTGGCGGCCCACCGACACGAGCAGCGCGCCCAGCAGGCCATGCAGTGAGGCGTCGTTGGGGCGCAGCCGGAGCGCGCTGTTGACCGCCTCGATGGCTTCGTCTTCGCGGCCCAGCTCGCGCAGGATCTGGCCCTGGAGCCGCAGGATGTCGAGGTCGTCGGGCGCCAGCACGCGGGCCTCGTCGAGCGCCTTGGTCGCTTGCTCCCCGCGGCTCAAGGCCCGGAGCGAACGTGCCAGCTCGATGAAGAGCTTGGGCATCTCGGCGTCCACGCGGATGCCCTTCTCGTAGGCCGCGACCGCGTCGTCATGTCGGTCGAGCGAGGCCAGTACCTGCCCTTTGAAGAGCAAGATCTCCGCGTTCGGATCGATCTTGTCCGCTTCTTCGACCGCCTCGAGTGCTTCGACATAGCGACGGAGGGCCCGCAGCGACAGACAGAGGCCTCGATGGGACTCCATCCGGTTCGGCCGAATGTCGATGGCCTTCTTGTACGTCTCGATCGCAACCTCGTGTTCGCCGAGGTGACGCTTGGACTCGGCCAGATGGAACCAGCCGTCTTCGAGGCGATCGTCGAGCCCCGTCGCCTTCTCGAACGGGATGACGGCCTCGTAGTACTCCTGTTGCTCGAAGTGATGCAGGCCGAGCGCGTGGTGCACGCCAGGGACCTCCGGCTGCAGCCGAACGGCGTGTTTCAGGGCCTTGGTCGCTTCTTCGGGGCGGCCCAGCGCGCGGTACGACTGCCCGAGGTGCGACCACGCCAGCGCATAGTCCTTGTCGACCGTGCCCGTCGCATGCTCGAGGATCTCGACCGCCTCACGGTGGCGGTCCAGCCTCGCAAGCGTCTTGCCTTTACCGTCCAGCGCGACGACCTCGTCGCCGCCGACCTCGAGCGCCTTCTCGAACGCCTCGAGCGCGGCCTCGTAGCGCTCCAGTCGGAACAGCGGCTCCCCGAGGCGGCGGTGAACCCGGGCGTCGTCGGGTTGGCGGTTCGCAGACTCTTGATACGAAGCCGCCGCTTCGTCGTCGAGTTCGATTCGCTCCTGCTGCTCGGCCATCGCGAACCAGATGTCCGCCTGCTCGGAGTCCACATCGAGGGAGCGCCGATAGTATCGGACGGCGTCGACGTGCTGCCCCTGCGAAGCGCACGCGATGCCCAACGAGTTGAGCGCATCGGTGCGCTCCGACGCGAGCTCGACGCATTGGCTCAGGGCCTTCTTCGCCTCCGCCCAGTTCCCGTTTTCACTCTGGCTCAACCCCATCTGGAACCACAGCTCGTCGTCCTCGGGGAAGAACGGCGCCGCACGGCCATAGAGCTCGGAGGCGCGCGGGTGGGCGCCCAGGGCGGAGTGGGCATCCGCTCCTTCACGGAGCGCCTTGGCGTGCTCCGGCTCCGTCGCGAGCACCGTGTCGAACGCCTCGGACGCTTGCTTGTACTTCTCGACGAGGTTCTGCGTGTGGCCGCGCCAGTACCAAGCGTCGAACAGGTCGGGCTTGTGAATCGTCGCCTGCAGGAAGTGCTCGGCGGCGAGCGGGATGTTGCCCTTCTCCAGCAAGGCCAACGCGAGCTGATAGTGGGCCTTGCCATAGGTGGGTTTCAGCTTCACCGCTTTCGTCAGGTTCTCGATCGCTTCGTCGACCTGGATGGCGTTTCGGTAAGCACGGCCCAGCATGTACCGCTTGACGGGGTCGCTGGGGGCGACGAGCAGCGCGGTCTTGAGCACCTCGATCTGCCCGAGGGCGCTCTTGGTGTCCTCCGGGCTGCGCTCGAACGTGTACTTGTGATCGGTCAGGACGGGCTGCTCGCTCATCGGGGCCTCACTTGGCGCGGGTTCGACTGCATCACGGGGGCGATGGTAGGGGGCTGCTCCGCCGATCTCCAGCTCTTCGCGCCCTCGCCAAGGCCACCACCAGACGCGTGGTCCGCGCGCTCCTCGCGCGACGCGGCGGCCGGGTGTTCCGGCGGGACACGCATCGCGGTCGAACTCGGCGGAGAGAGGCGAGCAGCGGAGTATGAAGAGGAGAGGGCTTGAACGAGAGGCTGCCGTCCGCTCGGTCGCCGGCTGAGTACCGGCCGCGC
>JBGCFC010000130.1:0-5434 GCA_045106715.1 Sandaracinaceae bacterium
GATCTCGTAGCCCTCGCCGTGCGCCACGGAGTTGGCTCCGAACGGGTCGCGCGCGCGGTTTGGATTGAGCGGGTCCTCGACCCACCAGCTCTTGCCCTGCTTGAAGAGCTCGAGCTTGTACTCGACGCGGGACTCGGGCGGAAGCTCCACGATGCCGTAGAAGAGGTCGGTGTCGCCCGCGCGGGTGAGGGGCTGCGACGACTCGAGGCCGTAGATCCAGTGGCGAAGGTTCACGCCCTCGACGTCTCCGCGGAACGCGAACGTGACGCTCGGCCCTTCGACGAGCGGGAAGCGGTGCGCGGACATGAACGCGTCGACATCCGCGCGCGAGAGCGCGCCGGCGAGCAGCTTCTGGATGGCGAGGCCGCTCACGACGACACCTCCAGCGGCTGAAGCGCCCCGGACGCGTCGATCGACAGGGCGCCCTCCTGCTGAACACACTCGCCGTCTTCGAGGATCATCCAGCTTCGGCGGGGGAGCACCACGCAGCGGCGCGGCGCGAAGCGCGTCGCGTACATCGACATCCGTTGCGGCTCGTCGACCGCCAGCCGGGTCTCCGGCCCAGGGAGCACGACCCGGCCCGGCGCCAGCCCAAGTCCAACGTCCAGCATCTGCGGGACATCGGCCCCGTGCGGCGGGAAATCGTGAAAGAGCACGACGTTGTCGGTCAGCGCCATCGCGCCAGCGGACCAGGCGAGTACCGGCCGCTCGGCCAGCAGGTCAGACAGGCCAAAGAGGTGCAGCCGGTTGAGCAGGGAGGCCACATGCCCGCCGGCGATCGCCACCGCCTGGCAGTCCGCGAGCATCTCTACGACTTTCTCCCGGTGATGCTTGATCGCGGGCCGATCCGCCGGGTCGCAGCGGTCCCGGAACACCTCCCGCACCTGCTCGCACTGGGCCCGGTGGTGCGCGTCGAGCGCTTGGATCCCCTCGATCGAGGTCTGCCACTCCTCTGCGAGCACGTCCTCGGGGGCGGAGCGCAGCGCGATGACGCGCGCCATCTCGATGTGGTGCTCGAGCCGGATCCGATAGAAGTCCTGCAGCTGCCGGTAGCGGAGCTGGCGCGCGCGGTAGTTGGCGCGGAACTCCGGGTCGGTCGCGAACACATGGTCGGCGCGGTGGTGCAGCCGCAGGTTCACCGTCTGCCCGCCGAGGTGCTCGGACAGCTCGTCGTCTTCCGGCTCGCGCTCCTGCCAGCCGGCCGTGACCAGGGCGATGCGCCCCTCGATGCCCGCCGCGGCCGCTGCGTCGGCGACGCTCGGATCGAAGCGCTGGGGCCCGAGGAGGACGACCTTCATCGCGGCCGACCCTGGACTCTTTTGGCGTCGCCGTCCAGCGACATCGAGACCTACGCGACGTTGCCTGGCGTCGGCGGCGCGTCGAGGTCGATCGGCGGGCGCCAGCGGCCCGGCATCAGCAGGTAGGGAGGTCGGTCGAGCCGTGCGTCTCGGAACGGGTTGTACCAAGCGACGTACCTGGGCAGCGCCTCCAGCGCCGCCGTCAGGAAGGGTTGGTCGATCATGAACCGCAGCGCCATCTCAACCTCGTTCCGGATGATGGCGTCCTGAATTGGGTCCCTTCGTGTGCGGGGGACCCAATGACCTCTTCGATAGCCACGGGGACCCTGGCCCGCGTGCAGTCCTTCGATGCCGTGCTGTTGGAAGATCGCGCCGCTCGAACTGACGGGCGCGAAGTCGCCATAGCTGGCCCGCAGGGGGCGTCGGTGTTCGGCGCGGTACATGTTGGTGACCCGTACCGCGCGTCGTTCGCACTCTCTTGTGAAGTCGAAGGCGCTCCTTGCGAACACATCGTCGCGACCCGTGCCTGAGGCCTCTTCGAGACTGTGGACGAGTTCGTGCAGCAAGACCTCATCCACCGCGAAGGCGGCCATTCCTTGTGGAGCGAGGCTCCCGGCCGGAGGCCACTGGCCAGGGGTGAACTCCACCTGAGTGGGCGCCCCTGCCCCGCGTTCTGGGAAGTCCGGCGTGGCGGTGCTTCGAAGGGGCTGCGAGCTCGCTCGTTGAGGCCTCTGGTCGGGCTTCGGAAGGATCAGAACGTCGCTCCCACCAAGCTCCTCCAGCACGATGCGACCCACGCGTGACGCATGGAGTCGATGCAGCACCCGCTCCACCGCGTCCTCGTAGGCGTCCGCGTCCCAGTGGCTCGTGCCGGCAACGGTGTAGTTTCCGTCGATTCGAAGACCGTAGACCGTGCGCGGGTTCGAGGGGCGCGAAGGATCTCTGCCTGAAGCGGTCGTGCTTGACGGGGCGGTCGGATTTCTTGAGCTGGGGGCCATATCTCAGTTCCTGCAGCGAAAGACGCAGTGGGGTGGGAAGAACAAGGGCTCGGGGGCGGGGGGCGCTGCGGCGAGCTCAACGCGGTGCCAGCGACGGCGCACCGCGAGCCTCTCCGTACGGTATCGCGTGCGGCGGATCTCGACTTGCCACGTCGCTCCCGCCGGCGGACGGAGCGTGAGCGGCGTCCGGCCGAGACAGACGTCGCCGAGATAGACCGTGGCCTCTGGGGTGGCCGTGATTCGATGTCGATGCGGGCCCGGGGGCCCCGGGTCCCAGTTCCGGCGCGATGCACTGCAGGGATCCAGAACGGCGTTCACGTCGGGTTCGCGCGCCGGCCCCAACAGGTCGTCCAGCTCGGGCGGCGGGGCGGTCAGTGCCTGGCGCGGGGCGGGTGCCGGGACCGTCCTCGTCTCCTCTCTCGCCTGGGCGATGGGGGCGACGAACAACAGAGCGACAACCGGCGCGAACCATCGGGGACACCACATGAGCCTGTTCTCGGCGGCATCGCTTCCGGGTTGCCTCCGCAGCCGACATCACGCTTCAACGCTCGAAGCGCCCTTCCGAAAAGAACCTGTGCTCCTGGCCGTTCCAGCGCGGGTGCGCGACGCCCTCCAGGGTGAAGCGCGCGTCCGGCCGGTAGAGGCCGCCCTCGATGGAGATGGATGCCCTGCGGCACAGCGGAGGCTCTCCCCCGAGGAGCACGTTCAGATCGAACGTGTGGCCCCCGAACCTGGCGGCGTTGGCGCGCATGATCAGAAGCCGCGTGACCGCCTGTTTGAACAGGACCTCGGCGAGCGACGCGCCGCTCATTGTGGTCGTGCGATCCAGCAGCCCGCCGCGCAGCCCGCTCGCCCCGCACTCCTGCACCAGCTTCGTCGCCAGCGAGAGCGCGCCCGCCTTGGGGGCGGGGACCAGCACCTCGGCGGCGTCGAGCCCCTGCATCACCTCATTGTCTTGGTCCGTGGTCGTCGTCGCGTTGGCGATCACGACGCACTGGCACTGACGCGCGGCGTCTCCCAGCATGGACCAGGTGGCCCGCCCGATCGGGTTGGAGCGCGAGTGCGCAGGGTCGACCACCCAGACGCCGTGAGGGCCCTCGTTGCCATAGCCGTACCCGACCCGCGACATCCGAAAGGGTGCGGACTGGGTGACGGACGCGACCTCGGACAGGTCGACCATCAGGTCGAGTGGCCCCGTGTCCACGAGATCGAGCAGGACGCTCTTGTCCGGCGGAAGCGCGCCCACGAGCGCACGCAGCGGTGCACTCGGTCGGTCGGTGAGCCGAAGCAGGTCGGCCTCCGACTGGACCGCGTGAGGGCGTGTTTCCTCGAGCAGCTGGACGGTGTCGCCGCGTTCGGTGAGTGCGACAAAGACCAGGAATCGCAGCGGAAGGCGCTGCACTTCTTCGTTGCGGTCCACAAACGACAGGGGTGGGATCACCGTCTCACGATAGCGCGCGCCCTCGGCGCGCCGGAATCGTTTCTCGCCGTCACGCGTCTGAGGCGCGTGACGGCCGGCATGCGACTGATGTTCGTGCTCTGTTTCGGGATTCTGTCGGCGGCGCCGGCCTATGCGCAGCCAGCGCCCCAGAGCGGCCTGCGGGTCGAGGCGCGCCGGCTTCCCGGAGATCGCCCGGCGAGGATGCCCCACCACACGGGCGCCGAGTCCGCGGCCGCGCAGCTCGCCGCCCGGGCTGACTTCATCCCGCTGCCCGCGAGGGCCCGTCTCCCCGAGGCGCTTCGCCGCGCATACCGCGAGCTGCACGCGTCGGTGGGGTTCTCGTCCTCGGTGTGGCGCGCATCGGTCGAGGCGCCGCAGCGACCGGACGGCTTCGAGACGCTGCTCGTGACCCCCGAGCGCCCGTCCGATCTGGGCGTCGTGTTCCTGCATGGATACGGAGGCAACCTCGCGCTCACCTGCATCGGTATCGCGCGCGCCGCGGCCGAGGTGGGTGGCCGAACTTCCTGCCCTTCGGTTGGCCCGGAGGGCGCGTGGTGGACGGCGCTCGGACGCCGGGTCGTGCGCGCCTCGATCGAGGACCTGACGGCGCGCGGCGCGACCCGAATCGTGCTCGCGGGGCTCTCGAACGGCGCGGTCGGCGTGAGCCGGGTCGCGCCTCGACTGTCCTCGCGTCTCGTCGGGGTGGTGCTCCTCTCGGGCGCGGGCCGAGGCACGCGGACGACGCTCCCGGCGTTGGTCGTACAGGGCCGACAGGACCGCATGACGCCGATGCGGCTGGCGACGGGTTTCGCGCACCGCTCCCCTCGCGCCGAGTTGGTCCTCCTGGACGAGGACCACTTCGCGCTCCTGCACCGCTCGGCCGACGTCAGGCGCCGGATCACGGCCTGGCTGCGCGCCCTCCCGACCGGCCCTCCCGAGGGGAGCGTCAGGCGAGGCCGAACCGCTCCCGGAGACCGTTGACAAACGCCTCGTCCTGCTCCGCGGAGTAGCGCCCGGCGAGCAGCTCCTCGGCACCCTCGCCGGACACGAAGCGCAGCTTTCGGGACATGTCGTTCGCGGCCCCCCAGATGACCTCTGCGACGCCCTCGGGCTTCTGGAACGCGCTCGTGTCCATGTTCGAGCGCGCCTCCGTGATCGCCTGCACCATCAGCTGGTACTCGGTCAGCGCAGCGTCGTTCGTGAACACGAAGGAGCGCCCTGAGAAGTCGGTGTCGACCCCTCCCGGCTCCACCAGCTTCACCCTGATCCCCAGCGGATCAGCTCGAAGTGAAGCGCTTCGGAGAGCCCCTCCACCGCCCACTTGGAGCCGTGGTAGAGCGCGCCGAACGGGTAGCACATGCGCCCGCCGACGGAAGAGACGTTGACGATGACGCCGCTCTTTCGGGCGCGCATCCCGGGGAGCACCGCCTTGGTGGTCGCGATCAGGCCGAACAGGTTGACGTCGAACTGCCGCCGGATGACGTCCATCGGTGTGGCCTCGAGCGCGCCGTAGGCGCCGTAGCCGGCGTTGTTGAGCAGCACGTCGACTCCGCCGAAGCGCGCCTCCGGGTCGGGCTGCGTCCATGTCGGGATCTCGTAGCCCTCGCCGTGCGCCACGGAGTTGGCTCCGAACGGGTCGCGCGCGCGGTTTGGATTGAGCGGGTCCTCGACCCACCAGCTCTTGCCCTGCTTGAAGA
>JBGCFC010000131.1:0-131483 GCA_045106715.1 Sandaracinaceae bacterium
AGCAAGGTCAACAGGGCCAGAACGGCCAGCAAGGTCAACAGGGCCAGAACGGCCAGCAAGGTCAACAGGGCCAGAACGGCCAGCAAGGTCAACAGGGCCAGAACGGCCAGCAAGGTCAACAGGGCCAGAACGGGCAGCAAGGTCAGCAGGGTCAGGGCCAGCAGGGTCAGGGCCAGCAGGGCCAGGGCCAGCAGGGCCAGGGCCAGAACGGGCAGCAAGGTCAGGGCCAAGGCCAGGGTCAGGGCCAAGGCCAAGGCCAGGGTCAGGGCCAAGGTCAGGGCCAGGGACAGGGCCAAGGACAGGGCCAAGGACAGGGCCAAGGACAGGGCCAAGGACAGGGCCCAGGACTGGGCAAAGGACAGGGCCAAGGCCAAGGACAGGGCCAGGGCCAAGGACAGGGCCAAGGCCAAGGACAGGGCCAGGGCCAAGGCCAAGGACAGGGCCAGGGCCAGGGCCAAGGCCAGGGTCAGGGTCAGGGTCAGGGTCAGGGCCAGGGCCAGGGCCAAGGCCAGGGTCAGGGCCAGGGCCAGTTCGGACAGGGAAACCAAGGCCAGACCAGCAACGGAAACGGCAATGCGTCCGGCCAGGGCCAGGGCGCGGGGCAGACCGGTTTCGGCCAGGGTCAGGGCCAAGGTCAGGGCCAGGGCCAGGGCCAGGGCCAGGGCAACTCGCAGGGTCAGTCCTCACGCGGCAGCCAGTCCTGGGGCTCGGGCTCGGGCAGCGGCTCGGGCAGCGGAAGCAACGCGACGGGCGATCCGAGCCAGAACGTCAACGTCGACCCGGGCACCGACCCGACGCAGAACGCGCAGGCGGGGAACAACCCAGACCCCGGAGGCTTTCTCCCGGGCGGAGGGCGTGGCCCAGGCAACGGAAGCCAATCGATGGACGGCCTCGGCGGCGGCGGTGGCGGCCCGGGCGGCGGCAACCTCTCCGGCAACGGCGAGAACGGTCCCCGCATCAGCGGCGACAGCACCGTGCCCGCGTCATTGCGGGCGTACGTGCGTCGCTATCTCGAGCGAATCCAAGAGTGAACGAACCAACAGCATCCGACGCGCGACGCATTCGATGGGTGACGGCAGGCGGATGAGGGTGAGAGCATAGGCATGGGCGAGACCAACCAAGTTCACGTTTTGAACCCCTTCGACCACGTACGGAAGCTCTGCCGCGACATGACGGCGGAGATCGGCAAGCGCGTCGTCGGTCAGCAGGACACGATCGACTGCCTGACCGCCGGCCTTCTGCTGGGCGGTCACGTGCTGATGGAGGGCGTGCCCGGGGTGGGAAAGACGCTGGTCGCGCGCACGCTGGCCGACGTCGTGCATCTCGACTTCGCGCGCGTACAGTTCACGCCCGATCTGATGCCGTCTGACGTGCTCGGCACGCACATCGTGAGCGTCGACGACGCCGGCCGGCCGCAGATGCAGCTCCAGCGCGGCCCGCTGTTCGGCAACGTGGTGCTCGCCGACGAGATCAACCGCGCCTCGCCGAAGACCCAGTCCGCGCTGCTCGAGGCGATGCAGGAAAAGCAGATCAGCCTCGGCACCGAGACGTACCAGCTGCCGCGGCCGTTCTTCGTCGTCGCGACACAGAACCCGATCGACAACGAGGGCACCTACCCGCTGCCTGAAGCGCAGCTCGACCGCTTCCTCATGAAGCTGCTCATCCAATTCCCGAGCGAAGAGGACGTCTACAACATCGTGAACATGACGGCCGGCGGCACCGACGCCGAGGTCGGTCAGGTTGCGACGGCCGAGGACCTCATCAAGGCCGGCAAGACCATCCGGCAGATGCCGGTCGCCGAGACGGTGAGCCGTTTCGCGGTGCGGCTGGTGTTCTCGACGCACCCGAGCTTCGAGGGCGCGCCGGCCGCGGTGCGCCGCTATGTGCGCGCCGGAGCCAGCCCGCGTGCCGCCCAGTCGTTGTTGGCCGTCGCGAAGTTCTTCGCCGTGCTGGACGGGCGCATGAACGTCTCGACCGACGACGTGAAGCGTGCCGCGTACCCCTGCCTCCGGCACCGCATCCTCCTGAACTTCGACGCGATCGCGGACGAGGCGACCACCGACACGCTCATCCGCCAGATGCTCATCGAGCTGAAGGCGCCGAAGAACCCGAAGCGGAAAAAGTAGGGGGGCTTCGTGATCCTCGACCGTGCCGTCCGCCGCGTGCTGGACCGGATGCGTCTGTCGGTGCGCCCGAGCGCCACCGCGGGCCGTCAGGGAGGGCACCGCTCGCCGTTCAAAGCGGCCGGGGTGGAGTTCGCCGACCACCGCCCCTACGTGAGCGGCGACGACGTCCGGCACATCGATTGGAAGGCCTTCGCGCGGCACGGGCAGCTCGTCATGCGGCAGTTCGAGGAGGAGCGGGACAGCTTCGTGCACATCCTGCTCGACGTCACCGGATCGATGAGCCGCGGCAAGCCTTCGAAGATCGAGGTCGCCCAGCAGCTCGCGGCGAGCTTTGCCTACGTCGGGATGCGGCAGTTCGACCGTGCCAAGGTCATGCCGTTCGCGGACGAGCTCGAGGACGTGCCGCTCGCGGTGCGGGGCCCGCAGGATCTCCCGATGCTCGAGCGGCTGCTCACCGAGACCGAAGCCGCCGGGCCGACGTTCTTCGACGAAGCGGTCAAGCAGCTCTCGTCCCGCGGCACGCCGCGTGGGCTGGTGCTCGTGATCAGCGACATGATGTCGCCCGAAGGCTGGGACGAGGGGTTCCGCCGCCTCGGCGCGATGGGCCACGAGGTCCGCTGCATCCGCGTGGGTTGCGACGAAGACCTGAACCCGACGTTCGACGGGGAGCTCGAGCTGCGCGACGCCGAGACCGACGAGCGTGTCCGCCTCCGGGTCGGAAAGCCTCTGCTCGAGCGGTACCGACAGGAGGTCAAGACGCACCTCGAAGCATGCCGCGAGGCGTGCACCCGCGCCGGCGGGCGATGGATCGAGGTCGACGTGGAGATGCCGATCGACACGATGCTCAAGCGCGTGTTCGCCGGCCCCCAGCAGCGGACGGCCGCAGGATGACGTTCGCCGCGCTCGGGTGGGGCGCGCTCGGGGGGTTGGCCGCGTTGACCGGGCTGACCGTGCTCGGCTTGTACATGCTGCGCCGCACGCCGAAGCCGCAGCTCGTCAGCAACGTCACGTTCTGGATGCGAGCGGCCGAGTCTTCGCGCCCGCGCTTCCTGTTGGCGATGCGCATCCCGTGGCTCGCGTTCCTCGTCACCCTGCTCGTCGGGCTCTTGTTCGTAACCGAGCTGGGCGACCCTCGCTTCGGCAGCGGCGTACGCGGCACGACCGTCATCGTGCTCGCGGCCGGCCGAAGCATGGACGCTACATTCGCCGGAGAGCGCCGGGTTGACCGCGCGACCCGTGAGGTGCGCGCGTGGGTGGACCGCACGACGGCAGGCGGCCAGGTCGCGGTGGTGCGGGCGGGCATGCGCCCGGCAACGTTGCTGTCCCTGACGGAAGACCCGGCCGACCTCGACCGCGCGCTCGCGGACTTCGAGCTCGACGACGGGCCGGCCGACCTTGCGGGCGCACTCCGCCTCGCCGATCGCATTGTCAGCGCGAGCGGCGACTCGGGCCAGATCTTGCTCGTCGCCGACCGCGACGTGGAGCAAGAGACGACGGCCACCCGCGTGCTCATCCCCGTGGGCGTGCCGAGCGACACGCTGGCCATCGGTGACTTCTCCGCGCGCCGGGATCCGTTGGCCGCGGGCGAGTTCGTGGCCGAGGTGCAGCTCCGTTCGTATTCGAGCCGCGAGGCCAGCGCGCGCCTGCGCATCATGGACGGCGAGGTCCCGCTGCTCGACCGTCGCGTCACGCTCCGCGCCGGGGAGGGCTCCCGCCTGACGGCTGGCGGCTTCAGCGCGGAGCGCGCCGAGCTGACCGCGAGCCTCACCGAGATCGAGATCACCGGCAGCGAGGACGCGCTCGCCCTCGACGACACCGCGCACGCCGTCGTGGCCGCGCTCGAGCCCCTGGCGATTCTGTACGTCAGCCCCGGCAGCGTGTTCATCCGCGCCGCCCTCGACGTGCACCCCAACGCCACCGTCGAGACGCTCGCACCCGCGGCGTTCGCCAGCCAGTCTGCCGACCAGCTCTCCGCGTACGACGTGCTCGTGCTGGACCGGACGGCGCTGCCCGAGGGCAACACGCACCCGGCGGCGCTGCTCTTCTTCCCGCCCGACGGCCAGCTCGGCGTGGGCGCCGAGGCCGAGTCCCCTCGCGTGTCGGCCAGCCTCGCCTCTCACCCGGCCATCCGCGGGGTTCGCCTCGACGGCATCCGCATCGGGCGCGCGGCGCGCTTCTCCACCGAGCCTGGAGACCAGGTGCTCATCCGGAGCGGCGCCGACGCGCTGGCCGTCGCGCGGGAGACGCGCGAGACCCGGCGCGTCGCGTTTGGGATCGATCTCGGGCAGACCGACCTCGTCTCGCGCGAAGCCTTCCCGCTTCTGGTGCACAACGCACTGTCCTGGGCGGTCGAGGCACGCGACGACATCCCGCTGCCCCGCCGTCTCGGGGAGGCGCTCGCGAGCGCACCCGGCCAGACGGTGCTCGGTCCGGACGGAGAGGAGATCGACGCGACCGCGCTGGCCGCCATCCGGCACCAGGGCATCTATCACGTGGGCGAGCGGGCGGTGGCCTTCAGCGGCACCCACCACGCACGGGAGCTGCCGAGCGGCGCCACGGCCGGTCGGTTCCGCGCCTCCGATCCCTTGCCGCCGCTCGCCGTGCTCGTCGCGATCGGCCTGCTCGCGCTGATGCTGCTCGAGTGGGGTCTGCTGCACCGCGGGAGGCTCGAATGATGGAGGCCCTCGACCTGACGATCGGCTGGCCGCTCGCGCTCTGGGGCCTGTGCGTCATCCCGCTGTTTGCGCTGCTCGCGTTCCGCAGCCGGTTCCCGATCGGGCCGCGCCGACGCTTGCTGGTGCTCTTCGTCCGCGTGCTGGCCGTGGCGCTGCTCGTCGCCGCGCTGGCCGACCTCCGCATGGGCTGGCCGACGGCCGAGCTCGCGGTGGCGACGGTCTACGACCGGACCGCGAGCATCTCCGAGCCCGACCGGCAGCGGGTGCGCGAAGAGCTCGCCGCGCTCCAGGTCGAGGGCGTGGACGTGGCGTGGTTGGAGGCCAGCGTGGGCGCGCCACAGCCGCCGGCGATCGACGTCTCGGTGGGGGTCGCGGCCATGCCGCGCGACCGGGTGCGCCGCATGGTCGTGGCCACGGACGGACGCGATCGAGACCTGGCGGCGGCCGTCGCCGACGCGCATCGGACGGGCGTCACCGTCTCCGTGATGCCGCTCGGCGACCTGCCGCCGATCGATCTCTTCAGCGTCCGCGGCGTGTCGGTGCCGCGCATGGTGGTGGCCGGTGACCGCATCGACGTCGGCGTGGATCTGCACGCGGCCCGCGACGCGAACGTCTCGCTCACGATGGCGCTCGACGGTGAAGAGGTGGCCTCAGGCGAGACGCTGGCGCGGCGCGGTGACGCCTCGACCACGCTCTCCGTCGAGTTCCCCGAAGAGGAGGGCGTGCACGAGCTGACGGTCACGGCGAGCGCGTCGGGCGACGTCAACGCGGAGAACAACCACTGGCGCAGCCTGGTCCGCGTCTCGCCGAAGCCGCAGGTGCGCATCTTCTACGACCCGGAGAACGGCCCGCCCGTGCTGGCGACCGTGCTCGAGGAGGGCGGCATGGAGGTGCAGGCCGTCCCGATCGTCGGCGCGCCCACCAACACCGCGCAGCTCCGCGACGTGAACCTCGTGATCGTGGACGAGGCCGACCCGAACGATCTGAC
This sequence comes from Sandaracinaceae bacterium, assembly GCA_045106715.1. Classification (GTDB taxonomy): domain Bacteria; phylum Myxococcota_A; class Polyangia; order Polyangiales; family Sandaracinaceae. The sequence goes on from JBGCFC010000131.1 coordinate 5,790, forward strand.
CGAGACCCAGCAGGAGACGCTCCGCGACTGGGTGGAGCAGGAGGGCGGCGGGCTCATCAGCGTGACCGGACGACACCCCGTGCGCCGCGCGCCCCGGGTGTTCCGCCAGCTCGAGCCGATCCAGATCCCGCCGGCCATCCCGGAGCCGCGCCCGCTCGAGCTGGTCCTCGTCATCGACCGCAGCTCCTCGATGAGCGGGATCAAGATGATGCAGGCCCGGAACGCGGCCATCGCCGCCATCCGTGCGCTGCGCGCCGACGCGCGGGTGGGGATCGTCGCGTTCAGCGGCGGCGCGGACCGGGTGATGGCGCCCGTCGGCATGGATCAGCGAGAAGACGCGATCAGCTTCGTGCGGAGCATCAACGCCTCGGGCGGCACCAACATTGGCGCGGCCATCGGGGCGGCCAACTCCATCATGAGCCGCGACCCTCGCTACATTCACCACACGGTTCTGCTGTCCGACGGTGTGAGCGCGCCCGAGCCCGCTCTCCAAGCCGCGCGCGGCTTGGCCGGCCGGGGGTCCAGCATCACGACGATCACGCTCGGCCCGCGCAATCAGCTCATGAGCGACATCGCGCAGATCGGCCGCGGTCGGTATCACGTGACCAACAGCGCCGGTTCGCTCCCCAGCCTCTTTGTTCGGGAGGCCCAGTTCCGGCAGCCCCCGGCGCACCGTCGCGGTTCCTTCCGCGCGCAGGTCACCAACCAGGTGGAGATGATCGAGGGCATCGATTTCCGCAGCGCGCCCGCATTGAGCGGGTACGCGCTCTCGGGTCTGCGTCGCGGCGCGACCCAGGTGCTCGCCGCGCCCGACCGCCGCCCGCTCTTGGCGCACTGGTACCGCGGTCTCGGTCAGGTCGCGACGTTCACCAGCGCGACCACGGGTGGCTGGGCCGATCGTTGGCGCGACTGGGACGGCTTCCGGCAGCTGTGGGTCTCGATGGCCGAGGACATGCTCCGCACCCGGCCGGTCGAGCCGCCCACGCTTCACCTTCAGCCGCACCCGGTCCTCGAGGGCGTTCAGATCCTGACCGTGCTCGGCCCCACGCTCGCGGACACGCAGCCGGTGGTTCGCCTGTTCCGCCAGGCCGGTGAGGGCGAGGAGGTCGAGCTTTTCGAACGCGGACCCGCCGTCTGGCAGACGGAGCTCCTCGAAGATGAGGGCTTCTTGGTCGACGCGCGAATGCCCGAAGACGAGCGCCCGACCGTCGCGCTCGGGCACGACCATCCGTACGACGCCGAGCTCGCGGTCTTCGGCGCCGACATGGACGCGCTCGCGCGCCTGGCTGAGGCCGGCGGCGGCGCGCTGCTCGAAGGCCCGGCGGCGCTTGTGGAGGCGCCCGAGGAGGAGCGGGTCATGCGCTCGCTGCGAACGCCCTTGTTGGCCGCGGCGCTCCTGTTCTATCTCCTGGGCCTGTTGCTCCTGCGCCTGCCGGACCACTCGGTCGGCGCGACCGTCACGCGCCCAGAGCGCAAGCGTCGCCGGTGGGGCTCGCGCGCGCGCTCGATGCACCCGGAGCCCCCGGCCGAGAAGAAGACGAAGGAGGCGGCGTGACGCGGGCCCTTCTTTGTGTCGTGTTGCTCGTCGGCTGCGGAGGCCCGGATCCGCGCTACGGCGAGGCCTCGATCAACGAGGCGGCGCCCCGGGTCAGCCAGAGCGGGACAACGTTTGGGCAGTCGGCCGCGCTCGAGCTGGCACCGGGCTGTCCTGGCTACCTCGACGCCGAGGAGCCCGGCCACGTCATCCACGTCGAGGGCGACCTCCCGTTCACGATTCAGGTGCGCTCCGAGGACGGACCCACCGCGCTGGCCGTCGCGTCGGAGGACGAGGTGCGATGCGACAGCGATGAGGGCAGCGGGCACGTGCCGAGCCTCTCGTTTCAGGGCGCAGGCGACTACCAGGTGTTCGTCGCAGCGCTGCGCGCGCCGGCGGAGCTCGCGTACGAGTTGAGCGCCTTCGTCGAGGGCGCGGCGCCCGAGGTCGTCGCGACCGGTGACAACGACATCAGCGTCACGGTCACGAGCGCCCCGCCCGGCGCGGAGGTGGTGGGCGCCGACGGCGAGGTCGTGGGGCGCACGCCCGCGATGTTCATGCTCACCGTCGGGGCCGACGAAATCGGGCAGACGCGCACCTACGCCCTTCGCCTCGAGGGCCATCAGCCGGCCCAGGTGACGGGGACCCTTGGCGCGGGCGCGATGGTAATGCACGCGCAGCTGAGCGCCGCGGGGCCGACCGACGTGGAGGTGACGAGCCAGGAGTCGGTGCCGCTCCGCGACTACCAGAATGCGGCGCTCGCGGTGGACGTGGGCGAGGCCTGTACGATCACGTCCGCCTCCGTCGAGGTGGAGGCGCAGCACTCGTTCGTCGGTGACCTCCGGGTCGTGCTCGAGACGCCCTGGGACACGCCCGTCACGCTCATGCGGCACGAGGGCGGCGCGCGTCGCAACCTCGACCGCACGTTCAGCGGCGCCGACCTCGCAGCCCTGAACGGACACGAGACACGCGGCCGTTGGACCCTCCGTGTGCACGACGATGCAGGCTCCGACGAGGGCTCGCTCGAGCGCTTCACGCTTCGGCTTCGGTGTGGCGAGCCCGGCGAAGCGGTGGCGGTCGCGGTGGTGGAACCGCCCCGCAGTCGTTCGCCCCGAACCCCGCGCACCCCGGTGGTGCGGCGCGCTCCGAGCCTCCCGGACCTGCCGACCCGGGCCGAAATCGTGCGGGTGCTCGGAGGCCTCCGTGGCGCCGCGGCCAACTGCGCGACGCAGGGCGGCCAGGTCCGTGTGATGGCGACGGTCAACGGGAGCTCGGGCCGTGTGACGAGCGTGAGCAGCTCGGGCACGGCGTCGGCCGCCGAGCGCAGCTGCGTGCAGCGGGTCGTTCGCCGAGGCCGGTTCAACCGCTTCCGGCGTGGGAGCGTGGACGTCGACTACACGTACGATCTGCCGCAGCGAGGCGGCGCGCCGGCCACGAATGGGCAAGTCATCAGCCCTTGGAACTGAGGGTCTCCTTCAGATCTCGTCGAGCGCGGCCGCGGCTTGTTCCCGAAGCTTGTCGAGCCCCTCGGGGGTCAGCCGAAGGAGCTTGCATGCGTCCTTGGTGCGCTCGGGGCGCTCCGTCTCGATCGGCCCTCCGATGAACACGCCGAACCCACACTCCGACGCCACGGTGTGGGCGATCAACGCGAGCGCGCCTTCTTTCGACGTCGGGTGGTGGTGATTCCCGATCGCGCCGGCGAGATTGGGGGGAAGCTTCCAGGCCTCAAGCATGGCCATGCCGGCCTCCTCGTGAAGCTCCTCGACGACCTCACCCAAGAGTTCCAGCGGGACGTCTCGTTTCGCGTCCGCGAGCGCCAGCAGCACGGCTGCTGCCCCCACGTCGTGCAGAAGGCCGCACATGTACGCGTACTCTCCTACCGGGCTCCCCTTCGCCAGGAGGCGCGCGACAACACCCGTGGCAACGCTGTGTTTCCGAACGGACTCCATCGCACTCTCGTATTGCTTCGCTCGAAACACCTTCGAGGTCATCGCCGCGCGCATCACGATGTCCCGCACGTTGTTCATGCCCAGGCGCTGCACTGCGTCCCGCAACGACGCGGGGGGCACCGCTCTCGCGTAGGAGGCGGACTGGGCGATGCGCAGGGCCTCGCTGGCGAGCAGCTGATCGCCTTCGAGTACGTCCACGACGGCAGCGAAATCCACACGCGGCTTCATCGAGAGCCGGTGGATCTCCATCGCTGCTGCCGGCAAGCGCGGAGGCTGGTAGCCGGGCGACCGAAGGAGCGAGCGCACCAGGGTGGCCACCTCGGCAGGCCGGTTCAGGACCGCGTTGCACTCGGAGGACGAGAGGGCGTGGGAGCCGTTTCCATAGTTGGCGTCGCGAGCGTATTCGGTCCGGCGAAAGGCCATGTTTTGGTGTACGGCAGCCGCTCGCGTGCCTGTAGCGGGCGTGAGTCGCGCGGACGGAGGCGCAGCGACGGGGGTCGAAGACGCCCTGCGGCCGCGGCTTCGAGCCAGCCGTGTGGGTCTCGCCGCCCAGTCCCCGAAGCATGCCTTTGTGACCGCCGTCAGGTTGGCCCTGACGCGCCCGCGCGGGAGGTGGAATAGTGTCTCGTCGATGCTTCCCTCCCGCATCTGTGTGGCGCTCTTCGCCGCCGGCTCTCTCGCCGCGTGTGCGTCAAACGGAGCGGTCGAGTCGGGCTCGAGGGCGGGGACCGGATCGTGCTGCAGGCGTTCGATCCCGCGGTGGTCTCCTGCGACGCGCTGAGCGTGCTGAACCTCCCGACGGAGAGCCCGCTCGTCGAGAGCGAAGCCATGGCGCCGGACCCGACCTTTCCCAACGCGGAACTGCCGGCCCAACCGTTGACGCTCGTGGCCGTTCAGTACGATGGCTGCGCGCGGATCGGCTTTCGGTGCCTCGATGCGACGCCCGGGCAGGACGCGCGTCTGCTGCTCGAGCCCGCGGTGCACTGCCCCGATGCATGTGCGCGCCATCCGTTCTGTTCGACCGGCTGTTGCGAGTTCGACGAAGCCGGCCAGATCACGACGCCGGACTGCGACGGAGACGGACTGCTCAACGAGCAGGAGCTCACCACGGACACGGACGGGGACCACACGGCGGACCTTTGCGACACGGACTCGGACGGTGATGGGCTGAGCGACGGGCGCGAATGCGACGGGTTGGCGAGCGGCTGCACGGGGCTGTCGGGGCTGCCGCTCTATCGGGACCCGGATTCGGACGGGGACGGTGTCCTGGACGGGCTCGAATGCTGCGGCTGGGGCGACGACGATGTGGCCGCCGGGTGCGACATCGATGGGGACGGCATCCCCGCTCATCTCGATCCGGACACCGACGGCGACGGAGTTCGCGACGCGGAGGAGGCGCTCTTCTCGATGTCGTCGTGCCCGGATGGAGACTGCGACGGTGACGGCGCGTGCAACGCCATCGACCCAGATTCCGATGGCGACGGCGCGCAGGACGGTCGGGAGTGCGATAACGAATCGAGCGCCGCTTCCTGCACAGCGCCTTGGGACGCTCGTCAGGTCCGCTGTGATGAAGCGGACGTGCCACCGGTGAGCTACTGCGGGGCGTGCTGCGATCCGACGACCCGATGTGACGGAGCGGCGGGTCCCCGCAGCAACTACTGCGTGCCGGTCGACGCAGACGGAAGTCGCCCCGAGTGGGAGATCCCGGGCGGCGCCGCCCCGGACGGATTGACCCAGCCGGGGTTCATCTCGCTTCAGGCGCTCGTGCTGGATGACGCCGCGGGAATACCGTCCCTCCGTGTGCCCATCGACTACCCGGTCAACAGCCGAGCGATGGAGGTGTTGGGCGCCCCCGAAGTTGAACCCGGCGCCGCCGTTCCCCCGGACCTGTTGTCCCAGTTCCTCGCCGGCGCGAGCTTGATGACGTGCATCGGGCCGAGCGACGAGCGGCGATGCCTCGGCGTGTTCGGCATCCGGCTCGCCATCGGTGACGGAACCGGGCTGACCTGCTCCATCCTGGAGGACCTCGTGCTCGTCGTCGCCGACCACTTCGGACACGCGTCGGGCTTCGACCTCCCACCCCGACAGCAGGACATCATCGGGTCGTTTGACCGCGGCTATCAGCTTCGGCGGGACCCGGGCGGCGACGCGGTGCCCTGGGAACGACTGACGGGCAACACCATCGAACTGATGCGCCCGGACAGCCCGGACAACTGCCGGGGCGCCACGAGCCAGTTCAACTTCGAGTAGGCGCGCTCTACCGGTCGCGGAGCTCTCGCCGGAGGATCTTGCCCGACGCGGACTTCGGGATGGCGTCGATGAACTCAACCAAGCTGAGCTTCTTGTAGGTCGCGACGTGCTCGGCGACGAAGGCCTTGAGGGTCTCCTCGCTCACCTCGCTGCCGGCCGCACGCACGATGAACGCCTTGACCAGCTCGCCGGCCTCTTCGTCCGGGACACCGATCACGGCGACATCACCGACCTCGTCGTGGGTGATGAGCAGCGCCTCGAGCTCGGCCGGCGCGACCTGGAAGCCCTTGACCTTGATGAGCTCCTTGAGCCGGTCGACGATGAAGGTGTGCCCGTCGTCGTCGACGACGCCGATGGCGCCGGTGTGCAGCCAGCCGTCCTCATCGATGGTGATCTTGGTGGCCTCCTCGTTGTTGAGGTAGCCGAGCATGACCTGCGGGCCGCGGATCCAAACCTCGCCGCGCTCGCCAACGCCCACGTCGTTGCCGCTCTCCGGGTCGACGAGCCGGGCTTCGGTGTTGGCCACCAGCGTGCCGACGGAACCCGCCTTGTAGTCGTCCTCGCGCACCGCGTGGCTCACGGGGGACAGCTCGGTCATGCCGTATCCCTGACCCACGGCGCAGTCGAGCCGCTTTGCGGCGGCCTCCGCGATCTCGCCGCCGAGCGGGGCCGCGCCGCTGAAGATCTGCCGGACGCTCGACATGTCGTACTTGTCGACGATGGGGTGCTTGGCGAGCCCCAGCACGATCGGCGGCACGAGGAACAGCCGCGTGATCTTGTGCGTCTGGGTCAGCTCCAGCATTTGCACCATGTCGAACCGAGGCGCCGTCACGATGGTCGCGCCGTGCGCCAGCATGAAGTTCATCAGCACCTGCATGCCGTAGATGTGGAAAAACGGGAGCACCGCAAACACGGGCTCGCCCTCGCCCACCATCAGGTGCTTGGCCGTCTGCTCGATGTTCGCCACCAGGTTGTGGTGGGTGAGCATCACGCCCTTCGGGAAGCCGGTGGTGCCGGATGAGTACGGCAGCACGACGACGTCCTTCTCGAGGTCCACGGGGACCTGCGCGTCGAGCGGCTCGCCCATGAGCGTCGTGACCGAGGGCGCGTCGCCCGGCCCGATCAAGAACACCTCTTCGATGCCGGCCTGCTCGGCCGCCGCCTTGGCGACCTCGAGGAACAGACCGACCGTCACGATCGCGCTGGCACCGGAGTCCTTGAGCTGAAAAGCGATCTCTTCGGCCCCGTAGGTGGGGTTGAGCGTGGTCACCGTCGCGCCGGCGTACGCCAAGCCGTGAAAGACGACCGCATACTCCGGCACGTTCGGGCTCATCAGCGCCCAGGTCGTGCCAGGCCCGACGCCGCGTGCCTTCAATCCTCCAGCCATCTTGCGCACCTGCGTCGCGAACGCGCCGTAGCTCACCGTGCGACCGCTGGGTCCGTCGATGAAGGCCGGCGCGTCGCCGAGGCGGGCGGCGTGACGAAGGACGTGGTCGGTCACCGAGACCGCGGGGATTTCGACCGGGTCGCGGTCGCTCTTGAAGATGGCCATGGCGCGATTTCCGCGCGCGAGACGGGGTCTTGTCAACGGCCTTCAGGCGAACCGCCGTTCTTCAGCGGACGAGATTCGCGACACCGACCAAAGGCACATGGCACTCAGGCTTCGGCTCACAGTGTGCGGCCACTCGGTTGCGCCCCGCGTTCTTCGCCGCGTAGAGCGCCGTGTCCGCCTGCGCGACGAGCGCCTCCACAGACACGTTCGGGTCGGAGCTGGAGCTCGCCCCTGCAGACACGGTCACCTTGAGGAGCGTGCCGTGCCAGTCCACCTCCATCGCAGCGACCGCCGCGCGCAGCCGGTCAGCGCACCGGGTGACTGCGGTCGTGGAGAGCTCCGGCGCGATGAGCAGCAGCTCTTCCCCTCCCCACCGGACCACCGAATCGTACTCGCGAACGGTGTCCGAGAGCGTGTCCGCAACGGCCTTGAGCACCACATCGCCGGCGGCGTGGCCGTGTATGTCATTGAAACGCTTGAAGTGATCGATGTCGAACAGGACGACCCCGACACCGTCGCCTGTTCGGCTGGATTGGCTGTGCGCTTCCCGTAGCCTTCGCAGCCCGAAGCGGCGGTTGAGGAGTCCGGTGAGTTCATCGATCGCGGCGAGATCCGAGAGCTGGTGGTGGAGCCGGGCATTGGCGATGTGCACTCCCGCCTCCCGCTGGATCAAAGAGAGCCTTACATCGAGGTCCTCGGGGGTGTCCGTCTCATAGGTGCAAGTCACGAGCGCCACCGGTTCTCCGTCTACCTCGATCGGGAAGGTGTGAACCAAGCGCGGGAGGATCACCCCGAGGAGCGTGGGCGGCTTGAGCCAGTGCAGCGTGTCCTCGACCAGCAGCGAGCAGGGGCCTTCCGAAGCGGACTTCACGAGCGCAGAGTCAGGGCTCAACAACATCGGCGCGTCCGTCAGGTCGATGCCCAGCGAGGCGTGACGCTCGAACCCGCGCGGCGTGCGGACATACACGACACCGCGACTGGCGCCGCATGAGGCACGGAGTTGCTGCAGGAGTGCCTCGCAGGTCTGGTCGAGCTCCACCGTTTCAGAGAGGGCGTCGACGACCTGAGCCGCGAAGCGCTGCATCGCCAGCTGCCCGGACACGACCAAGGCCAGGTCGCTGAACGCGCGGGTCATCTTCCCGAGCGCGTCGTCGTCTTCGGACAGGGCCTGTCGAGAGGGCGGGGCAACTTCTTCACCACGCGCGTACGCCACCGCGTGCTCTTCCATCCGCAAGGCGATCTCGCTCATCTTCCGGTCGACCACCCCGTAGAACAGAGCGTAGTTCAGCGCGCCAACGAGCAGGCCGGTGACGATGCAGAGGATGTGAAAGGAGATCGTCTCCGCGGTGTCGACGCCGAACCCGAAGTAGGCGATGGACGGGAAGGCGAGGCCCACAGTACCGCCGAGTGCGAGCATGGCGAGGCGAAGCCGTTGAAAGGTGTGAGCTGTGCGCATCAATCGCGAGAACGGGCGATCCCCCCTGACTCTGAAGTCCATGGCGCTCGTTCGACGGCGAGAAATCCGTAGCCTCCGGTGCTCGGAGGGGCGAGGGCTGAACGGTTCTGATCAGGCCCAGACGGACCTCGGTAACTCTATCGAGCTTCGATGCGGCTCACGGAGCCAGGCAGATCTCGTCGTCGAACTCAGGATTGGCGAGGTGGGTCGCAAGCTGCGCGGTTCGGAGATGTCTCGCGAGCGACCCATCATTCTCAGTCCCCTTGAGCTCGAAGCGTTCGATGAGGGCGACGGCGTTCGAGGTCCCCCTCGAAAACACGGCTCCGCGCCCCATGCCGAGAAACCAGACATCCAGGTCGTCTTCGCGCGAGCTCGAGCGTTCCAGTCGCCAGCGGGAGATGCCGTGGATGACAACGCATCCCAGCCCCCACTCGTTCATGAGCTGAACGAACTGGTCGCGTGCGCTGACGTCGAGTTCGGAGACGGATTGGACGAGGCCGAGCCTGATGAATCGAGGGTAGATGTGCATGCGCTTCACCCTCGCAGCTACCGTGCCAGCCTGGCCGGCCGGGCGCATGTTCGCCCAGAACAGTGGGATGCTCGGGTTTGACGCACGCACTGTCTCAGATCGAGAGACGAGAGGCAGCAGTGAGTCGAAGGTGAGATCAGCGGACGACGACGCGGAGGCCGAAGGTCCCGCCGGTCTGGGGGCTGTAGGGGGCCACGAGGGCGTAGTAGGTGCCGGCTTCACGGGGGGTGAAATCGACGCGCGACGCGAGGCCGACGGTGTCGTCGTTTTGGGCGAGCACCGGGTCCGTCGACGACGGGGTGCCGTTCACGGCGCGGCGCAGCTCGAGCACGGTGTCGGTCGGCCCAGCGAGGTCGAAGGTCTCGATCTGGTAGGTGCGGCCCGCCTCAAGTGGCAGCTGAATGGCCGGCAACGTGGCGAAGTCCTGGCTCGAGGGCAGGGTGATGCCGCGCTGTTCGACGAGGGCGCCGGCCTGAGGGGTCGGCTGCACGCTCGGCTGGGCGACCGGCTGCGCAACAGGAGCGGAGGGCACGGCGCCGGTGGGCGGCACCATCTGGATGACCCGGAGACCGAAGGTACCGGCCGTCTGAGGGGCGTAGGGGCGAACCACCGCGTAATAGCGGCCGCTCTGTCGCGCGGTGAACCGGACCCGAGACGCGAGGCCGTCCGCGTCGTCGTTCTCCGCCACCACGGAGTCGCTCTCGGCTGGCGCCGCACCCGCCATCTGCCGGACCTGAAGGACCGTGTCGGTCTGGCCGACGAGCGCGAAGGTCTCGACCACGTAGGCCCGGCCGGCCTCGAGGATCATCGCTTCTGTGGGCAGGGCCGCGAACGCGTCCGTCGCCGGAAGCGTGATGCCGTTTCGCTCGGTCATGACCTGCGGCCGAGGGGCGTTGGGGCTCGGGGTGACCTCCACGACGCGGAGCCCGAAGGTGCCGCCGGTCTGCGCCGCATAGGGCCGGACGACCGCGTAGTAGGCACCCGCGCTCGACGCAGTCCACTGGATGCGCGAGGCGAGGCCGTCGGCGTCGTCGTTCTGCGCGACGACCGGGTCGCTGTCGGCAGGAGCCGCCCCGAGACGCTGCCGAAGCTCGAGCATGGTGTCGGTGTTGGGGCCGAGGTCAAAGGTCTCGATGACGTATGTGAGCCCGGGCTGCGCGTTCAGCTCGACGCGCGGCAGGTTCTGAAGCGCGGCGTCTCCCGGCAGGTTCATGCCGGACTGCTCGGAGAGCACGTTGCGCGCCACGCCCCCCGTCGCCTCGCCGCTGTGGTTGAGGAAGACGTCGTCCGGCGCGACACCGGTGCGCTTGATGTCGATGCGCTGGTAGCCGACCTCCCGGGACTGAGGGTCGCTCGCGGTGATGCGCTGCTGCGCGCTGAAACGCTCTTCGATGTACATCTCGATCTCGAGCGCGGTCAGCTGGCCGTCCTGCATCTGGCCCGCGACTCCGTCCGCCGCGCCGTCCGCGCGCCCTTCGAGCGCCTCGGCGAGGTAGAGCGAGAGCCACCCGCCCGCCTCCTGGCTGGGTACCGCGCTCGTCAGGTCCTCGTCCGAGCTGAGCAGCGTCATGCGGTTGTTCTCGTCGCCCACATCGAACAGGAAGCCGCCGCTGAAACAGGAGTCGATGGCGACGATCGCCATCCGGCTCTTGATCGGACGCAACAGCCCGGCCAGCTCGTCGTCCGTCATTTGCCCGTCGTAGAGCACGATGGTCTCGTCGAGCCGGTCGCCCTCGTCGCCGCCAGCCTCATCGGCCCGCGTGTCGCCGTGACCCGAGAAGAAGAACACCACTTCGTCCTGCTCGGTCGCATCTCGGGCGACCTCACGAAGCGCAGCCTCCACCGCACCCCGGGTGGCGTCCCCGTTCAAGAGCAGGTGGGTGCGGAGGCGCTCGGCGGGGAGCTGCGCAGCAAGCGCGTCTCCAATCCGGCGCGCGTCGACGTCAGTCCGGGGCAGAGGAGAGCTCGGGTAGTCCGCGATCCCGACCAGCACCGCGTACGTGCGGCCGTTCGGGTTCGGGGCGTCCGCGCTGGCTTGGGGAAGCATCGCCGCCATCGCCACCACAAAGGCGGTGAGGGCATTTCGCAGGGTTCGAAAGGCTGTCGTGCTCATGATCTCCGGTCCTCCATCCGGGCGGTTCTGCGCGAGCGCGTCCGCCTCGAAGACCTTGGAAACCGTGGAGATGGGAAGTGTGACGGTCGTGGACGGTTTTTTTCAGCGGGTGGCGTGGACAGACAACGCAGGAGCGCCGCGAGCGGTGTCCGCTCGCGGCGCGCCAACGATCCGCCGGGTTCAGCCCGCCGCTCCACCACCTGCGCCGCGCGGTCCACCCCGGCGCCCGCGGTTGCCGTGCCGTCCCCGCTCGCCGCGCTCCGCGTGACGGGCTTCGAGGAGCTCCGCCTGTTCGGCGCTCAGCACCGACCGCACCGCCGCATGCGTGCTCTCGCGCATCGCGCGCCTATCGCCCCGCTCACCGCCGGCCTCTCGGAGGGCGGCACGCTCCGCAGCGGCGTTCTCCATGATGGAGCGGATCGCGCTCGCCTGCGCCTCGCTGAGGGAGAGGTGTTCGGTCATGCGGGCCACGCGACGCTCAGCCCGAGCGCCGTCGGTCCCCCGGTCGGCCCGGTTGCTGGCCCGACGCTCGGGCCGGTCGGCTCGGTTGCCGGCCCGACGCTCGGCCCGCTCAGCCCGGTTGCCGGCCCGACGCTCGGCTCGGTTGCCGGCTTCCGCGCCTCGGGCACCGCGGCGGCCGCGGTCCGTTCGAGCTTCACGGGACGTCGCGGCGCCCGTGTCCTGGGCGAAACTGACGGCCATCGGCGCCGCGAAGCCGACCGCTCCGGCGAGACCCGCGGCGAGGGCGAAACGGGAGGTCTTCTTCAGGAAGTCGTTGATCGTCATGGGGCTCTCCTTGTTTGGAGGCGAGTCGTCCTTGCCTCACCTCCAATCGACTCACCAGGTATTGCGACCGCCTGAAGCGCCCTCAGAAATGTCCGGATCGACGAGACCGGCCGTCCATGCGAAGGGAACCCCATGGGCAAGGACAAGATCGGTTTTGGCTTGGGGGGTTGCGGCTTCCTGCTCGTGTTTCTCTGCTTCTGCAGCATGTGCTTCTGGGGCTGGCACACGCTTATCGAGCCGGGCGGGGCCATCAGCGGTGACGAAGCGGCGCCGGCCTTCGGCGGGAGCTGCTGCTGCTTGTTCATCTCGTTCTTGATCGCGGCCGGCGGCATCGGCTTCGGCATCAAGGCCAAGAAGGACAGCGCCGCACCGCCTGCGTGAGCGCCTGCCCATCGACGGGGAACAGCCGTCGTCTCGCGAGACGTTCGGAACGCGATGAAGGGAACGATCCTCCTCTGCTTGCTCTTGGGTCTGCTCGTGACTTCGGTCGCCGCTGCGCAGATCCCCGCCGCCACTGCGCAGGCGCCCACCACGCTTTCGCTGCGCATCGATGGCGATGACGCCGTGGACTCAGAGGGGAGCGCCTATCGAGTCGTGGACCGCGCCGACGCCAACGGTGACGGGCAGTTGGATCTCATCGTCGCGGTGGCCCAGACCTGCGGCAACTACGGCCACTGCGAGATGGGGATGCTCGTATGGGAGGCCGCCGATCGCTATCGGATCGCCATCCCGATCGACTATCGCTACGACCTCGGGTTTGCCCCCACCACCACGCGCGTGGGACGGGTCCGCTTTCGTGACCTCATCGAGGACGAGCGGGTGGGCGGCAGCCAACTCAGCGAGACCGCGCTCATGAGCCAGGGACTCGACCCCGTGTTGTCGGTCGTGTGGCGGGCCGGCCCAGACGGCTACAGGGCGCCGAGGCACGGGGTCCTCGGGGTGTACGACGAGTGTGTTCGCGCGCGCGTTCAACGCCGGGGAGACGCGCGGCGCTGGTGTTCCACTGCGCTCCGGAACGCGGTGTTCATCCCCACTGAGGCCTACCCTGGCTCCCTCGATCGCAGCCGTCTGCGTGGGATCCGCAGCGCCGCCCTCTACCAACTCGGGCGGATCGAAGAAGCGCGCGGCGAACACGCTCCGGCACGCGAGCACTATCGAGAGTCGCTCCGGTTGCGACCGCGTCGCGAGGTCTCCGAACGCCTTCGCTCACTCTGAGCCGGGAGTTGGCGCTCCACGACCGCGGTGTAGGATGCGCGCCATGAAATTCCTGCACACGATGCTGCGCGTGCACGACCTCGACGCCGCGATCGCGTTCTACGTCGGCGCCCTCGGACTGACCGAGGTTCGGCGGCGCGAGAGCGAGCGGGGCCGGTTCACCCTGGTGTTCTTGTCGACGGGCGCCGAGGGTGACGCGGCGGAGATCGAGCTGACGTACAACTGGCCCTCCGAGACCGGCGAGCGAGAGGCCGCGTTCACTGGCGGGCGCTACTTCGGCCACCTCGCGTTCCGGGTCGACGACATCTACGCGACCTGCGCGCGCCTTCAGGAGAAGGGAGTCGCCATCAGCCGCCCTCCGCGGGACGGACGCATGGCGTTTGTACGCTCGCCGGACCTTCACTCGATCGAGCTGCTGCAACGCGGAGACCCGCTGGCTCCCGCCGAGCCCTGGGCGTCGATGCCCAACGTGGGAGAGTGGTGATGGCCAAGAGCCCCAAGATCGACTGGAAGGGCATCGAGCAGGAGTCGCTCGAGCACTTCAAAGCGCTGCTGCGCATCGACACGACCAACCCGCCGGGCAACGAGCGACCCGCCGCCGAGTACATCGCGAAGGTGTTTGAGAAGGAGGGCATCGAGTCCACGCTCCTGGATGCCAAGCCCACGCGGACCAGCATCGTGGCGCGGCTCCGAGGCGACGGGAGCGAAGGGCCCCTGCTCTTGAACGGCCACCTCGACGTTGTCCCGGCCGACCCTGACTTCTGGACGCATCCGCCGTTCGAGGCGGTCGAGGCCGACGGCTGCATCTGGGGTCGCGGCACCATCGACATGAAGAACATGGTGACGATGGGGCTGATGAGCCTGGTGGTCGCCAAGCGCTACAACCTGCCGCTCAAGCGGGATCTCATCTTTGCGGGAGTCGCCGACGAGGAGGCGGGCTCCCACGAGGGCGCCCTGTTCCTCGTTGAAGAGCACCCGGAACTCGTTCGCGCCGAGTACGTGCTCAACGAGGTGGGCGGCCACACCCTCCACATGGGCGACACGCGGTTCTACCCCATCCAGGTTTCCGAGAAGGGGATCTGCTGGTTCGAGATGACCGTCGACGGCGAGCCGGGCCACGGCTCGATGCCGCGCCCGGACAACGCCGTGAACCGTCTCGGCAAGGCGCTGCACGCGATTGGCAAGACGCGCCTGCCGCAGCACGTGACCCCGATCGTACGGGACTTCCTTCAGGCGCTGGCAAGCGGGGCGCCGTTCCCACGCAACAAGATCCTGCCGCTGCTGCTCGAGCCACGCCTCGCGGGCACGCTGCTCGACATCCTCGAGAAGCAGAACCTCGACCAGGCGCTCGGCATCAACGCCATGCTCCGCAACACGGCGTCACCGACGATGCTCGAGGCGGGCAAGAAGGTGAACGTCATCCCCACTCGCGCCAAAGCGCGGGTCGATGGGCGCATCTTGCCAGGGCAGACGGTTGAGGCGTTCCTCGCAGAGATCCAACGGGTGGTCGGCCCTGACGTGAAGCTCAACGTCTTCGACCATCACGACGGCACCGTGTTCGATATCGATACACCGCTCTACGACACCATCTGCGACGTGGTGGGTGAGCGCGACCCCGGCGGCCGCCCCGTGCCCTACATGGTACCCGGGTTCACCGACTCCTTCGCGTACGCCCGGCTGGGCGCGACCTGCTATGGGTTTTCGCCGGTGAAGCTCAGTCCCGACATCAACTTCACACAGATGTATCACGGGCACAACGAGCGCATCCCCATCGACGGGTTCAAGTGGGGGCTGCGCACGTTGTTCGAGGTCGTGCGCCGGTTTTGCGAACGGTAACTTCCTGGCCCACCGCGGCCAACCGGCCCATAACGCGATGCAGAAAATCCTGTTGATCGCGACTGTCCTGCTGACCGCTTGCGGCAGCCCCGGCTCTGGCTCCTCGGGGTCCACGGCTGGCTCGGAAGGCACGGATGAGGTCTGCGGTGACTACGCGCTGGGCGACGCTTGCATCGACGAGGCCAACTTCGCGGAGTGCCAGGCCATGCAAGCCCAGTGCCCCGGCCAGGTGAGCGTGGCGGAGAGCTGTCCGTTGCAGTTCAGCTGCCCAGACGCAGCGCAGGTCACCAATCCGGACGCTCCGCCCGAGACCTGCCATGACCAGACGGTCGACGCGCAGTGCATGGGGGCGGAGGCTTTTGCCGAATGCCAGGCCATGGAGACGCAGTGTCCCGGTCAGGTGATGGTGGCGGAGAGCTGCCCGCTCCAGTTCAGCTGCCCGTGACGCGTCTCAGAACATGAACGTCACGCCAAACGAGGCGTATGGCACGCCCACGCGAAGCGTGATCGCGATGTTCTCGTTGAAGTGCAGGCGACCGCCGACCGCGCCGAGAAACCAGCCACCCACGTAGTCGTGGTCCCAGAAGTCGTTGAGTTCGCCGCGAAAGAAGCCGGGGTGGAAGAAGACGTTCACGCCGACCTCCGCGAACGCCGACCATGTCTCGCTGAAGTAGAACTCCCAGTGCAGGGAGACCGGGATGCCAAACCCCGGGTGGTACTCGAAGTCGCGTCCTCCGCGCCGGTAGCGGAGGAAGTAGAAGTCACCACCGAAGTTCAGGTAGACCGCGTTGTTGATCGAGTCGATGAAGCCGTTGTTCAGGATGGGGATCCCGAAGCGTGCACCGGCCGCGGCGCCATAGCCCCACCAGGTGAAGCCGCCGTGGAAGTCGAGTTGGAACGGTCGGGAGCCTCGATGCGGCCTGCGAATGTCCACGGACTGCGCTTCTGCCGTGGAGGCAGTGGCGTGAAAGCTGGCGGCGGCCATGACGAGGGCCGCTGCAAGAAGAAGCGATCGACGGGCGTTCATGTCGTCGAGACTAACACTCTCCCTATGCACATTGCATTATGTGGTGTCTTCCCCCTCGTGTTCGCCCGTGGATCGCGTCGGCGTTCACGCGACCTGGTGACAGGGGCCCGCGTCCTCTTCTTCGGTTGCGTCGAGACGGCCCGCCTCGTCGAGGAGCGCTTGCGCCAACGCGTCGTCTCCCTGAAGGCGCTGTCGAAGGGCCAACTCGGCGAGCTCGGCAGGTCGGGCTCGCTCCGGGGCGACCATGAACACGCGCATGCGCCGACTGCGCTCCTCCTCACGCACACGCGCCGACTCGAAGCTGGAGCGGAGCGGCTCGAGTCCGTGCATCGAACCGCGAGCAATGGCGGCCTCGTCCAACAGCCGCAGCGCCTCACGGCTCGCCTCTTCGAGCCGATGCAGCACGACGGCAGCGGCATCGTCGTAGGTCACGGTGGCCAGGGCGATGAGCAGATCCGGCGTGCGCTCGCCCCCCGCTTCGAGGTGGGCCTCGATGGCCTCGATGGCGCGTTCATGGCCTTCGCGCTCACGGAGCGCCGTTTCAACCAGCCCACGGATGGGCGAAGGGAGGGCGTCGGGGTCGAACACGAGCGTCATCTCACACTGTCGTACGGCGTATGACTTGGAACGTTCCCTTTGTGATCACCAAAAGACGGTCACGGTGAATTTCAGGGGCGGGCCGTGTCCCACGCGACGGCGCGGAGCGCGTACGCGTCTTCCTTGGAGACCCCTTCCACGGCGTACGGGATGGCCGTCGGATCCCGCCCCGTGAGCGTGACGTAGAAGACCGCGGCGGCGAGGTGGCTGCCGAGCGGGGACGCGTGGTGCAGATCGTCGTCGTAGAGCTCGAGCCGTGGGTGCTTCTCGATGCAGCGCGCCCATGCCCGACCGACGGGGGCCACGATTGCGTCCAGTCGCTCCGCGGCGCGTTCGTAGGCCTCCGAGACCCGCTCGACCATCGTCTCGGGGTTCCGGCCTGACCATCCCCACAAGTAGATCGTGTGGCCCTTCTTTCTGGCCCACGTTTGATACAGCACGACCTCGGACTCCGCCGCTCGCGCCACGTGCGCGAGCTTGTCGACGTAGGTGTGGAAGTCCTCCTCGTCGTGCAGGGTCCCCGTGCTCATCTCCTGCAGCACCACGTGCGTCCAGTCGCCGTCTCGGATGCGCTCGACCGAACCCAGCTCGTCGTGGTGAAGCTCGAGGCTCGCGCCTCCCTGCACGGTGCGGTCGGTGGTGATGGCAGGCGCGCCCGGGTCGTTGGCGGCGAGCCCCGCCACCTGCGCTGGCATCTCGTTGTAGAACGTGTAGCTGTTGCCGACGAACAGGATGGAGAGCGGTCGAGGTGTCACAGAACCGCATCTGTGCCCTCGGCTCGTCTGCTGGTCAACCCTCACTCGAGCGGAAAGAGCTGCATGTTGACGACCGCGACCACCTCGCTGGGTCCGCTCGCGTCGACCAGTTGGCGGAGTGAGCGCATGTATCTCACGTGAGCAGACCGCAAGCGCTCGTAGTCCTCTCGCGAGAGCGCGACCACGGCCCACGAAAAGAGCCCCTCACGGCCTGCGTCGAGGCGGTCGCGACCGGCGTCGATCCAATGCAGCTTGAGCGCTCGCCGCTGAAGGTCGGATGCCATCGACGTATCGACTGCGACAGGCTCCGTCACCCAGTGTTTGTCCTGCCAACGAATGAGCCCGCCGCGGGAGAGCGCGTCGAGGCACGCGTGCTCTTGGTCCTCGCCAATGTTGAGGCGGGCGGCGAGCCATCCGGGTTGATGTGCGGGCAGCTCCCGATAGAGCCGTGTTTCCAGCTGCCTCAAGATCGCCTGAGACCACGGGTGCGTGAACGCGATCTCGCGCCGGGTCGACAGCTCGCGCCACGCCTGGGCGATCTCGGGCAACGCGTCAGGGGACGCCAACGCGGCGGCCAGGTCCACCAGGCGAAACGTGAGCGCGTCGACGAGCTTGAAGAACTCGGACGCGCGCGGCTCGGTCTCACCCCGCAGCCAACGCGACGCCACGTATCGGCTGACCCCGCACTGGATGGCCACATCACGAACGCGTGCTGCGCCGCGCAGTTGCGCGATCACCAGCGCGACGCCGGTGGGGTCGGCGAGGTCCAGCTCACTGACGTCCACCGCAAAGTCACGGAACGCGGACTCAGGCTCTCCCCCCGTACGCGCCACCACGCGGAAGAGCTCGGAGGCCGAGGGCTGCCTTCGCCCGCTCTCCCATGTGTAGACGACGTTCGAGCGAAACCCGAGGCGCCGGCTGAGCGCGGTCTGGGAGCGATGGGCACGACGCGCACGCACGATCTGGCGAACGAGGACCTCACAATCCACGGTCATATGTCAGTTATGCACGTTCAAGGCGCATGGGGCAGACGGAAAGTGCGATAGCGATGCATTCCGGGGTGGCGAGGCGTTCTCATGGCCGCTAGCGTGCAAGCATGCCCCGCTGGTGTTGCCTGCTCGTGTTGCTCTGTTCGGCGTGCGCCGGCGGGCAAACGGGTGAAATCACCATGCTGGGGCCATGTCGGGAAGCCCTCGGTGAGGTGGGGCTCGATGAGACGAGCGACGCGGGCGAGGCAGCCACTCCGCGGATCGCGCGGCTGACCACCGAGGCGGAGGTCGAGCTCAGCTGGGAAGACGGCTCGAGCAGCACGTTGGCGATCACGCTGACGCCCACGGGTGACCCAGCCGTGGTCGTTGGGGGAGAGGGCTGCGATCGGCCGTTCCTGGATGTTCCGATGACCGCGCGGATCTCCGACGGGGCGCGGCTGGACACGACCCTGACGGGCAACCTCGCGCTCGTGGACGACGCGGACGGAGCGCTCGCCGCCGAGGCGCCGCTGGACGACGCGCTGCGTCCTGAGGGTGCAGACCCGGCGACCGCCGCGCTTCGATTGGTGCTGTCCACTTCGAGCACCGGCCTGACCGGGCAGCTGTTCACCCGCGCGAGCGAGCTGGACGACGAAGAGCCACTCGGCTCTTTCTGAACCCTCGCGGCCCCCTTTGGATCTCGGTCGCCCTGCCCGTCTGGGCCGAAGGCGGCGTGCATAGGAGAAGTCATGTTTCGACGCAGATACACACTTGCGCTTTGGTGCGCGCTCAGTCTGGTCGCCTGCGATGGCGGCGATGGAGACGATGCGGGGATCGACGCATCGGCCATGGACGCAGGGACGACCGACAGCGGCACCGCCGACGCAGGACGGGACGCGGGACGCGACAGTGGCGCAGACGCCGGCGGCGACGGCGATTGCATCCAAGCCACGGTGGGCGCGTGGGAGATCGACTTCGAGGAAGACGTCTCGATCAAGTACCAAGCGCCGATCAGCATGATGATCGACGGCCGCCCTTACGAGCTCGTCCTCCGCTTCTTCCGCTACGGCGGCGAGGAGTACACGGGTTCGTTCGACCTCAGCATGTCACCGGATGCCGACTTCGGCGGATGCCCCCGATGCGTCATGGCGACGTCCGGCGACTCGCTCGAGGGCGGCTTCTTCGTCGAGGCGGGCACGCTCGTGTCCAACGAAGACCCCTTCGCGCGCCGGCTCGATGTCACGTTGACGGGCCTGCGTCTGGTGGAGTCGGAGTTCGGCTCGACCCCCGAAGGCGTGCTCACCTCCACGCCCATCGAGGGCGGCGCCTGCATCGAGTTCGCGCCCATCACGGTGAGCCAGGTGTTTCCCCGGGATGGATGGAGCTGCCCGACTGAGCAGTACGACGACGGGCTGACCTGCCACTGCAACTGCGGCGCGTTCGACCCGGACTGCGGGACGCGATGCCCCTTCCCGCCCGAGCCGGGCTGCGACGACACCCCACTACCGATGACGGGCTGCGGACTCGGCGAGATCTGCACACTGGACGGGGGGTGCGCGACGGGGTGTGACTTCTTCGGGAGGACCGCCTGCACGACCGGGGTCTGTGCGTTCGGGTTGGAGGGCGACCAGTGCTTCGATTCGCCTGACGCGCGCATCGACGGGGCCGGGCTCGGCGAGATCTGCGAAGGCGGCAACTTCTACTGCGGGGTCGACAGCGAGAATTTCGCCATGGGCCTCTGCGACGACCTCGACGCCAACCGCTGCAAGCCCGTCTGCGAGGACGACGGCGACTGCCCGATCGACGGCGAGTTTTGTTACACCGTGTTCAGCACCGACCAAGGCTACTGCCGCCCTCCCCCGCCCGACGATGGATGAAGTCGACGGATCGGCTGAAGCGCCCGCCCCAGCGGCGGGCGTTTCGCTTTTGTCACGGAGCGTTCCGAGGCGAGGTGGGACTGAAATCCGCCGGGCGACGGCTCCCCTTTCTCGCCCTCCCGCAGCACAGATCGTGCCTTTGCGTCGCTTCGCGGTTGACGCGGGTGGTGCAAGTCGTGGAATTCTGCGCCCCACATGAGTGAATCCCAGCACCCCACCGTCGACGGCTTCCGCTTCGCTTCCACCGCATGCGGGGTCAAGCCCGATGGTCAGCTCGACCTCGGCGTCATCATCGCCGACGAGCCCGTGTCGGTCGCCGGCATGTTCACCAAGAACCGCGTGCGCGCCGCGCCGGTCGAACTCTCGATGCAGCGCTGCGAGCGCGGCCGGGCACAGGCCATCGTCGTGAACTCGGGCAACGCCAACGCGTGCACCGGACCCAAGGGCATGGAGGACGCGAAGGTCATCACGTCCATCGTCGCCGACGAGCTCGGCATGGCCGACGAGATGGTCCTGATGGCGTCGACAGGCGTCATCGGTGTGCCGCTCCCGTCGGAGCGCATCGAGGACGTGCTTCCCAGCCTGGTGAAGACGGCGCGCCCCGACGGCGTGGACGACTTCGCGCGCGCGATCATGACGACGGACCGCTGGCCCAAGGTCTCGTCGATCAAGTTCCCCATCGGCCACGACCAGATGGTCACCGTGCTCGGAATCGCCAAGGGCGCGGGCATGATTCACCCGGACATGGCGACGACGCTGGCGTTTGTGCTGACCGACGCGCCGATGCACAGCTCGTTCTTGACCCGAGCGCTCTCGACCGCGGTCGACAAGACGTTCAACCGCATGTCTGTCGACGGCTGCACGAGCACCAACGACTCCATCTTCGCGATGAGCTCGAGCACCGTGCAGGCCGAGCCGCTCCGGGGCAGTGACCGCGACGCGCGGCGCTTCATCGACGCGCTGGTGGACGTGCTCGGGGAGCTGGGCAAGCGCATCGTGCAGGACGGCGAGGGCGCACGGCACGTGGTGCGCATCGAGGTTGTTGGGGCGCCGAGCGAGGACGCCGCGCGCAAGGTCGCCGAGCAGATCGCGCGCAGCATGCTGGTGAAGGCCGCGGTCTACGGCCGGGACCCGAACTGGGGTCGCATGATGGCGGCTGCCGGCATGGCCGGGGTCGCGTTCGACCCGAACAAGGTCGAGATCAAGATCGGCAAGGTCACGATCGTGAAGAAGGGCATGGGCGTCGGCCGCGACGCCGAGGAAGACGCCCGCCGTGTGATGGCCGAGCCGTCGTACACGATCCGGATGAAGCTGGGGCCGGGCAAGGCCGAGGCGACGTACACCTTCTGCGACATCGGTGAGGAGTACCTGAGGGTCAACGCGTCGTACCGGTCGTGAGCGCGCGCTGCGGCACCCACATCGGTCTGACCGCGGTCGGAACGTGTGCGCGCTGCGGCGACTACGTCTGCTCCACCTGTCTCGACACCAGCTACCCCGAGCAATGTGTACGGTGCGCCGCGCGCCTGCCGCACGGCGTGGCGTGGGAGGACGCGCGCGCCGGGTCCTGGCCGCGCCGGTTCACCCTGACCGTCTCGCAGATGCTCACGCGCCCGCGCGTGGCGTTTCCGGGCCCGGTGCGGTTGGGCTCGCCGCTCGTGTTCGCGTACGCGTGCGGGCTGATCGTGATGGGGCTCTTCACCCTGCTCGCCTTCGTGCAGCAGCCGACCCTCGCCTCGGCGTTCCCGCTCGGCATCCGCGTCGCGAGCTCGCTGGTCATGGTCTCGACGCTGGGCCTGCTCGTCCTCGTGGGCACGCTCGTCCTCGCCGCCTCCTTCGCCGCGGGGTTGTTCGTCGCCGGTCGCCGCGTGGGGCTCCTCCGCTACAGCTTGCGCGCCATGGCCTACGCGCAGGGCGTCATGCTGGGCTGCAGCCTGGTTGACCTCGCGCTCGGCGGGCTGCTCTCGATGGCCGGTGTGGGCACGGCGGCGGGCACGGTGGTCACCCTGGGTGCGGAGCTCCTCTGGGTCGCCGGCACCCTGCGGCTCGCGCACGCGGCGGCGCGCGGCCTCGGCCTGAGCTCGGTCCGCGCGTCTCTCGCTGCCCTCGCCCCCACCACCTGGATCGCGTACATCGCGGTGGTTCGTTTCGTGACGGGGCTCGAGTCGTTCTTGTGAAGGTCGGGACCGGCTTCGAGTAGAGTTACGCGATGTCTGATGCCGACAGCCGCGCGACGCCGCGGGAGACGGCGTACGTCGCCGCGGAGATCGTTCCCGCCGGCGGCGCGCCATGCCTGGGGGTCATGCAGGACGTGTCCGCCCACGGGATCGCCCTCTTGGCCGGCCGCAAGCTCGAGGTCGGGACCGCGGTGGACGTCGCTGTGCAGGTCGAAGCGGAGCGCCGCGTCGAGGTGAAGGGCCGTGTGGTACGCCGCACCGACCACCCGCACGGGCCGTGGCGGTACCGGCTGGCCATCGAGCTCGAAGAACCGTCCGATGCGCTCGCGTCCGAGGCGGCGCGCATCCACGCCGGCCAGAGTGCATTCGAGTGAGGAGGCCGTCTCTCGTGCTCGCCTGCGCGCTCGGGCTGACCGCCTGCGGTGCGACCGCGGGGCCGGCGGGCCATGTCACGCTCCGTCACTCTCCGGCTGAAGGCTCGTCGATCCGCTACCACGTCGTGGCGACCCGTGTGCCTGGGGACGTGCCGGGCGAGACGGTGACGGGGATGGGCGCGCTCCAGACCGACGCGTCGGGCCAGCGGCTCACGCTCAATGAGATTCACGTCGCGCGCGGCCGCAGCGTGATCGACGTCGAAGGCCGTCTGGAGGTGCAGAGCCAGCGCGACGCACGCGGGCAGCTCGCGGGCGAGCCGAACGTGGAGGGCGGCAACACGGTGGGCGCCGACGCCCTGCTGCGTGCCGCGGTAGGCGACGCGGTGCACTTCCCCGAGGCCTCGGTCGGCGTGGGCGACACGTGGGCCCTCACCCCTGCGAACCGCCCTGTGGGCGACGGCGTGGTCGCGATCCCGCGGCAGGCACATCTCCGCTCGATCGAAGCGGGCATCGCTACGGTGGAGATCCATGGCGAACGCGCGCGCGAGTCCGTCGCACCTGGTCTCGCGGTGAGTGCCACACTCTCCGGTCGGGCACGGATCCGCGTCGCGGACGGACTGCTCGTCCAGCAGGACGCCGAGTCGGTGCTGACGCTCTACGCCACGCTGGGCGATGCCGATGTGGGGCAGCGGGAGGACCGCTTCGTCTCTCATGTCCAGCGGGTCGCAGGGCCGATGCCCGGGCCTGAAGAGCACCCGTCTCGGCCCTCGCTCGACGCGACGTGCTCCGCGCGCCTCGCCGCGCTCGGGTCCCGGTTCGAGCACGCCCCACGCACGCCGATCGGCGCGCTCGACATGGAGCTACGCGAGGCGGCAGACGGTCGCGACCTGCTCGAGGAGGGCCCGGTGATCGCCGGGACCGACGCTGCGTCCATGGCCGCGGCCATTTCGACAGCGGACATGAACCGGGCCGTTGTCGCCTACATCGCAACCCCCTACGACGTGGACGCGAACATCCTGCGCGACTGGCTCGCCGACGTGCCGTCCTACATCGAGCTGCGCCGGTTGGTGCTGCGCCCCGTCGACCCCCCGGCGCCGCGCCCTTCCGCCGCGGTCGCGTCGACCTCCGATCCCGCCCCCGCGGTCCGCGCCCATCTCGCCTTGTGCCAGCCCGCGCTCGACGCGCTCGACGAACACGGCCTGACCTCGGCCGCCCGCTCGCCGATCCACACGGCGCTCGAGCGGTGCGGTTGCCAGGCGAGCGCGTTGCCAGACCTCGAAGCGCTGCTCGACCGCGCGCTCGGCGGCCCCGCGCTCGGCTGGATTCCGCTCCGCTGATCGATTCGTTCCGAGTCAGCGGCGGCGCCTTCGCACCATCACGGGCAAGAGCAGCAGCGGCAGCCCCATCGAGGCGGTCGTCGTGTAGCGACCTGGCGATCCGCAGCCGCAGCCCCCGCCGATGCGGCGGCCGATGAGGTTGGGGCGCACGTCGTCGGCGTGGCTGGTGGCGACCGCGAGATCGGACGGCGCGGTCAGGTAGCTGTCGAGAGAAGCGCGCTCGGCGACAAACGCCAGGTCACGAGCCGCGCGTGCGGGCGGCTCTCCTCCGCCGGGAGGGCCCCCCCAACGGCCGCGCTGGGGATCCTCGCAGGCGACCTCGCCCTCCCAGTCGTGCAGCACGGCGTAGCGCGCCTGGAAGTTGTTGCTGCCCGCCTCGCGCGCACCTTCGTCGAACGTCCCCTCCGTGGAGGGGGAGCCGCGCCCGCCGTGGACCGGGTCCGCGGCGCGGAACACGATGTCGTCGCCCAGCGTGTCGGCGGTGTAGCGGTAGTGCATGCGCGAGAGGACGAAGCCCATCGGGTCGCCGCCCACCACGTCGAGGCCGAGTGTGACGAGGTCCTCGGTGTCCAGCACAGGGCCCGGGCACGGGTCGCATCCGCTCGCGCCCCAGGCGTACTCCGTGATGACCGCGTTCGGGTGGCGCTCGAGCACGCGGTCGACGAGCGAGTTGTAGAACACCCCAAACGAGTCGAGCGCCGCGTCCGAGACGCGGAGGTTCGTCGGGATGGTGACGTTCTCGTAGTTGGCCGCCTCGAAGCGTTGATTGCGCGCCAACACGTGCACGATGAGGTCCTGGGCGCCGTCCGCGTTCATCAGGCCGAGACGCACCGGGAGGTTGAGCTGCTCGGACTCGTACTGGACACGCAGCGGCGACAGGATCGCGTGTTCGCCGCGCCAGGACGTGATGCGCTCCGGGTCGACGCGCGCCACGAAGAACTTCGTCCCCTGTTCGACATACGGCCGGAGCACCGACGCCGCGCCCTCGGGGACCGCGTAGCCGTTCTGGTGCAGCCAGCGCTCGAGCCCGAGCGAGTCCTCGGCGCCGAGGATCACGATGTCGTATTCGGCGACCGCGAACTCGGCCTCGATGGTCACCGTTGTCGGGCCGTACGAACCCTCGTCGGCGGATTCGGCGGTGGGCGCGGACATCGGCGCCAGATCCAGGTCGTCGCGCGCGTAGACATCCGGCACACCGCACGGGTCTTGCTCCCAGTACTCGACCAGGCGCGGCGCCGCGAGCGTGTCCACCCGGTCGAACACCTCCGCGTCGAGCGTGTTCACGTCGTCTTCCGAGAGCACGGTCGGCACCGGCACGACCATCGCGAAGCCCTCCGTCGGGCCCTCGTAGTGGTTGCGCATCGACAGCACGGTGCGTGTTCCGTCGCGCATCATGACGACGAGCGTCGCCCGGTTGGTGAGCTCGCTGTCGGCGCTGCCAGCGTAGAACCCGCAGAAGGCCGCGGCCGGCCCCGCCCCCAGCAAGACGAGTGTCGCTGCCATCAGCGCCGTGATTCCTCGATGCATCGTTGTCCCTCTCCCGGGCGTGTCGTCCCGTGGAGTTCACGATGCGGGGGAGAGGTCGTGGAAGCGACTTACAAAGCCTCACAGTTGGGGTCGTGCGTACATGCCCGCCATGCGGTAGAGCCCGGCATGCGGCGACTGACGTGGATTGTGGCGCTGGCCCTCTGTGGCGCGTGCGGTGGAGACGGAAGCCCGGACGGCGGCCTCGACGGCGGCGATGCGGGGGCGGCCACCGACGCGGGGATCGCCACCGACGCGGGTTCGCGCGATGGGGGTCCTGAGGACGCGGGAGGCGATGCCGGCGCCGACGCCGGATTCGAGGACGCGGGGACCACGGACGCAGGTTCGATGGACGCAGGTTCGATGGACGCAGGCGACGCGGGGTCGATCGCCGGCGATTCGGGGACGGACGGCGGTGTTTCCGATGACGGCGGGACGGACGCGGGGCCGGCGATGTGCACCGTGGCCACCGCCATGCTGGGCATCCCCGCCGACTCCGTCGGTGACCCAAAGGTGGCGCACCACCCCGATGGAGTGAGCCTGATCGTCTGGAACGATCTCGAGCGCGGCCGCACGTTCGCGATCCTCCGGCGGGACAACGGCACCGTCATGGACCTCGGGGACATCGGCGGCTACTCCCTCGTCGGCACGGACCTGGCCCGTCCCTTCGGCTCGCCCGCGGTCTTGGCACGCTCGGGCGGCTTCACGGTGGTTTGGCAGGAAACGTTCCAGGACACGGGCGGCTTCACGCAGTACCGGTTCCGCGAGCGCAGTGTCGCAACGAGCGGCACCGCGCTCGCGGACTCCACGACGACGCCTGCCCTCCGCACGAGCTTTACGGACGTCAGCCCGCGTCTGTTCGACGTGGGCGCCGACCTCCTCGTGTTTCGCGGTCGCACCTCCGACGCGATCCCCGAGGAGCGCACCGTGTTCCGCTCCACGCTCGGCGGCTGGAGCCTCGCGTTCGGCGGGCCGGAGCAGGTCGCCTACGACGGCACTCAGATCGCCATCGCCGACCGCGAGGGCGACGACCTCCGCATCCGGCTCTTCGCGCCCGACGGCACCGAAGGCACGCCGCTCGTGGTGGCCCGGCCCGTGCCGAGTGAGAGCAACCGCCTGCGCATCGAGGCGACCGACGACGGCTGGCTGATCGTCGACCGCAACACCGTGTTCACCGTCAGCGACGCCGGCGTCGTGGGTGCCGCACTCACCGTGGCCCGTGTGCTGAGCGTGGAGCGCGGGAACGGAGAGCTGCTTCTCCTCGGCATGGACGGCATGAACCGCCCCGTGGGCACGCTCGTCAGCGAGGCGGGCACGCTCCTCGTGCAGCGTACCCTCGCCGAGCCGGCGCTGCGTGTGCGGATCGACGCCGCGGCCTGGACCGGAACGCAGTGGCTCAGCACCTACGTCGACGACCCCGGACTCGACCAGCAGGCGATGCTCGCCTCGTTCTGCGAAGAGGACCTCTGACCCTCGGGTGCAGACCCGACCCGCGCGGCGCGAGCACGTTGACGGGATGACGCCGCGGCCCCATCCCCGGGGCGATGCTACGGGTCGTGATCCTTCTCAGCGTCGTCTTCGGCGTCACCTTCGCGGTCCACTACTACCTGTGGAATCGCCTCGTGAAGGCGCCCGCCTGGCCCGCGCCATACAAGCGGGTGGGCACGACGCTGCTCGTCCTGTTGGGGAGCAGCATCCCGCTCGGTTTCCTCGGCTCGCGCCTGCTCGGTCGGGAGACGGCGATGCCGCTGTCGTGGCTCGCGTTCATCTGGATGGGCGTGATGTTCCTCCTCGTGGTGCTCCTGCTGCCGTCCGAGCTGGCGCGGCTGGGGTTGTGGGTTCGGGAGCGGCGAAACAAGGACGAGGACGGCATCGCGGCGCCCGAGCGTCGGCAGTTTCTCTCCCGCGCCATCGCCGCCGGCACCCTCTCCGGCTCCGCCGGGCTGTCGAGCTACGCCCTGTTCAGCGGCCTGCGCCCGGTGGCGATCAAGCCGGTGCCGGTGACGCTCCGCCGCGGAGCCCCGGGGTTGTCCGGCTTCAAGATCGTGCAGATGACCGACATCCACGTCGGCCCGACCATCGGGCGTGGATTCATCGAGCAGCTCGTTCAAAAGACCAACGACCTCGAGCCCGATCTCATCGCCATCACGGGCGATCTCGTGGACGGAAGTGTCGACGCGCTCCGCACCCACGTGGCACCGCTCGCCGATCTGCGTGCGCGCCACGGCGTCTTCTTCGTCACCGGCAACCACGAGTACTACTCCGACAAGGAGTCGTGGGTCGCTCACCTCGAGTCGCTCGGCATCCGCGTCCTCAAGAACGAGAACGTCACCCTCGAGCACGACGGCGCGACGCTCACCGTCGCGGGGGTGCACGACTACCAGTCGGACCGTTTCGGGGACGTCTCGGACGTGGCCGTGGCGCTCGAGGGCGCTGACCCCGACCGACCTGTCCTCCTGCTCGCGCACCAGCCCAAGAACATCGACGCGGCGCGCGAGGCCGGCGTCGACCTGCAGATCTCGGGGCACACGCACGGCGGCCAGATCTTCCCGTTCAACTACCTCGTGCACCTCCAGCAGCCGTTTGTCGCCGGGTTCCATCAGCTCGGCGACACCGCCCTCTACGTCTCGCGCGGGACCGGATACTGGGGACCGCCCATGCGCCTCGGCTCGCCCGCGGAGATCACCGAGATCGTGCTCTCTCCGCCAGCGGTCTGAGAGGCCCGAGAATTTGACGGGAGGCGCCCTTGGCGCGACACCGGGACCGTGGGGAGCAACCGAACACGGGGGGTCGCAGCCCTTCTCTTTGTCCTGACCGTCACAGCCGGGGCGGCGTTCGCTCAGAACTCGACGCCCGACTGCGTCGAGGTCGAGGGCGTCAGCCGATGGGGCGCCGCCGCGTTCAACCACTGGGTGACTGTGAACAATCAGTGCGCCCGGCCGGTCCACTGCATCGTGCGCACCGACGTGAGCCCCGATTCCCATGCGCTCGACGTGCCGGCCGGCGAACGGCGAGAGGTCCTCACCTTTCGAGGCTCGCCCGCGCGCGCGTTCACCCCTCGAGTGCAGTGCGATGAGCGATGAGCGGGGTTTCGCGCGGTTGCGTTCCGCGCGCCGAGATCGCGCGAAGAGCAGCGGGCGAAGCCCAGGCGGAGACCAAACGGCCGTCTCGCACGTCCGCTTGTTCGTGGAACGCGGAAGTGGAACGCTTCGGCAGACATCGGGAACCACCCGAGCTGCCTCATGACCCATGTTCGAGAAGACCTGCTTCCGCAGCCCGGGGACGTCATCGCGTCTCAGTACCGGGTCGATTCGCTCATCGGCATGGGCGGGATGGGCGCGGTGTTCGCGGGCGCGCACCTTCGGACCGAGCGTGCCGTGGCGATCAAGTGGATGCTCCCGGCGGCGGCCGCCAGCGCGGACGCGCTTCAGCGGTTCATCGCGGAGGCCCGCGTCACCGCGCGCATCGAGCACCCGAACGTGGTGCACATCTACGACTTCGGCGAAGACGAGGGCGCGCCTTTCCTGGTGATGGAGCGGCTGCGCGGTGAGTCGTTGCGCGAGCGGCTCGACCGCGTCGGCCGGCTGAGCGCAGACCATGCCTTGAGGCTGATCGTGCCCGCCATGCGCGGCGTCGCGGAGGCCCACCGCGAGGGCATCATTCACCGCGACATCAAGCCCGACAACATCTTCCTCTGTCAGGGCAAGGACGGCTCGGAGCGCGAGGCGAAGGTCGTCGACTTCGGCATCTCGAAGCTCTACGACGGCGGCGCCTCCAAGAACCTCACCGGCACCGGCATGATGATGGGCACGCCCCACTACATGTCGCCCGAGCAGCTCAACGCGCCCAAAGACGCCGACGTGCGCTTCGACGTGTACGCGCTCGGCGTGGTCCTCTACGAGACCGTCACCGGACGCTGCCCCTACGACGCGGAGGGCATCTTTCAGCTCGTCGGGCAGATCATGAGCTCGGAGCCGCCCTCGCCTCGGCAGTTTGCGCCTGAGGTCTCGCCGGAGCTGGAGGCGGTGGTCCTGCGCGCGATGCATCGCGACCGGAGCGAGCGGTACCCGGACGTGGCCTCGCTGATCGAGGCGCTGGAGGTGGCCGCCAAGACCGTCGGCAAAGGCGCGGTCGCTGCCACCATGCTGGCCCCAGGGGACAAGCCGATGACGCCGGTCTCGGGCAACACCGCGCCGATCCCTGGAACGGTGGCGCGTCCGACGCCCCCCCGAAGCATCCCCGGCACGGCCGTGCTGACGCCCGCGCAGTTCTCCCATGCGGGAATCTCGCAGCCCGGGGTCTCGCAGCCGGGGATCGCGCCGTCCCAGCCGCCTCCAGCCGGCGGGTCGCCCTCTCAGTTTCCCGTCGGGACCCCCTACGCCGCGTACTCCGCCGAACCGCCGAAGAAAAAGGGCGGCGGCGCCAAGTGGGCGCTTCTTGGCCTCTTCGCGCTGATCCTGGGTGGCGCTGCCGCGGGCGGGGTCGGCTACTTCATGCTCGGTGCGGACGATGGAGACGACACCCCAGTGGTGGCCCAGCCCGGCGAGCCCGTCGTGGCGATCGATCCGCCCTCCGAGCCTGAGCCGGCGACCGTCGAGCCGGAGACGCCGGCCGGGGTGGATCCGCCTGTGGTCTCGCCCCCGACGACCACAGTCAGCGGGTCGGAGCCCACGCCGGGTGAGACCGGTGACGAGCCCGCCGATCCGACCCCCGACTCGCCGACAGAGCCGTCCGACGAGCCCACGACCGAGCCGGATGAGACGCCCCCAGTCGCGTCCACCCGTCGACGTCGCCGCGGACGGCGCAATCCGCCGCCATCGTTTCCCGGACCGAGCCCGGTCCCCCAGCCTTTGGTGCGGCCCGTTGCGCCGCCCCCGCCTCGACCGACACCGCCGCCCCGCCCCGCGTCGGGCACCAACGGAGCGTTGATCATCGAATGAAGAACCTGCTTGCCCTCGCCCTGTCGCTCGTCGCCATCGCGGCCCTCGGCACTTCGACCGTTCACGCCCAATCGCCGGAGCTCCTGATCCAGGAGGGCCTCGAGATGCGCCGCCAACACCGGGACGCAGACGCGCTCGAGCGCTTCGAGGCCGCTTACCGCATCGGTCAAAGCGGGCAGGCCCTGGCGCAGATCGCGCTCGCCGAGCAGGCGCTCGGGCGTTTCGCCGCGGCCGAGGTGCACATGCAGTCGGCCGTCTCGATGCAGGATCCGTGGATCGCCTCGCGCCGCCCGCAGCTTCAGCAGGCGCTCGTGCAGATCCAAGGTCAGCTTGGCACGATCCAGGTCGGCAACGGTCCTCCGGGTGCGGTCGTCTACGTCAACGGCGAGGCCCGCGGCACCCTCCCGGACGCAGCGAACCTCCGGGTGCGCGCCGGCAGCGTGGTGATCGAAGTGCGCGCCGAAGGCTACGTCACCGTGCAGCGGTCCGTTCAGGTCCAGGCCGGCGGCGTCTGGCGCGAGAACCTCGCGATGGTGCAGGCCCAAGCGGGACAGCGGCCCGGTCCCATGGCGCAGCCTGGTCCCAACGCGCAGCCCGGTCCGAACGCGCAGCCGATCGGAAACAGCAACCCGGGCTACCAGCAGGGCTACCAGCCGACCCGGCAGGTCCAGACCAGCCCGCGATGGGGTCTGTTCATCGCGGGCACCGCGATCTTCGCGGGTCTCTGGCTCGGCACGGGCTTGATCGACCTCGCGCTCGATGGAGAAGGCATCGGGTTCGTCCCGATCGCCGGCCCGTTCATCCTGCTCGATGAGTTCGACGACGGCGACTTCGTCTTCACCGTCCTCATCATCGACGGCATCGCGCAGCTCGCCGGCATCGCCATGGCGGTGCTCGGCCTCGTGCTGCAGACCGAAGAGGTCGTGATGGCGCTGGGCGACGACGCCGAAGCCCCGGTCCTGACGCTCGTGCCGGGCGTGAACCCGATCGCGGGCCTGGGGGAGACCGGCCTCAACGGCCGCGCGCTTCCGGCCAACTCGGGCGCCACGGTGGGCGCGACGCTTCAGCTCGCGCACTTCTGATTGGGGAGTTGGATGAAGGCGGGCGCGGCGTTTCTGTTTCTGCTGCTCGCGGGCTGTGGGTCCCCGACCACTTCCGAGCCGGCCAGCTCGAGGAACCCCAACAATGAGGGGAGCGAGGCACCGGTGTCGGAGGCCGTCGCGGAGCCTCCCCCGAGTGAGCCTGCTCCACCCACCGAGGAGACCCTTCGCGCGGCCTTGGCACCGGCGCTCGACCCCGCCGAGGACGGCCGCGAGCTGGCGCTGTCGATGCGTCCGGAGGCGGCCGACTTCGACGCCGTGTTCGTCGAGGGTTCTGCGGCCACGGTGCGCGATGCCGTGCTGCCGCTCTTCGACGACCCGGCGGCACGCATCGACCCGCGCTCGCCAGCGCGGACCGAGATCTTGATCCGCTCCGCCAGCACCGAGGAGCTTGCCGCAGCCGGCGACGCCGCGGGCGGACTCCCTGGTGG
This sequence comes from Sandaracinaceae bacterium, assembly GCA_045106715.1. Lineage (GTDB taxonomy): Bacteria > Myxococcota_A > Polyangia > Polyangiales > Sandaracinaceae. Next base: position 38,114 of record JBGCFC010000131.1, read on the forward strand.
CATGACCCGGATCGCGTCGCACCTTCGTCCGGGCGTGCGCTGGTACCACGCGAAGTTCGTCGAGCCGGGCCACACTTCGGGGCTGAGCATGACGGCGTTTGTCTTCGTCTCCGGCCGCTGGGTGTGGTTTCCGATGCCTTGGCGCGCACTCGATTGAGCGCCGACTACGCCTTCGCGGCGGCGCGGAGCATGTCGCCAAACGCCTTGATCACGACCTGAACCACCTCGCTCTCGTCGAGCGAGATGTCCGGCTCAGACTGGATCGGTCCATCCAAGAGCAGCGACGCGAGGCCGTGGCACGCCGCCCACGCGAGCAACACTTGCGGCTGCCAATCGCCCGCCGGAACCGACCCCTCTTCCTGCCCTCGTTGGACGAGCCCGATGAGGTGGCGGAACACCGGACTGGCGCACTCCTCAACCTCGGGAAACTCCTCACGCGAGGCCAGCTCGGGGCGGAACATCACGCGGAAGTGCGCCGGGTTCGACAACGCGAATCGAACGTATCCCACGCCGCACGCATCGAGCCGCTCGGGCCCGTCGATGCCTTCCATCGAGGCGTCGATCGCGGCGTGCAAGCGTGAAAACCCGTCCATCGCGATGGCGGCCAGGAGCGCACTCCGGCTCGGAAAATGATGGTACGGGGCGCCGGCGCTGACCCCAACCCGGCGAGCGACCGCCCGAAGAGACAGCGCGGACACCCCTCCCTCCTCGATCAGCGCGAGAGCGCCCTCGAGGAGCGCCGCGCGAAGGTCACCGTGGTGGTAGCTGCCGCCCTTCGCTTCACCCATCGCCCGCATTCTACTCCTCTTTCGGTCTTCGAATCTTGACACTGATTGGATACCGATCCAAACAGTGTTTAGACAATCTGAGCGGTGTTCAGAACGGAGATGCGATGAGCGAGTCGAGGTGGAGCTGGGCGCGGCGGGCAGGGGCGTTGACCGCGGTCGTGGGGGGCCTGGTGTGGTGGGCGAGTGCGGGCGCACAGTCTTCGCGCCCGTTGACCGAATCGACGCGAGGGGCCGCCTCGGTGGTTGTCGCGACGGTGCACCGGTCCGTCGGTCGCACCGCGCACCGCGCACATGCAGTGGTTGAGGCGCGGCAGCGAGCGCGGCTCTCGTTCACCGAAGGAGGGCGGCTCTCCACCCGCGAGGCGCATGTGGGAGACCGGGTGGAGCCTGGGCAGGTCCTCGCCCGGCTCGAGGCAGGAGGACAGGTCAACGCCGTCCGCGCCGCCGGTGCCCAGACGCGGGAGCTCAACGCCGCGCGGGCACAGCTCGCGCGCGACCGGGACCGTATGCGGCGACTGTCGGCTGAAGGCGTGCGCACCCAGGCTCAACTCGAAGCGGTCGAGAGTGGGTTCGAGCGCATCGAAGCCCAGCAAGCGGCGGCCCGCGCCCAGCTCCGCGAGTCGCGTCGACGTCGTACCGAGGCCGTCCTTCGGGCGCCGTTTGCGGGGGTGGTCACCGATGTCCTCGTCGAGCCGGGGGAGCTCATTGCGCCTGGGCAGCCGGTGCTTCGCATCGTCGCACCGGAAAGCGGCTTGGAGCTGCATCTCGCGGTTCCGAACGACGTCGCAGAGGGTCTTGCTGTCGGCGACGAAGTGCCTCTGTTCGCGGTCGGAACGGTGGCGGACGACCCGCTCTTGGCGCGCCCCTTCTTGGGTCGCATCACCGCGGTCGCTCACAACGCGGCGGCATCCACGCGCCTGCATCCAGTTCGTGTGGACGTCTCGCCCTCCTCTGACCTCGCGGCGGGCGCCGGAGTTGAAGCGAGGCTCACCATCCAAGGCCCCGCGCGACTCACCGTACCCCTCGCCGCGGTGATGAACCCGTCGGGGCAGCGCGCGTTCGTGTGGAAGGCGGTGGACGGCCAGGCCGTACGCGCGTGGGTCCGACTGGGTTCGCTGGAGGGGAGCGCGGTCGAGATCCGCGAAGGCCTTTCTCCTGGGGACGAGGTCATCGTCGAAGGGCAGACGCGATTGCTCGAGGGGGATGCGCTGCGTGTGGGGAGCGACTCGTGAGCCGGTGGGCGTCCCGTCTGGTCGAGCGGCCCCGACTCGCCCTGGGTCTCGCCGGACTCCTGAGCCTCGCGGGTGGGATCGCGTGGTTCACCATGCCGCGAGAAGAGGACCCTCGTCTCGCCGAGCGCTTCGGCGTGGTCGTTGCGGTGTTTGCCGGCGCCGACGCGGAGCAGATCGAACGGCTGGTCGTCGACCCGATCGAGGAGCAGCTCGCGCGCGTCGAAGACGTCAAAACGGTTCGCACCACCATCCGATCCAACGCCGCCGTGTTTCGCATCGAGTTGGGCGACGGCGTGGACAACACCCAGCTGGCCTGGGACCGGGTGCAGGACGCGCTCGAGGACGCGCATCGCGACATGCCCGACGGCGCGCGGCCGCCCACGCTGGACCACGAGACCAACGAGACCGAGGCCGTCCTTCTCGCGATCACGGGGCCACAAGACGTGCTCCAGCTCGCGGACGAAGCGCGTGCGCTCGAGAGCGCGCTGCTCGACGTGCCGCACGTTCAGCGCGTCGTGATCAGTGGCGATCCCGACGCGCAGATCACCGTTGCGCTGCCCGACACCACCGCCGCTCGCCTGGGTCTGGATGCCGCGGGTCTCGCGGCGCGGCTCAACGGGCGGAACCAGACCGTGCCGGGGGGCTCCATTCGCGTCGGTGCGCGTCAGGTCGAGCTGCGCCCCTCGTCGGAGCTGGAAAGCGTCGAGGCCGTGCGGGAGACCCCCATCACCCTCGCGTCGGGCGCGACGGTCCCCCTCTCCAGCGTGGCGGACGTGCGGCGCATGCAGCGGGAGCCGGTGCGGGAGCGAGCCCGCGTCGACGGACAGACCGCCGTGGTCGTCGGGGTCGTGCCGAGCCAGAACATCGACTCGGTCCGGTTCGGGGAGTCCGTGCGAGAGGCCACGGCCGCATTTCAGGCGACGCACCCAGAGCTGGAGATCGAGGAGATCGCCTACCAGCCTGGCCAGGTCGAGGCTCGCCTCGGGGAGCTGGGCACCTCGCTGTTGGTCGGGATCGGCATCGTCGCCCTCGTGCTGTTCTTGACCATGGGGGTGCGCCTCGGGGTCGTGGTCGCGTCGGTCGTGCCGCTCGTCACGTTCGCGAGCCTCGCCGTGTACGCCCTCGGCGGCGGGATCCTGCACCAGATCGCGGTCGCCGCGCTGGTGCTCGCCCTCGGGTTGCTGGTCGACAACGCGATCGTGGTCGCCGAGGCCATCCAGCGACGGTTGGATGAGGGCGAAGACCGTCGTGACGCCGTGCGTGGGGCGGTCCGTGAGCTCGCCACCCCCCTGGCCGCGGCCACGGCGACCACCCTCGCCGCGTTCGTTCCGATGCTGCTCGCTCCGGGAACGAGCGGCGAGTTCACACGGGCCATCCCGATCGTCGTGATGCTCACGCTCAGCGCCAGCTACCTCTACGCGATCGCCGTGACGCCGCTTCTTGCGGGGTGGGTTCTGCGTCCCCAGGCCACGTCAGGCCCCGGCTGGGTCGATCGCGGCGCCGCCCGGATTGCGGGCGTGTCTGTCCGTCACCCTCTGCTGACGCTCGTCGCCGTCGGGCTCGTGATCGCCGGCTCGGCGTCGTTCGCGTTGGGGGTGGGGTTCAACTTCTTCCCGGCCTCCGACCGCGCTCAGCTGGTGGTCAGCGTCGGCCTTCCCGAGGGCGCCCACCTCGACGCCACCGACGAGACCGCGCGGCGACTAGCGCGCTCTGATGGACCGCGCGGACGTGTCCCAGGTGGCGACCTTCGTCGGTCGTTCGAGCCCGAGCTTCTACTACAACCTGCCGCGCGAACCGCGCGCGCCGCATCTCGCCCAGCTGGTGGTCACCGCACACGACGAAGCGGCGGTGCCGGCGATCCAGCGCTTCGTGCGCGACTTCGCCCTGCGCATGCCGGACGCGACCGTGGTTCCGCGCGCGCTGGAGCAGGGGCCCCCAGTCGATGCGCCAGTGGAAGTGAGGCTGATCGGACACGACCTGGCGGCTCTGCATCTCGCTTCGGAAGAGGTCCGGCGGATCGTGCGCAGTACCGAGCACGCGATCGACGTGCGCTCCGACCATGGTCCCGGTACCCCGCGTCTGGCCTTCTCCGTAGACGAAGCCGACGCCGCCCGGCGGGGCGTGTCCAGCGTGGAGGTCGCAGGGGCCTTGCTCGCGAGCACACACGGCCGCGCGCTGTCGACCTATCGTGGAGGGGACGATCCGATCCCCATCGTCGTCCGGTCTCCTGAGGCCGAGCGCCGCGACGCCGCCTCCCTCGACGCGGTGGCGGTGCGGGATGTTCCCGTGGGCGCCGTGACCCGACGCGCCCTCCGCTTCGGTCCCGCGGTGGTTCGGCACCTGGACCGCCGACGCACTGTGTCGGTGCTCGCGGAGGTTCAGCCGGGTGCGACGTACGCGTCGATCGTGGCCGAGATCACCCCGCAGCTCGAAGCGCTCGACCTGCCTGACGGAGTGCGCTGGGAGTTGGGCGGAGCCGCGCAGTCCTCCGGGGACGCCAACGCCGGCCTCGGCTCGGGCGCACCCTTGGGTGCCGTCCTTCTGATCGCGATTCTGCTCGCGACCTTCGACTCGATTCGCAAGGTCGGGGTCGTGCTGGTGACGGCGCCGCTCGCGGTGATGGGGATCTGGCCTGGCCTGTTGCTCGCCGGGCTGCCTTTTGGGTTTGTCGCGCTGCTCGGGGCCATCGCGCTGATCGGGATCGTGGTCAACGGGGCCATCGTGTTGATCGACCTGACGGAGCAGCGACAGGGAGAGGGCGCGTCGATGGCCGAAGCGCTGACCGACGCGGTCACCCGGCGAACGCGGCCCATCTTGCTTACGACCGCGACCACCGTGGCGGGGCTCACGCCGCTGCTCTTCTCCGACTCGACGCTGTGGCCGCCGATGGCCTCGGCGATGATCTCGGGGTTGATCGTCGCGACCGCGCTGACGTTGTTCGCCGTGCCGGCCCTCATGCGACTGCTGTTTCGGGACCCCTCTCCCAAGGCGCCGACGGTGGCGCTCGCCGCGGTCGCACTCACGCTCGGACTCGCCGCGGGAAACCCGACGGCCGAGGCCCAGCTGCTCTCCCACGAGGAGGGGGGCGTGACGTCCGCGGAAGTGGCGGTGCGGGCGCTGGAGAACGACCCGTCGCAGGTGGCGGTGGACGCCTCGATCGCGGCCGCGCAGACACGCGTCACGCAGGTGTGGGCGGGGCTCTTGCCGACGCTTCGCATGAGCGGCCGATACACGCGGCTGTCCGAGCAGGAGAACGACCCGATCGTGGCGGGGCTCGGCGGTGGCGAGGAAACCGACGCGCTCGTGTCGCGGCTGGACGACCCTGCAGCTCAGGCGCTGTGGACCGGCTCGCTGAGCCAACAGCGCGCGCTAGGACAGGCAGGAATCCCGGTCATCGTCGATCAGTTCGTGTTCGAGGCCACCTTGGATGTGCCCATCAGCGAGCTGTTCTTCACGCTCGTCCCCCAGCTGGAGGCCGCGGAGAGGGGGGTCGACGTCGAGCGCGCAGCGCGTGAGGTGGCACAGCAAACGACGGCGCTTCGTGCCCGCGAGGTCTACTACGGACTGGCCCGCGCGCGCGCACTCGAGGCTCTCGCTACGTCACGCGTGGCCGACGCTCAGGAGACCCTCCGCGTCGTGGAAGCCGCGGCGGAACTGGGCGCGGCGCGCGAGTCCGAGGTACTCGGCGCACGCGCACGGCTCGCGGAGGTCGAGTCTTTTGTGTGGCAGGCGCAAGCGGGGACCGAGGCGGCGGCCGAGGCGGTGCGTGTGCTCGCCGCCATCGAGGGTCCGATCTCCCTTGGGGAAGATCTGGAGCAAGCTCTCCCTGCGCCCGCCGCGCTTGCCCGCTTGCAGGAAGAGGCGTGGACGGGGCGCGCCGAAGTCCGCGTTCTCCGACGCGCGATGGGCGTGTCGGAGCGCGTGCAGGCCGCGGCGGAGGGCGCTCGCTACCCCGCGCTCCGCGTGCGGCTGGGTGCGCAGGCGGCGAACCCCAACGCACGCTTCGTGCCCCCGAGGGCGTCGTTCGACGCGACCTGGGACGTGAGCGTGCTGCTCGCGTGGTCCCCCAACGCGGCGGTGGCCGCCGAGGCACGCGCGTCCGAGGCGAGCGCTGCGCGGGCTCGCCTCACCGCCCAACTCGAACAGCTCCGCCGCGGTTTGCGACTCGAGGTTACCGGTGCGTGGTCGCAGGACCGCGCCGCCCAGGCCGTGCTCGTGGGGGTCCGCGCGCAAAGGGATGCGAGCGCGGAGGCGCTCCGGTCTCGACAGGCCGAGCGTCGCGAGGGGACGGCCACGACACAAGAGGTGCTGGATGCCGAAGCGAGCGCCACCGCCGCGCGCCTCACATGGGTCAACGCGGTCATCGGCGCCCGCCTGGCGCGCGCGCGACTCGCCTACGCCTCGGCCGGCGCCGTTCCGTGGCCGTGAGACGGCGCGCGGTTCAGGTCAGCCGAAGCTCGGCTTCGAGCAGCGGAATGAAGGTCGAGACGCGCCTGGGGATCAGTCGGCGCGCGGGATAGACCGCGTAGATCGGCAAGTCGGCCCCACGCAGGTGTGGAAAGACGCGCGTCACGCGGCCGCTCTCGAGTGCGTCGCGCGCAAACAGCTCGGGGAACAGCGCGACCCCCACACCGGCCTCGACCAGCGCGAGCTGGGCCGCGGCGTTGGCCGCCGCCCGTGTGGTGACGGGGACATGGAGTTCCTCCCCGGCAGGGTCGAAAAGCGCGATGTGGCTGTGGGGAATGGAGGTGTGCCCAACGTAGCCGCACGACGTGAGCGCGGCCTCGACGTCGCTCCCCAGCGCCTCCGCGAGGCGGGGGTGTGCGAGCAAGACCTTCGGGGTCGCGCCGAGCTTCTTCGCGATGAGCGTCGAGTCTTCGAGGGGGGCCATGCGGACCGCGAGGTCCAACCCGTCGCGCACGAGATCAAGTGTCTCGTCGTCCACCCGCAGCTCGAAACGCACCTGGGGGTAGCGTTCCATCAGGACCGCCGCCGCACGCGCGACCAGGGTGCTCGCGAGCCCGCCCGGCGCCGTCACGCGAACGAGTCCCCCCGGCTCAGCCTGCTGTTCGGCGAAGCGCGAGCGCGCGTCCTCCCACGCCCCGAGCGCCGTGGTCATCCGCTCGAAGAGGAGCTCCCCTTCCTGGGTCAGGCGCATCTGCCGGGTGGTGCGCTCGATCAGACGCACGCCCAGCGCACCCTCGAGGGAGGCGACATGCTGGCTCACCGTGCTGCGTGCCATCCGGAGCACTTTGGCGGCCGCGCTGAACGAACCTTCGCGCGCGACCGCGGCGAACACCGCGGCCTTCGGCAGCTGCTCGATGCCGGGCGGGATCGGAGGCGTGTCGTCCATCACCAGCCTGCGGATCGACGGGCGCAACGGCTCGTGTCGGCGCGCCCGCGTCTCGGAAGGACTACTGTCTCGGAAGAACTACTGCGCGTGGCAGGGCGGAACGTCTTCGGCGGCCGCAGGCTCCGCAGCCTCCGAACCTTCCTGCGCCGAGAACGGGCACGGCTCGTCGGAGCGGTCCGCCATCTCGCAGGGCGAGTTGCAGGGGCTGGCCGACGAGGGACATCCACCCAACAGACACATGCTGAACTGCAGGGCCGTGGCCGCCGCCAGGAGGAAGCCCACGACGATGAGGGTCTTGACGCTCTTCCCCAGTCCTGCCCACCGCACGCGGAGGGCCTGGAGAGCGAGGCCGCTGAGAGTCTTTGCTCGCTGCACGACGGAACTCTACGTCGGAGTCGCACGGTTGGCTACCAACCGGGGCAGGAGAAGCTCGGGATTCCCCATCGTGAACAAGAATCGCATGGTGCTACGCAATGATTCGAATGGAGGTAACTGATCGAAACGGCGCCGCATACCGAGGCCAAAGGGAGACCTCATGAGGAAACTTGGAATGGTGTGCGCCGCGATGTTGGCGCTGGCGGGATGCGACGATGGCGAAGACCCGATGGACGCGGGGCCCGACGCCAGCGCGATGGTGGACGCGGGAGGCGGTACGGACGCAGGACCGGATCCCGACGCAGGACCGGATCCCGACGCAGGACCCGACCCGGACGCCGGCTCCGACGGCGGACCCGAGACGACGACGTTCCGTGTTCGTATCGAGAACACCGGCACGGCCTACGACTTCGCCGGCTCGGGTATGTTCAACACGCCCGAGGGCGCGAGCATGCCGGGGCCGATCGGTCCTGGGGGTGCGTATGAGTTCAGCTTCCCGGCGGCGCCCGGCATGAAGCTGTCCTTGGCGACGATGTTCGTTCCCTCGAACGACCTCTTCTTTGCGCCCGACGGAAGCGGCATCGACCTCTTCGACGAGGACGGAGACCCGATCGCGACCGACACCGCCGTCGATGTGACCGACCAGATCGAGGTGTGGGACGCGGGCACGGAGATCGATCAGCCGCTCGGAGAAGGGCCCGACCAGGTCCAGCGGCAGGGCGAGGGCATGACCGACGTCGGCGCCGCGGATCCGAACACCAACGTCCGCCTCGTCACGTCGACGGAGGTCACGAACCTTCCTGATGTCAACGCGGTCATCCAGCTCACGCTCACCTCAGCGCTCGCCGACGGCGTGCACACATTCACGGCGCGCATCGAGAACGTCTCGACGACGAGCACCCTCACCACGAGCGGCGACTCGCAGATGGTCCCGATGTCCCCCGGCGTCTGGGCAGTGCACACGGGCGACAACCCGCTCTTCGAGGTCGGGATGCCGGATCGCGGTGAAGGCCTCGAGGGTATCGCCGAGGACGGCATGGCGGCCACGCTGCGGGACGCACTCGCCCCGCGCACCGGCGCCACCCTGGTCGCCTCGCCCGGCGTCTGGGCGGTCACCGACAGCGGCACGGATCTGTTCGAGGTCGGCATGGCGGACCGCGGGCAGGGCCTCGAAGCCATCGCCGAGGACGGCAACCCCGGACCTCTCGCCACCGCGGTCGGCGGCAGCCTTCCGGGCGCGGCCGTCTTCAACACGCCCATGGGAGCCAGCGAGCCCGGCCCGCTGCCGCCCGGCATGGCGTACGAGTTCGACGTCACGGCGACCCCCGGACAGCGGCTTCACATCGTGTCCATGTTCGTGCCGTCCAACGACTGGCTCTTCAGCTTCCCGGCGGAAGGCATCGCGCTGTTCGACGGGACGACGGGCATCACCGGCGACCAGGCCAGCGAGATGAACACGTACGACCTCGGCACCGAGGTCGACCAGGCGGTGGGCTTTGGTGTCGACCAGGTGCAGAACCAGTCGGGCCCCGACACCGGCGCCGCGGACGCGGACACCAACGTCCGCCTCGTGACCGGACAGCCCAGCGTCGACGAGATCCTCGAGGTCACCGTCACCCCGCTCTGATCCGACCGAGAGAGCGCCCGCTGTCGGGCGGTGTTGCAAATGACGGCCGGCGCGTCCTTCGGGACCGCCGGCCGCTTCTCTTCCGTCTCCCCGTCGGCCACAGACCGCTACTGTGCTCCTCGATGAAGCTGCCATGCCTCGCGGTGTTTCAGTGCTGCTCGTCGGTTGCTACGCGTCGCACAGGCCGGAGGCTCCGCCCTGCGAAGTGTCTGGCGGGCGTTGCCAGTCGGCGGATCTGCCATGCGCGTCGGGGTTCGCGTTTGCTGGGCGCGAGAGGTGCGAGGCCGAGTCGTTCCAGGCCTGCTGCGTGCCCGAGGCGGTCGACAGCGGCCTGGGCGGCTAGCGAACGGCCTCGGCGTTCGGGGGCAGCTCGCGAACCGACAACACATAGCTGCCGCGCATCCCAGCGCGGAAGCTGTTGGCAAACACGCGCAGGGTCTGGTCTTCGCGCGCCGTGTAGACAATGCGGCTGTCCGTGCCCATCGCGTCGTCGTTCTCAGCGAGGCGACGCTCGTCTTGGGCGACCAGCAGGAGGTACGTGTCGAACTCCTCGCTCCGCATCGTGATGACGTAGGTGTGGCCGGTCTGCACCGGGATTGCGTGGCTGTCGTAGAAGCTCTCGTCGCCCAGCGTCGGGTCGGAGTCGGTCAACATGCCTCCGGTGTTGAGCACTTCGCTGCCCGCCTCCTGGGTGCTCACGGACAGGCGATACGCCCCGCCGCGGCCGACGCCGTGGGCGTTGGCGCCGAGATACACGACCCCGCTGACATCCGGAACGTAGAACAGCTGTGCGGCGGCGGGGTTGCTCGGGTCAGCTTGGCTGACCGCGTACATCGTGTCCGCGTCATCGCCGAGGAACACAAACGGCGTGAATCCGTCCCCCTGCATCTGGAAGATGTACGTCTCGCCCGCGGTGACGCGCACCCAGTAGCGGTCGAGCCAGGTCCCGTCCGAGTGCAGCCGGCGATCGCCGTCCTCGAGCACGCCGTCAGCCGCGCCGCCCAGGGCGATCTCCGGGTCGGCGAGCGTCTCGACGGAGAGCAGATACGAGCCGCGCGCGTCCTCGTCGGCGCTCGTCGCCACGACCTCGACGTCCGCGTCTTCTTCGGCGCGGAAGACGACCTGCGCCGTCCAGCCCAGCCCCGGGCCGTCGTCCACCGCGTCGAGCTCCCAACCATCGCCGCGGAGCACGAGCGCGGGGTCGAAGTCCCGGCTGCGGAGGGTGAAGACGTAGGTGGTCCCCGCCTCCACCCGCGCCGGGTGGAGGTCGAAGAACGACCTCTCCTTGGGCCGAACGGCGTCGCCTTCCTCGAGCTCGCCCACGCGGGGTGAGGCCACCGACAAGCGCGGGCTCGGCGCGACGAGGATGTACAGGCCGAGCAGGAGCATCGGCACGAGAGGCAGCAGCCACAGCGTGCGGATCCACCGGCGCGGAACTTCGCTCGGCACCATCGGCGCGGGGTGGGTCGACTCCGGCGCAGGCGGCGGGGCGGTCGCGGTCTGGGGGGACGCCGCGCTCGCGGTGCGCACCTCCGCGAGCATCAGCGCGACCTCACCAGCCGTGTCGGGCCGCAGGTTCGGGTCTTTCTCGAGGAGGCGCGCGAGGATCGCACGGATCGCCTGCGGGACCGCGCGCGTGAGCGGCGGTGGCGGGTCGACGGCGTGGGCCATCAGCTTCTTCAGCGCGAGCCGGTCGGCGAACGGAGCGCGGCCCTCGAGCAGAAAGTAGAGCGTGCATCCGAGCGCGTACAAATCGCTGCGCGCGTCGGCTTCGTCCGGGTGGTCCGCTTGTTCGGGGGCCATGTAGTCGAGCGAGCCCACGAGCTCATCGACCCACGTCGCACGACTGATGCGCGGGTCGTCGCCACCGAGCCGCGCCAACCCGAGGTCGACGATCTTCACTACCCCTTCGGGCGTCAGGATCATGTTCGACGGCTTGATGTCGCGGTGCACGATGCCGGCCGCATGCGCATGGCTGAGACCGCGCGCCGCGTGCTCCACGAGCTCCGCCGCGCGGTGCGGCGCCACGGGTCCTTCCTGTCGGACGAGCTTGAGCAGGCTCGTTCCCTCGACGTACTCCATCACCAGGTAGAGCCGCCCCTCGTGCGCCGACGCGTGCATCGCCGTGGCGACGTTGGGGTGCGGGCTCATGTGGGCCTGCGCGCGCACCTCGCCCTCGAAGCGCTTGATGGCCTCCGGTTCGTGGGCGAGCGCGGGCCGCAGCACCTTGATGGCCACGTCGTTGCCCAGCAGCTCGTGGCGTGCGCGGTAGACCTCGCCCATGCCGCCCGAGCCGAGCAGCTCCTCGATCACACATTCCCCGAGTCGCGTGCCGGGCTCGAGCAGCCGCGCCGACGCCGGCCCCTTGCTCGGTTCGGGCCCGTCGAGCGCGAGGCTGTCGTAGGCGACGCTCTCGGCTGCGCGGTGCAGCGACGCGACCAGCTCGAGCTCCTCTCTCATGGCGTCGCCGAGCTCCGGGTGATCTTCGAGCCAGCGCTCGACGTCCGGCGCCTCCCCGGCGAGCAACGCGTCGACATAGGCGTCGAGCGCGGTGGCCATCTCCACGTCGCTCATGACGGCATCTGCCGGCGCAGACCACGCAGCGCGCGGACCCACTTCTGCCTCACGGCGTCGGGGCTCAAATCCAAGCGTGCCGCGATCTCAGCGTGGCTGAGTCCCTCGAAGTGCCGCAAGCGGAGGATTTCCCGCTGGCCCGGCGGCAAGCGATCGAGGGTCTCGAGCAGGATCGAAGCTTGTTCACGCGCGGCGACACGATGGCTCGGAGTGGCACCGAGCCCCGGCAGGCGCCGCTCCGGCGCGTCGGGATCGGTCGACACGGCACGGCTGCCGACGACCGCGTCCTCCATGGCGACTTGGCGCTTGTCCTGGTGCCAGTAGCGCAGAAGGTTCCGGGCCTCGTTCCGCACGATCGCGACGAGCCAACGCTGCCACTCTTCCTCGCTGTTTCCGCGGAACTGGTCGAGGCGCTCGACCGACGCGAGCAGGCTTTGCTGCACGACGTCGGACGCATCGGTCTTGCCCGCCAGCCGGCCGGCCAAGATCGCCGAGGCGACGCGGCGCATGTACGGGCGCAGCGCGTCGGCCGTCTCCCACAGCGCGCTCACGTCGCCGGCGCGCGCCGCCGCGATCGCATCCTCGAAGCTGTCGTCGGCCAGCGCGGTCACCGGCCCGAGGGTACCGCCGTTCTTCAGACCAGCGCGGTCGGAAGCGCCGGCGCGCCGTACGGAGGCACGATGCCACCGTCCAGCCCGGCGCCGCCGCTGTCGGTGCCTGCATCGGCCATGCCCGCGTCCTCCGCGCCCGCATCCTCCGGTCCCGCGTCCGTGCCCGCGTCCGTGCCCGCGTCCACCTCTCCCGCGTCGGCCTCTCCAGCGTCCGTGCCCGCGTCCGCTTCGGCCCGACCGGCGTCCACCGACGGACCCGAGTCGCCCGGAGGCACGCCATACGCGGCGATCGGCACACAGCCCGCCAGCGCCGTGCTGAACGCGAAGGCCGCCGCGCGCCCGAGACGTCCGGTTCGCCCGGGAGCGAAGATCCCCTCCTCGGGAGGAGCCGCGTCGCAGAACGGGCAGCTGGGCTCTTCGATCCGGACGTGACGCCGGCAGCTCTCACAACGAACGAACGTGCTCATGCCCTCAGGGTACGGCATCGGCCCCGCCGCCAAGGACTCGCTCACGCGCTCTCCGGCATCGAGCTTCGAGCTCCGGATCCCGCCCCTCCAGAACCCGGAGGGTAGCGTCCCATGCCGAGGGCGCCGCGTCGCCGAGCTCCAAGCGCACGACGTGGGCTTCCAACACGACAGGGGCGTCAGGCGACAACCGCGCGCCGCCGTCTTGAATGATCGCGACCAGTTCCCGCGCGGCACCCTCCCGGTCGCCTTCGGCCCCTAGGAGTGACGCCCCCGTGATGCGCGCATGGAGATGCCAATCGGGCCGCGTGCGGGACTCCGACAGCACAGGGAGAGAGGCCTCGTGCCACCGGCGCGCCGCCGTGAGGTCGCCGCGTTCGAGCGCCAGGCGCGCCAACCGATCGCGGGTGCGCGCAAGCTCGGAGTGCGACGCCGAGAGGCTCTCGGCGAGCATGCGCTCAGCTCGGTTGAGGTCCGCCCGGGCGCCCTCCGCGTTGTCACCCCGTCGCCGCGCTTCGGCCCGAGCTCGCAGCGCCCACGCCAGGCGCGAGCCAGGCTGGCCCTGAAGCCCTTCCACGCTGTGGTTGAGGAGCTGAAGACCCTCTTCGCGCTGACCGAGCGACACCAGGGTGCGCCCGAGGTACCAGGCCGCGTCCGCGGCCGAGGGGCTGTCTCCGCCGCTCGCTTCCCTTCGGAGCGCATGAGCCCGTCGCTGCGGTGCTTCGGCGGCGGCGTACTCCCCCTGCATCCACAGCGCGACACCGAGCCCGGAAAGCGGAATCGTCAGGTTGGGGTGCTGCCGGCCCAGCGCCGTCTCCCCGATCCGAACAGCACGCTCGAGGGTGGCGGTGGCCGCGTCGAGATCCCCTCGGTCCTTGAGGAAAGAACCGAGGTTACCGAGCGCCCACATGACTTCGATGGATCCTTCGCCTGCGTGTTCGATCCGAAGCTCGACAACCCGTCGCTGGACTTCGACAGAGGACTCCACGTCCCCGGCGATGTGAAGGGAGAGCGCGATGCTGTTGAGCGCCTCGGCCCGCAGCGACGCGTCGTGTGTCCACGCCATCATGGCCTCGAGCACCGGCCGCTGCGCCAGCGCGGCCTCTGAGTGCGCCGGATCGAGTCCGATCAGTCCGGTACGGCGTGCGGCCGCACGAAGCAGAAGGTCGTCCATGCCAGCGCGCCCAGCGCTGCGCATGGCCTGTTCGAGAAGCGGGATGGCGGCGATGGGGCCTTCGACGCGGTACCGGAAGCTCGCCGTGACGTAGCTGACCTCGGCCAACAGCGGCTCGTAGCCGAGTTCGCGCGTCTCCGACTCCAGCGCCACCGCCCGCCCGAGCCCCGCCGCGAACCGCCCCAGGGCGAACTCGGCGCGGACCTCCGCGAGTCGCCCTCGCAGCGCCTCGAGACGCGCGCGCACAGAGGGGCTCTCGGGGACCGGGGTGGTGCCAGCGAGGTCGCTGGTGCGCTGACAGCTGGTGGGCGACGGCAACCGCACAACCGAGCCTACGGCGTTCCGCACGAGCGCGTCGTCCGCCTCCGAAAGGGCCCGCGCGACGGCAGCCAGGCCCAATCGTCGGTCTTCCAGACAGCGCATGCGACTGTCGAGCAGCGCCTCGGACTGGACGTGTCGAACTTCCGAATCGCGGCACGCCTCGACGTGCTGCTCCGCCCATTGCGCGCCGTACGTGTCGAGCGCGCGCTCCGTGGCCCGCAGAGTCGCGGGGGCGAACGGGAGCTCGCTGGCCGAGAACGCGTCGCGGAGGGCAGCGCGCGCTGCGGTGTCCCACGTCCCTTCGAGAGACGGTGCCGGGCACGGGTCGGGGGCCTCCCGGCTGGCCATCCCGTACCCGACCCCTGCCGCGACGAATGCAGCCACGGCCACGGGCAAGACCCAGCGACCGCGCGGTGTGGGTTGAAGTGCTTCGAGGAGCGCGCCCATCGACCCGAAGCGCTTCTCAGGGTCGAGCCGCAGCCCGCGCCTCAAGGCCGACACCACCGACCGAGGCACCCGGCTCGTCTTGGGAGTGGCGCGCAACGGGGCGTTGCCCATCAGCCCCTCGAAGTGCTCAGTGACGGTGTTCCCGAAAGGACGCTCGCCAAACAGCGCTTCCCACGCCACCACGCAGAACGCGAACTGGTCGACTCGACCATCGAGGGCGCGACCGGCCAGCTGCTCCGGGGCCATGTACGCCGGCGTCCCAACGACCGCGCCAGCGCGCGTCAGAGGCGCCTCGAGCAGCGACTCGCGCTCCGGCCACGCGCCGTCGGCTGGATCCTCCTTCTTTCGTTCGACCAAGCCGGCGATGCCAAAATCAGCGACCCGCGGCCGCCCGTCTTCGCCGACGAGCACGTTCTCCGGCTTGAAGTCCCGGTGTACCAAGCCGGCGGCATGCGCCGCGGCCAGACCGCGACCCGCACCGGTCAGGCACGTCAGGATGTCGGACCAGCTGCGTCTTTTCTCGAGCCATTGGTCGAGGCTCGGCCCGCGCACCAGCTCCAGGACCAAGATGACTTCGTCTCGATGCAGCCCGACCTCGTACACCGGCAAGACGTTGGGATGCGAGAGCTTGGCCATCGCCTGCGCCTCGCGCATCAGGCGCGCCTGGGCGTTCTCCGGGTCAGCCTGTTCGGCCTGATGGAGGAGCTTGACGGCGACCTGACGATCGAGCTTGGGGTCATACGCAGCATAGACGACGCCCATGCCGCCTTCGCCGAGCACCCTCAGGACGATGAGCGAGCCGATCGCGCTGCCGGGGAGGATCGACGAGTGCCGGCTCACGGAGCCGTCGTTCAGCGTGGCGCCGTCGCCGTCGACCGTCTTCGCATCCCCCACCGCTCGGAGTATAGGCCCTCGGGGTTGGTCTCACGCTTCCGCGGTCCGAGGCCAACGCCATGCGTGGAAGGCGGCGCTCAGCGGGAACAGCAGCGACGCCAGCCCGAAGGGGACCATCCCGTTGGCCAACAGCACGCCGGTTGCAAAGAGGAAGGTCACGGCCATCCAGATCGCGCCGACGCCCGTCGTGCGCGGGACGACGAGCAACACGGCCCCGACGAGCTGCAGCACCCCGAAGGCGACGGTCATCGCGTCGCTGAAGCCGATCGCGCGGAAGATCACCATCTCCTCCTCCATGCCCGCGAGCTTCACGCCCGCGGTGGAGAACGAGAGCAGGGTCAACGCGACGCGGTTGATCCACAGAAGGACCTTCACGCGAACCGGACCTCGAGCCGCTCGATGAGGCCCGCCTTCACCACGCAGACATCCACGCCGCGCACCGGGGCTTCGAATGCCGGCGAGCGGCACGTCCACTCGCTGCGCACGGTGTCTCCGTCGATGTCGACCCGGTTCACCTCGAGCGTGAGGTCGGGCGGGGTGTTCTGCCAGCTCGCCCGGAGGCACGCTTCGATCGCGGCGCGGCCGGTGTGGGTCCGCTCGGCACCGCTGAACGGCTCGATGTACACGGCCTGGTCGGCAAACAGCGCGAAGAGGGAGGCGGCGGCTTTGGGGCCACTCTGCATCGCTTGGAAATAGCGCTGTATGACTTCGGTGGGGTTCATGCGGTCGACCCTACGTGCCGCTCGATGGAGTGCCTATCCATCCTTGGATGGATGCCGAGCGCGCTTCGGGCCACGCTGCAGAGGTGCGTCTCGACGACGAAGCGCTGGCGCGCCTCTGCGAAGCCCTCAACGCAGTGCGCGCGGTGCAGGGACGGGAGGTGCCGCGCGACGTGCTGGCGAAGCTCGGCGCCGTGCTCCCGGACGGGGTCGGCATGACGATCGACTTCGACGCGGCCGGAGCGCTCGGACACCCGATGGTCGTGCTCCGGCCGCTGGCGCAGGAGGAAGACCCGACGTTCGCCGCGCTCACGCCGCGCGAGCAGGAGGTCGCCGGCCTGCTCGCGGTGGGCTTGCGCAACAAGGACATCGGCCTCGCCCTCGGGATCGCCCTCGGCACGGTGAAGGACCACGTCCATCGAATCCTCGACAAGACCGGGCTCGACAGCCGCGCGGCCGTCGCCGCCACCTGGACCAAGTCGGGGCGCTGAGGCCCCGGCCGAGGGGCCGATCTCATCGTTGTTCGGTCTCGTCGACCAGTCCTGTCGAGATCCCTCCGTGGTGGCCAAAGCACCGCTTCGCCAAGGTCTACGCCCAGTCACGTTCCCGAGGAGACGACGATGCTGCGCAGATGCCTGTTGGCCACGATACTCACCCTGAGCGGATGCGGAGGCGCATCCCAGTCGGAGGCGACCACCCCCGACACCACCTCCGAGTCCGGGGCCGCCGCCGAGCTCATGGTCGTCACCTCTCCCGAGGCGGCCGGCGCCGTCAACTCCACGCTGATCGTGGCCGACGGGCGGGCGTTGGTCATCGATGCACAGTTCACCGTCAGCGGGGCCCGCGCGGTGATCGCGCGCCTCGAGGCGGCCGGCGCGGAGCTCGATACGGTGCTCATCACGCACGCACACCCAGACCACTACTTCGGCGCGCGCACCTTGATCGAGCGCTACCCCGAGGCGCGCGTCATCGCTGCCCCGGCCGTCGTGGCCGAGATGCAGGAGACCGCGTCCGCCGTCGCGGCGCAGCAGTCCGGGCGGCTCGGCGCGGAGTTCCCAGGCGAGCCGGTGATCCCGGAGACCCACGCCGACGGGACGCTCACGTTCGCCAGGGTCGAGCTGACCCTCATGCACGGTCTCCAGGGGGACACCCACCCGATCACGGCGGTGCACATCCCCGCTCTCGACACCCTGGTCACGTCGGACATCGGCTTCTCCGGTACGCACGTGTGGACGGCCGACTCCACGCCCGAAAGCCGCGCTCGATGGCAGGAGCAGCTCGACGCGCTCGACGCGATGAATGCAGGGCGGGTCATCCCCGGCCACCAGATGGAGGGCGCCGCCCAGACGGGCGCGCTGCTCACGTCCACACGCGAGTACGTCGCGGCCTTCGACCAGGAAGCGGCGCAGGCCGACGGCGCGGACGCGCTGGTCGCCGCGATGACCGCCCGCTACCCCGACGCGGGCGGCGCGCTGTTCCTGACCATCGGCGCGCAGGCCGTGGCGGGGGCGTCCGAATGACCCGCGCGACGATCGCCGCCCTGGCCGTGACCGCGATGCTCAGCGGATGCGCAGACGAACCCCTTCCCCCCGCGGAGGTCGTCAACGCGGTGTTCGCTGCGGTCGCCGCCGGAGACGAGGGCGCCATCGAGGAGCTGGTGCGGGAGGACTACATCCAGCACTCGGCGCTCGCGCCGGACGGACGGGCCGGGCTGCTCGCGAGCCTCGAGACGCTCCAGTCGCTGACCATCGAGCCGCACCGCCAGATCGTGGACGGAGACCTCGTCACGCTTCACTCCACCTACACGTTCCCCGACGGCAGCCAGCAGGTCGCGTTCGACGTGTTCCGCATCGAGGAGGGCCTGCTCGCCGAGCACTGGGATGCCTTCCAACCGCTCGTGCCCGCGTCGGAGACGGTCAGCGGCCGCTCCATGGTGGACGGACCGACCGTCCCCGACGCCGCGGCGGACACGGCAGGCAACCGCGCGCTCGTGACCGAGTTTGTGGACGTCATCCTGACGCAGGGGCAGTTCGACCGGATCACCGACTTCATCTCCACCGAGATGTACCTCCAGCACAACCCCCTCATCGGCGACGGGCTCGAGGGGCTCGGCGCGTTCACGGCCTCGCTGGATGAGAACGGGCTCGCGTTCTTCTACACGAGCAGCCCGCTCGTGGTGGCCCAAGGCGACTTCGTCATGGTCGGCAGCGAAGGACGTTTCGGCCCGATGGACGACCCGCCGTATGCCGTGTTCTACGATCTCTTTCGCGTCGAGAACGGACGCATTGTCGAGCATTGGGACGTGATCCCGGCCGGTCCCGATCCCGACGCGCTCCCGCACGACAACGGGTTCTTCTGACCGCGCCCAGTGAGCGATACGAATCGGCCCTTCGCTCGTAGAAGGGCCCATGCTTCGAACCTTGCTGCCCGGGTCGCTCGGCGTGCTTGCACTGCTGGCCGCCCCGCTTTCTGCTTCGGCCGCCGATCTTCGGGTGCCCGAAGATCACGCGAGCCTGGCCGAGGCCATCAGCGCGGCCGCCTCGGGGGATCGCATCCTGCTGGCGGACGGGACCTTCGACGCCGCGAATCTCACGATCGCACTGAAAGACCTCGAGATCATCGGCACCGGTGCAGGATCGACGCGGATCCGCAACACGTCGCCCGGCGGGTTCATGATCACACATCAGGACTCCACCCTGACCCTTCGGGACCTGACCGTAGAGGGAGAGGGCGAGCAGTGCATCCGCACCATCGTGCGCACCGTGCTCAACCTGACCGACGTGATCGTGCGGGACTGTGGGGGAGGGAGCGGAGGCGCGGTCTCTTCGCTCTCGAACGCGCGCGTCAACGTGCTGCGGGCCGTGTTCTCCGACAACCAGACCTTCGGAGGCGGGGCCGCGATCCAGGCCCAAGACAGCTCGGTGGTCGAGGTGCGCGACTCGTTCTTCGATCACAACGAGGGCCGGGTCGGCGGCGCCGTGTTCCTGCGTGAGTCCGCCGTCGTGACGGTGATCGGCTGCACGTTTCGACAGAACGAAGGGGACTTCGGGGGCGCCATTCACGCGGACGCCGAGCTGATCGTGCGGAACTCGTCGTTTCAGGACAACGTCTCGATCATGACGGGCGGCGGCACGGTGCTCGTCAGCAGCAACGGCAGCCTCGTCGCGACTCACATCTCCGCCTACGAGGATTTCGCCGCAACCGGCGCGCATTCGATCGCGTCCACCGGGTCGGCCTCCGTGGACCGCAGCGTGCTCTACCCGAGGCCGGGCGACGGGTGTTCCGGGGTCACGCCAACACGATCCCTCGTCGGACCGGGATGCGGTGCAACCGGGGGCCCCGAGCCGGCGAGCCGCCTGCTCACGTCGGATCCGTTCTCGGGCAACCTCGCGGACCTCGGCGGCCTCACGCCTACCCTCGCCGCGGCCGATGGGAGTCCGGCGTTCGACTCGGTCTCGTGTTCGTTGTCCGTCGACCAGCGCGGTTCACCCCGGCCCGCGGGAACGCGCTGCGACGCGGGTTCGGTGGAGTACCCGCTCCCGCTGGGTTCGATCTGCGTCTCCTCGGAGGGATGCGAGTCGGGCCTCTGCGCGGACGGTGTGTGTTGCGACGCGGCATGCGGGGGTGAGTGTGAAGCCTGCTCCGTCGCCGCGGGGGCGGACGTCGATGGCACCTGCGCGCCGCGAGGCGCGGGCGCGGTGTGCCGGCCTGGGGACGACTGCGACGCGGCCGAGGTCTGCGACGGCGTGTCGAGCGGGTGCCCGGCGGATGAGGTCGAGCCTGCAGGCACGGTGTGCCGCGCCGCGGACGGAGACTGCGATGTGGAAGAGCTCTGCGACGGGACGAGCACCGCGTGCCCGATCGACGGATTCGCGGACGCGACCACCGAGTGCCGCGCAGCGGCCGGGGACTGCGACAGGGCGGAGACCTGCGACGGGGCGAGCCCCGCGTGTCCGGTCGACGTTCGGGTCCGCGCCGGGACGGAGTGCCGCGCGGCGGCCGGAGACTGCGACGTGGCGGAGACCTGCGACGGGGCGACCGTAGCGTGTCCGGTGGACGCCCGGGCGCCGTCAGGAACGATCTGCCGGGCCGCGAGCGGGATGTGCGACGTCACCGAGGCGTGTGACGGAGTCGCCGTGGCGTGCCCCGAGGACGCCTTCGCAGCGGCCGATGTAGAGTGCCGTCCGGTCGCGGGGGGCTGCGACGTGTCCGAGACCTGCGACGGAGCGAGCGCATCGTGCCCAGCGGACATGTTCGTCGCGTCGGGGGTGGAGTGCCGCGCCTCCGAGGGGGAGTGCGACGTCACGGACGTGTGCGACGGAGCATCGGCGGCCTGTGAAGACGCGGCGGCCGCCGAGGGGACCGAGTGCACCCCCGCCACCTGCGACGACCGTGCGGCGTGTCGGTCGGGGAGCTGCGTAGCCGAAGCGCCCCTCGACTGCGACGACGGAGACCCGTGCACCGCCGACGCGTGCGACTCGGAGGGCGGCTGCCGGTCCACCCCGATCGTGGGCTGCGGCGACGCCGGAGTGGCCGACGCCGCAGTGGCCGACGCCGCAGTGGCCGACGCCGGGGTCTTGGCGGACGCGATGCCTATCGACGCGATGACGTCCGACGGAGGCGGCGGCACCGTCGAGGGCGGAGGCTGCGGCTGTCGGACCACGCGGGCTGACAGGGCTTCGTGGCCCCTCGCGGCTCTGTTGGGTCTCGCGATCGCGTGGCGGCGACGTCCGCGCCGGGCCTGAAGCGCTTCAGGACCCGTCTTCGAGCGTCTTCTGCACCACGGGTCGAAGAACGTCCGGGTCGGACCCGGCCTGCTCGAGTGCGTCCGCGCACTCCCGAACCGATTCGGCGGCCGCTGCGCTCGCGAACAGGAACGCCCCCTGCGCCGGATCAGAGCCCGCGGCCGGTACGTTGAGCCGTGGCGGCCCCTCGGCCGTGGGCAGCGCGACGTGCGCTCCGGCGCCGATCAATGCACCCGTCCGACGTGCCTGCTCCAGCCGCGCCGCCTCGCGCCGGGCCTTGCCCGTGGTGAGTCCCTCGGCCGCGTGGGCGACGAGCGCGGCCGCCCGGACCAGCGCCTCGAACCCAGGCGAACGCGCCGAGCGATAGGACGCGCCGGTGCCGGCCAGCTGTTCGCACGCGGTGGCCGCCTCCAGGAGCCGGGCCGACGGCGCGCCCTCCACCGCCAGCGACACGGTCGCGGCGAGCATCTCGGGGACGTCTTTGAACTCCTCGGATGCGGTCCAGACGGCGCTGGCCGCCGCCTCGATCAGCGCCTCGATCGGCGCGCCGGAACACGCCGCGAGCCACATGCGATGGGCCGCTGGCATCGTGCGCCCCCAGGCGTCGTCGACGTCCCAGTCTTCCTCACGCGCACGCAGAACCAACAGCTCGGGCGCGTCGATCTCATCGAGCAGCTCTTCCAGCGTCATCTCGAGATCCCAGGGTTGAAACGTGATTTCGGCCAGGGCAGGCTCATGTTTGTGAGACTACACGTGTTGATGGTGGTGAGCCTCGTAGCCGTGCTTTTCGGCTGCGCCCGCACGACCCCGCCTGCCGATGCGACCCCCGATGGTGGGGAGAGCGACGCGGGTTTCGCGATGGACTGCATCGAAGGTCCCACCCAGCTGGTGCTTGGCGAGGAGCTGGGATGCGCGACGGCCGAGCTCCTGGGAGACGGCCCCGCCCGCTGTGGCACCGATACCGACGACCCGGGATTTCCGGTAGGCGGGATCCCAGCCTCCGGCGTCCGCATCGTGAACCGCGGGAGCCACCGGGTGCGCGTCTCCATCACCGCAGAGTGCGTCGAGGGCGAAGACTGCGCATTCGACAGAGACGACCCGACGACGGGCGGCGTGTTCCGGACCGCCTCGGTCGGCCCTGACGAGATCTCCCCATCATGTGGTCTCTGCGAGCGTGGGATCGGCCGCATCGCTCCCGACACCCCCGACGCGGTGAGCGTCTACCTCCCGTTTTCGGTCAACTTCCCAAGCTCGATCGTCGAACGCCCCGAGTTCGCGGTCGAGTACTACTTGGCCGGCGAGAACCTCCGCTACACCGTGGAAGCCTGCACCTTCGAGAGCAGCGAACTGCGGGACCAGCACCAGAGGGTGTGTCTCGACGGATGCTCGCGGTCTGCCCGTTCGGTCCCCTGCGCAGACTACTGCAGCGCCGTCAGCGACATTGAGGATGACAGCTGCCTTCGAGCCCGCATCGAGGCGACGGAATGTCTCATCCCGCTCGTCGACGAGGGGGTGTTTGCTTCCCTCGATCCGGACGAGCGGCCGGGGCTGTGTCCGGAGCCCCGGGCGAGAGTTGCCGCGACGTGTCGCGCGAGTTGGGAGCGGTAGCCAACCGCCCGCCCGGTGAGACGCGTAGGCCCCGTCTCCGAGCATTCATCACCGAAGCGCCCTTCGCGTGAGGGGTGAGGCCCCCTACAATCGGTTCATGCGATTGCGCGATGGGTCTTGCCTTCCTTCCTGGGCGTCACGCGCCAGCGTCGGTGTGTTCGCCGTGCTGTTGGCCGCGGCCGGTTGCGACAACAACAGCAACCCGGACTCCGGCGTTCGCATCGACGGCGACCTTCCGTGGGCGGACGGCGGCGGGCCGGACAGCGGCATGCCACCGACAGACGGAGGCGGAGGGGAGATCGACGCCGGGCCGCGACCGGACGCCGGACCGCCTCCCACCACGGGCTCGGAGCCCTCTCCCCCGGCGCGCGTCGAGAGCATGGGCACGGCGGGCTTCCTGCTCCGGGGCACGGTGCTCGCACCCACCTCGGTGCTCGACCCCGGCGAGGTGCTCATCGTCGGCGACACCATCCGCTGCGTCGCAGCGGACTGCTCGGGTGAGGCCGGCGCGTCCGACGCGACCGTCATCGACACCCAATCGGTGATCAGCCCCGGCCTCATCGACGGCCACAACCACCTGACGTACGACTTCCTCCCCGAGTGGGTCGCGGGGATCACCTACGACAACCGCTACACATGGGCGGACGAGGCGGCCTACGAGGACCACATTTCTCCGTTCGCCGACGGGCGTAACCAGAACGATCGCATCTGCCCGGCGGTGAAGTGGGGCGAGCTGCGCTCGATCATCCACGGCACCACCACCGTGATGGGCCAGAGCTTCAACCGCTCCTGCATCGACCGGTTGGCGCGCAACGCCGACCACTTCCACCACATCGGCTACGACCACATGCGCACGAGCATCGGCTCGGTGCGGGACATCAACGACGAGACCGCGGCAACCATCGTCGCTGGGTTCATGGAGGCGTCGGAGCCCACCACGCGCTTCGCCGTGCACATGCAGGAGGGCATCGGGGGCGGCAATCTGCTCAGCGAGTTCGACTCGTTCGCAGGCCGCGACACCCGGTCGAACCGCCACATGGGCACGAGCCTGCTCTCGGGGCCCGGTTACTCCGGGGTCGGGATGCTGATCCACTCGATGGGGCTGACTTCGGCGCAGCTCGACGAGGCGGCGAGCACCGGGGCCAGCGTGATCTGGTCGCCATCCAGCAACCTCATCTTGTACGGGGAGACGGCGCCGATCGCCGACATCCTCAGCCGTGACATCACGGTCGGTCTCGGGCCGGACTGGACCGTCTCCGGCGAGGACGACATGCTCTCCGAGATGCGTGTCGCCTCGGACTACGCCCGGGCGGAGGGGATCGCCGCGCTGACAACGGCCCGCATCTGGGAGATGGCCACGCAAGGCAGCGCCGACGCGGTCGGACTGGCGGGCGCGCTCGGGGTGCTCGAAGTGGGCGCGCGCGCGGACGTATCGGTCTTCGGGCGACGCTCGATGGACCCGTACCAGGCGGTGCTCGACAGCCGCGCCCAGGATGTCCGGCTCGTGTTCATCGACGGCCAGGCCTACTACGGCGACATGGCGCTGGAGGGCGCGGCGGCGCTCAACGGCGACTGCGAGATGCTCGACGCGTGCGGCGCGCTCAAGTTCCTCTGCGTGGCCAACACGCCGGGCGCGATGAACGACTCGGCCCGGCCGACCGAGACGATGGACGACATCCACTCGCAGTTGACGTCGATCCTGGCAATGTACGGGCGTGAGTCCGACCTCCTGCCGTTGGTGGCCTGCGAGTAGCCCTCCCTTCGAGGTCCGTGAATGAGCGGAGAACTCGCCGTCTTGGTCTCCGGGACCGGAAGCAACCTGCGCGCGCTGGCCGAGGCGATCGACGCCGGGCACTGCGCGGGTCGCGTGCGCGTGGTGATCGCCGATCGCCCCTGCCCGGCCATCGAGTGGGCACGGGCGCGCGGCATCGAAACCGAAGTCGTGCGGCCCAAGGCGTACGCGGACCGCGCCACCTGGGACGTGGCGCTCGCGGAGGTCGTCGCCGCGCATTCGCCGGAGTGGGTCGTGCTGGCGGGCTTCATGCGCATCGTCGGCGCCGGCATGCTGGCGCGCTTTGGCGGACGGATCGTGAACGTGCACCCGTCTCTGCTTCCGCTCTATCCCGGGCTCGACGCGCCAGGCCAGGCGGTCGCAGCCGGCGCCGCCCAGGCGGGGTGCACGGTGCATCTCGTGGACGCGGGCGTCGACACGGGACCGATGCTGGCGCAGGCCGCGTGCGCGGTTCGGGACGACGACAGCGGGCCGACCCTGCACGGTCGCATTCAGCCTCTCGAGCACCGACTGCTCCCGGCGGTGGTGGACTCGCTCGTCCGCAACGCATGAACCTCCTCGGCACCGTCATCGACCGCTACCAGGTCGAGGCTCAGCTGGGCCAGGGCAGCTACGGCGCGGTCTACCGCGCGCGCCACACGGTGCTGGACACCCTCGTCGCGCTCAAAGTGCTGTGGCCCGACAAGGCTGACGACCCGAAGAACGTGGAGCGGTTTCTGCGCGAGGCTCGCGCCGCGGCGTCCGTCGGGAGCGAACACATCGTCCGGGTGATCGACGCGGGGACCACCCCCGACGGTGTGGTGTTCCTCGCGCTCGAGCTGCTCGACGGGCAGGACCTCTCCGAGATGCTGAAATCGCGTGGTTGGCTGCCCGCGGAGGAAGCCGTCGGGCTGGCCATGCAGGTGCTCGAAGGGCTGGGTGCGGCGCATCAGCAGGGCATCGTGCACCGCGACCTGAAGCCCGCGAACGTGTTCTTGACGCGCGACGGAGGCATCAAGATCTTGGACTTCGGCATCTCCAAGATCCTCGGCGCCGAGTCGCTCACGGAGCGAGGCATGGCGCTCGGCACGCCGCGGTACATGGCGCCGGAGCAGCTCTCCGGAGCGCGGGTCGATGCGCGCGCCGACCTCTACGCGGTGGGCGTGATGCTCTACCAACTGATCTGCGGCGCGCCGCCGTACGAGGGCACGGGCTACGAGCTGATCGTGCGTCGGGTCAAGGGCGAGTCTCCCATTCCTCTCGGGACGCGGGCCTCCGTCCCGCCGGTCCTCGAGGAGGTCGTGCACCGCGCGCTCGCGAACGAACCCGAAGCGCGCTGGCCGACGGCCGGCAGCCTGCGCCGCGCGCTCTCAGCGGCCCTTCGAGGGGAACGTCCGCCCTCGGCGGCGCTGACCGTGAACCCTGCCGTGTCCCCGCTGAGCGGGCCGGTCCAAGCGCAGTCGACGGCGGCGGCGGAACCGACCGAGAACCTCCGTGCGCGCGCGCCTGCGGCCACCGCTGGGATGCCTGAGAGCATCCCTCCGCGTGCGCCCCCGCCCCTCCAGAGCGTCCCGTCTCCGTCTGGGCTGAGCGCATCGAGGCCTTCTCTTCGCACCGCGAGAGCCACCCTGGCGTCTTCGGTGCAGGGCCCCGCGTGGGGTTGGGCGGCGATCGCCGGGCTCGCCGTCCTCTGCGCGCTCGTGGCGGGGGTCTTCGGTGTGCTCGCCTGGCGCGTCGGCTCGAGGAAAGGCGCCGGGGTGGCCGCGCCGTCGACGCCCGGGCAGCCACTCTCACCGGGCGTCGACGGCCCCGTCGCCGTGGCGCCCGCACCCATCGTGCCCATGCCGCCTCCGTCCGGTTTGCCCGCGCCCGCGCCCGCGCCCGACCCGGAACGGATCGAGTTCGAGCTGCGCGGGATGTCGAGCGCCGGTCTGCGCGCGTTCCTGGACGCGCTTCGGCCGCGCTTCGCCGAGTGCGCGATCGGACAGCCCGAGCAGGTCCCTCTGGTGGTTCAGGTCGGACCGGACCGCGCCTTCGCCGTGGAGCACAGCGCGCGCACCACGGACGCGAGCGAGTGCGTGGTCAACACGATCCGGGCCGCCGCGCGACCGTCCTACGAGGCCCGTGGTCGTGTGGTCGTGCACCTCCCCGCGCGCGGCTCCTCCGGTTCGGCCGCGGAGCCCGATCGCCCCTCCGTCGATCCCTCGCGCGTGACGCTCGAGGTGGACGCGCACCGCGGCCGGGAGACGCTGGTCGCCTTCGTCGAGTCGTTGCGTCCAGAGCTCGCCGCATGCGCCGAGGATCGCGAGGTCTCCGTTCCCCTCAGCACGCTGATCGGCCCCGACGGCGCCCAGGCCTTCGAGCATCCCGTGCGCTCTTCCAGCTCGGCCGCGGCGACGCGCTGCATCGTGGGCGTGTTCCAATCCGCGGGACCGCCGGACAACGACGCCAGCGGGGACGTGACCGTCGGGATCCCCGCGCGCGGCGCACCCGCAGCTCCGGCGCCGAACCCATTGCTGGTGCGGTTCCAGACCCACGCCCTGAACTTCGGGTCGGAGTCGGTCCTGCGCGCGTTCCTCGAGGCGCTCCGGCCGCGCTTCGCCGCCTGCGCGCTCCCGCACGACAGCGAAGTGCGCGTGATGGCGTCCATGGGGCCCGACTCGAACAGCGTCTCCGAGATGGGGAGCCCCGGCGCCGCCGCGCCTTCCGGCTGCGTCATCGACGTCCTGCAGAACGCCGACCGCCCGTCCGAAGATGTGGTCGCGCGCTTCAGCGTGCACCTTTCGGGCTCTGGGTTCGGCCGCTTGTGACGGCACGGCTGCCCGCGTACATTCGGCGCCTCGTGAAGCCGACGATGCCGATGAACGCCTTCCCTCCGGGGGGCCCCCCCAGCGGACCACCCAGCGGACCCCCCAGCGGCGGAGGATGGGGTCCGCCCGGGGGCGGTCCACCGAGCGGCGGGCAATTTCCGCCTCCCGGACCGCACTCCAGCGGCCCCGGCTTCCCACCCCAGGAGCCAAAGAAGAGCAAGACCGGGCTGATCGTCGGCGGCGGCTGCGGCTGCCTCGCGATCCTCGGCTGCCTCATCAGCTCCGCCTTCTTCATCCCGGCGCTCATGGGCTCGGGCCCGGGTGAAGAGGTCGCGTCCGTCCCGGTGACCCTCGGCCAGCCCTACGCGATCACGTACACACAGGACGGCGACCAGCGCTACGAGGCGTGGCTGGAGGTCGACCTCGAGTACACGCAGGGCTACCAGCTCACCGGCAACGCCCTGTTGAGTGAAAACGGCGTCGCGTTTGGGCAGTACACGGTCGACGAAGACGGAGACGGCAGCCCGGTGAGCGAGCGGAGCAACGAGACCCGCGACGGCTGGACGCACTCGAGCGGCAACAGCGGAAGCGCGGAAGGAAACGTCCTTCTGTTCCTGATCCCGGCAAAGACCGACGGCGTGACCGTGACGGTGTCGGGCACGATCAACGCGGCGATGGGGACGACCGGCACCGCCCGTCTCTTGATCACCGAGCGCGATTGACGCAGCTCCACGCGCGCCTCGTCTCCTTCCCGCTGCGGGAGGCGTTCACCATCGCGCGCGGCAGCAAGACCGAGGCGCGGGTCGTCGAGGTCTCACTCGAAGAGGGCCCCCACATCGGCCGGGGCGAGGCCGTGCCCTATGCCCGCTACGGTGAGACCTGCGATGGCGTGCTGACCGACGTGCGCACCATGGCGCCGTGGCTCGCCGCGCGTCCGCCGGATGGAGCGACGCGGCGCGCGCTGCTCGAGGCGATGCCGGCGGGCGCGGCGCGAAACGCGCTCGACCTCGCGCTGATCGACCTGGCTAGCAAACAGGCGGGCGAGCGCGCGTGGACGCATCTGGGTGTGCCGGCCCCCGCGCCCACCCGGATCACCCAAACGGTGCCGATCGTGGATCCCGCTTCGACCCAAGCGCGTGTCGCCGGCATCCGCGCCCCCGTCATCAAACTCAAGCTCGGGCGTCCCGACGACCTCGCTCGCGTTCAGGCGGCGCGCGAGGGAGCGCCCGCGAGCCGGCTGATCGTCGACGCCAACGAGAGCTGGGACATGGCCACCTTGACGCGCATGGCGCCGCCGCTGGCCCATGTGGGCGTCGAGCTGATCGAGCAGCCACTCCCGGCAGACGACGACGACGCACTCACGAACTACCGGGGCCCCATCCCGCTGTGCGCCGACGAGTCCTGTCACGGGACCGACCTCGCGGGGCTCGCTGCGTGCTACCAAGCCATCAACCTCAAGCTCGACAAAGCGGGTGGACTGACCGCCGCGCTCGAGCTCCTCGAACAGGCCGAGTCGGCCGGCCTCGCGGTCATGCTCGGCTGCATGGTGGCCAGCTCCTTGGCCATCGCCCCGGCCACCCTGCTGACGCACCGCGCCCGCTGGGTCGACCTCGACGGGGCCACCTTCCTGTCCGACGACCGCCCCGGCCTGCGGCTCGACGCGCGCGGACTGCACCCCCCCGAGCCCACCCTCTGGGGGTAGCGCTCAGGGGATCAGCAAGGCGCTCACGGTGGCGTAAAGCCAGGCGAACTGCACGGCGCAGACGGTCGCGAGCAAGGCGGGCTCGATCGCGCTTCGGAACAGCCGTGATCGTTTCCGCCGAGGCTCCGAGAGGGCGCGCCGCGCGCGGGATCGGACCCGCTCGCGCTGTTGGGAAGGCATCGGAGGCGGGGGAAGCCGGCGAAGCGCGTCGTCGAGGGGGTCGTTTCGCATCACATCGTCTCCATGGCCACCCTCAACGCGGCGCGGGCCCGTCGGAGGCGCTGCCGAAGGGCGGCCGGTTTCACGTCGGCGATCCGGGCGGCGTCGTGGGGGCTGAATCCCTCCACCGCGACCAGCAGGATCGCCTCGCGCTGCGGAGTGGGCAGAAGCGCGAGCGCGCGCTCCAGCCGGGCTTGCGTCTGGTCCGCCACGAGATGCGTGAACGGGGTCGTCGGGCTGAGCCGAGCGCGCGGCCAAAGCGAGAGCTCCCGCAGCCGATCCAGGTCGAGCAGTGCGCGACGGCGCTGGTCGAACCAGAGGTTTCGCGCGACACGGAACAGCCACGCGCTGAGGCGGGTGTCCGGGCGCAGGGACGGGGCGCTGTGGGCCAAGCGCACGAACGTCTCTTGCACGAGGTCTTCGGCGCGCGCGCGGTCCCCGGAGAGTCGCAGCAGGAACCCGTAGAGCCTCGGCTGGTAGGTGTCGTAGACGGCGTCGAACGCGTCTCGCTCGCGGCGCCGCAAGCGCGACACGAGGTCAACCTCAGTCTGGAGCATGGAGCGCGGGCTCCGCTTCGACCCCGAGGCGACGCACTGCCACCCCGGTCGTCAACCACGCCACCGTGAGCAGGCCGCCGCCCATGACCGCTGGCGTCAACGACTCGGCGAGGCCCGTCATCACGATCAGCGCGAGGTCCGGGCTGTGTGCCCACGCGTCGTTCGACGCGACGTGGTGAAACACCGCGGCGAGGTTGGACGCGACTCCGGTCGCGACCGCAAAGACCGTGGCCGTCGAGAACGAGCGGACCATGCCGACATGCCCCGGCTGCGGGCGAACCATCATCCAGACGGCCGTTGCGAACGTCAGCCCGCCCGACCCCAACACGACCAACATCGACCAGCCACCGGCCCGAAAGAACTCCATCATCGTCGACTCCTCCACGTCCCTTGACGCTGCGTGCGTGGGACACGGGAAGAACGAGTGGGTTTCGTCGGTGTGACGAAAAAAGTGGATGGCGAGATGCCCCTCGAGCTCGGCGTCGGGGAACGCCTCCCTTCTTTTGTCGACGAGCTGGAGGGCTGCCTGGGCCTACTTTACGCCAGTCCAAGGCTTGCTGCACGCTGAGCACGCCCCATCACGCAGTCGTTGTCGAGCGGTGGGCACGAGGGACGGTACAGCAATGATCGGCGTCGCCGGCTTCGTTCGCCGCCGCAATCGCGGCCTCGGCACCCGGACGGTGCCACCCACGACCTTGCCTCCGACGTGTTAGCGCGCAGGCCATCTGAGGCTCTCGGCCGGGTGTTCACGCAGGCTGCTGGAGGCCAGGCCAAAACAGTTTATGAGACACCACCATTCAAGTCGCCTCCTGGTCGCCGCCCTTTCCTAACCGCGGCTCGCTTTCGCCGGCGCCTTGCTCCCGGACCAACAGCGGAACGCGGGTTTCGCACGGGGGAGAACGACTCGCCCATGCCCTGCACCGAGCCCTCCGCGTCCGGCAGCGAGATGTGCTGCGGCGTGGACGCACTCGCCGTCATATCGCCGGGCAGCGCGATGGGCGTGATGGAGTCGTTGGGGGTCTCGTCCGACTGGTCGCTTCGTCTTCGTAGAGAGCTCCCCGAGCTTCCAAAGGTGCTCAAGGCCTGGCGGGACGGCGCGGCGGTACTGTGCGGCAGACCTCTATCGAGCAGACCTCTATCGCGCAGACCTGTGTCGCGCACGCCTGTACCGCGCAGGTCCTGAGCTGGAGGCCTACCCATGCAGGTGTGGGTCGAACGAGCGAACCCAGTTCAGCGGGCAGAAGCGCAGCGTCCGGGCTACTCGCCCGGCTCGAGCAGGCCCTCGAGCGATGCGCGGCTGCTGCCCGGCCCGAGCCGCTTGACCGTGTCGAGGTAGTGCAGGAGCAGCGCGCGGTTGTCGCCCAGCGCCAACGTCTGCATCTCGAGCGCGCCGATGCGGTCCTCCGGCGTGAACGTGCTCGCGACCTTCTCCATCGAGAGCTTGTCCGGCGCGTACGCCATGTACGACGCCTTGGTGTCGAGCAGCGTGTAGTCGTCGCCGCGACGGAGCTCCAGCGTGACCGAGCCGCTGATCGCAGGCGCGATCCACCGGGTGACCGCGTCCTTGAGCATGAGCGCTTCCGGGTCGTACCACTTGCCCTCATAGAGCAGCCGGCCGAGGCGGCGCCCGAGGGTGAAGTAGTTGTCGGTGGTGTCCTCGTTGTGGATGGCGCTGAGCAGCCGCTCGTAGACCAGGTGCAAGAGCGCCATCCCGGGCGCCTCGTAGATGCCGCGGCTCTTCGCCTCGATGACCCGGTTCTCGATCTGGTCGCTCATGCCGAGCCCGTGCCGGCCGCCGATGGTGTTGCACTCGACGAACAGGTCGAACGTGGACGCGTAGCGCTGGCCGTTGATGCTCACCGGCAGGCCGGCTTCGAACTCGATGGTGATCTCCTCGGCGGCGATCTCGACCTCCGGCTTCCAGTGCGCGACGCCCATGATGGGCGAGACGATCCGCATGCCGGTGTTGAGGTGCTCGAGGTCCTTCGCCTCGTGGGTCGCGCCGAGCACGTTGGCGTCGGTCGAGTACGCCTTGGCGGCGCTGGCCGAGTACGGCTTGCCGAGCTTCTCGAGGTAGACGCTCATCTCGTTGCGCCCGCCGAGCTCCTGGTTGAACGTCTCGTCGAGCCACGGCTTGTAGATGCGGAGGGCCGGGTCGACGAGGATCCCGTAGCGGAAGAACCGCTGGATGTCGTTGCCCTTGTGGGTGGAGCCGTCGCCGAAGACATGCACGTCGTCTTCGCGCATCGCGCGCACGATCGCGGTCGTCGTCACCGCGCGCCCGAGCGGCGTGGTGTTGAAGTACTTCTTGCCGCCGCTCGAGAGGTGGAACGCCCCGCACTGGATCGCGACCATGCCCTCGTGGACCAGCGCTTCGCGGCAGTCGACGAGCTTCGCGGCCTTGGCGCCATGCTCGATGGCGATCGGGGGGATCTCGTTGGGGTCCGCCTCGTCGGGCTGCGCGAGGTCCGCCGTGTAGCAGTACACCTCGACGCCCTTCTCCTGCATCCAGGCGACGGCGGCGCGGGTATCGAGCCCGCCGGAGAAGGCGAGTCCAACCTTGGTGCCAGCGGGGGGGAGGCTTCGGTAGATGCGGCTCATGGCGGGCGATGATGGCACGCGGAGCCGCGCGAGCAACGACGCGGGCCGCGATCGCGAAGGAGCAGCTTCTCGGCGCGGGGCTCACAAGCGTGATACGTTGGGAGGGTCCCTATGCAGCGACGGATCGGATCTCGGACGTGAGCGCGCCATCGATGGCCCGTCGCCCCGATCCGATGATCGGAAAGCGCGTGCAAGGGCGGTTTGAGGTCGTCAAGCGCATCGCCGCCGGCGGCATGGGGGTCGTGTACTCGGCCATCCAGCACCCGCTCGAGCGGGAAGTCGCGCTGAAGATCCTCGACTCGCACCGCAGCCAGATGGACCCGACGTTCCAGAAGCGGTTCTACCTGGAGGCCGCGACGGTCGCGAAGCTCGCGCACCCGAACACGGTGGTCATCTACGACTACGGGGAGACCGAAGACGGCCTCCTGTTCATCGCGATGGAGCTCTTCGAGAAGGGCTCGCTCGAGACGCGGCTCCGCAAGGGCGGGCCGATGACGCCCACGGAAGCCGCACACGTGGGAATCCAGATCGCTGGCTCGCTGGCGGACGCGCACGCGCGCGGGCTCGTGCACCGGGATCTCAAGCCCGCCAACATCATGTTCACCGAGCGCGCGAACGATCCGCTCTTCGCCAAGGTGCTCGACTTTGGGCTCGTGAAGGTCGTCGAGGACGGGGAGAAGGAACAGGCCAACCTGACCTTGCCCGGCGTGATGATGGGCTCGCCCCGCTACATGGCGCCGGAGCAGATTCGCGCCGAGGGAGTCGACTTCCGAGCCGACATCTACGCGCTCGGCGGGGTCGTCTTCGCGATGCTGACGGGCCACCCGCCGTTTGGCCGCGCCGACACGATGGCCTCGATGCGCCACCACCTCTACAGCGACGTGCCGGAGCTGCGGGCGGCGTTCCCGGAGTGCACCGCAGGGCCGCAACTCGAGGCCGTCGTCACCCGATGCCTCCAGAAGGACCCCGCAGACCGCTTCGCCTCCATGGACGAGGCGCTCGGTGCCCTGGCGCTCGCCTACGAAGCCGAGGGTGGCTCGCTCTCGGGCTCGCGCTCATCACGGCTGAGCTCCTCGATGCTGCAGGCGCTTCCCGAAGATCCTTCCGACTCGGGCCACTCGATGCAGCGGCGCACGATGCGCCTCGACTCGGCCACGAGCGCCCCGAGCTTGCCGGCCATCACGATGGACCTCGAGCCGTCGAGCCCCAGCGTCACCATGACCACGGCGCCCAAGCGCCGCTCCCCACTCATTCTCCTGAGCATCGCCATGCTCGGCCTGGCGGTGGGCCTCGGCGTCGCGGCTGCCCTGCTGCTCGTGCCGACCGAAGACGCAGCCCCCGAGATCGTCGCGACCAGGCTCGACACGTCACCCCCCCCCGTCGAGACACCTGACCCCGCCCCCGTCGCAGAGGCGACGGACGATCAGGACATCGAGGTCGGTGGCGACCCGGAGCCCGCGGTCGCGACCACCGTCACGAGTGAGCCCACCGGCGCCACGCTGACCCACGACGGCGTCCTGCTCGGTGAGACCCCCATCGACCTGAGCATCCCCACGGGCGAGACCTGGGAGCTGCACGTCGAGCACGAGGGCCACGAAGCGAGGGACCTGCGTGTCGCGGGCGGCCGCCCCGAGCTGCTCATCCACCTCGAGGCGGTGGCCGCACCGGCTCGGGTCCGGCGCCCTCGACGCCGCCGCAACCGCGCCAGCTCGGGAAGCGCTGCCAGCTCGAACAGCAGCGGCTCGTCGTCACGCGCGGGCCGGGGCGAGCGCTTCGGCATCGAGATGAACGACCCCTGGGCGGACTGACAACCGGGAAGGGAGATCTCGTCACACGGGACGTAAGCGAGGTGTCAAACCCCCGTGGAGTCGCGCATGATCGAACTCAAAGTCAGCCCAGTAAAGCCTCTCGTGCTCGCCGTCGTGATGCTAGCCCTTGGTGCAGGAGCTTGGGTGATGCTCCCCGGGGTGTATTTCCTCCCAGGTTTCTTCGTTCTTTGCGCGACGCTGATGGCGGTCTTGTCAGGCCGCCTCGCGAGCGGGCCCATCCTCACGGCGGATGAGCAAGAAGTCCGGTTCGGCATCTGGCGGCAGAGGCGGATTCCGCGAGGCGAGGTTGCGGGGGCCAACTACGACGGGCGGACCCTGTCCTTCCGCCGCCGGGACGGCTCCACCGAGAACTTCACGCCGGCGCTCTACGGCCGCGACCTGGCCACGATCGCCAAGCGCGTAAGTGGCTGGGCCCGCTGAGACTCACATCGGCGGGCCGACGACTTCCTCTCGGCCCTGCCACTCCACCCGGTACGGGCGGGCCTGCACATAGACGACCTCGCGGTTCTCACGCACGAGCAGCTCGACGTCGACCGCGTTCGAGCCATCGGACAAGTGATCTCGCCACGCGTGGTGGATGTCTTCGAGCTGCCGTGTGATGCGCAGGACCTCTTCGCGCGAGAGGATGGCGCCGTCGGTCAGGGAGCTGCGCGCGATGAGCTCGGGCTCGCGGGCCGGCAGGTACGTGAACGTGAGCCACTGCTCGGGGAGCTGGTCACCGTGCGCGCCGGTGACGCTGGCGCCCGTCGTCTGGATGTTGATCAGGACGCCTTCGCGCAGACGGTCGTAGGGGTT
Organism: Sandaracinaceae bacterium; assembly: GCA_045106715.1. Lineage (GTDB taxonomy): Bacteria > Myxococcota_A > Polyangia > Polyangiales > Sandaracinaceae. The sequence goes on from JBGCFC010000131.1 coordinate 73,330, forward strand.
CTGGGTGATGGCCACGCCGTTGCCGATCGCGTCGTCGATGGAGACCTGGACGAGGATGGCCATCGCGACGCGCGCGTGCGCGATCCGGTAGTGCTCGCGCTCCTGGAACGCGCCGAGGTTCCAGACGCTCGACCAGATGTGGCGGAGGCCGTTCGCCAGGTCTTCGTCGCTCGCGGCGGCGTCGAGGGCCTGGGACGCGTAGAGGCCGGCGCCGTTGAAGCCGGGCAAGTCCTCCGCGTTGGTGCTGGACCGCAGGCGCACCCGGCCGCCCGGCGCGAGGGCGCGGATGCGGTCCCGGACCGAACGGAGGAGCCCGGGGTCGACGGGGGCGGACTGGATCCGAGACCGCAGATCGGCGAGCGCTTCGGTGGGGTCGCCGGAGCGCGCGTCGGACGCGAGGAACGCGGCGATGGCGTCGTCGACGCCGCCCGTCTCGAGGTGCTGCATGTAGCGCGCAAACGGGATGACGAACCCAGCGGGCACGACGATGCCGTCGAGGCGACAGAGCTCGCCCATGTTGGAGGCTTTCGCGCCGGCGATCGGCACGTCGTCGCGGTGCAGCTCGCACTGCTCGAGCAGCTCGTCCCGGCTCAGGTCGAGCGGGGGATCAAACGGCGGTCGGTCCACCCGGTGCGCGGCCCAGTGGGCCTCGGCTTCGGCCTGCTCCGCGGGCTCGATCGTCCAGTCCTGCGCGCCCACGTCGAGGCGGACGAGCTGCCCCTCGAGGGCCTCGAGTCGCGCGTCGTCGATCGCGCCGCGGAGCGCCATGTCGGGCGTGCCGCGGTTGGCGCTGAGCACCGCGACGTGCGCGAGCGGCGCCTGGAACCGGCTGGTGATCAGCGCGGCGACGAGCGGGAGGTCATCGGGCACCTCGTCGGTCACCACGAGGTCCTCCGTGCCGAGCTGGCCGCGCGGGACGGGGCCTCGGATCCGCCGGAGCCGCCCGTAGGCGAGCCCGAGCTGGACGGGCTGGTACTGGAGCGCGCCGTAGAGCTCGTCGTCGTTCGTGACCGGCAGCCGTCCGTCAAGGCTCGCCGCCCGTGCGGTATGCACGTCGGACGTCGGGCGGAAGCGGAGCGCGTCGCCGAAGAAGGCCCGCTCTCGAAGGTGCTGATAGAGCCAGAGCAAGCGCTCGGCGGAGAGGTTGTCGCCGCTGATGAGCTCGAAGGTCCATGTGTCGGCGTCGGCGTAGCGCACGATCGAGGCGACCACATAGGGGCGATCTTCCTGGCGGTAGACCTGCTCGTAGAAGTCCATGCCGTCGTCGAAGTCCCCGTCCTGGAGCTCGTCCACGACGAAGTCGTAGTGGCTCTCGTAGCGGCGGCTCTGCGCGAAGTACGTCACCGGCGCAGGCCCGCGCAGATCGATCACGACCTTCACCACCTCGGTGTGGGCGACGTGGTGGTTGCGCGGCCGGGACGCGAGCAGCGACCAGCGGGTGAGGTCGTCGATGCGCGGCAGCGACATGCCTTCGGTGAGCGGCGGGCCCGTGTTCCGGCCGACGTCACTCGCCCCGCCGCACGCGGCGAGCAGCACTCCGAACGCGACGATCCCAGCGCGCCTCATGGCTCGTCCTCCGTCCAAGCGGCGTGACCGTCACGCGTGCCTCGGACCGGGTCCGGTGGGTCGCTCAGCGAGGGGATCGGCCGCGGGAACGACGGCGGCTTCGGGCGCTCCGCACGGCGGGGGCGAAGCAACGGGGGCCGGGGCGCCTCGACGTTCACCATGTCGGCGATCAGCGCCTCGATACCGGCCTCGCGCACCTCTTCGATGGCGCGGGCCCGCTTGCGACCGAGGTCGTAGACGACGGACTGGTCGAGGCTCTCGACGAGCAGGGGGGAGTGCGTCGAGACGACCAGCTGGACCTTCGGGAACAGCGAGGCCAGCGCAGGCAACAGCGTGCGCTGGAGACGCGGGTCGAGCCCGAGCTCCGGCGTGTCGACGATCGCGAGCGCGGATGCCTCGAGGGTGGGGAGCTGGGCCCGCTCGCGAGCGGCCTCGATGCGGAGGAAGATCTCCGCCCACAGCTGCACCGCCATGGCGGGCCCCCGCGAGAGCGCGTCGAACGGGAGCCGCTCGCCGGTCGGGAACACCAGCGTCGGCGCGCCCTGCACAAACGTCAGGTGCAGCGCCGGCACGCCCAACACATGGCGGAGATCCGACTGCACCCGAAGCAGCCACGCGTCGTGCACCCCGGCGGCGATCTCGTCACCGCGCTGGTGCGCCTCCTGCGCCTCGGCCTGCCGGGCCGCGAGCACCGCCAACAGACGCGGCGCGAGCGCCTCCGTCGCCGAACTCGGGTCGGTATCCATCGGGGTGGGGGTCGTGGGGAGCGGGTCGTACGGCAGAACCTCTCGCACGGGCCGAGAGACGAGGACGAGCAGGCCCGCCGCGAAGTCGTCGGGCAACGAGCGCTCTTCACGCGACCACGTCACGCGCACGGGACGGTTGAGGTGCGCCATCCGCCGCTCACGCTCGTCGTCCTCCGCGGCGGGGCGAAGATCCAATAGCCGCGCCGGGTGCGCCGTGCCGCGGACGACCGTCTCCACCTCGCGCGCGAGCGCCTCGAGCAGCGTGGACTTGCCGGAGCCGCTCGGGCCGATCAGCGCGAAGTGGCGACGGCCCCGCTCCGGCTCGGGGAGCTTGATGTCCACGGCGTCCACATGCTGAAGGCTGCGGGCGTGAATCGAGCAGAGGGCGGGCACGCTCCGTTGTCTCGCGTCCGCGCGGCTGGGTCAACGAGGTCTCTACGCGAACCGCGCGCGCGCTGCTACGTTGCCGCCCATGACGACTGAGGCAGGACGTGGACCCGATCCGCTGGGCGAGGCCGAGCGCGAGGCGATGCTGCGGGCACCCCGCCCCAAACGATCGCTCCCGGTGGCCCCCACCGCCCCCACGGCCAAGCGCCGGCTGCCGCTGCTCGAGCCGCGCGCAAAAGACGGCCGCTACCGCCCGATCTACGCCGTATGGGAGATCACCCTCGCCTGCGACCTCGCGTGCCGGCACTGCGGCTCGCGCGCGGGGCGGGACCGACCGGACGAGCTCGACACCCAGGAGTGTCTCGATCTGGTCGACCAGATGGCCGACATGGGCGTGCACGAGGTCAGCCTGATCGGAGGCGAGGCGTACCTGCGGGAGGATTGGCTCGACATCGTCCGGAAGATCCGCGAGCGCGGGATGATCCCGCTGCTTACGACGGGCGGGCGCGGTCTCACGAAGGAGCGCTGCCAAGCGGCCAAGGACGCGGGCCTCGCCAGCACCAGCGTGTCGATCGACGGGCTCGAAAGCACACACGACCGTCTGCGGGGCGTCAAAGGCAGCTACAAGTCCGCGTTCGAGGCGTTCGACCACCTGCGCGAGGCGGGCGTCAAGGTCAGCGCGAACACGCAGATCAACCGGCTGAGCATGCCCGAACTGCCCGCCACGCTCGAGACGATCATCGATGCTGGCATCCACTCCTGGCAGATCCAGCTCACGGTCGCGATGGGCCGCGCCGCCGACGAGCCCGACGTGCTGCTCCAGCCGTACGACTTGCTCGAGCTGTTCCCGTTGCTCGCCAAGCTGAAAGAGCGCTGCGACGAGGCGGGCGTGCGGCTCTGGCCCGGCAACAACATCGGCTACTTCGGACCGTACGAGTCGATGCTGCGCGGGACCATGCCACGCGGGCACATGGCGTCGTGTGGCGCGGGCCGCGTCACGCTCGGCATCGAAGCGGACGGAGCCATCAAGGGCTGCCCGTCGCTGCCGACCGAGGCGTGGACGGGCGGGAACATCCGCGACGACTCGCTCAAAGACATCTGGGAGCGCTCCGCCCCGCTCCGCTACACGCGCGACCGGACGATCGAGGACCTCTGGGGTTACTGCCGCACCTGCTACTACGCGGACGTCTGCCGCGCGGGCTGCACATGGACGAGCTTCTGCTTGTTCGGCAAGGCGGGGAACAACCCGTACTGCCATCACCGCGCGCTCGAGCGGCAGCGGGAAGGCAAGCGCGAGCGGATCGCGCGCGTGGACGACGCCCCGGGACTCCCGTTTGACTACGGCAAGTTCGAGCTGATCCTCGAAGACGACCCGAACGCGGCCGAGTCTGAGTGAAGGCGCGCGACGGTTCGCGACGTAGGACGTCCTGATGGGATCCTGGGTAGGAGCGTTCGTCGAGACGCGAGGCGCCGCCGATCTGCGGGAGGTCTTGGCGGTGCAGGACGTCGAGATCCACGGGGAGGCGAGCGGAGAGTGGCTCTACGTCACCGCCGAGATCAGCCTCGCGAGCCTGGAGCCCCCGGCGTTCGCCGAGGCGGTCTCACGCGCGCTGGGCGGGCGGGTCGTGGCGTTCTTTCTGCAGTCCACGGCCAGCGTGGAGGAGATCGTCTGCTTCAAAGCCGGCGAGCAAGTCCGGCGGCTGCTCTACGAGGAGGACACCTGGGTGGCCTCCGACGGCACGCCGCAGGACTGGGAGCCCGACTACTTCTTCGCCGAGGACGAGGGCACCGGCCCTGACGAAGCGTGGCCGATGGCGCTCTACGACGAGGTCAGCCCAGCCGACCAGGCGCGCTACGAGGAGGCGCGGCGAACCGGGGACGCGGCGTCCGTGCTCGACTTGCTCCACGTGGGCTCGGGCCATGGGCTGCGGCGGCTGTGCACTCGATGGGGGGTGAAGCCCGACGCACCTCACGCCACGTACCGGCCGCCGGCGAACGCGCGGCTGCGCTGGAAAGTGCACGCGGTGTGGGTGGGGGTGGCTTTGTTTTTCGCGTTCATGGCGTGGCTGGGCCTGCGCTGAGCTACGCTCTTCCGTGGAGGGGTTTCGATGAGCGCAAAACTGATTCCGTGCGGCGACTGCGGTCGCCATGTGATGAGCGTCGAGGTGGATTGCCCGTTCTGCGGTGGTGTCGTCGATGCCGGGCGGGCCGTACCCGGACGCGCCCCCCGACGCCTCAACCGCGCTGCGATGTGGGCCTTCGGCGCCGCCGTCGCGACGTCGGCAGCCGTGGGATGCGGTGAGTCGCATGACACCGACGCCGGCATGTCGGAGCCGGACACCGGTATGATCGACGCGGGCTCCATCGCGCAGCCCTACGGCGCGCCGATCGAGGACGCGGGACCCGACGCAGGCGACGAAGCCGACGCGGGCGACGAGACCGACGCCGGAGAGGAGGTGGACGCCGGGAACGTCGCACCGCCGTACGGAGCGCCGATTCAGGACGCGGGATTCGTCGAAGAGGACGCCGGGTTCGCGCCGCTCTACGGGGGCGCACCCGAGGACTGACGGCCGCTGGACGGCTCCCCACGCTGTCCGGTACCGTGCCGACATGAACATGGTTCCTTGCCCTGGCTGCACCCGTCACGTGCGGTCCGCCGACACCCACTGCCCCTTCTGCGGCGACGCCCTCCCGCTCGCGCTGCGCCAACAGCGCCGCGCGGTGGCCCCTCGCATGGGCCGCGCCGCGATGTTCGCGTTTGGTGCAGCGATGGCGGTGAGCACCGCTTCCGGGTGTGACGACACCTCCACGCCTGAGGTCGACTCCGGGTCGGAGGTCGACGCCGGCGGCGGGGTTGCTCCTGCGTACGGCGCGCCGGCGGAGGACGCGGGAACGCCCGATCCCGACGGTGGCGGTGGACCGGCCCCGCTTTACGGCGGCGCGCCCGGCGACTGACCGGCGCGGCTCGACCGCTCGTCCTCGACTCGCTAACTTCGGGAGCATGGAGCCCATGTTTCCCTGCCCCGCCTGCGCACGTCACGTCCGCACGGCCGAGCCCACGTGTCCCTTCTGCGGGGACGCACTTCCTCTGTCCTTGCGTCAGCGGCGCCCGGTTCTCCCGAAGCGGCGACTCGGGCGCGCCGCCACCTTCGCGTTCGGCGCGGCCCTCGCCGCGAGCACGGCCGCCGGGTGCGGCGACGGAGCGGACGCCGACGCCGGCCCGTCCGACTCCGGTGCGGTGAGCGACAGCGGCGCGACGATGCAGGACAGTGGCCCCGAAGACAGTGGCCCCGAAGACAGCGGTCCGACGGACGCCGGACGCGACAGCGGGATGATGGCGGACGCGGGCGACATGACCGACAGCGGTCCCGAAGACGCCGGCCCCACCGACAGCGGGCCTGAGGACGGCGGCCCCATTGACGCGGCGCTCGACGCGGGCTTCGACGCCGGACGCGACGGCGGCGGCGGCATCATCGCGCTCTACGGCGGCCCGGCGCCCATCGACGCCGGCGGGGACGCGGACGTCGACGCCGGCCCGATGATCGTGCCGCTCTATGGCGGCGCGCCCGGCGTCTGAGACCCGGCCATGTTGCCCTGGGGTCGGCTCCTCATGACCGCGTCGACCCTGGGCGTGGGCCTCGGCCCGGTCCTGCTCGAGCTGGGCGACACCCACCTGTTCAACCCCGCGTGGCCGCCGCACGCGCGCTTCCATCTGATCTGGTTTGTCGCGGCCAACGCATTCGTCGGGCTCTTGGCGACGTTCGTCCTGTGGCGCCCGTGGCCCGATGCGTCGCGCGGCGCCAACCTCGCGCTGGCGCTCAACCTCGCCGTGCTCGCGGGCTTCACCGTCGCCGCCGTGCTGCACCCGCTCTACGGCGGCGCGCTGGTCGAGGGCGATCCCGGCACCGTGTTGGGCGTCCAGCCCAACGTGCTCGTGTTCGTCGCCCTCGGCGTCTTCGCGCTGCTCGGGCGGCGCCTGATCGCTCAGGCGTCGTCGCCGGCCGGCAGCCGCCACTGACGCAGGAACGCCAGCACCCGCGGTGGGTCATGCCGGTCGCCGTCCTCGAGCGAGCCCGTCTCCTGCACATGCGCGACCGAGCCGTCCGCGTTCAACACCACCAGGCACGGCAGCCCCTGCGACAGAGGATCGCCGTAGCGGCGGGCCACATCGCGGTTCGTGTCCGAGTGACGCGCCCCGATGTCGACGTGGATGAGGTGATAGCTCTCGGTGAGCTCCGACGTCACGTCGGGCGCGTTCCGGAACGTGTGCTCGAGCCGCCGGCACCAGGGGCACCAGTTGGCGCCGAACATGAGCAGAACGCGCTTGTTGTCCGCCCCTGCCGAGGCCAGCGCGGCGTCGATGTCCGCCTGCGCGTCGGCGTCCTCGTCGTAGGGTGCCTCGACCTCCGGCGGGGGATCGGCCGGGTCCTCCGCGGGGTGGGGATCGGCCTCGGCCGTTTCCGCTGCGGGTTGGGTCTCAGTAGACGGGGGGTCTTCGGTGCTGGCGGCTTCCTCGCCGCACGCGGTCAACAGGAGCAGGCTGATCATCAGTGCGCGACGCATGTCGCCAGCATACCTTGGCTCGTGGATCAACCCACAGAGAGCCGTCCACGCCCAAAGCCACGACGCGTGACGGGAGGATCCTGACTGCCGTCGCTCCCCCTCGCTGTGCTACATCCTTGGTAGGGGGACACCAGCTTGTTGCGAGTTCAGGCGAGCATCGATCACAACGAGCTCCCCACTGTCACGTGGGTCTCGAGGCTTGAGGCAACGGAGGGGCTCTCCGAACTCTTCGATGTCCGAGTCCAGGTACTGTGCGCCGAGGTCGGTCTCGACCTGGAGACCATACTTTGGTCCACCGCCTGCGTGACCGTGGCTCCCCTGTCGCCCAGCGCCGTCGCTCGGTCGTTCCACGGGGTCATCGAGGAGGCACGCTATGAGGGACAGCAGGTGGAGGGTGCGGGGACTCCACTACACGGCTTCTCGTTTCGGCTTCGGCCTTCCATCCACGGCCTGCACTACCGGGTGCGTTCACGGATCTTCCAGAACTTGAACGCGGTCGACATCATCAAGCAGGTCCTCGAGGAGGCCGGCATCGCAGCAGATTCCACGCGATGGGACACCACGTCGGAGTACCCGGAGCGCGAGTATTGTGCGCAGTGGAAGGAGAGCGAGCTCGATTTTGTCCAACGCCTGCTGGAGGAGGAGGGCATCTTCTATTGGTTCGAGCACACGGAACTCGAGCACACACTCTGTTTCGGGGACGCCGAAACCGTGCATCGTCCGATCGAGGGCGATCCCAGTCTCCCTTTTGGGAGCGACAGCGACCCTGACCATGAGACGGTCTGGGCGCTCGTCCAAGAGTCGCGGCTCGTTCACGACGGCGCGCGATCACGCGACTGGTATTTTGAAAACCCGGACCAGCCTCGCGCGGCTGAAGTGGGGGATGAGGCGGCGCGGCGGCGCTATGAATACCCGGGCCGTTTCCGGGACGACAGCGAGGGCGCTCGTCTCATGGCGGCGCGCCTGCAGGCGCTACGGCACCCCGCCATTGGGATGCGGGGGCGTTCAACATCGACGCGGCTCGCCCCTGGTCGCAAGGCGCTGCTGCTGAACATGGAGCCTGACTTCCTCGCCGGCGAGTACACCGTCCAGCGAGTGCGACACGAGCTGCATCCGGAGCCCGCCGGAGACCCTCAGAACGGAGCCGGCGGATACACCTGCACGTTCCAGGCGTACCCTTCCGACCTGGTGTTTCGGCCACCGCGCTCAACACCTCGACCGGTCGCTCACGGGCTCGAGAGCGCAGTGGTCACGGGCCCGGCCGGCGAAGAGATTCACGTCGACGCCTACGGTCGCATCAAGGTGCACTTCTATTGGGACCGAGAGAACCCGGTCGACGACACCGCGAGCTGCTGGGTTCGCTTCCAACAACTCAATACGCAAGGCGCGATGATCCTGCCGCGGGTCGGATGGGAAGTGCACATCGCGTTCGAGAACGGAGACCCGGACCGGCCGATCGCCCTTCACAAGGCGTACAACCAGGAGACGATGCCGCCCTACGGCTTGCCGGCGAACAAGACCCAATCGTCACTGCAGTCGTCGACGTCCCCAGGGGGCGGCACGACCAACGAGATTCGCATGCAGGATGGCAGCGGCGGGATGGAGTGGTTCCTCCACTCCAGCAAAGACCTGAACGTTCTCGTCGCAAACGACGAAAACGAGACCGTCGGCGTGGATGCCGTCGAGACCGTCGGCAATACACTCAACTCGACCGTCGGAGCTGATGAGACGGGCAGCGTGGGCGCGAACCAGAGCTTCAGTGTGGCCGAGGTTTTCGCTCGAGAGACGGTGGGCAGCAAGACCGTGAGCATCGGCGGCAACGATGACTGGGGCGTCACCGGCTCCTTCGGCTTTACGACCACCGGGTCGCGCGACGAGTCGATCGGGGGCCTGATGAATGTGCTCGCAAACAAGGTCGCCGAGACCATCAACGGCTCACTCACGCGTTCCGTCGGCGCCGTTCAGGTCGTGACGAGCGCGACGGCGATCGCGGAGACCGTGGGGGGGAACAAGACCGAGTCGGTTGGGGCCGCCAAGGCCGTGCTCACTCCAGCCGAATACGCGGAGGCGATCGGCGGCGCCAAGACGCTCACCTCGGGGGCTGTCGTCGTCAAGACCGGTGGGGACGTGAGCTACAGCGCCAAGGGGGCACTCGCGATCACAGCGGCCGGAGTCATCTCGATCACAGCAGCCGACGACGCCGTGTTCAGCGGTTCCCAGGTCCGAGTGACCTGCGGGACCGCCCAGCTCAAGGGCGGCGGTGGCAAGCTGAAGCTCGGCGGCAGCCTGACCGTGGACGCCAAGAAGTTCGGTGGCAAGAGCGGACCCCTTCTCAAGATCAAGGGCAACCTGGACTACAAGGACTGAGCCATGGCGGGGGACCAAAACAGCATCCTGACAGTGCAGGACTGTGCGACGGAGTTATGGATCATCGTCGGCATCGAAGCGTGCGAGCGCGTGTTCGCACCCACCGAGGTGATCGTGCGTGCCCGCACGTCCGAACCACCGGATCTCGAAGCCATGCTCGGGAAAGAGGCGAGCGTGGAGCTCCGCCTCGATGACGCACCCTCGCGCTTCTTTCACGGAGTCGTCGTGGACGCGAGCGACATCGCGCTCAGCCATGACGCGTTCGAGGTGGAGCTTCAGGTTCACTCGTCGTTGGCGTTGCTGCGGTGGGGTCGGGACCACCGCATCTTTCAAGAGCAGACCGTTGAGGAGGTCGTCAGTGACGTGCTCGCCAGAGCCGGCGTGGACGCCAAGTGCGAATGGATGCTGAACGGGAGCTACGAGCCACATGCCAACATCGTCCAGTATGCGGAGAGCGACTACGCGTTCGTGACTCGCCTGCTCTTCGAGGAGGGAATCGGCTTCTTCATTCAGCAAAGCGAGGACGACGAACGGGTCTTCTTCTTCGATGATGACGGCGCCTATCTACCGATCTCCGGTGAATCCCTGCTCAACGTGCAGCGCATGGGCGGCGCACGGCGACAAGGGCTTTCTCACCTCGCTCGGGTCCACCGCGTCGCCCCCGATCAGGTGTCGCAGCGGGACTACGATCTCGAGAACCCGTCCACGGATCTCACGACCAACGCGGAGAGCGCCAATGCGACCGGACGCGAGGTGTACTTGCACCCCGGCCAGTACACCGACTCGGGCCGCGGGCAGCAGCTCACCGATCGCACTCTCGAGCGGCTGCGCGCGAGATGCACGACGACCGAAGGGAGCAGCAACGTCCCTGCTCTGAGCGCGGGTAGCTACTTCACATCTGCGGGCTCTCCCAGAGCGGAGGCAGACGGAGACCACCTCATCCTGGAGGTGAATCACCACCTGCGGCCAGTCGACGACGGCGACGCGGTCGAGGCCGTTGGCCAAGCGCTCGACTACGAAAACACGTTCGAGTCAATTCCGCTCGACGTGCCCTACCGTCCCCTGACCGCTGCTCCCGCGCCTACTCTGTGTGGCCCGCAGCATGCCATCGTCACCGTCCCTGGCGGCGAGGAGATCCACGCAGACGAGAACGGCCGGACGAAGGTGCGCTTCCTTTGGGACCGCTCCGGCATCGTCGACGACAAGAGCAGCACATGGCTGCGCGTCGGCCAGCTCGCGTTGGGCGGCTCGATGGTCATGCCGCGCATCGACTTCGAGGTGCTGGTCGACTTCGAACTCGGCGACCTCGATCGTCCGGCGGTCAGCGGCCATCTCTACAACGCGGAGCTGCCCCCCCCCTACGCGCTGCCGGGCGGCGCCACGGTCAGCTCCATGCAGACCGCGACGACGGAAGGCGGCCCGGGTGCAAACGAGCTCCGCTACGAGGACGCGGCGGGAAGCGAGGAGATCTTCCTCAACGCGTCCAAGGACATGAACGCTTCCGTCGACAACAACACCAGCTGGTCTGTCGGTGCGAACCAGACCGTGGATGTCGGCAGCAACAACACCTTGTCCGTGACGTCCAACACGCTCATCAGCGTCGCCGGCAATCGAACCCTCGACGTCGGCGCCAACCAGAGCACGAATGTGGGCGGAGATCTCGGCGATGGTGTGGGTGCGGACCTTTCTGTCTCCATCGGCGGCAATCGCATGGTGCAGGTGGGGGGCGATCACAGCGAGAACACGAACGGCTCGCTAACGCGCACCGTCGGGTCACTGCAGTGCTTGACCGGGATCGCGGGCTACTCCCGGACGGTGGTGGGGGACGCGACCATCGACGTGGGTGCTGCGTGGGCCGAGATGGCCGGCGGCGCCCGGAGCGTGGACATCGCGGGGAGCTACTCGGAAACAATCGGGGCGCTGAAGTTTATCATGGCGAAGAACATCACCGTGGGATGCGAGGCCACCTACGTCATGAACGGTGCCGCGGAGCTGGTAAAGGCTGGTGGAGGCCGCACGGACAACGCGGACGGCGTGGTCTCGCTGACCGCAGGCGGGGCGCTCACCTGCAAGGCGAAGAACATCGTCTTCGAGGCTGACAGCAAGCTCGTCTTCCGAGCCGGGGGAGTGAGCATCGAGCTGACCAAGGCCGGCGCCGTCACCGTCAAGGCACCCAGTATCACCATCAAGAACGCCAAAGTTCTCAATCAGATCATGCACAAGAGCAACTGATGTCGGAGCCTGTCTACATTCGCGCCTACATGGACACGCCGGCGTGCGACACGGCGCCTCGTGTCCTCTCTGTCCAGGGCGAGGAACGTTTGAGCGCGCCGTTCCTCTACGGGGTCGAAGTCGAGGCGGAGAGCATCGACACCGAACTGGCGGTCGGCGGCGGCGCCTACGTCGTTCTCACCGATGAGCACGACAACGAACGACACCTCCACGGGGTCATCGAGCGCCTCGAGGTGCATGGAACCTCGACGGGCGAGCCCATTCGATGTCGCTTCACCCTGCGGCCGCTGGCCTTCCTGGCGAGCTACCGGTACGGGTTTCGCATCTTTCAGGACCTGAGCGTCGTCGACATCGTCACGCAGGTGCTGACCGACGCCGGGGTTCCCGAAGCGATGATGCGCTGGGACACCCGCGGCACCTACGAGACGCGGGCATACTGCGTTCAGTACGACGAGAGCGAGTGGGACTTCGTTGCGCGCCTACTCGAAGACGAGGGCATCTGGTTCGCCTTCGAACACACAGCCGACGCCTGCGTCATGGTCTTCGCGGACGACTCCGCCAACGTGGAGACCCTTCCGACGGAGACGCTGAGATTCCGCATCGGATTGGCATCCACGGGGCTCGGGGATCCTCGCGTCTTCGAATGGCGTCGTGGCAGACGGCTGGTCGAGTCGAAGGTCAGTCTGAACGACTACGACGGACTGGCGCCGTCACGAGATCTCGCCGCCGAGGCCGAACAGGACGAGCCGCACGCACGTGAGCACTACGAGTATCCGGGCGCTTACTCCGACCCCAGCGAAGGCGCACGACGGGCGACGGTGCGACTCGAAGAGCTCTCCGCGCGCCGTCGCATGGCGACAGCCCGTACTGAGATGATCGCGATCCAGCCTGGCAAACGCTTCGAGCTTCTCGACCACCCTGCGGCCAGCGGGGAGCATGTGGTGACCGCCGTGTCGCTGGACGTGGTACTGGCGCCGCACAGGGCAACGGGGACCGCTCCATTGGAGACGGCCGCGCCTCGAAGCAACGTGGAGTTCGAGTGCATCCCGCGTGAGCAGGCGTTCCGACCGCCGCGCACGACTGTGACGCCACGCATCCACGGCGTACAGACGGCGCGGGTGACCGGGCCGGCAGGCGAAGAGATTCACTGCGACGAGCATGGTCGAGTGAAGGTCCAGTTCCACTGGGACCTCGACGGGGCGATGGACGAGCGCACCACCTGCTGGATCCGATCGACTCATCCGCACACCACGGGCTCGGTCACCATCCCGCGCATCGGTTGGGAGGTTCTGGTTCAGTTCTACGAGGGCGACCCGGATCGCCCGGTGGTCTTGGGCCACCTCTTCAATCCGCTGCATCCGACGGACTACCCGCTCCCGGCACAGAAGACGGTGACCGCGCACCGCACGGCGTCTTCGCCTGGCGCTGGCGCGATCAACGAGATCTTCTTCGACGATGCGGCAGGCGCGCAGCAGATCTCGATGAACGCGGGCAAGGACCTCACGACCAACGTCGTCAACAACAAGACGATGCAGACCGCGAACTCCTGCCGCCGCGACGTGGGGGCGAACCGAACGTTCAACGTGGGTGCGGACGAGACGGTCGGCATTGAGGCCGGGATGCAGGACCAGGTTGGTGCGGACCAGTCCATCACGATCGGTGGCAACCGCGAGGTGCGCGTCAGCGGCAAGGCAGGCGAGGAGGTCGCCGGGTCCACGACGATCTCGGTGGGCGGCCTCGAGAACATGATGATCGGCAACCCCATCGCGGCGGTGCTGGAGATCATCGCCTCGGAGGCGATCGCCGCTGCTGAGGGCGCAGCTGCATCCGCCGCCGACCGTGTGCAAGGCGCGCTGCTGGGGCCGATCCAGCCCGCCCTCGATGCGGTGAGCGGCGCCCTCGGCGAGGCGGGCGAGTACCTCGGTCCCGCGAGCGCGATCTTCGGAGCCGACAACCCCGCGGTGGCGCTCTATGGAGACACGCTCAACGCAGTCAGTGAGGCCACCACGCCCCCTGACCTCGCGGGTGCAGCGGGGGGCATCGCCTCAGCGGTTGCAACGGACGCGTTCGCGGCGGCCGGCGTGGAAGTCGGCGGCGATGACGGAGGCGGCGGCGGCGGCGGCGGAGGCGGCGGAGGCGGCGGCGGCGGAGGCGGAGGCGGAGGGGGCGGCGGCGGAGGCGGCGGCGGCTCTGGAGTCTGGGGGACCACCGTGGGTGGCGACATGAGCGAGACCATCGGTGCACTCGCCGCGCAGAACTCGGCCTACGGTGTTTCTTTCACGGTGGGGGGGTCGAGCACGGAGACGGTCGGCGCCGCACGCGCAGAGATCGTCAAGGGTGGACACTCTGAGAACGCCGCATCCAAGACCGAGACCGTCGGCGTGTATTTCGCTAAGGCGTCCGGGGGCTTCAGCGCCGAAGCTGGAGCAGCGATGGCGCTCAACACAGCCGCCTCGAAGTGGACGCTCGGCAAGGCTTACGGTGCGGCTGCGAAGGGCGCGCTCGTAGTCACAGCGGCGGTCATCAAACTGGACGCGTCGAACTCGGTCACCCTGAAATGCGGCCCCGCTGAGGTCGTGGTCGACTCCGGCGGAATCGCGTGCAAGGGCGCCATCAGCGTGACGCTTCAGGGGAGCGGCTCGGTCAAGGTCAAGCCGCCGGCGATCGGGCCCGGCTGAGAGAGCAAGGAGACGTCGATGGGAGCGAGACCAGACAAGCGTGACGAAGAGGAGCACGCGCCTTCGAGCGCGCCGGTCGGGGAGACCCCCAGGCTGGTCTATACGCAGGCTCCCGTGGTCATGGGCCGCCTTCTTGAGGCCACGGCATCGGGATGGCGCGTCGATTTGGGCGCGATGCAGCGTGAGCTGTCGGTGGATCCGGCGGTCGATCCTGCTCTCTTGGTCGAGTCCCAGGTCCGCGGGGCTCGCGTGCTCGTCGACACCAGCGGCGAACCCACCATCGTCGGTGTGGTGCAAACCGCCCGCGCCATCGTCGTCGACCGCGACAACCGGGTGGAGGAACAGCTCGACTCGGTCTCGCTGACAGCCACGCGCGAGATCCTGCTTCGCACGCCGGGCGCGTTCGTTCGTGCCAAGGGGCGTCAGGTCGAACTCTACGGAGACCGCGTCCTCCATCGGGCCCGCGACGCGGTCAAGATCCTCGCCGCGATGATCAAGCTCAACTAGAGACACCCCGTGACACCCGCATCCCCCGAGACGCCACCGGCTGCGCGGATGGTGGACATCCGTGCCGCTCTCGACGCCGCACTGATGCAGTTGCGCGCGATCGAGCAGGAGACGATCCCTGCGGTCCAGGTGGAGCGCTCGCTCGGGCGCGCACTCGAACATGTCTACGCCGCGCTCGCCGACAACGATCAGCACGCCGCGTTCAGGGAGCGATCTGGACTCGCGCTCGAGGAGGCGCGGGCGGCCCTGGCGCACCTCATGACCGTACCGAGCGAGGACCCGGCCGCCGACCAGACGATGCGGGCCATTGCGAAGTGCATCGGAGACCTGCAGCAGGTCGGGTGGAGCTTGCTCGAGGGATGGAACCTGCCCCGAGAGGACACGACGCGGCCGTACCTAAGAGCCTCGACCGGGCTGCCCCGGTTGTTGGAACTCCAGCGCGACGTGCTCCGACCGGCGGTCCCCCTCGACGAGCCCATCGCTATGGCTGTCGTACTCGAGAAGCCTGAAGTCCTGCCCGCGCCTCCGCGCACCCTCGCAGAGGTCACCGCCATGGCGGACGCACACTGGGCGCGGGTCATGGCCGAAGCCGAGGCTGCGAAAGAGGCCAGTCAGACGGAAGCGGAACCGGAGCCGGAGCCGGAGCCCAAGCCCCCGCCTTCTGTGCTGGGGGAGGACGAGGCTTTGCGCGTGCGCTTCGGGGTTCGCGTCTCGGACGACGAACTGCTCGCCGAGCGGACGCGCGATTGCCTCGATGACCTCTCGATGCTCGGGCGCATGCGCCGCTGTACCGATCCCGAGCCGTGGGCGAGCGGCGACGAGACCGAGGCCCGCATGCTCTTGAAGGTCGACGCGATCGCGGCGTGTGGGGTGAAGGCGTTTCCCGAGCTGGTGCGTGCGCTCGACGATCGTCCCTTGCCCGACCCGGAGCTGACGTTCGGCAACCTTTACTTCTTCCTCTCCATCGACGGAGACGACGCGTTCCAGCAAGCGGCAAGGCTGCTCGAGCTCGCTGACCTCGACTCACCCGGCATGCTCGAGATGTGTATCGACGCGTTCGTGCTGGCGCCTCATCCGCGCATCTCCGCCGCCGTGAGCGCCTGGCTCGCGCACCCCTCCCCCACACGCCGCCTTCACGCGGTCGAGGTCCTTCGACGACGCCGCGTCTTCACACAGTCCCAGCTCGATTCGATGGGCAACGACCCCGATCCGCGGGTGATCGCAGCGCTCGCGCGGGCGCTGGCGACACTGCCCACCATCCCGTCTCCGGGAGCGCTTTCGTGGTTCCTCAACCGAGACCAAGAGCCAATCGAGAGGGCGGCCCTGGAGAGCGCGATGCTGCTGCGCCGCGAAGTCGGCTACGCGCGGGCGGTCGAACTCACTCGGAAAGGGGACGGCGCCTGGGCGGACGCGGCCATGTTCGTCGCGATCGCGGGTGGTCACGAGGCTCGGGCGGTGCTCGAAGACGACATCGCGTCGGCGGGAAGCCCGACCTCTCTCCGCGCGATCGGCTGGTACGGCGACACGCGTTTCGTGCCCTTCTTGCTCGGCCGCCTCCGTCACGGCGGCGAGGCCTCCGCGTTCGCGGCGCTCGCGGCGCTGGAGCGCATCACGGGAGCCTCGATCCTCGACGCCTCGATGGTGCCGACCTACGAGCACGACGACGAGCCGTTCACGCGCACCCGCCGGGAGTACGAACCCGTCGGACTGCTCGATGGAGATCCCGACGCGTGGGAGCGGTGGTGGGAGACGTGGAAGACGAACGCCACACCCGACCTCCGCTATCGCTGGGGACGGCCCTACCAGATCAGCGACACGTTGATGGAGCTCCGGGGTGAGGAGTTCCTTCAGCGCGATCGGCCTTGGGCCGTGATGGAGCTGACCGTGCGCGGCCGCTCTGCGACATGGCCTGATTGGAACGACCTCGTGCTTCGCCAGCACGCGGTGCTCGACGGTGTGAGAGCGAGCTGCCCGGAGGCCGAACGATGGGGCGGGGGGCTGTCCGCATGAGCGTGCTTCACCCGTTCGAGCCGGACCGAACCCTGGACCGGGAGCCCGTGCTGCTTCCCGGACGCGTTTATCTCCGCGACCGTCCCGAGATCACCATCGCCCGCCCGACCTTGGGCCTCGCGCTCTACACGGACGCGCCGACCGAGTGGGCGATGGAGCACGCCGCGCGCATCGCCGAGCGCTTCGTGGAGCTCGTGGGAGTAACGCGCTTTCGTTGCTTCATGACCTCCCAGCTCTCACGGTGGCGGACAGCGGACGAGGAGAGCATCCCGGGCCTCCTGCGCGATCTTCGAGCGGGTCATGTGCTCAACCAGGCGCGACACCTTTTCACATTCCGCCTCGCCGACGAAGCGTGCGCCCCCCGCTACGAGTTGACCTATCGGGAAGTGAATGAGCGCCGCTCCAATCGGCTTGGGTACCTTCGACTGACGTTGCCCCACGACCACCCGGCGGACGACCTGCTGGCGTTGGCGCTCGAGATCTCCCAGACCGCCCCGATCTGGACAGGAATCGGCGGCTTCATGCTGAGCGGCAACCCTCTCTACCGTCAGGAGACCTACACCTGGGGCCTCGCCTGGGCGCGGCGCTGCTGGGGTCTGCATCTCGCCGAACTCGAGGACTACGCTCGACTGGGGCGCGATCTCCTGCCGGGCACGGGTTGGCTGAACGTCCTCGGACAACCCGCCCTGGACGCGCTCGGGCTCGATCTCGATCGC
The DNA here is from genome assembly GCA_045106715.1 of Sandaracinaceae bacterium. GTDB lineage: Bacteria > Myxococcota_A > Polyangia > Polyangiales > Sandaracinaceae. Next base: position 91,102 of record JBGCFC010000131.1, read on the forward strand.
GTGGACGAAGCCACCCCGGCGTCCGTCGCGGTGATGCGGCTGCAGCGCGGGGCGCTCATCAGAGCGGGCGCGGCTCCCGTATTGGGAGACGCCAACCTCATGAACGCGCCGACGGATCTCGCCGCGCTCGCCCGCGCGCTCGAGCCGCATCTCCCCGTCGAAGCCCCGCCGTTTCCGGAGCCCTTCGGCGAGCTCGCCACCCCTTGGCTCCACCGCTTCGCCCACCCGGAGGCCTGGACATGACCGGTCCCGCGCACGTACCCGACACACTACTCTTGGCAGGCGGTGCTGGGTTCTTCGACGCAGCCTGCGTCGCCGCGCTCGCCAAGTGTGGCTACGACCCCGAGGACTTCGGCACCTACGACGATGTGTACAAGCGCATCCGCGAGAAGCGTGCGGTCTGCGATCTGCACGATGACTTCCACCGCGACCCACAAGGTCCGCCGCCGGGGATCTCAGACTCGCAGCGAGAGCGTCGAGAGCGCGCGCTCGAGGAGCACCTCGGTCCACATCCGCGGCAACAGCCCGCTGCAGCCCCCCCCGTCCCCACAGCGGAAGATCGCCGAACCGCAGACTCTCAGTCGGGTCACCTCTCGCAGAACGCGGCCCACCAGGGGGTCCGCGGAGACCCGTGCAGCAACCCTCCAAGCTGTCGACAGACTTACGTGCCGCCGGCTCGGCGGGGCACGTCCGGCGCACGTCCCCTCGCTGCTGGCGGGTTTCGTACAAACACCATGCAACAGGGCTGCAACGGAACACCTGGCTACATGTCCGATGACGCGCCGTGCATGCCGCACCAGGGCCGCTCCGGCACGCCGGGAACCGGTCACAACTTCGTGACCTGCCAGGAGTGTGACGCGGCCAACAACAACGGCGACGCGAACGCCCCATACTCGCGGGACCAGGAGTCCAGGGACGCCGACGCGCGTACCGAGGCACTGCTCACCGAGCACGGCAATGGCATGCCCCCACCCACATCGGAGACCGCCGCGGGATCGGCCGCCGATCAGCCCAATCCGGACGGGGCGGGTGACACCGGAGCGGCGAGCGGTGCCGACGCGGGCACACCGGCCGACGCGGCCGCGGGAAGCAAAGACTCCGACGCCGCAAAGAAGGCCGCCGACTGCATCAACCAGTATCGCAAGGCGGCCATGGCAGAGATGGCCGACCGGTGCGCCTCCAACGAAGACGCCTACAAAGACGCAGCCGGAACGAGCGCCGAACGGCAGGCGCTGCTCGATCGACGCGACGCCGCACGGAACACCCTCGATGCACTCGACCCCGAAACCGCCGATCCTGATGTCCTCCGGGGTGCGCGAGGCGACTACAACCGAGCGGCAGCCGCACACAACCGAGCGCAACATGCCTCATGTTTGGCGCAACAGTCGCGGGCACTGCAGAGGAGTGGCGGGCAACCGTCTGGCGACTGCCGTACCCCGTCAACGCACTTCGCACCCGACAACTGGTCTGGTGGTCAGGCCAACAACTCCAGCGACGCACTGTAGCCGCGCATCCCAACCGTAGGGCTCGTTGGATCGCTGCTCGTCACTTGGACCCACTCCGGAAGAATCCACACACATGACACTGGGACACGAATACAACGCGATGACCGGTCTCGAGCGGGACTCCTGTCACTGGCTCGCCTACCGCTACGAAGACGAAGAGGTCGGGTTCCGCCCCGAACAGGGAGAGAGCTGGATTGGTTTTAGCCGAGGCACGCAGCTCAACTCGTCTTATGGGCAGCGTGGCTGGATCACTGGGCTCTATCAGACCGACTCGAAGGTCTGGGCGAGCGAGTCGGCGGGCCGCGTCTACATGAACCCCGCGCTCGGGCTCTCCAAGCCCTGGCAGACCTTCCAGCTCGAGGGTGTCCTGCGCGGGGTGTACGGACTGAGCGACGACTCGGTGTTCACCTGGGGACTGCACCGCGGCAAGCCGGTCGCCTATCACTACGACGGCTCCGAGTGGCGGCCCGTCGCGACGACAGGACACATCGTCGGCATGCACGGCGCAAGTCCCGACCTCATCTTCGCGGTTGGGCAGAAGGGCTACGTGGCGCGTTGGAACGGCTCTGACGCGTTCGAGCCGATGAGCAGCGCCGCCACAGGAACCCTCTCGGACGTGCACGTCGAGTCGGCCGACGAGATCTACGCATGCGGACCCGACGGGGAGCTCGTCCAGGGCACCACTCATGGGTGGGAGCCGGTGCTGCGCCACGAGCTCGCGCTGCACTGCATCACACGGTGGAGAGACGTCGTGTGGGTCGGCGGGCTCGATGGCCTCTTCAAGCTCGAAGACGACAAGCTCGTCGTAGCGAAAGACAACCTCAAGCCGATCCGTTTCGACGCGCGCGGCGAGCTCCTCATCACCCAGCCGACGTACTTGGTGAGCACTCTCGACGGCGTGGCCTTCTCGGGAATCCCTCTGCTGACCTTTTCTCAAGTCGCCGCAAGCCGCCCCCCCGCCTGGAGGTGAGCACACGCCGCTACAGCCCGGACCACGCGTGGGTCGAGACGGACGGACGCATGGGCCTGACGGCCCGCTTCTTCCGTGGAATCAGCCACGTCGATGCGCTGCATCTCGCGGAGTTGGGCACCCAGCTCCAGGCAGCCCGCCCCTTGGGCTGGGTTGAAGCAGAGAAGGGCACCTTCGACATCTACTCTCCGCTCGATGGTACGGTCGTTGAGCGAAACGAAGCACTTTTGCGAGACTCGACGCCGCTGCTGCGGGAACCCGAGCGCACGTGGCTTCTCCGTATCGCAGGGAAGCCAGGGCGCCTGCTGAGCGCGGCGGAGTACACGGCACTTCGCTAGACGTGGCCCTTCGACGATGCATCGCATCGTTTCGAAACGAGGGCTGTCGGCTGATCAGGCTCAGGCAGCAGGGATGGCGGTGAGCAACGCCGCGGCACGCGCGCTCCCGCGGCTGCTGCCAGTGACGAGCACGGTTGAGCCGGCTGGGTCACCGCGTCGAAGGCCCTCGATGCCGAGCACGACGCCAGTGGCCATACTGGCCGCGCCGATCTCGCCGAAGTGCGTCGGGAGCATCTCGAGCACGCTGCGTTCAGTCCACGCGTGATGAGAGGCGCGAGGCCAAGCGAGGGAGAGCTCACGGGTACGGTAGGGCTCTCCCGTGACGTCGCAGAGCCACCAATCCAGCGACCGCCCCTCGGACTTGAGGCGCTTGCACAGCGCGACGGTGGGGCGCGACAAGCCGTGCCCGGTCAAAGGCAGGTCGTTGTCCATCGTCGCGGCTTCGGCGTTAACGCCCACGGACATCAACTGAGCGAGCGGTGACGCTCCGAGTTCACGGGCCACCCCCGGTCGCGCGAGCAGCACCGCGCTCGCCGCCTCGCCAGGCACGAAGCCCTCGCGCGAGTCGGTGTCGAGGATGCGCTCTTCTTGAATCAACGCGTCGAGCACAAACGGGTCGTAGTAGCTGTCCACGGCGAGAATGAGCGCGGCGTCGAGCGTGCCCTGCTCGAGCATTCGGCCCACCTCGAGGGCGGCATGGCCAAAGCCCGCATGACCGAGCGAGTAGCTGCGCGTCATGAGCTCGTAGCCGCGTTCGACCAGCGGCCCCACCACGGTCCCTTCGATTCGGCGACGGGTGAATGCACCGGAGCGCGTCCCCGTTGTCTGGTCGGTGCGCTCCGGCAGGCACAAGGCGACGGCGAGACGCGCACGCGTGGGAATGCGCGCCACCAGCTCCCCCATGGAATCGAGGGCAGAGGTCGCGAGCGCGACCATCCGCTCTCCGCCAATCAGCCGCGGATCGAGCTGGCGGACGCGGGCAAATGCCGAGGGGTTGCCGCTCGGGAGCCGAAAGGGGGAGCCAACGAACCCGGTGACCTCCGCCCGGCGGAACGCCCAAGTGCGATACGGGTCGAAGGCGAGCGCGTTGACTGTGCCGGTGGCGATGACGACGGGCTCGCTCGAGCTATCGACGCCGAAGTGACCCACATCCAAGCTCACGTCAGCCACTCTTTCTCGTGCACCTGCACGAAGCGCACGTCCGCGGCTCGGCGAGGAAGCGGAACAACCGAACGCCACGTGAGTTCGACGGACCGGTCGTTCGCGTGCAGCAGGACAGTGTCGAGCTGGGGCGGATGCTGGGACAGTGCGTCTTTCGTTTGCACACCAACGAAGAAGCGGAGCCGAGGCAAGTCGAACGCGAAGGCGCCTTCCTCGTGCATGCCGAGAACCTCCACCCGCTCACCGCCGCGAAGCGGTTCCGGGGTGATTTGATCCGGTGGCGATGCCTGGTTGAAGCGATCGTCGAAGTCGAGAGGGAGGAGCGGCATGCGCTCTTCCATCCACTGCTCGTCGACCGTTCCGGTGTACGTGCGGCGCGGCATCCAGTGTCGGCCGATCGGCCCGAACCCCGCGGGACGTGGCCGCGAGCGGTGCGTCGAGATCAGGTCGGTCGGGTCCTCGATGTTGGGCCCGGGCATTCCGATCAACTCCTGCGGATCCGAAACCAGCCCGGTGCCGACGGGGTTGCGCGGCTCCTCGAGAGGATGGTTGGGGTCGGTTTCGTAGTCGCTGCCACCGAACGCGAGCTCCCATCGAATCGGCGTCGACTCGAACGGCTCTGGCGGACTCAGCTCCATCCGCCCCACTCCACCGCGATACCAAGCGCGTGGGCCAAAGACCCGCAGCGCTTTCTGGACGGGTCCGACTCTCACCTGCACATCGAGTTGGCGCACGGACTCTCGATAGGGAGCGCGAGCCTCCCCGAGAACGAGGACGTCCGTACTCGGCTTACTGAGGCACATGTCGGAGGGCAGTCGTATGGAGCTCGTCTCCGGCTCCTTTGGGTTCCAGAGTTCGTCAGCGTATTTGACCTCGGCGCCCCCGGCGCGGCGCACCACACCATCTCGAGAGGCGGCGAAGCGCTCCTTGATCAGGACGATGCCCACGTAGGCGCCGTCTCGATCAGAGAAGTGGGGCAGCACCTCGACAGATGCGCGAGAGCCGTTGCGGAGCGGGGGCGGATCCATCGATCACCTGTGGCGGCGAGAGGCTCGGGGTCAGGTGGAGTTGGTCATCCCCGGCGTACCGGTGATGCTGATGGGGGCACCCTCGAAATGAATGGTCACGGCGGGCACCGGCATCGGCCAGCTGGTGCCCCCGGTCTTGAAAGAGACGATGTCCTTTTGGGTGCCGGCCTCGTTCCCGTTCAGGGTCTTGACCGCCCCCTTGGCGTTCATCGTCTTCTTGCCAGCCTGCTTGACCTTCTTGGTGCCCTTCTTGAGCCCGGCCGAGTTCGCGATGATCGGGTAGGGCATTGGCAGCGGCGAGGGCGCACACGGAGTGATGCACATGCAAGGCGCCATCTGAACCACCTTGTGGCTCGAGTCCTCACACACGACATCCATGTTTAGCGCTTTGACCCCCAACGCCCTCTCCTTCGCCCTCGAAGGTAGCGTCCTGCTGTCCGTCGGTCCAGCGCCATGCCCATCCTGGCCGCCTGGAAGGCATGATGCGTCACATCGCGGTGCACGGCGTCGCGCTGGGCCGAGAGACCGCCATGCGGGGGCGTTCTGGCTCCGACGGATCGGGAAGCGGTGCCACGGCAGCAACCACACGCCGGCACTGCGCGAGGGCCTCGGTCAGCGATCCATAGAACTCGGCTCGGAAGACGGTCGACCCGGGCTGTACGAGGAACCGGGGAGCCGGTTCGCCGGCAGCGGTACGTGCCTCCACCATGAGCACGCCTCGCCTCGATTCGATGAAGTGTGGGTCGACGTCGTACGGGCCGCGGTGCGGCAGGCTGCGCAGGTCGAAAGAGATCGAGGTGAACGCCGATGGACCCGCGGGCGGCTCGGGTTCGGGTGGCTCGGATTCAGGCGGCTCGGATTCGGGTGGCTCGGATTCGGGCGACTCAGACTCGACCGGGGCGGACTCGGGTTCCGGTGGGGTTCCGCACGCCAGCACCAGCGAAAGGACGAGCCACCCGGTCCTCGGAATCCTCGTCCACACCCTCATCCTCGGCGGTGTAGCGCCGGCGAGGGGCGCGTGCACCGCTGCGAACGACAGCGCGAGGTAGGTTCCTCCGCCCGACCGTGCATCGAACACCCGGCGTTCGAGCTGATCTTCAGCCGATGCCGATGGCTCGCCGCACGCGGTCCATGGTGGCGCGCGCAACAGGCCGGACCTTGTCAGCGCCGTCTTGGAGGATCGCGTCCAGCTTGGCCTCGTCTGCGCGGAGCGCCTCGTAGGTCTCGCGCTTCGGGCCCAGCTCGGCCTCGAGGGCTTCGTAGAGGGCTTGCTTGGCGTGGCCCCAGCCGTAGCCTCCGGCTTCGAGCTGACGGGTCATCTCCGCGACCTGCGCGTCGCTGGCCACCAGCTTGTACAGCTCGAACACCGTGCCTGACGCCTCCTTTGGCGCCTCGAGAGGCTCGGAGCCGGTGACGATCTTCATGCAGACCTTGCGGAGCTTCTTGGCGGGCGCGAACAACGGGATCGCGTTGCCTTTGCTCTTGCTCATCTTCTGGCCGTCGAGGCCGGGAACGAGCGGGGCGTCGCTGATGACGGCGGCCGGCGCGACGAGCGACTCTTCCCCGAAGATGTGGTTGAAGCGCTCGGCCAAGTCGCGCGCGAGCTCGAGGTGCTGCTCTTGGTCTTTGCCGACCGGCACGAAGTCCGCGTCGTACAGCAGGATGTCGGCCGCCATCAGCACGGGGTAGTTGAAGATGCCCGCGTTCGGGGCCTCGCCCTTGGCCTTGGCGTCCTTGTACGCAACGCCGCGCTCGAGCTGCCCCGTGGCCACCAGGCACGACAGGGCCCAGTTCAGCTCGAAGACCTCGGTGACGTCGGACTGCCGGTAGATGTGGACCTTGTCGGGGTCGAGCCCGCAGGCCAGCCAGGTGGCGGTGACGTCGTAGATGTGCGCCCGCATCGCCTTGGCGTCCCGAAGCGTCGTCAGGGCGTGGTAGTCGGCGATGAACAGAAAGCTCTCGTACTCCTCGGTCATGCGGATCGCCGGGCGGATCGCGCCGAGGTAGTTCCCGAGGTGCGGGATGGCTGAGGGCTTCACTCCGGTCAGTGATCGCTTCACGCCCACGTCGTCGCATACGAGCCCGACGGTTGCAATCCTGGCCCCGTCCGCCGGTTCGGGTACGCTCCGGCCCCATGAGTGAGCGACCCTTCTCGGTGCTGGGTATCCAGCAGATCGCCGTCGGCGGAACGGACAAGGCGGCCCTCCGCCACCTCTGGATCGATCTGTTGGGGCTCACGCCCAAAGGCACCTACCGGAGCGAGCGCGAGAATGTCGACGAGGACATCGCCGACTGCGGGGGCGTCGAGGTCGACCTGATGCAGCCGATCGACCCGGAGAAGCGCCCCGCTGTGCACAAGCCCGCGCTCAACCATGTGGGCCTCTGGGTGGACGACCTGCCGGCCGCGGTCGCGTGGCTCGAGGCGCAGGGCGTGCAGATGACCCCGGGCGGCATCCGCGCGGGAGCGGCGGGTCACGACGTCTGTTTCATCCACCCCAAGCGCGGGGGGGAGGGCGTGCTCATCGAGCTCGTGCAGGCGCCGGCGGATCATCCACGATGACTTGGCGTGCCGCTTGCGACACGTGGAGTGGGGGCGCGGAAAACGCCCGAAACCACATGAATCGCCGCAACGAGGAGATCGAACCGTGAACCTGCGTTCTCGCCTGGGACCGCTCCATCGACGCGTCTGGTTCACGATCGCCGCGCTGGGCTTGCTCTCTGTGATCTCCACTGGGACGGCCCACGCCGACGCCGTCGCGCTGCTGCCGGTCGACGGCCGCGCGGAGCAGGAGCGCCTCGACGAGGTGGAGCAGCTCGTCTCGACGATCCTCCAGGAGCAAGGTCACCGCCTGGCCGCGCCGAGCGAGTCGTCGGTGAGCCGCCCGCCCGCGAGCGCGCAGATGGAGTCGATCGCCAACGGTTCGAACGCGACCTACGTGGTCGCCGCCGAGGTGGAGCCCCTCCGCGGGCAGTACCGGCTTCATGTGCACGTCTACTACGCGCCGGCCGGCCGGATGGAGGAGCTCGTCGCCACCGTGCTCGAAGCGGAGGAGCGCGAGCGCCTGAGCGACATTCTCAGCGCGATGGTGCGCCAGGCGGGGCTCGGCGAGGACGCGCTCCGCCTGACGGGGGAGCCCGAGGATCCCGACACGCAGTCGGCCGAGGACGCTGCGCGAGAGGCGCGGGAGGCCGAAGAGGCGGCCGCACGCGAGGCGGAAGAACAGGCCGCGCGCGACGCCGAAGAGCAGGCCGCGCGGGAAGCCGAAGAGCGCCGGGCCGCCGCGGAAGCCGCGCGCGAGGCGGACGAGCAGGCCGCGCGGGAGGCCGAGGAGCGCGAGGCGGCGGAGCAGGCGTTCAACGAGCGCGTGCAGTACGGCGCCGACTCCCCATGGATGGCGCAGCTTCAAGTCGGTGGTGGCTACGCGGTCGCGCTCGGCGACATCCCAGGCCCGAGCCAAGGCGGCGGGGGCCTGTTCGAGGCGGGCCTACGGCTGGGCCGCAGCTTTGAGGGGATCGACGGATTCGAGCTTCGCGGCGGCCTGGACTTCCGGACCGGCGCGTTCACCGGACTCGGCATTCACGTGGGTGCCGCGTACCTCGCGAGCCTGTTCGCGGAGCCGTTCTTCATCGGTGCGAGCGCGGAGGTGGGCGTCGTGTTCACCCTGACCGGCGCACGCGAGGCGGGCTTCTCCGCGCGGGCCAGCGCGCTCTTCGCCTGGCGCCCCGTCGAAAACGTCTACCTCGAGGTGAGCATCCCCGAGATCGGCGTCGTCACCCCGGGAACGGGAGCGCTGACCATCGGCGCGAGCGGCCGCGTGGGCTACCGCTTCTAGACTCACCGATTGCAGGCCTTTTCCCGCAAGGGCCCTTGCCGGTTATGCTTGCCGCGCTCGAGCGATCTGCGCGAGCGAGGTGGGGTTAGTGGCCGACGACGAGAGAGAAGACGAGTCCGATCTCTTCAGTGTCAACGCGTACGCGTCGGGCAGTGCCATCCCCGTGATCGAAAAGGTCCCCCTCACGAAAGAGGAGGTCCGACGCCGCCGCACGCTGCGGGTGATCTACGCGGTCGCGGCCATCGCGACCGTGGCGGCGTTGATCTGGGCAGGGCTCTACTGGTCCCACCTGTCCGCGGTCGAGGAGGCCGTGAGCCAGGCCAGCCGCGACGGGCGGGTGGCGTCGATCGACGCGGCGCTCGCGCTGATGGAGTCGGACACGGACGCCGAGTCGATGGCCACCAAGCTGCGGCTGCGGTCGATGCTGGTGCTGGCCGGCGGGGACTTGGAGACCGAGCCGATCGCCGCGGCGCTCTCGGACCTGCCGGTGGATGACGCTGACGTGGCCCGGGAGAGAGGCATCGCGGGCACGTACTTGGCGCTCGCGTCGGGCGACCTGGACGCGGCGATGCGGAGCGCGTCTGGGGTCGAGGCGTCGGGCGCCCAAGCGGCGGAGGCGGCGCGGGCCCGCGCCATGGCCGCACGCGCAGTCGGCAACGTGGAGCAGGCTCTGCTCGCGGCGACCATCGCGATGGAGGCCGAGCCGAACTCTCCGCGTCACGCGGCGCTGTTTGCCGAGCTCACCGCACGGAACGGCGACCCCGAGGCAGGGCTGTCTCGTCTCGAGGCGTTGAGCGATGCGGACCAGAACCCCGCGTCCCAGATCGCGCGGGCGCGGATCAACGACCAGCAGCGCGTCGACATCGAGCAGGTCGCCGAGCAGGCGCAGACGGTGCTCGACGACGACGTCGCCACACAGCATGAGCGGGCGTGGGCGCGTCTGTTGTTGGCGCGCGCGGCGGCCACCGAGGGCGACCGGGTAACGGCGCGACGCCTGCTTGACGAGGCCAACGAGGTCGCCCCCCGGGGCGATGAGCTGTTCACCCTCGGCCTGACCGAAGCCGCGCTCCGCATCGGCGCGCCGCACCTGGCGCGAGAAGTCGCCGAGCGGCTGCCGACCCCGCTGTCTGTGGATGCAGGACGCCGAGCCCAGCTCAGCGCCGAGCTCGCGCTGTCCGCGCATGACCTTCGCGGCGCCGAGGCCGCCCTCCGACACGCCCCCGAAGGTGCGCGCTCGGCTCTGGCGCAGGGACGCATCTTGCAGGCGCGCGGCCGGATCGAAGAAGCCCGGCGCCGTTACCAAGACGCGGCCGCCGACGCCGCCTACCGGGTGTCCGCCACGAGCCAGCTGGCGTCGATGGAGCTGGCGGTGGGCAACGCCGAGCAGGCGGTCACGCTCGCCGCGCCGCTCCTGGAGGAGAGCCCGACGCATCCCGACGTGGTGCCGATCGCCGTCGAAGCGCGCGTGGGGCTCGGGCAGGCGACCCAGGCCATGGCGCTCGTGACCCCAGCGCTCGAACAGCACCCGGGCGACCCGCGCCTCTTGGCCGCGAAGGCGCACGTCCAGATGGCGCTCGAGCAGTGGGAAGAGGCGCTCGCCACGCTCGACGAGGCGCTCCGCATCGAGAGCGACGACGAAGACCTGCACGCCGATCGAGGCCGCGCCGCCGCGCACCTCTCCCGCCTCGAGGTGGCGCGTGAGGCCTACGACCGCGCGCTGGAGCTCAGCCCCAGCCATCCCCAGGCGCTGGAGGGCCGGCTGGCGCTGGACGTCTCCGAGAGCCGCCTCGCCGCGGCGAGAGAGATCGCCGACCGCCTGACCGAAGCGGAGATCTCGACCCTCCAGGTCGAGCGCCTTCACGCGCGCCTCCTCGTCATGGAGGTGAAGGGCGCGGCCGGGGTCGAGATCGTGCGCGAGGCGCTCCGCACCCATCCAGGGGATCGCGAGCTCCGCATGAGCCTCGGCTGGTTGCTGACGCAGGCCGAACAGTACGCGCAGGCCGTTCGGCACCTCGCGAGGCTCATCAGCACCATCGACGGGGAGGCCCCCGATCCCGAGGAGGGCGCGCCCAAGGCGAGCATCGATGTCACGCTGGCGCGTTGCCTGGCGCAGATCCGCATGCGCGCGAGCGCCCCGGCTCGCTCGGTGCTGGAGAACATCGTCGAGGACGTCGAGGAGGAGCGGATGGAGGAGTCGACCCGCGCACAGCTGCACGCCGTGCTCGCCCGGCTCGCGTGGTCCGAGCACGACCGCCCGCTCGCCATGCGTGAGGCTGAACGCGCGATCGCCGTCGACGAAAGCAACACCGAGGCCCACCTCGTGCTTGCCGAGACCGAGGCCGACCGAGGCCAAGACCCGACGCCGCACTTCCAGGCGTCCCTGACCGGCCCGCACCCGCACTCCCGCGCCCTCGCATCGCTCGCGCTGCGCGAAGAGGAGCTCACCGACGCCGGCTGCGAGTACGCCCGCCGCTACCGAGAGACGGCGCCCAACGGACAGTACGCCCGCGGCGCGGCCCGCGTGCTCCGGGATTGCGCCGAGCGGGGAGAGTAGGGCTCAGAGGTCAGAAGCCTCCGGGAGCCAGTCTCGGAATCGCTCCGCGAACCTCTCCTTCGCGGCCGGGCTCTCCAAGAACAGATCCACACCGCCGTCATAGGGTGCGGCGACGCGCTTCAGCTCCCGTGAGATGAGCAGAGGCGTCTCGAGGAGGTCGTCGGCGACGGCCATTAGCACGGAGGCAAGAGCGTCCGTCGGCGTCTCGACTGAAGCCGAGAGGAGCTGGAAGTCCCGATCCAGCCGCGATGACGCTCGGTGGAGAATGCCCAGCGGAGTGGGGTTGAGCTGGCGCATGGCGCCCGCGAGTTTCGCCGTCGCGAACGTCTCGGCTCCGTACATCGAGAAGACCAGCTCCGCGGCGCCGCCCGTCATCGCACGAAGGACGCTCCGGTGCCGCGCCAAGATCTCGTCACGTTCGGTCGCGTGGGTCGCGTACCTCTTGGCGTGCGGGAGGCTGTGCAGCCTAAGCCAGCGGTGAGGGAGGTGCTGTCGCAGCGCCCAACCGAGCATCGGGATGCCCGTGTAGTGCGCTTCCCAGTCCGCGAGCAGGTCAGGGCCCGCTGCGCTCACTCCATCGCGCCGAGCAGCTCCTGGGCCATGGCGTACTCGAAGAAGCTGACCATACGGGTCTCGATGACCTGCTCGAACCGGGCTCGGGCCGCGGCGCTGTCGCCGGCGGCGAGGCTGCGGGAGCCGGCGTAGAAGTAGGCTTCGGCGCGCTCGCCGGGCGTGGTCGCGGCGGCGATCAGCTGCTCGTCGTTCATGTCGGCGTGGCCAAAGGCGGCGAGCTTGGAGCTCCATCCGTCGCCCTCGGACAAGTCCCCGAGGAGGGTCGCCACGTCGGACTCGGCCTCGGACGCGTCGCGCGCGGCGACGGCCTGGACCCAGAGCGCGAAGTAGACGCGCCACTCGCGCGGGAGGGTGAGCTGGTAGGTGGCCCGGCGAAGCACCCGCTGCGCGAGCTCCACGTTCGGGCTCGCCACCACGAGGTGGGCGAGGATCTCCGCGTAGGGCTCGCGGTTGGTGGGCGCCGCCTCGACCGCGCGGACAAACGCCTCGGACGCGGTGCTGGCCTGACCGAGCCGGCTCTGCAGGATGCCGACCCGAACGTCGATGACCGCCCGACGCTCCTCCGGGAGCTGTGCGCCGAGCTCCACCCACGCTGCGAGCGCCTGGCGGTACAGGCGCCGCGACTGGGACGGGTTGCCCGCCATGCGGAACGCGTCGCCGAGGTCCTCCATGAGCTGGGCCCGAGCGATCTGCCCAATGCCCTCGGGCGGGGTCAGGTCCAGCGCTTGTCGGTAGTGCGCGGCGGCCTCTTCGGGCTGGCCGAGGCGCTCGAGGAGGAGCCCGAGCTCCTGGTGTGCCTCGGGGGTTGCCTCCGCCCGCAGGCTCGCCTCGAGACGATCGCGTGCGGCGTCCACGTTGCCGGCGCCCATCTCAGCGCGCCCCGCGTGCAGAAGGATCGCCGCACGCCGGAGCGGCGATGGGGCGTCGGGCCAGCGGGCGTCTCGTGCGTCGAGGATCTCGAGCAGCTGCGTGGCCATGATGCGCGAGGCAGGACCAACCTGCTGGAGCAGTCCGCGCATGACCAACTCGCCCAGCTCGCCGAGCGCCTCGTCGTAGACAGTGCGGTCTTCGGGAGCCAGCCGCACCGCGTCGGCGAACCACGCTGTCGCCTGGGGAGCACGGTTGCGCGACAGCGCCACCGCGGCGAGGCAGCGCGCGAAGCGGGCATCCCGGGGAAAGCGCCGGGTGCCGAGTCGGCAGATGGCCGCGCTGATCGTGGGCCGCGCCGTCAGGAAGCCGCGCGCAAGCTCATCGAGGGACTCCGCGCCTTCGGCGTTGTTCTCCTGCGCGCGCCGCAAGATCGAAACGAGCCGCCGCTCCACGCCGGACTCGTCGCCCATCCGGCCGACGTGCTCGATGGCCCGGTCGAGGTCTCCGTGGCGCAAGTAGACCGCCGCCACGTCGAGCGGGGCACGCTGCACCAGGAGCGGCGCGAGCCGGAGGTCGTGGAAGCTCCGCGGGTTCATCTGTTCGGGCGGCTCGAAGTTCAACAGCGCGTCGCGCTGCTCAGCGTAGAGCCGCGCCAACATCTCCAGCACCTCGGGGTCGGGCGCGATCTGCTCGTGCTGCTCCCAGACCTGGATCAGCCCGCCGTAGCTCTCGACCGGGCTCGACACACCACTCCGGACATCGCGGCCCCACGCCATGATGCGCGCGCGCTCCGCCCGGGCGTTCTCCGCGTCTTCTCCCACCGCCGCCAACAGGAGCAGCGCCCCCATGACACGGCCTTCGTCACCGCGCGGCGAGCCGTGCTCGGCCAAGTACTGCGCGAGCGGGACCACCGCGCTGGGCACGCGCCCCGCTTCGATGTCCTCGGGCGTCAGCAGCTCGCTCAGCGTGGCCAATCGGCGCACCACCTCGTCGTAGTCGCCGCGTTCGATGACTTCGTCCGCGTTTCGGGCGAAGTGGGTGATGAGCGCGTCGCGCCACGCCAGCCGCTCGGCGCCCTCGGGGTCCATGCGCCAATACGCGCCGAGCACCTCGTGCACGTTGGCCTCGCTGATCTCGGGCGGCGGTGCGTGTGTGCCCGCGTGGTCCGGACCGGCCGCGGGGCCGCCGCAAGCGACGGAGAGACCAGCGACCGAGACGAGGGCGATCAACAGAACGGGAAGGGTGCGCGGCATGGGCCTCCAGCAGGCCGGAGGGTAGCCCGCATCGGGAAACTGGGCACGTACGGTGTGCGGCGCCAGTCGTCACAGCGTCGTGCGAGCAGCGCAGATCTGCTAGAGCGTCGCCGTGTCGCGTTCCACCGGTGCCGTGAGCTTGCTGGGTGCGCTGGTGCTGGTGCTCGTGGCGGCGCTGGTCGCCGCGCTCACCGGCGCGCTGCTCACCGGCGTCCAAATGCTGCTTCGGGGGATCGACTTTGCCACGGCGAGCTCCAGCATCGCCGCCGACCCTCTGTTGATGTCGCTCTGCCAGCTGCTCGGCCTGTCGACGGCGACGGCGATGGGCACACTGGCCACGTTCGGCGATGAGGTGGTCTTTCGCGAAGCCCTCGGCCTGCGCGCGGTGCCAACCGCGATCGTGATGCTGGCGCTCACGGCCGGGTTTGCGATGCAGTTCCCGCTGCATGAGGTTGCGAACTTGCTAGGCGATCTCGTGCCGGGGTTCGCCGTTGATCCCGCCACGGCCGCGCGCATGATGGGGGCCATCCGCATCGACGGGTGGCTGACCGCCATCACCGTGCCGCTGGCCGTGGTCGCGATCCCCGCGATCAGCGAGGAGCTCTTGTTCCGCGGCCTGTTGTTGCCGGGGCTCGAGCGCTACTACGGGCCTCGGCTGGCGCTCTGGACGAGCAGCCTCGCCTTCGGCTTCATCCACCTCATGCCGGTGGCCGTGGTCTACGCCTCGCTCGCCGGACTCGTGCTCGGCTGGGTCCGTCAGCGGACCGACTCGCTTCTGCCGTGCATCGCGCTGCACGGCGCGTTCAACGCTGTACCCATCTTGCTCTCCCCGCGCGTGGTCCGGATCGACGGCTTCAACACGGTGACCGAGAGCATCACGCACCTGCCGCTGGCCCTCGTGCTCGGCAGCGCGCTCGTCGCGGCGGCCTCTCTGCTCACGCTAGGCCGGCTCTGCGACGACAACAATTCGTGAGGGTGTAAGCGCGCTCGCGTCCCTGCGTTGGTGAGGCGGAGGTCCGAACATGCTTCGTCGATTCACGCTCACACTCGCGCTCCTCACCCTTCCCGCCGTCGCCTCGGCCCAGACGCTCACCGTCGAGATCGAGGGCGAGATCCTCACCGAAGCGGCGCCCGTCGAAGCGGCGATCGATGAGCCCGCGTTGAATGGAGTCGTCTTGATCCGTCCGCTCGAAGACGAGCCTGTTGCGGCGACC
Source organism: Sandaracinaceae bacterium (assembly GCA_045106715.1). Taxonomy (GTDB): domain Bacteria; phylum Myxococcota_A; class Polyangia; order Polyangiales; family Sandaracinaceae. Next base: position 106,401 of record JBGCFC010000131.1, read on the forward strand.
GATGCGCCGTTGGTTCGCGTCCCCATCACGCCACGAGTCATCCCGCCCACCCCTCGCGGCAGCCGGCCGCGGCCTGCCCCAGACGTATCAACTGAGACACACCACGAGGACCTGTCGTTGGGTCCCGAAGCGGAGTGGGCCCTTCGCATGGGTGTCACTCTCGAGAGCTGGGACTTCGGCTCGCACACGCTGCGGATGGGCCGGCCCGACGTAGCGATGTTGAGTGGCACAGAGCTCGATCGCGACTGGCAGGCGGAGAACGCGTTCGAGCTGCCTCCGTTAGTCGGGTTCGAGGCGGGTGTGGGGATGCGCGCGCACGGCATTCTGCGCGGTCCGGAGATTCGCTTTGGGGTGTTCGGCACGGAGGTCGACGGGGTGACTGGGCCTGCGCCTGGGAATCCCGCGTTTGACCTGACCGTCACCAACATGGTGGGCCTCCGCGCCGAGCTCACCATGGGGCTCCAGGCAGACCTCGGACCCGTGATTCCCTACGTGCAGGGACGGCTCATCGGGGGCGTGGCGTTCGTTGATGTCGACGTGGTGCACGACGGCCTCGGGGGCTTGGGCACCGAGACGATCGAGGTCGGGTTTGGCCAGCTCGGCGTCGAGGCGGGCATGGACGTCGAGATCGAAGACGGCCTTTCGCTTGGCATCGCCTATCGGGGAGCCTGGATCGGTCCTGAGTCCCACGGGGCCATCATGACCTTTTCGGGTCACGCCGAGTGAAGCTGGTCGGTCGAGCCCCCAGATCTGGCTACTCGGCTGGCCAGTTCGAGAGACGCGTGGAGACGATCAGCCATCGACTACCCTTGGCACGTCCCGTGCGCTAGCTTCGCCGCATGCGAACTCGTCTTCTCTGGCCCGCCGTAGTTCTCGCCCTGTTCGGCTGTGCGTCCGACCCGACCACGCCGATGATGGGTGACGATGACTTCCCGCTCTCCGACGTCTCGCCCATCTACGAAGATGCGCCTGCCGACCGTGGGATGAGCCTGCCGTTTGACTCGAAGGCGGACGAAACGCTGCCCCCGCAGTTCGATCTCATGGACTTCCAGTCACCGGTGCGCAGCCAGGGCCGCCGCGGCACCTGCTCCATCTTCGCCACAACCGCGTTGATGGAGAGCCTCTACATCTCTGAAGGCACGCTGACCGACCCCGACTTCAGCGAGCAGTTCCTGCAGTGGAGCGTGAAGTTCGAGGTCAACTCGTTCCCGAACACGTCCGGCAGCAGCTCCAACTACAACCTCCAGGCGATCAACCGCCACGGGATCGTCGAGGAGGACCTCTGGCCGTACGAGGCGGCCCAGTGGGGCGCGAGCGACGACGCGGCCTGCACGGGCGAAGACGATCAGCCGACCCGCTGCTACACCAACGGCGAGCCGCCCGCGGAGGCCCTCGCGGCTGAGCGCTTCAACCTGCCGCAGGGCCGCTGGATCAACCCGAGCGCGCGCTCGCTGCGCGGTCACTTGGTGTCGACCCGCACGCCGGTCGTCATCGGCGGTGACTTCTTCTACCAGGCGTGGAACCACGGCCGCTCGAACCTCACCACCAACAGCGAGTACTCCGCCGCCGGCTACGTGCTCTCGCCCAACCAGGCGGACATCGATGACTCCAGCGGCGAGCGCCGCGCGGGCCACGCCGTCCTGGTCACAGGCTACGACGAGGACCTCGAGGTGCCGCGCGTCGACGGAGAGGGCAACGAGATCCTCGACGAGAACGGCGAGCCGGTCATGGAGAGAGGCTTCTTCCTCTTCAAGAACTCCTGGGGCACGGGCCGCTTCGGCACCACCAACCCCTTCGGCGACGGCTACGGCTGGATCAGCTTCCGCTACGTCGAGGAGCACATGACCGCGTACCGCGCGGGGCTTCCCACCGTCACGCTCACCGAGATCTGCAACGACGGCCGCGACAACGACCGCAACGGCGCCGCCGACTGCGCGGACGCGGCCTGCGCGATGGACCGGGCCTGCCAGGACCCGGGCGACAGCAACGAGAACACCACGCAGGTGGCCATCCCCGACAACGACCCGATGGGCGTGTCCACCGCCATCACGGTCGCCGACGGCGGCAGCATCAGCTCGCTGGCCGTCTCGGTCGACGTGACCCACTCCTACCGCGGTGACCTCACGCTCCGCCTCGTCCGCGACGAGGACGGCGCCGAGGCGACGCTCATCGACCAGGACGGCGGCAGCGCCGACGACATCCAGGAGACCTTCACGGTCGCCGACTTCAACGGCTCGGACGCCGCGGGCACCTACCGCCTCGTCGTGGTCGACTCGGCCAACGCGGACACCGGCACGCTCAACTCCTGGAGCATCGACATCACCCGCTGCGAGTCCGACTGCGGCGGCACGGCGATGACCCGTGACTACGCTGACACCGAGGGCGCGGCCATCCCGGACGACGGCGAGGTCTCCCGCACGCTCACCGTCGACGCACCCGGCGAGATCACCGAGATGAGCGTCACGGTCGACATCGACCACACGTTCCCCTACGAGCTCACGATCCGCATCGCGCAGGAGGGCGGCCGCGAGCTCGTGCTCCTGACCGAGGACAACGGCGACGACGGCGTCAGCCGGACGTTCACCGTGCCGGGCTTCGTGGGCACCACGGCCGCCGCCGACTACACCCTCACGGTGGTGGACGGCGCGGCGGGCGACACCGGCACCATCAACAGCTGGAGCATCCAGGTCGCGACCCGCTGAGCGCTCGCGCCCGCTCTCGACACGCCCGTGCCCCCTGGCGCGGGCGTCGTCTTTTAAACCTCGAGAACCCATGACCCTGCTGCTCGCGCACCGCGGCTCCCATCGCGACCACATCGAGAACACGATGCCCGCCTTCGAAGCGGCGCTCGCCGAGGGCGCAGACGGGGTGGAGCTCGACGTCCGCGTCTGTCGGAGCGGCGAGGTCGTCGTCGTGCACGACCCCACGCTGGAGCGAGTCGCCGGTCGTCCGCTCGAGATCGCGCGCGTTCCGTGGTCGCTGCTGCGGAACGTCGAGGTCGGGCCCGGCCGACTGAGCTGCCTCGACGACGTGCTGGACCGGGTGATCGGCGCGGGCAAGCTCGTCAACGTCGAGGTCAAAGGCGACGTGCCCGACCCTCGGCGCACCGCACGTTTGGTCGGGGCGCTGCTCATGCGCCGCACCGCGTCGGAGCGTGAGTCTGTCCTGCTGTCGGCGTTTCACCCCAACGTGCTGGGCGCCCTGGCCACGTCCGCCCCCAACGTGCGTCGCGGGTTCCTGTTCGACCTCGAGCACACCGGGCGCTGGCGGGCAGAGATGATCCGGCGCCTGCTCCGGCCACACGGACTCCACCCCCACTTCTCGCTCTGCACGCCGAGCGCGGTGAGCCGCTGGCGGGGCGAGGGCCGGTACGTCGCGCCATGGACCCTCAACGACCCCGAAGAGGCCGTGACGGTCTGCCAGCGAGGCGTGGACTTCATCATCACGGACGACGTCCCGCGTCTTCGAGAGGTGCTGCCACTGTGAGTCAGGGATCACGACAACCTTGCAGGTTGTCGCTGCGCCCTCTATATCCCCCGACGCGCCGCACACGTGCCCGAGGCACACACGGCCGAGGCCCTCTGGTCTCCCCCGAGCGGCGCGATTCAGAATCTCAGGAGAACGAGTGGCACGACGATACGGTCGGCGTCGCGGTGGCGGCGGCGGAAGGAAGAAGAAGCGTGGAGGCGGCGGAGGCAGTGACTTCGACGGCGATGATCGTAGCGATCACGTCAAGCTCGAAGGCACGGTCACGAACGTCTTTGCAGGCGGGCAGTTCGAAGTGGAGACCGACGCCGGTCCCACCGTTCGGGCGAAGCTCTGCGGACGGATGCGGAAGTACCGCATTCGCGTCATTCTCGGGGATCGGGTCACGGTGGCGCTGTCGCCGTACGATCTGAACCACGGGATGATCGTCTACCGCACGAAGTAGTTCCTGCGACCACGAAACACCCGCGCGGCCGCATGGTCGACGCGGGTTTTTGTGTTCCGTCTCGTGGGGGCGGCACCGCCGGAGAGGACAGATCTATTCGTCGTCGGACGCCGCCGAGGCGGCCGAGTCAGGGCTCGGCTCAAGGTCTTCTTCGTCCGGCGTCTGCGCGACGACGAGCGGGATGTTGAGATCCGGGTTTCCGCAGCGGGACCGACCCTCGCGAGGACGCGCCTCGGTGTAGCAGATCCGGTACTCGTCGCTGACTCCGCGGCTCAGGCCGCCCACCCAGATGCGGTACTCGCCGGCGGGCCATGCGTCGCGCTCCACGCGGGAGTTGATGCTCTCGGCGTGGCCGCAGAACCACCGCCCGCCCGGGCTGCGCACCAGCAGCGTGGCCCGTCCAGGGATCTCGCCGAGCTGGACGCGCAGGTAATCGAAGTCGTCGCGCAAGGTGAGCACGTGGTTGGGCTGCTCGGCGACGTAGCCATCGCACTCGCCGCCCAGGCGACGTACGTCGATCTCACCGCCCGAGCTCCCATCGTCCATGCGTGGGTCGGGCAAGAACCCACGTCGCAAGCGGCGGTCTCGGTTGCGCCCTTCATGCGCGGTGACGGCCAATCCCAGCTCGGCGCCGCCTCCGATCGGCACGGTGCGCTCCTCGGCGCCCGTGGCGGGGGTGACGCTGCGGAACTCGGTGACACGAAGCTCATACGGGACGCTCCCGCCCGGCTCGTCGCCGCCGATCCAGACCTCCACGCGCCCACGCCCGAAGCGCCCCTCCTCCCGTGGAGCGCCCTCGAGCGCGCTCCCGCTGCAGTGGTATTCGCCCGAGGCGTCCCGCACGGTGAGATTCACGGGTCGCTCCGCGATCACGAACATGCGAAGAAACCCGAACTCGTTGTCGAGGTCGAACACCGCGTCCGGGTTCGCTCCGACGTAGCCTCGGCAGCGCGGCGCCAGCTGGTTCATCGCACGCTCGCCGCCCGTCTCCCCCTGGAGGACCACCGGGTCGGGCGTGAACCCCGTCGAAAGGCGCATGGACTGCGCAGCCCCTGGACTCGCGGCCAGCATGGCCCACCCCAGCAGGCCCAACACGACCCATCGCGCGATCCCGGTCGGCGAACCCATGCGGCGACTTCAGGAGCGCTGGACGTCGTAGACGCCGTCGATCTGGTTGATGCGGCGCATGAGGGCCCGCAGCTTTGCGACGTCGTTCACCGTGAACTGGAACAGGTTCACCGCGCTTCCGTCTTCGCCGACACGGCAGTTGGCCTCCTGTATGTTCACGCCGCTCTCGGTGAACGCCGCCGAGACGTTGGCCAGGATGCCGGGGCGGTCCGCGGTGGCGATGCGGAGCGCGACCGGACGGTCGACCTTGACCGCGTCGGACCAACTCACGTCGATGCGCCGCTCTTTGGCCTGCTCCATTGCCTTTTCGCACTCGCGCCGATGGATGGTCACGCCGCGCCCGCGGGTGATCCAGCCGGTGATGTTGTCGCCCGGGAGCGGATTGCAGCATTTGGCGAAGCGAACCAGCACATCGTCCACGTCGTCGATGCGGATACCGCCGCCGTCCTTGCCGGTCACCCGACGGACGGTCTTCTCGAAGAAGCTCGGCCGAAGCGACTGACCGGTCTCGGCAGAGGGCACGGCGGCGTCGTACACATCCTCGGCGCTCGCTTTGCCGTAGCCCACGAGCGCAAAGAGCGCGTCCACCGAGTCGGCCTTGAACGTCTCGCTGACCACGCCCACGTCGTCGCCCTTCTTCAGCCAGCGCGAGAACGAGTGGTCGTGCTGGTGGAACTCGCGCTCGACCAGCTCACGGCCCAGCTTGACGGCGCCCTTGCGCTCCTCGTCCCGCACATGCGCGCGGATCCGGGAGCGCGCCCGGCCCGTCGCCACGAACTCGAGCCAGTCTTTGACCGGCGCTTGCTGGGGGCTCGTGATGATCTCGACGGTGTCGCCGTTGTGCAGCTGGTAGCGGAGCGGGACGATGGCCCCGTTGACGCGAGCGCCAGCACAATGCTCGCCCACCTCGCTGTGAATTGCGTACGCGAAATCGACCGGGGTGGCGCCACGCGGAAAGACCTTGAGCGCGCCGCGCGGAGTGAAGACGTAGACCTCGTCCGAGAAGAGGTCGACCTTCACGGAATCCAAGAACTCCGCCGGATCGGCGACGTCCTTTTGGAACTCCATGAGCTGCCGTAGCCAGGCGAACTGCGCCGCGTCCTTGGCGTCGAGACCGCCCGTGCGCTCCTTGTACTTCCAGTGCGCGGCGATGCCCATCTCCGCCGTGCGATGCATCTCCTGCGTTCGGATCTGCACCTCGATCCGCCGCTGCCCGGGTCCGATGACCGTCGTGTGCAGCGATTGATACATATTGGGTTTAGGCAGCGCGATGTAGTCCTTGAAGCGACCAGGGATCGGCGTCCACTGCGAGTGCACCACGCCGAGCGCCGCGTAGCAGTCGGCGACCGTCTCCATGATCACCCGGAAGGCGACAAAATCGTGCACCTGCTCGAACTCGCAGTTGCTCGCCCGCATCTTCCGCCAGATCGAGTACTTGTGCTTGATCCGCCCGCCCACCTCGGCCGCGAAACCACGCTCGATCAGCATCTTCTGCAGCTGCGCCGTGACGTCGTCGATGTACCTGCCGCGGTCGCGTGAGGCCCGCTTCGATTTGCGGGCGATCTCCGCGTAGTGCTCGCGGTTCAGGTACTTGAAGGAGAGGTCCTCGAGCTCGCTCTTCAGCCAGTAAATGCCGAGACGCCCCGCGAGCGGGGCGTAGATGTCGAGCGTCTCACGAGCGATGCGCTCTTGCTTCTCCGGCTTCATGTGCTGAAGCGTGCGCATGTTGTCGAGTCGGTCGGCCAGCTTCACCAACAAGACCCGGATGTCCCGCGCCATGGCGACGAGCATCTTTCGGAAGCTCTCCGCCTGCTGGTCTTCCTTGCAGGTGAAGTTGATGCGCCCGAGCTTGGTGACCCCGTCAACCAGGAACGCGACCTCCTCGCCAAACAGATCGGTCATCTCGGCGTTGGTCGCCTCGGTGTCCTCGACCACATCGTGCAGGAGCGCCGCACACACGCTGGCCGCGTCGAGGCGCATGTCGGCGATGATGTGCGCGACGCTGACGGGGTGAATGAAGTACGGGTCGCCCGACTTCCGCATCTGCCCGTCGTGCATCTGCGCGGAGTAGACGTAGGCCTTGTTGATCAGATCGAGATCGGCCGCCGGGTGGTAGCTCTTGACCTTGTCGACAATGTCGGTCAGCCGAACCATCACGTCGCTGTCCGTCTACTCCTGGCCGCTCCCGCCAACGACGCCATGCCGATCGGCGAGCGCTGGAGGGGGCCACGAAACCCAAGGAACGGAACAGTTTCTGAGCAAACGACGCCCTCTTCAGCCCTGGAAAACCCGGGCAAGAACGGTAACACCGCCATTTGGGAGCGGCAAGAGATCGGCTCGCACCCGATCAACCTAGCGCCTGCCTCCCCGATGGGAGGTGCCCTCGTGTCTTTTCTCACGGGTTTGACCGCGGCCCGACTACACTGACGGCCTCGGGCCCCACGATCGCCTGACCACGCATGAGTGACTTCACCCACCGCCTCGGCCGCTTCGTCAAAAAGCACCGCACGCGCCTCTCTCAGGCGGCGCTCGCGGTGTTCTTGGTGGCGGTGGGGCTCGAGCTCACCTCGGCGCTGCCGCGGTCGATCGAGGTCTCCGTGCCGCTCGGCACGCGCCACGCACAGATCACCGAGGCGCGCATCGAGTACCGCTACGAGGGGCAAATGGTGCATTCGGTCACCCGCCATTTCTCCTCCGCTGCGCCGCGCGAGGTTCGGAACTCGCTCGAGTTGAGCCCGGGCGAGTACGATGTGTCCGTGTGGTTGGTCGATTCTGAAGGTCAGACCCGGGCGCTCCGCGGGTCTTTGTCGGCGCCCTCGGACGGGGTCGTCCGACTGGCGCTGGAGGACCGATGACGTCGCCCAAGACCGCGCACGTGAATGACCCTCGTGTGCTCGAGCTTCCCCGCTGCGCGCTCGTCATCCTGAGTGGAGACGCGCGGGGCCGCGAAAAGATCATCGAGGGCGACTTGTTCCGCATCGGCAAGTCCCGTGAGAACGAGTTGGTGCTCGCCGACGAGACCGTCTCGCGCGCCCACTGCGAGATCGTTCAGCAAGCGCGCGGCTACCTGCTCCGCGACCTCGGCTCCACCAACGGCACCCTGCTCGACGGCGCCGAGATCAAAGAAGCCTGGCTCAAACCCGGCGCGGTGATCACCGTCGGCACGGTCGAGCTCAAGGTCCGGCCGTTCTCCCAGCGCGTGGAGATCTTGCCGAGTGACGCCTCTTCGTACGGAGAGGTCGTCGGCCGCGCGCTGCCGATGCGCCGGGTGTTTGGCCTGCTCGAGCAGCTGGGCCCGACCGACGCGACCGTGCTGATCGGGGGCGAGACGGGCACCGGCAAGGACGTGCTTGCACGCTCGATCCATGCGCTCAGCCCGCGCAAGGAACGTCCGTTCATCGTCGTCGACTGCGGCGCCGTGGTGGGCACGCTGATCGAGAGCGAGCTGTTCGGGCACGAGCGCGGCGCCTTCACCGGCGCCACGGCGACCCGCGAAGGGGCGTTCGAGCTGGCCGACGGCGGCACGCTCTTTCTCGACGAGATCGGGGAGCTGCCGCTGGACCTTCAGCCGAAGCTGCTCCGGGTGCTCGAGACCCGGCAGATCCGCCGTGTGGGGGGCAACGCGCCGAAGACGGTCGACATCCGTGTGATCGCTGCGTCCAAGCGAAACCTCAAGATGGAGGTCGAACGCGGGAAGTTCCGTGAAGACCTCTATTTCCGACTGGCCGTGGTGCCCATCGAGCTGCCCCCGCTCCGCGAGCGGCGGGAGGACCTGCCGGTTCTCATCGACGCGCTGCTCGCTCACATCGCCGAGCACGACAGCACCGGCTCCACGCCGACGCGATGCGCGCCCGAAGCCATGGCCGCGCTCGGCGCACACGACTGGCCCGGCAACGTGCGGGAGCTCCGGAACGTGCTCGAACGCGCGGCCTATCTCTCCCGCGCCCGCGGCCTCGACGAGGTCCAGCTGGGCATGGTCCCGCTCTCCGTCGGCGGGGGCACCGCACCGCCCACTGCCGACGCACACCCCCCCTTCGAGCCCGGCAAGAGCTACCGCGACACCAAGGCCGAGTGGGACGCCATGTTCGAGCGGAAGTTCGTCTCATGGCTGCTCACCCAGAGCGAGGGGAACATCTCCGCCGCCGCACGCGCAGCCGACATGGATCGCAAGTACCTCTACAAGCTCGTCCGGCGCCATGGCCTGCACCCGAAGGATTGAGCACGCGAATGCCACGACGTTGACTTGTCCCCTGCGGCGCCCGACACTTCGCTCTGAGGTCCAGTGACCGTGGCTGCGAAAGGATCCGACCCCAAAGACGCAGCTGCGGCGTACTCGCTGGCAGCCATCCAGCCGGAGACGTTCGGCAAGTACACCTTGATCGGCAAGCTCGGTCACGGCGGCATGGCCGAGGTGAACCTCGCGGTGTCGGAAGGCAAGGGCGGCTTCCGCAAGCTGGTCGTCATCAAGCGGCTGCATCGGCACCTCGCGATGGAGGACGGCTTCGTCGACATGTTCCTCGATGAGGCGCGGCTCGCGGCCCGGCTCAATCACCCGCACTGCGTGCAGACGAACGAGGTCGGGGAGTGGAGCGACAACCACTTCTTGGCCATGGAATACCTCGATGGCCAAGGCCTCGAGCGCCTGCTGCGGATGGCCGGGAGCAAAGAGGAGGACATCCCCTTTGGTCTCTGCGCCCGGATCATCTCCGACGCCCTCGACGGCCTCGCCTATGCACACGAGCTGACCGACTTCGACGGCACGCCGTTGTCGGTCGTGCACCGCGACGTCAGCCCGCAGAACATCTTCGTCACCTACAACGGGATGGTGAAGCTGCTCGATTTCGGGATCGCCAAGGCGGCGACCCATGTCGTCGAGACGAAGACCGGCGTCATCAAGGGCAAGTACGCGTACATCGCGCCGGAGCAGGCACTGGGTCAGGACGTCGACCAGCGCTCCGACATCTGGAGCATGGGCGTCGTGCTCTGGGAGGTTCTGACTGGGCGGCGTCTGTTCAAGAGCGTCAACGAGCTCGCGACGCTGCACGAGACGCTCAAGGGTGAGGTGAAGCTGCCGAGCGTGTTCCGGCCGGACATGCCCACGGAGCTCGACACGATCTGCATGCGGGCGCTCACCCGTGACCCAGAGCAGCGCTACCAGACCGCGCAAGACATGAAGGACGACCTCGATCGGTACCTTCTTTCGCTGCCGAAGGCACCGGGCCGCAAGCACATCGCGCGGCTCATGCGGACCACGTTCGACGAGGTGATCTCGACCCACAAGTCCACGCTCGCCGAGTGCCTCAAGGGCACCGCGATGATCAGCCCAGCCTCGATCGAGCGCATCGTCGATCCGTCGTCCATCAGCTCGGCGTCGGGCATCCGCATGAGCGACCCGAGCGGGATCACACCGACGCCGACCCCGGCGCCGATGGGAAACGCGCCGAGCGTGACGCCGCCCCCGTACAGCTACACGCCGCCCCCGATGACCCCGCCCGTGGGGGCTCCGGTCCCGCCGGCGGAGGACCGGAAGGGCAAGGTGATCATCGCCCTGCTCGCGATGATCCTGGTGGTCCTCGTGGCCATCATCGCCGGGTTGCTCGTCCCGCTCGGCGACGACGAGGAGGACGGCGACCGCCTGGCGTCGTCGGATCCGCCTGCGCAAGTGCCGGCGCAACTGCCAGCCCAGACGCCGCCCGCGACGAACCCGGACCAGGTGCAGATCGAGGCCCAGCACTTCGATTCCCCCGGAGCCGATTCTCCCGGAGCCGATTCTCCCGGGACCGACTCTTTCGGGGCCGATTCTCCCGGGGCCGAAGCCAACGGCGGCATCGGGGACGATCCGCCGACCAACGACTCCATGGCGGTGGACGATCGGAGTGGCGAGACGGGCGTGGAGCCCGGCGATGCCACCACTGATACCGCCGAACCCGCCACGGCTGACCCCAACGTCGAGGCCGAGGCCTCTTCACCCCGGAGCGACTCCGCTGCAGCCCGCCGCCGCCGCGACCGCCGTCGCCGGGCGGAAGCCGCCGCGCGTGAGGCCGCCGCCCAGCAGGCCGCTGCTCAGCCGGTTGAGCCCGAGCGCCCCGAACGCCCGGCTGCTGCGGAGACGGGCCGCCTGACCTTGGCGACCACGCCATGGACGCACGTGTTCCTGAATGGCCGTGACCTCGGAACGACGCCGCTCATCAACGTCGAGATCCCCGCAGGCTCGCACCGCCTCCGCCTGGTCAACCGCGAGCAGGGCATCGATGAGCCTTACTCGGTGAATGTGCCGTCGGGTCAGCGCGTGACGCGTCGCCTCGGCCTTCGCTGACTTCCCTGCCCTCCGCAGGCAGGGGTCCCGGCGAAGTCGATTCGAAGGACCACGCCGAAGATGTCGATGCCTCGCGAACCGTGTACGATGACCGGCCTCTTGGATGGGTGGCGCACGATGGGTGGGAGTGAGCTGAGAATCGTCGCGGTGGCGGCCGTGGGAGTGTTGTTCTGCGCGTGTGCGCCGGAGCAGACGCTCGTGGCGGGCGAACTCGACCCGGTTCGCATCGGCGTCGTGACCTCGCTGACGGGCGGCCTCGGGACCGACGGTCCCGGCTGGGCGGACGCCTCGCGCCTCGCCGCGCTCGAGGTCAACGCGGCCGGCGGCGTGCTGCCGGGGCGCCCGATCGAGCTGGTGATCCTCGACGACGAGACGAACCCCGCCACGGCAGAGCGGATCGGGCAGGAGCTCATCGACCAGAACGTCGTGGGCGTCGTGGGCGCCGCCGCCAGCAGCATCTCGATCGGCATCTCCGCCATCACCGGCCCGGCGCAGATCCCGCAGATCAGCTGCTGCTCGACGTCCAACACGATCACCGAGAACGCCCGCGCGATGCCCGAAGCGGACCGCTACTTCTTCCGCACCTCCCCGTCCGACGCGCTTCAGTCGCGCGTGGTCGCGCTGACCGCCAACGAGCTGAGCTGCACGTCGCTGGCCATCCTTCACCTCGACGACGACTACGGCCAGCCGTTCGGCGAGGGGATCGAGTCGGCCTACGAAGCGTCCGGCGGCACGGTCGCCGTCCGCGTGGGTTTCGCAGACGAGCAGGCCAGCTACGTTGACGAGGTCGCGATGATCCGCGACGCGGGACCCGACTGCATCGCCCTCGTTGCGTTCCCGGGCGCGGCCGGCACGATCCTCCGCGATTGGGAGTCGCTGGGCGAAACCCCGGACGTCACGTGGATCGGGACCGACGGCGTGCGTGCGCTCGGCTTCATCGACGAGGTGGGGGATCCGCGCCTCATCGAGGGCTTCTTCGGCACCTCGCCCATCACCGACGCCCCCACGCCCGAGTACAACGACTACCGAGACCACTTCCGCACCGTGTTCGGGACCGAACCCATCCCGTTCTCCTCGAACCAGTACGACGCCACGGTGCTCCTCGCGCTCGCCATCGCGCACGCGGGCTCGACCTCCGGACCAGCGGTGCGCGACGCTCTCCGCATCGTCTCGAGCCCCCCGTCGGACCGCGGGATCGTGCGCGCGGGGGCGATCGCCGAGGCGCTCGCGGAGGTCAACGAGGGCCGCGACGTCGACTACCAAGGCGCCAGCGGCAACACCGACTTCGACGAGTTCCACGACGTCCAGACGGCCTACGAGATCTGGCGCTACGACGGGCCTGACACGACGCCCTGCGACGGGGCCACCGCGCTCTCCGGCGACCGCGGCTCGTTCTGCCGATTCCGGACCATCAACGCGGCGGAGATCGACTGATGCAGCGTCTCTTCACGCTCGTCTCGGCCGTGCTGCTCGCAGCCGGGGTCGCGGGATGCGCACCTACGCCGGTCGACGTCGAGATGAGCTACCCGTCCCGCGACACCTTCCTCTTCTCCGACTTCGGGCGCCTGCTCGTGTACGAGGTCGAGCTCGACGCACCGGCAGAGAACTGCCCCGCGCTCCTCGAGGACATCTCGGCGGGGGAGTTCGGCGCCCCCATCTACGACAGCGACTGGACCGCGGTCTGTGATTTCCGGGCCGGCGGCGTCGGCCTCGACAGCGTGCCCCCCGGCCCCCATGCGTACGTCGGCATCACACGCGACGAGAGCAACAACCTGCTGCTCGCGGGCTGCCGGATCGCGGAGGCCTACGAAGGCGCGCCCGCCGTCGAAGTGCGGCTCTTCCCCACGCCCACCTATCACGATGCGGTCGAAGGCCGCTCGCTGAGCTGCACCAACGAGGAAGACAAGTGTCTGACCGGCTGCTGAGCTCGCTCCTGGCCGTGACGTTGGCCGCGATGACCTTGGCCTGCCTGGCCTCGTCAGCGCATGCGCAGAGCCCGCTCGAGGCGGCGGAAGCGGCGTACCTCGAGGTCGACTTCGAGCTGACGCGTGAGCAGGCGCTGACGGCGCTGCGCTCCGGGAACAACGGCCCTGATGAGATCGTCCGGATCTACCAGCTGCTCGGCATCGCGTCGTCGGCGCTGGGCGACGAGGCGGCGGCGCGCGACTACTTCATGCGCATGTTGGGGGTGGACGAGAACGCGACGCTCGACGACAGCGTCCCGCCGCGTTTGCGCAACCCATATCTGGAAGCGCGCGGCGCGTGGTCGGCGCGACCGGGTCGGCTCGGCCTGGAAGTGGGCCTGGACCGCGCCTCTTCGGCCGTACGCGTGCAGCTGCGCGACCCGGTGGAGATGATCCGTCGCGTGCGCATCTCCGCGCGCCTCGAGGGCGAGACCGAGTATTCGAGCAACGAGTACCGGGCGCAGACGGTGTTGCTCGCAGAGATCCCCGGCGCCGGCGAGGCCGACCGCGTCGAGTACTACGTCGAAGCGCTCGACATGCACGGCAACATCGTGCTCTCCGACGGCAGCGCCTTCGACCCCGAGGTGGTGGGCCGGGAGAGCCGCGGTGGCAACGGCGACGACTCCGGCGGAGGCGGGGGCTCGCTCCTCGAAGACCCGGTCCTGTGGATCATCATCGGGGCGGTGCTGGTGGTGGGCGCAGGCATCGGCATCGGGGTCGCGCTCGACCAACGCAGCCGCATCGGCATCCAGACCCAGGTCGTCATCGGGATCGATTGAGCGCTCAGGCGCCTGGAGCGCCGACGAGCGGGGCCAAGCCGCTCTGCTATGCTGCGCGGCCTTCGGAGACCCCTTCCCTTGACCGACGAGAAACCTGAAGACGGCGCGGCAAAGAGCCCGCCCCCGTCCGCCGATCGCCGCTGGCGCATCGCTCGCGCCCTGCTCGCCCCTCTGGGTTTCGGCGGCACGTTCCTGTTGATGGCCAACGAGGGGCAGGTCTCGCACGGCCCGCTCTACGGCATCCTGACCACGCTCGTCGGGGTGTTCGGCCTGCTCGCGCTCGTGCCCGCGAAGGACGGTGAGGCAACCCCGGTCCAGAAGACCGCGCTCTTCGCGCTCGAGGGCGAGCCGCTCTTCTGCAGCCCCGTGATCACCGCGCCGATCGCACTGGGGCTGTTCATCGTGGGTGCGCTCGCGGGGGGCTACGACGGCCTGACGGTCACCGTGCTCGTCGCGCTGGTGCCGCTGTTCGTCTCCGCGCTCCGGCGACCCGGTCTAATGGCGGCGGTCGTCGCGGCCGGCGTGCTGCTCCCGTTCCTCGGGGTGTACGGCCTCTGGGACCCGTGGGAGACGCACTACGGCGAGGTCGCGCGCGAGATGCTGGCGCGAGACGACTGGATCAGCCTCTGGTGGGCGCAAGAGGACTGGTTCTGGTCCAAGCCGATCCTCATCTTCTGGGTGGAGGCGCTGAGCATGGGGGCGCTCGGCGTGGATTTCCTGCCCGACGCCAACCCGTCACACCCCGAGTGGGCCATCCGCCTGCCGCACTTCCTGATGACGCTCGGGGCGCTGCTCTGCTCGTACACCTTCATCTCGCGGGTCTGGACCAAGCGGGCCGGCCTCGTGTGCGCGGTGGTGTTGTGCACGGTGCCGCACTTCTTCTTCCTGTCGCACCAAGCCATCACCGACATGCCCTTCGTCTCGAACATGACGATGGCGCTCAGCATGCTCGGCATCGCGATCACGACCGACCCGAGCGAGACCGCCCGCCGCTACCGCATCGGCCGCGTTCAGCTCAGCGCGCAGCACCTCGTAATCGGCGCGATCTCGCTCGTCGTCATTCCGCAGGTCCTCTACCTCGCGTCCCGGAACGTGACGTTCATCCAGGGGCTGTTCGGCTGGCACGGGGACGTCTTCCTGAGCGGTTCGGCCGGCAACCACGGCGTGCCGGGCAACTCCCCGGTGCACAACGTGAACCCGGCGTACGAGGGCATCACCGCGCAGCCGATGGCGCAGGCCCTGATCTGGCTGGCGGGCTACCTGGGCATCCTCGCGATGCTGCGCAAGGAGCGACGCGTTCAGTCGCTGGCGATGTTCGCGTTCTACCTGTTCTGCGGCCTGGCGTTCATGGCCAAGGGCATCCCTGGCTTCGCGCTCCCCGGGCTCGTCGCGCTCTTCTTCCTGATCGGAGGGCGCCGCTGGAATCTGTTGCTCGAGGGCCGGCTCCGCGTCGGCGCGGGCATCCTCACGGTGCTCACCGTCGGGCTCCCTTGGTACGTGGCGATGTACATCCGCCACGGCTCCGCGTTCACCGACCGACTGTTGATCCACGATCACATCAATCGGCTGACGGCCGGCGTGCACGGGGACACGGGCTCGATCGAGTACTTCATCGAGCAGCTCGGTTACGGCCTGTTCCCGTGGATCGCGCTCGCTCCGCTCGCTCTCGCGGCCTGGCTCGCCCCGCTGAGCGCGCGCCCGGCGTCCTCCGACGATGTGGCCAAGCGGCGCCGCGACGCGCTGATGTTCATTGCGCTCTGGCTCGCTTCGGCGTTCACGCTCTTCAGCGCGATGACGACCAAGTTCCACCACTACATTTTCCCGGCGGTGCCGCCGTCGGCGCTGCTCGTCGGCCTCTCGGTTCACCGCTTGTTGCGGCCGGAAACGCGCGCCGCGTTCAACCTCAAGCGCGTCGCGTCCACGGGCCTCGCGCTGCTCGCGCCGCTCCCTGCGGTGCTCGGTGTGGGCGGCATGTGGGGGGACCTCCGCGGGATCATGCCGGTCGGCCAAGAAGGCACCGAATGGGTGCTCGACCAGGCGTGGCCCATGGCGGGAAGCCTCGCGTGCATCGCGCTGGCCTTGGGCATGCTCGCCGGCGCCTGGTGGCTGTCCGATCGCACGCCCGATCCGAAGGCGGACGACGCGTCCCCGGAGGGCATCCGCTGGGCGCGAGGCGCGATGACGACGGGCCTCTTGGCAGCACCCCCGGTGCTGGCGCTCGTCGGCCGCGACCTGAGCTGGGTGACGGACGCGCGACCCCAGGGCTACGAGCGCTTGATTCAGCTCTTCGTCTACAACTACGGCCGCATCTGGCCCGAGGAGCTCGACTACCGCCCGGTGCTGACCGGCTTCGCCGTGGTTACGGTCGCGGTCGTGCTGCTCGCGGTGATCAAACCCATCCGGGACGTCGCGATGCGCGCGATGCTGGGTGCCGCAATTCTGTTCGCGGTGTGGGCGCTCGACGTCTACATCATCGACCTGGCACCCCACTGGGGGCAGCGTGAGCTGGTCCAGGCCTACTACGATGCCCGGACGTCCGATGAGGAGCCGATCCTCGCCTACCAGATGAACTGGAAGGGCGAGAACTTCTACACCGGCAACCGCGTGAACGTCTTCGTCCAGCTCGACAACGCGGCGCTGCGACGCTGGGTGGGTGAAAACCGTGGCCGCACGGCCTTCATCCTCACGGAGCGCGCGCGGCTCGGGACCCTGCGCGGCGTGCTCGGCGCCGCGGAGGTCACCGAGGTCACCGACGACCGCTTGTGCAACAAGTTCCTGCTCATCCGCGCGGTGCTCCCCGCTCCCGCGCCCACTGCGGACACGCCGGCCGAGCCCGAAGCGGAGTAGGGCAGCCTGGGCGCGGGGGAGGCGGCTCTTCCGCGCTGGGCAGGGGCAGGTCGTGTCCCCACACACGCACTGAGGTGAGCAGCGCCGACACCACCGGGAACCGCACCTCGACGTCGTGCCGTGAGCGCGCGAACACCGTGAACGTCGCGCCATCGCCACGGTCCTGGTGGGCGACCTCCTCGTTGTCGATGGCCGGCAGCACCCCGTCGTCCGACAGGTTGGTCACCCGAAGCGGCCCGTCTGAGTGTTGCCAAAGCGGAGCGTCACGATGCAGCCCGTACCTTCATCGCGCACACTCGCGACCTCGACCGTGCGAATCGAGCTGCGCGAAGTCCCCACGACCGTCGCGCCGTCCGTCGACTCGGTGTTCTGCCGACCCGCCTGCGCGCCCTTCGTGATGCCCGATCCGATCCCGCGACCCACCTCCACTGTGCGCTCCACCGTGGCCTCGGTGATGCTCTCGGCGGTCGCGTTGTCACAGCCCAGCGCCAGGACGAGCCAACCGAAACGCTGACACTGCGATCGCGGGCGCTGATCCACTTTTCGTGACGTGTCGCCCGAAGACGAGAGACCATGGGGTCGCTCATGAACGCCACCGCTCAGACTCCTCCGCCCCGACGCACGGGGCTCCTCTTGCTCACGGTGGCCTTCGGCTTCGCGGTGATGGGCTCGATCGGGGTTACGGTCGCGTACTTCCTGGGCGTGTTCGACCCCGAGCCGGAACCGACGCCGGTGGTCGAAGTGGACGCGGGCCCGCCCGATGCGGGTCCTCCGGATGCGGGTCCTCCGGATGCGGGCCCACCCGATGCAGGTCCTCCGGATGCGGGTCCACCAGACGCCGGTCCGCCGCCCCCGCGCGGCACCGACTGGTGGCACAACACGCATCAGGAACGAAGCCGCGGTCAGTAGAGCTCGGCGGTCAGAAGCTCGACGGACCGACCATCATGCCGAGCGCCATCGGGTGATGCGGCGGCGGGAGCGCGGCGGTCTGGTTCCGCGCGATGCGAGCTTGCTTCTGCGTGGTGAGCCGGCGCTGCTCTGCGCTCGGAGTGCCCGCTTCGTTCGCCTGGACCTCCGCCGCAGGAACGGGGCCCGTTGGGATGCTTGGCACGGTCGTCGATCCGGGCGGCGTTGGTACCATCGCCGCGATCGCCGGCATCATCGGCTCAGGGTCCCTCGGCGCCTCGTTGACGACCTGCACCGCGTCGGACGCGCTCGGTCCGCTGGAGCACGCCGACAAGCTCGCCGCGAGCACGAGACCGCCCACGAAACGGCGCGCGCGCGATGGCGGGGGCGGCTGAAAGGACAGCTCCCCGTCCTCCTTTACACGGGCGCGCACACAGACTCGGTCCCGGCTCCGAAGCAAAGCCTCCGCCTGGGCGCGGGTGGCGCGACTGAGGTCTACGACCGCGTGGTCGCACCGCTCACAGTGCCGTCCTTCGCCCTCGGGGAGCATCGTTTCCCAGGACTGACCGCACCGCTCGTCGATTCGCATCGCTGCCTCCCTTGCCGATGGACCCCCATCAGAGCCGTCCGCTGACCGATTCCTTGGCTCCGCGACATTGATTCCCGCCCTCTAGGGGCCGCCCTGCTAGTCTGTCCCCGTGGAGGGCAAACCGATCATCGTGGCCGTCGGCGCATCGGCCGGCGGGCTCGAAGCGCTGCGCGGTGTGTTCGACGCGGCGAGCGCTGACACAAACCTCGCGTTCATCGTCGCCCAGCATCTGTCGCCCGACTACCGCAGCCTGATGGTCGAGCTGCTCGCGCGTCACACCCAGCTCACCGTGCGGCTTGCCGAAGACGGCGCCAAACCGCGCGCCGGGTGCATCGATCTGATCTCGCCTCAGACGCTGTTGCGCCTGAAGGGTGGGCATCTGGCAGTAGAGCAGCTCGACGAGCGGAGCAACCTCCGGCCGATCGACACCCTGATGATCTCCGTGGCCGAAGACTGCGGCGAGGGGTGCGCGGGGGTGATCCTGTCGGGGACGGGGAGCGATGGGTCCGTGGGGATGGCGGCGATTCGGCGTGAGGGCGGGATCACGGTGGTCCAGGACCCGCAGACCGCGTCGTTCGACGGAATGCCGCGATCGGCGCTTCGTGACCACGACGTGGACCTGGTCCTGCCCCCGAACCGGATCATCTCTGAGCTGCTCCAGTTTCAGCCCGAGAGCCGAAGCCGCTTCTTCAAGGTGCGAGGCAGCGCCGAAGAGAGCCCTGGCCTGAGCCGGATCTTGCGCGCGCTGCGGCGCGCCTCGGGGATCGACTTCAATCTCTACAAACCGGCGACGATCGTGCGACGCATCGAGCGGCGCATGGTTCAACTCAACCTCGACAGCCCGGCGGCGTATCTCGAGCGGCTCCAGGAGGACACCCGCGAGATCGCTGACCTCTGCAACGACATGCTCATCAACGTCACGCGGTTCTTCCGTGACACGGGCGCGGTCGAAGCGTTCAAGAGGGACGCGCTGCCTCGTTTGGTCGCCGGGCCGAACAAGGGTCCGATCCGTGTGTGGGTGGCGGGCTGCGCGACGGGCGAGGAGGCCTATTCGGTGGCCATCATGCTCACCGAAGCGCTCGAGGCCGCCAAGTCCACGCGCGAAGCCCGGGTCTTTGCGACCGACGTCGATGCCACCGCGCTCGATCATGCGGCGCGGGGGGAGTACTCGCTCGCGACGGTGGAGCCGATCCCGCCTGCGCTCCTCGAGAAGTACTTCAAGCGTGTCGGCTCCAAGTACGTCGTCCAAAAACACCTCCGGGACACGCTGCTGTTTTCTCGGCACGACGTCACCGAAGACCCCCCGTTCTCGCGGCTGGACCTGATCACCTGCCGCAACATGCTGATCTACTTCCGCGTGCCCATTCAGGAGCGCGTGCTGCGGGTGTTCAGCGCGTCTCTCAACGACGAAGGCATCCTCTGGCTCGGCTCGAGCGAGACGGTCGGCGTGGTCGCGGGGCACTTCGAATCGCTCGACAGCCGCTGGAAACTCTACCAGGCGCTGCCCGGTCGCGAGCGGGTCCTCGACTACCGGATCGTGAAGCGTCTCTCCGCTCGCAAGGTAGCTCCGCGCATCGAGCGGGGCGGCGAGCGGGTCGTGCGGGGACTGCGGGCGGCGATGGATGGGTATGTGCCCCCGACCCTCATCGTTGACCGCGACTTTCGCCTGATCCACCGCGTGGGCGATGTCGGTCGGCTGCTGCGGGTTCCTGCGGGGCACGCCACGCTCGACGTGCGCCAGATGCTGCCTCGCGAAATCACGGCGGTGCTGGCGGCGGCGCGCACCCGCGCGCTCGAGTCCGAGCAGGATGTCGTCTACCGGAGCCTGCGTGTCCAGACGGATGGGTCCAGCTTCGAGTTCGACCTCCGCATGCGGAAGATCCCGGGAGACGGGCTCGAGACGGGCATGTTCGCGCTGTTCTTCGAGACGCTCAGCGAACAAGAGCCGCTGCCGGCCCAGGACATTCAGCCGGCCGACGTTCCGTCGGACCTTCAAGCCCAGCTGGAGGCGACCGAGCACGAGCTACGCGACACCCGCGAGAACCTGCAGACCAGCATCGAAGAGGTCGAGTCGGCCAACGAAGAGCTCCAGTCGACCAACGAAGAGCTGATGGCCTCCAACGAAGAGCTTCAGTCCACCAACGAAGAGCTTCAGTCGGTCAACGAAGAGCTGCATACCGTCAACAGCGAGCACCAGGAGAAGGTCCGCGAACTCTCCGAGGTCACGATGGACCTCGACGGCGTGTTGTCCTCCATCGAAGCGAGCATTTTGGTGCTCTCCCGCGACCTCAACATCCGCCGCTACAACCAGGCGGCCACACGCGTCTTCAACTTGATCCCCGAGGACACGGGGCGGCCGCTCGCGCACATCACGCACCAGCTGAGCCTGCCGGACTTGCCGGCGATCTGTGAGCGCGTGGCGCTCGTGGCCCACCCGGAGCTGCACCATTCCGAGGCCGACGACCAGCGCCACATGATGGTCCAGGTCACGCCTCGCCTCTCTGGAGGGTCCGTGGAGGGTGTGCTCATCACCTGCACGGACGTGACCACGCTCTTCAACGCCGAGCGCCGGGTGGAGGCCGTCACAGCGGCGCTCAGCGTGGCGGAGCTTCCGCTCTGCACCGTGTCAGGGACGGGCGAGATCACCGCCGCCAACGCCGCGTTCGCCAAGGCGTCGGGACGGGACCTGCAGTGGGTGGTCGGCCAGGACATCCGCGATCTGAGCCACGAAGGGGAGCGCGCGAACATCGAATCCGGTCTCGCCGCCGTGCGCGGCGGCTCCCGATGGTCGAGCGTCGTTCGCTCAAAGCGGCCCGATGGAGAGACGTACTGGGAGAACGTGGACCTGATCCCCGTACCCTCCAAGGCCGAAGGCGTCGCGGCGATCCGGCTTTCGACGACGCTGGCCGCGATCCGAGACGACCGCGTGGAGGAAACGCCCGCGGACGCGCACTTCGTCTGGAACCTCGCCAGCGACCGCGTCTCGGGCACGTACGCGCTCGCGGCCGTGTTCCGGATCCCGAAATGGAGTGGTGGGCCGCTGTCCGAGCTGGCGGCGCACATGAGCCCGGAAGACCTCGACGCGCTCCGTCAGGCGTCGACTGCGGCCGAAACATTGGGCCGTCCGTTCCGTGTCACGTGCGCCATTTTGGCCGAAGGCCACACGCACGAAGTTGAGATTCGGTGCCAGCCGATCCTTCATACCCCAGCCGGAGAGGCGATGGTCGCGGGACGTTGCCGCTCCAAGTCCCCGAGGGCAGACGGCTGATGAGCTCTGACGAGGCCGAGAGCGAGCTCCGTCGACGCGCGCGTGAACGCCTCATGCGCAAGCAGGCCTCCCGGCTCCGCGATGTCTCGCCCGAGCAGGTCGTGGAGGAGCTGCGCATCCACCAGATCGAGCTCGAGCTCCAGAACGAAGAGCTGCGTCGCGCCGAGTCCGACCTCTCCGACTCGTTCGACGCCTACCTCGAACTCTTCGATTTTTCGCCCGTCGCGTTCATCACACTCGACGTGGGCTTCCGTATCGAGAAGCTAAATCGGGCCGCACGCGAGCAGCTCGCCCCAGTGGCGGTCGGCAGCTCGATGCTGACGCTGGTGCCGCGCGAGGCCAAGGGGTCGCTCGCGAGCTGGCTCCGGGAGATCGGGACGGTCGAGGGCCAGAGCGAGCTCGAGCTCATGCGGGCGAACTGCACCACGGGCGTGTTCCTGGTGCAGGGCGTCCGGCTGGCGCAAGACCAGCGTCTTCTGGGCCTGCGCGATGTCACCACGGTTCGCGAGGCGCAGGAGCGCTTGCTCACCTCCGAGCGCGACATGCGTCGCTTGGTCGACCACTCCCCCGACGCGGTCTGCGTGTCTCACGACGGCATGCTCATGTACGTCAATCATCGGTTCGAGCAGGTCATCGGGGGCATGCGCTCCCGACTCCAAGCCGCACGCTTGAGCAGCTTTGTGCACGCCGATGACGTCGCGTTGCTCGAGTCGCTCACGCAAGAGGCGGAGGAGGCGCCGGACGCGGTCTCGATCCGCATGCTGACGCTCGATGGCGGCGAGCGGATGGTCGAGGTGCGCGCGATGCCGATTCACTTTGGGGGGCGTGCTTCGGTGCTGTACACGGCACGGGACCTGACGGAGCGGCGCCGGATCGAGGCGCGCATGGAGCAGGCGGAGCGGCTCGCGACCGTCGGCATGCTGGTGGCGGGCGTCGCCCACGAGGTCAACAACCCGCTCGCGTTCACGATGGGCAACCTCGAGGTGCTCGTCGAGGCGCTCAAGGAGCGTGAGGACGCTGACCTGCTCGGCGCGGCGGAGGATGCGCTCATCGGCGTGCGGCGCGTGGCGACCATCGTCTCCGACCTGCGTACGTTCCAACGCGTGGACGACGAGATTCGCGGGGTGGAACCCAACCGGGTGGTGGTTCAAACGCTCCGGTTGGCTGAGCCGGAGGTGCCCTCCCACGTGCGCGTGTCTCGCGATCTGGGGTCGGTGCCAACGGTGCTCGGCAACGAGAGCCGGCTCGGTCAGGTCTTGCTCAACCTGATCATGAACGCAGCGCAGGCGATGCATGCGCCGACCGAGGACGCCGCTCCGCCTGAGGGCGCGCCGGCGAACTGGGTCCGGGTCCGCACCTGGCTCGCCGATCGGGACGTCTGCATCGCGGTCGAGGACAACGGACCCGGCATCGCCAAAGACCAGCTCGCCCACATCTTCGACCCGTTCTTCACGACACGCCGGGCGGCGGGCGGGACGGGGCTCGGGCTCGCGATCTGCAACAGTCTGGTCCAGCAGATGGGCGGCTTCATCTCCGTCGACAGCGAACTCGGAGGCGGGACGCGTTTCGTGGTCCACCTGCCCACCAGCGAGGCGGCCGAACACCCGCCCGAGGTGACCCCATCCCAGGCGCCTCGCCTCGGGCCGGGGCTGACCGTGCTCGTCGTCGACGATGAGGAAGGGATCGTGCGGTCGGTACGTCGGCTGCTCCGTGGGCAGGCGACGCTGGTCGAGGCGCGTTCGGGTCGCGAGGCCACCAAGCTGCTCGAGGGCCGGACGGACATCGACGCGGTGCTGTGCGACCTGGTCATGTCCGACGGGGGCGGGCACGATGTGCTCGCGTGGCTGGAGACGCACCAGCCCGAGCTGGTCAGCCGCTTGATCTTCATGACCGGGATGGCGCACCCAGACCTGCCGCTGCGCTCAGCCGCCAACGTTCTCCACAAGCCTTTCACGCGCGAGAGCCTCCGGCAGATGCTCGCGTCGGTGCTCGATCCTGCTACCAAGAAGGACCCCTGATGAGTGAGCGACTCGAGATCTTGTTGATCGAAGACAGCGAGGGCGACATCGAGCTTGCCCGCGTGGCATGTCGGCGCTCCGCAGTCGACAACCAGGTCCACGTCACCCGCACAGTCGAGCACGCGCTCCGGTTTCTCCGGCAGGAGGCGCCGTATGCGGACGCGCCTCGACCCGGTCTCGTCTTTCTCGACCTCAACCTCCCGGGTCGCAAGGGCACCGACGTGCTCGAAACGATGGCCAACGACGAATCGCTGGCCGACATCCCGATCGTGGTCCTCACGGGGTCGGACGCCCCCGACGACATCGAAGCGTCGTATCGCCTCAAGGCGAGCTGCTACCTCACCAAGCCGGTCGATCTGACCGTGCTGCTGGAGGTGGTCTCTTCGGTCGAAGGGTTCTTCGAGCAGCTGCAGAGCACCTGACTCGGCCGGGCAGCGCACCCCGCAATGGGAGCCTCACTCGTCGCGTGTACCGATGGCCTCGCGAACCCCGTAGCAGTCTGCGCCTTGGTCCTCGACTTGGCCCCAGCTGCGCGAGTCGATCATCGCGCGAAGCGTGCCGTCCGGCCCGATGGAGCCCACCGAACGCGCGGTGATCTCCAAGCCACCCCCAAACTGCGTGGCGTACCCGCCGACGTCGAACGAGCCGTCGGCGTCTGCGCCCCCTTCGAGCAGCGACGGGAGCTCGTCGGTGACGATCCGAAGATGACCATCGGTCTGGGTGACGGTGGCCTGCATCGACTCGGTGTCGCCGACATCGCACACGCTCGCAGTGAAGATGCCCACCGCGAACGGACCGCAGCTCCCACGGCACTCGAACGCAGCTCGATGTCGTACTCGCCTGAGAGCGCCGACCCGGTCGCGGTCCCCTCTGGGAGGGTCTGCACCTCGTCCCGCAAGAGGCCGCTTTCACCACCACAAGCGATGAGCAGAGATGAGAGAATCAGAATAGTTTTTCGCATGCCCGAGCCGTCAGCAAGAGCCAGGCCGGGCATGACAGTGATATCTTTATCACTCTGTGGTGAGTGCGGGTGAACTCGGGTTCACGGTCGGGAGAGTCGCGCCCGGTGCTCAAGGACTGTCGAAACAGTCGGAGACGGGGAGCTCGAGGGGCTTGCCCCTCGTCTGGCGCGGAGGCGCCACCAGAAAATGGTGAGTTTTCGAATGTGCAAAAATGCGCGAAGCGCGCGCAGTCGGAGACGGGGAGCCTGAGGGGCTTGCCCCTCGTCCGTGGCGCGGAGGCGCCACCAGAAAATGGTGAGTTTTCGAATGTGCAAAAATGCGCGAAGCGCGCGCAGTCGGAGACGGGGAGCCTGAGGGGCTTGCCCCTCGTCCGTG
>JBGCFC010000132.1:0-47216 GCA_045106715.1 Sandaracinaceae bacterium
GGTTCGGGTCGATCACCAGTTTCGACGGTACGGAGTGGACGTTCGACGCCCTTCCGGGCGCGGCCGTCGGCAACGAGATCGTGCACGTGGGCGCCGGGGAGTGGGTCGTGGTTGGCGAGGCCGGCAGCATCTGGCGCCTGCTCCCCGGCGGTGAATGGCAGCTCGAGTCCGGAGGCTCCGGTGACTCGCTGCTGGCGATCAGCGGCGCGCCGGACGACAGCTTGGCGTTGGTCGCCGGCCGGTCGAACACCGTTATGCAGCGCACCGACGCGGGCTTCGTCGCGGCGTTTGGAGGCAGCACCTCGAGCCGCTTCGATGTGGACGTCGCCAGCGCGAGCGCCGCGGTGGTGGTGGGGAGCTCGCGCTCCGTCTTGATCTGGGACGGCACCAGCTGGACCAACCGGTTCGAGACCCAGTTTGCGAACGGAGCGATCATCCGCGGGGTCTGGACCCGGTCCGCGACGGAGTATTGGATGATCGGCGCTGGCGTGGTGCACCGCACCGACGCGGGGGTGGACCGCTACCTCGACCTCGGCTTCACCGGTTCGCAGCAGACGATCTTCGGCTTCTCCGACACCGACGTCTGGGCCGGCGGCGGCGCGACCCTCGACGCAGGGTCTGTCAGCCACTTTGACGGAACGTCATGGACGCCGACGTCAGGTCTCTGCGGCCGCATCTACGATCTCCATGGCCTCGCGCCCGACGACCTCTGGGCGGTGGGCGCGGAGGGCTGCATCGCGCGGTGGGACGGCGCGGCGTGGTCCGAGGTGGACGCCGGCGTCTCGGTCGCGCTCAACGCGGTCTGGGCCGCGGACCGCCGCAACGTGTACATCGGGGGCGAAGACGGAACGCTGCTGCGATGGGATGGAACCGCCTTCGAGACGCTCACCACAGACACGACCGGCGCCGTCACGGGGGTCTGGGCGACGTCGGCCGAGAACGTGTGGCTCTCGGGAAGCGAGGGCGCGTGGATCCGGCGCAGCGCGACCCCGTGAGCTGAGGCTCAGGTGGCCGCGTTCTGACCCTCGAGCGGCACGTAGTCGGCGTCGTAGATGTCGAGCTCTTTGCGGAGCTTGGCGGGCATCCAGTCGGTGTCCTCGCGCTCCGGGCCCAGCTCCCGAGGCTTGCCGTCGTACGTCACGCGCTTGCCCGGGTAGATGTACGCCTCGAAGAGGTACGGGATGAGCGCCGTGCGATCGAGGTTCGGGTGGATGTGGGGTGCGACCTCCTTGGCGTGCTCCTCGGGCAGCAGGCTCCAGTGGAGCCCGGGCCGCATGTGGTGCAGGCCGTGGAAGCCGTTGTTGAACGTGAACCAGTTGACCAGCTTGCCCTTGAAGTTGCGGCTGTGGTTGTACTTGTGGGTCGCGTCGCAGCCGTCGTGCTGCACGAAGTTGATGCCCATGATCCCCCACGCGGCGTACTGGTGGGGGAGCATCACGAAGACGAGGAACTTGAGCGGCAGGACGCCCCAGAGCTTCATCGGATCGAGCAGCGCCAGCGCAACGAGGAAGCCGAGGTAGACGGTCGTCTCGAGCATGAACTGCCGGAACCACTTTGGGTTGGTGCGGCGCATGGCCTTCGCGAAGCGCGCGTTGTCCTTGAAGATCACCGGGCCGACCACGGCCGCGAAGAAGAGCTGGTTCAGCAGGTTCCAGCGGAAGCGCATCTTGTCGGTGCGCATGCGGTCGGACGTCTGCTCCGTGTACTTGTGGTGGCTCAGGTTGTGGCCCGGCACGTACATGCTGACGGGGTGTCCGTAGGTCGTGCTGAGCGCGGCCTGGAACACGCTGTTCATGAAGCGGCTCTTGAAGACCGGGCTGTGCACGGTGTTGTGCGTGATGACCGCGCAGAAGAAGGAGAGAAAACAGAGCACGATCGTCAGCGGCACCCATGCCCACGCTGGGAGGTCGGCGAGATAGGCGAAGGCGATCAGCCCGAAGTAGGTGAGCACAAACGCGATCGAGCGCAGGTCAGCGGTGTAACGCAGCACGGGGACTCCGATTCTGGCCGGTCGGCCGGATACGGAGAGTCTTAATCCCCTGAGAGGACCTGTCCACGTTCCGGCGTTGGACTCCTCACCCTGCTGAGAACACGTCTCGATGCGCGACACGGCCGCGGCGCCGTTGACCGTGCCGTAGAAGCGCGCATCATGAGGGCACGCTCGCGACCGAGCGAAAGGAAGGAGAACCCATGGCCGAAGTCCACAATGCGCCCGATGTGCGCCCGCAGCCGTTCTCCTTCGTTGGTGTCGCCTGAGCCTCGACCGTCGACCTGAGCGTCGTCCGATGCCCTCACGCGCCTCCCTGGAGTTCGCCCTGCGAGCCGAATGGAGTCTTGCGTGAGTTGAGGTTCGAGACGATGAATGTGTTCGAGATGGGGTGGACGGCCGACCGACAGGCCGCGTTCGAAGAACGAGAAGAAGCGCCGGGCGAGATGCCGGCCCGCGTCGCCGCAGAGTTTCGAGGGGCCTGGGATGTCTGGACGGCGGGAGGTGTGAAGCGGGCGACGATGGCCGCATCGCAGCGCCACGAGGGTGCTGTGGTGGCGGTCGGCGATTGGGTCGTGGTGGACCGCG
Source organism: Sandaracinaceae bacterium (assembly GCA_045106715.1). Classification (GTDB taxonomy): domain Bacteria; phylum Myxococcota_A; class Polyangia; order Polyangiales; family Sandaracinaceae. The sequence continues at coordinate 2,576 of JBGCFC010000132.1, forward strand.
TGGAAGAAGGCTCGGCGCGAATCGTGGAGGTGCTCCCGAGGCGGAGCGAGCTGTCGCGCAAAGCGGCCGGCCGGGCGGCCGGGCCCAGCAAGTCGCCGCCAACCTAGACACGGTGTTCGTGGTCACGGCGCTCGACGGCGATGTGAACCCGCGCCGCGTCGAACGGTACGTGACGGCGGTGTGGGACGGTGGCGCCGCTCCCGTGGTGCTCCTCAACAAGGTCGACCTGGGCGCGGTCGACGAGATCGAGACCGCCATCGCATCTGGGTCCGCACCAACCTCGCGCGGAATACGATGCCCGTCTGGGTGCAGAACACGATCATGCGGCCGGTGTTCGGGCTCATGGGCATGATCGAACCGTGGGAGGGCGCGCAGACTTCACTGCACGCCGCGCTCGCGGACGACGTCCCGAACCACAGCGGGGCGTACTACAGCCAGCTCGGTCTCTACCGGGACAAGAAGGCGAACAAGGGCGGCTGGCCCATGACATCGCCCAACCCGAACGCCAAGGATGACGCCGCGGCCGCGCGGTTCTACGACCTGAGTCTCGAGCTCACCGCGGGCTGATAGGCTGGCGCGATGTCCTTCTTCCTCAATGAGCACGATGGCACACACACTCTCCAGCTCGTCGCCGGGATGACTGCCGTTGACGGCGCGATCGAAGAAGCGGGCCATGAGCCCAACGGCTACTTCTGGGAGGGCGTCGCGATGCTGCTCGTGGCGTCGCGCGCGCCCGCGTTGGACGGGCGCTTCGAGTACGACTCGGAGGGCGGGACGTTTGTCGCCCACGGACCCGACAAGTCTGCGCTGGAGGAGCTCCGTGCGCTGATGGCCACGGTGGCCAATGACCCTCGCGAGCTCAACGCCATCATCGCGCTCGCGGCGAAGCGCGGCTTTCAGTTCGACGACTGAGCCTCGTGTTCGGCCCACGCGCGCCAGCGCTGGACGAGCTGCACGAGCCGTCGGGCGTCGGCATCCAGGTCGCGGTTCCCGAAACCCATCGAGCTGTCATGCAGCCATCCGAGCGCGAGGAACGCGGCATGGGACGGAAGATGCGCGGCGAGGACCGGGATGGCGCGGCGGTCCCCCCAGCGCGCGAGCGCGACGGCAGCATCGTCTCGGTTCTGGGTGTTCGCGTCCTCGAGCCCGGCCACGAGCGCCGCAATGCCGGCCGGTCCGGGCTGCCTCTCCCACCACACCCGGTAGAGTGACCAGCGCCCCACGTCGTCCTCGCGCGCCACCGCAGCCGCCATCCACGCGTCCAGGGGCTCATCGCGGTGGGCGGCGTAGAACGCGCGTGCCTCTTCCGCGTCTGCGTGAGGCACCCCCATCAAGCGCAGCCTGCGTCGCGCGGTGCGGCGCACGTAGTCCGACGCGTCCGGGTGGGTGAGCGCGGCGATCAGCGTGGGCACGATCGGCCGTGGATCCGCGAGCCCCTCCGCTGCGACCCGCTGAACGTCGAAGAACCGACGGTTGTTGCTCATGTGCCGCCCCAGTAGCGCGGGCCACGCGCCCCGCGCCGCCGCGTCGATCACCTCGAGCGTCGCCCGAGCCAACTCCCCATCCCGAGGGTCGAGGGGCTGCGCGACGATGGTCTCGAGGATGCCGCGCAGGCGCGGATCGGGCAGCTCCGCCAGCGTGGGTTGCAGCTCGGTACCGGACAGGCGCCGCAGGCACGGCACGTAACGGTCCTCGACGGCGGCGAAGGCGTCGGTCTCCCGGAGCGCGATGACCAGTGCGCGCCGGCTCGGGGGCTCATCGGCGGCGCACAGCAGCTCGAGCAGCGCGTCACGGTGCGCGCGAGCGTGAAACTGCAGCATGCGGTTGGTGAAGTGGCTCGGCTCTCGGCGCAGGCGTGCAACCAGCGCATCGACCTCGGCCTCGCCCGACTCGGCGGGCGCGAGCGGCGGCAGCGGCGGCTCGGGCTCGACGGAGTCGGGGGGCGCTCCCGGTGCGGTGCAGACCAGATGCTCGCCGCCCGGTGCGCACCGCCATGTGGAGCCCGGGACTTCGGAGCGGCAAAAGTCGCCCTCGCGGATGAAGCTCCGAAAGTTCGAGATGCAGTCCGCGCACACCATGTCGTCGTCAAACTCGAAGCTCGCTTCGATGAGCCCGCCGCCACCGCAGAGGGGGAGGAGCGGCTCGCAGTGATGCTCGGTGCCGGCGTTGAGGACGAATCCCAGCCCCCGGGTGCCGCCTGCCGATTGGCAGTACTGTCCGCCTACGTTGGCGGAAGCGGACACGATCCGCGGTGCACGACGAATGGCGAGGGGGCGCCCCGTGTCGAGCGTCTGTTCGCGGGGAGGCTGCTCGGAGAGTTGGTCTCGGGACACCCACCCCGCGACGGCGAGAAGATGGGACCGCACTTCGAACGAGGGAGCTTCGTTGGGGCGGGCGATGAGCACGGGGCCATCGGGGACTTCCGCCCAGACGTCGACCGCATCGAGATCCAGGCTTCCGAACGGACCTCGCGCCTCGCCCTCCGGTTCTGCGAGGACGACCGCACCCAAGACGACGTAGCGGCGCTGCGGGACATCGAGCCATCGGGCCCCCGACACTTCGATGGTTCTCGGCAGCGCCTCGAGCCAGCGCACGTGCTCGAGCAGCGCCGTGATGCGTGACGGCGGCTCGTCCTCCACGCCGCCGTGGGTCTCTAGATACGAGACCAGCGGAGCTGCCGCCGCGACCAGATTGCCTTCTCCGAGCGCGTCAATCGACGTGGATACCGCAACGGAGATCGCTCTGCGTCGCGCCTCGTACCAGGCGTCTTCCTCGTCCGCGCTCCGTTCGCGAGCGGGCTCCACCTGAACCGCGCGCTCCGCCTCCGCGGGAGGGCGTGCGTTCGCGTTTCGCGGCGTTGGATGCGTCCGCATCGACGGACCGCCACACGCGGCGGCGAAGAAAAGCAAGGCAAGGGCCAGCCGTCGTGGTGTGATGAACATGTCCCGTCTCTGTGGTGGGTTCGTGCGAAACAGAGGGCGCGGTGCCGTCCGGCCGTACTACGGTGCGGCATGCGTGTTCAACACGTCCTCTTCTTCACTCTGTTCCTCACGGCCTGCGGCGGGACTGCATCGGACCCCACGGCTCCGCGGTCGGTCGCTGCGCAACGTCAGCCAGCACCTCCTCCGCCGGCACCCGCGTTGTCGGTACCGCGCCTCGCGGCTCACGTGGCCGCTGTGTCGCAGCGCTTCGACGCGGAGCGCGCGCACGCGACGGTGGCATACGTGGAGCGCTACTTCCGCGTGCGCGGCAACCTCGGTTACGTGAAGACGCTCGAGCGCGTCCAGCGAGAGCTGAGCGAGGGCGGGTTCGACACGAGTCACGTGCAGATGCTGGCGCTCGGCGAGGAGCGCCCGACGTGGACCCCGCGCGCGGCGCACCTGACGCTGCTCGGCGACGAGGAGGCCGAACTCATCGGGTTCGACAACGAAGCGGAGCCCGACCGGGGCACGCTGCTGGTCGGCTCGGACGCCACGCCGGCGACGGAGCTGGAGGTGGTCCGCCTCGAGCAGGTGCAGGCCGGCGCTTCCGCCCGAGGGCGTCTCGTCCTCGCCGACGGAAGCCCGCGCACGGTGTTCGAGGCGGCGTCCTCAGCGGGTGCACGCGGCATCCTGGTGCGGAACCTCGAGTCGTATCATCAGCCGGATCGTTTTCCCGACGCGGCGCAGTTCGGGTACCTGCCCGAGCACGAAGGTCCGGCGCTGGGGTTCTCGCTTTCCGATCGCGTCTGGCGTCGCCTGCGCGCCGCGACCGAGTCCGGCCCGGCGCGTGTACGTGTGCAGGTCGATGTCGCCATCGGGCGATCGCGCGCAGGGGCGATCGAGGCGCGCATCGATGGGCAGCAGTCGCACGGCGCCGTCGTCTACGTGGCCCACGTCGACGAGCCCGGCGCCAACGACAACGGCAGCGGGGTCGCCGCGCTCGCTGAGTTGGCCCGTTCGATGCGCGCGGGCATCGAGGCCGGGGAGCTGCCGCGGCCGCGCCGCCCGATGGTGTTCCTCTGGGGGCAGGAGATGGAGATCGCCCGCACCTGGCTGGAGTCCTCGAACGCCACGCCGGGCGCGGGGCTCGTCCTGGACATGGTCGGTCAGGACCCGGACATCGTGGGCGCGCCGTTTCTCATCGAGCGCATGCCCGATCCCGGCGCCGTGTGGCTGCGCGCGCCGGACGAACACTCGGAGTGGGGCCAGGGCGACGTCCAGGAGAGCCAGCTTCGGGGGCACTTCCTCAACGCGCTCACCAACGCGGCGGCCGCTCAGGTCCCGGGCACGTTCACGTACCGAGAGAACCCGTTCGAGGGCGGCTCCGACCACGTGCCCTTCCTCGAGCGCGGCCTGCCCGCCGTGCTCGGTTGGCACTTCACCGACTCGGCCTACCACACCACGCTCGACCGCATCGACCGCGTCAGCGGCGCCGAGATGCGCCGGGTCGCGTCGGCGTTCGGCGGCCTTGGGATCAGCATGGCGTCCGAGGCGCCAGAGGATCTCGACGAGATGCTGAACGCCGTCGACCACCACGCCTATGTCCGGCTCGGGCATGCGGTCACGGCCGCGCGCGCGGGAGAGGACGCCGAACTCGAGCGCCGCGTCGTCGACGCGTGGACCGCTTGGTACGTCCAGGCCTACGACTCCGTGGGGGCCTGGCCCGCGGACACCCCCGCCGCGCTGACCACACGGATCGAGACGCAGAGGGATCGCTTCCGTGCCGCCGCTGGCGACGCCCTCTGACCGACGGTGTCAGAACATGCTGCCGATGTCGGGCATCGGTAGGTTGGGGCCGTCCGGACGGATCGCCTGACCGTCGATGCTCGTCCCGCCACGGATGAGCGTGCCCATCCGGCGCGCCGCGTTGGTGCGGTTCCGGATGTCGTCGAGGGTCCTTGCGTCCCGGATCGCCTCGTCCCGGCCGTAGGTGGTCTCCGGCATGGCGTCCAGCGCCTCCAGCCAGCGCTGCCTCTGCTGCTGGATGGCGTAGAGCGGTTCTCCGATGCCCGAGGACTCGCGAACCACCGAGTGGGCGTCCCCGCTGTAGGCCTGCCCGTCGGCGCCCGCGAACGAGTACGGATCGGCCGTCTCCATGAAGGTGGCCATGCGACCCGGGTCTCCGTTTGCGCCCTGGCTCAGCACGGGGTTGTGGGCGATGCCCGGCTGCCCGGTCGGGTTGTGGTAGAGGTCCGGGCTGATGTTCTGGTCCCATGCATAGAAGTCGGGATCGGACTGGATGGCCTCCTCGATCCCGTTGAGCTCGGCGATCTGGTCCACGAGGCCCTGCGGCCCATCGCCGCGCACCGGGCGCTCTCGGATCCGCTCCATCATGCGCTCGCGGTACTCGTGCACCGTCTCGCCCTCGCGACGGGAGAAGTCCTCCTCCTGCTCAGCCTCGGCGTCCGTCACGAGGAGCGCGACCGCGTTCGCGTTCACATGGCTCTGGTTGGTCCCAGGCTCAACCAGACGTCGGGCCATCTGCGCCTCGACGTATTCGTTGAACACCGGGTCCGCACCGCGGCCCTCGACCCGCCGCACGCACATGTCGTGGTAGTTGGTCGGCGGCATCGACGGCTCGATCGCGCCAACATCGGGACGGTTGATGAACGCCGGATCCCGGTGTCGTGTAGTCGCGAAGGTGTCCGTAAAGACTGTGGGTGACGCGGTCGAGACGAACGCCGGTCCCAGGTAGCCGCCGCTCACGACGCCGGTCCCCACTCCGGGTTCGTGCCCCGTCGATGTAAGCGTTCGCGAGTTCAGATTGAAGTCAGGGTGACCGTTGTCGAGCACGGTCGAGGAGAGACGCTGGGAGTCGCCGAGAAACGCGACCGAGCAGTACGCCACGGGAACCATGCTCCCGCCGACCGGCGTCAGGCACACGTCGGGCCCCGTGGAGACGATGACGTCTGTGTCGGCCTCCCGGCCATTGACGGGGTACTCAGCCATGCTCGCTTGTCCTTTCGCGGGTCACCGGTCCCACTCTGAGCGATCTCGCCGATCGGGAAAAGGCGACGGTGCACGCACCTGCGTCCTGCTCGTGTCCGATATTGGTTTCGTTTCGATGGGCGACCCATATTGACGCGGTGGAGGAGGAGTTTGGCACGGCGCTCGCGCCGCGGGAGCTGTACACCAACAATCATGTCGACCCGCCCGTGTCGCACTTCATGGTGGGCTTGCTCTTCGTTTTGGGCTTCGTGGTGCTCGGCATCGCGCTCGTGCACCGCTGGCGGGAGCTCGCGCTCGCTACCGAGGCGGAGGGGGCGCTCGACCCGGCCTCCCCCCTCCGGCCCGGCGGCCACTTCGTGAAGGGCACAGTCGAGCTCGCCCGAGGGGAGTCCACCGCCGTGAAGGTGGAGATCGAGCAGGAAGGCACGGAGAACAAGGTCAAGAACGGTTGGGTGCACTCCTGGCAGGAGCAGAGCCGGACGATCACAGCACGTCCGTTCTACCTCCGGCGCGACGACGGGGAGCGCGTTCGCGTACACCCGCGAACCGACGTGTTGCTCGTGGATGAGCTGGATCAGATGTTCCACGCGACCCGCTCGACGCGGTTTTGCACGGCCGAGCTCACGGCCGGGGAAGTCGCGGTCGTCGAGGGGGTGCTCCGACGTGGTGAAGATCCGGAGGCGTCGGCCGGCGAGCGGGGCTACCGGGATGCGGCGCGGGGCGGCTGGGTGATGTCCTCCCCGCTCGGGATTCCGCTGCACATCTCCACCGAGGAACTCGCCGAGCGCCATCGTCTCCGGGCGCGGCGCTTCGGCAAGTCGGCGCTGCTCGCGACGGGAATGCTCCTGCTCGGCGCCTTGCCGACGATGCCGTATCTCTTTTGCGCGGTGGCTGCGGAGCCCACAACCGCGGTCGTCGAGGGGCGTCGCTACTACGAGACCCGCGGAAGTCGCGGGGGCCGGGTGCAGCACCACGTGGTCGACCTCGACATGCAGCGTCCGGAGGGCGGTACCCAGTACATGGTCGCCGAGTTGGACCAGGACGACTGGTCGACGGTCCAGCGGGGGCACGTGCTTCGCTACCGCTACTTCGACGACGAGAACCTGGTCTCCTCCCCTGGCGCCGGCAGCTCCATTCACTACGCGCTCTTGCTCTTGGCGCTGGCCTGCATGCTGGGCGCAGGATGGAGCGTCTACTCCGCCGCGCGATGGAAGCGTTGGTACGAAGGGCCGCTGCGCAACGCGGGCAAGGGGCGACTCCCAGAGCCCTCGTGATGGCGAGGACATCTGGATGGCCGGCCCTCTAGGACTCGGATTCGGGGGGCGCGGACGGGGAGGCCGAGGCGACGGATTGCGACGCCGAACGTGAGCCAGTGCGCGCGATCGCAGCCGGACTCGAGGCGACCGTGCGGTCCACTTCTTCTTCCGCGACGATGACGGTGGCTGCCTCGGACGCGGGCGGGGCGAACGAATCGACCCTCGCGCCGGACCGGGGCAGCTCGGAGCGGCTGGCCTCCGCGACGGTGGCGCCCTCTTCGGAGGGTGAACTCACACTGCTCTGGCTGCGCACGCTGGAGCGGTCGAAGGTGGTTTCGGTGGAGCTCGCGCCTGGTCGTCGTCGACGCGGGTTGACGGGGCGGACCTCGGCCTCGCGGTCCATCTCCGTCAACCGCTCCACCACGGCGACGAGTCCGGGGTTCTCGGTCGGTCGCAGCCAGTTCGCGCACTTGGCGCGGTGCACCTCGAACAGAAGGCGGTCGTCGGCTGCAAACGCGATGCGCGCCCTCGCCTCGTGGAGTTCTCCCGCCAGCACGGGGCAGTCCCGGGCTTCGGCGATCTCGATGGCCGATTCGATCCGCCGCGCGCCGTCCGCCGAGCGTCCGAGCGCGTCCTCTGCCAGCCCGAGCACACGCTGGCAGCGGAGCCAAGGGAGCAGCACACGCACGGCCGGATCGCGCCCGTCCTCGAGCCCGAGCCGCGCGTACTTCTCGGCGATCTCGTAGCGGTAGCACTCCAGCCCGGTCTGCGCGGCGGCGGAGGCGGCGTACTGCCGGAAGAGGTGATCGTTCTCATCCAGTGCGTCGAGCAGAGGCTCCAGGATCGCCAGCGCGGCGTCCACCTCTCCCCGCTCCCGGTGGATCTCCGCGCGCGTGATCTTCGAACGCACCTCCAGCTCCATGCCTTCCGCGATGCGCCGCTCCAGCGCGTCGAGCGAGCGCTTGAGGCCCTCGACGTCGTGGGTGAACGCGTACGCGGGGTGTGCAAACAAGAGGCGCTGGAGATCGGTCGTCCACGCGCCGAGCTGAAGGCTGGTGGGTTCCATCTCCATCTCGATCTCACGCGCCTTGCTCTCTTCTCCTCGGTAGCGGTGCCAGACGGCGCGCACGGAGGTGCCGGCGAGGCGGTAGTACGCGAGGCCAAGCTCCTGGATCGCGTCGAGGTCGTCGTACAGACGGGCGTCGAACTGGTTGACATCGACGATCAAGCGCATGGAGCGGCAGCCGGCGTCAGCGAGGCGCTGCTCGGGTTCGGTCAGCGGGTTGAACCAACGCCGTGTACCCAAGCGGCGCGCCTCGGTCAGCCGGCTGGACGCCTGCTCGAGGCGGCCCATAAGGATGTCGCTCATCGACTGGACCATCAGGTAGCCGGCGTACGGCGGTTGGCCTGCAAACGCCCGGAACGGTTCGGCGCGCTTGGCGAGCGTCAGGACCCGCGCCTTTCGGTTGGCGGCGTAGGCGATCGCGGTGGCCCAGCTCAACGCGAACACAAAATAGCTGAGCGCTCGGATCGGGCTGGGCCCGCGCGCCTCTCCGAAGCGGAAGATCCAGCGCACGAAGGCGAGGGCGAGCGCAAACGGGAACGCGAGGCGCCAGCCGAGGAACCGGAGGCGCCCCATCGTGCGGATGCCGGCGAGCTTCTCGTGGAGCTCGATCGCCATGGGCCCGTACCGTTCCCCCACGGCGCGGTCCGAGACCCAACCGGCGGCGAGGAGCATGTACGAGAGGTCCGCCAGGACGGCGTCGGGCGCGCTGTTCTGCTGGCGTACAGATAGCGCGGCCTCGAGCGGCGCGATGCAGTCGGCGAGCGCCTGAGCCTCGAACAGGCGCCGCCCTGCGCGTTCGAGCATCGCGGCGCCCCGTGCTTCTTCGCCGCCGCGGTAGAGGTGCCAACCGATCTCCGCTTCCGCGTTGGCGTCGGTGGGTCCATCGCTCCGCTCGGCGAGCCGCACTTCACCGACATGGCGGTGCAGACGTCGGAGACTCTCGGGCTCGATCTGCGCGAGCAGGGCCTCGCGAATCGAGTCGTGGCGGAAGCGCAGCCGGTCTCCCTGGTCGGCCAAAACGCCCTGCTGACCGAGCTCCGCGAGCGCGCCGAAGACGACCCCGACGCGGCTGTCCTCATCGCCCTCGAGCTGCCCGTGGGTGAGCGCCAGCGCCCGCTCGAGGTCCGCCTCGAGGCCGTGCACGGCCAGGAGCTCGGCGACCTGCCGTACGGAAGGCCCGAGCCCTTCGATGCGGAGTTGCATCGCCGCGGCGAGGCCCTCGGGAAAGGCGCCGGGGAACTTCGTCGGCAGGATCCAGCTGCCGCCCGCATAGCGGATGGCGTCGGTCTCCACGAGGTGCCGGACGATCTCGGTGCACAAAAGAGGGCTGCCGCCGGTGGTGGACGCGAGCCGCGACACGAGGCGGGAGAGATTGGGGACCTCGCCGAAGATCGAGCGCAGGAGCGCGTGGATGCCGGCCTCGTCGAGGCCCCCCAATCGGAGGCGCGGCTCGAGCTCGGAGAGCGATGCGACGGCCGCGGCGGCGCGCACGGTTTCCCCGAGTCGACGCGCCCATCCGATCAGGAGCTTCGGCACGCCAGCACGCGCCAACGAAGCGAGCGCCGCCGCGGAGGCTTCGTCGGCGCGCTGGACGTCGTCGATCAGGATGACGAGAGGCTTTTCCGCGGCGAGCGCGCGCAGGAAACGCCCCACCGACGCCTGAAGCTGCATCCGGTTCTCGGCCGGCTCTCCCGACTCGGGCGCGAGCGAACGATCGGGGTGCCGCTCCCGGATGCTCGAGAACACACGCCCGAGCCACGGGGCCTCCGCCCTGGATGCGGCGAGGGCCAGCTCGGGGGCCTCCCGGAACACCGCGTCGATGAGCCTCCGGAGCGTCGCGAAGGGTCCACCCTCGGACTTCTCGCAGTCGACCCGCAGCGCCAGCGCGCCGGCGAGCTTGGCCCGGATGGCGACCTCGGTGACGAGTCGGCTCTTCCCCGCGCCGCTCTCCGCCTCGAGCAGGAACGTCGTCGAGCCGCCTTCCACCGCGCTCGCGAGCAAGGCGTCGATGACCTCAAGCTCGGCGTCGCGTCCGACCATGGCCGCCGACGCCACGTAGCCCGGAGAGATCGCGAGGGTTTCGTCGGGCTCGAGCTCACCGAGCGCGGTGAGCCGGTCGATCAACACCGCCGCGCTCGGAGGCCGGGCGAGTGGCTCGAGCGCCAAGAGATCGAGCACGAGGTCTTCGAGGCCTTCCGGCATCGGGACGATCGCGGACGGCGGCTCGACGGGCTGCGACCACGCGTGGTCCAGCTCGACCAGGGTGCGCACATCGTAGGGACGCACGCCGGTGAGCATGCGGTAGGCCAACACGCCCAGGCTGAACAGATCGGCGCGCCCGTCCACCGGTACCCCGCGGAGCATCTCGGGGGCGACATAAGCAGGCGTGCCCGCGACGTCCGAGACGAGTCCAGCCTGCACCAACACCCCGAAGTCGAAGAGCGTCGCGCGGCCGTCCACGATGCGGACGTTGCGCGGGCTCAAGTCGCGGTGAAGCAGGCCGCGCGCATGCAGGACGGACAGCGCGGCGGTGACGTCGCGGAGGATGGAGCACACCTCGGACGGGGGCAGCGGCCCGCGCTCCTTGAGCACATCGCGGAGGTCTTCTCCCTCGAGCAGCTCCATCGTGTAGTACGGGCCGCGCGCGTCGACGCCGTAGTCGAACGCCCGGATGATGCGCGGGTGGGTGAGCGACGCGAGGGTGTGGAACTCGCGCTGGAAACGAAGCACGGCTTTTTGGGCGCGGCGTTTTTTCTTGGGCAGCAGGATGCGCTTGAGGGCGACCGCGTTGCCCGTCTGTTCGTCGTTCGCCCAGTAGACGGCGCCCATCCCGCCCTTGCCGAGCTCAGCCTCGAGTCGATAGCGGCCAGCGACCCTCTCCATCAGCCGGCGAACGCTTCGAGGACGGCGCGCCGGTGCACGTGATGGTGCAACACCAAGCCGCTCAGGTGGCCGCCTTCGATCCAGCGAATGCGCGAGCCCGGCCAGTGCCGATGCAGCGCTTCGACCTCTTCGGCGGGGATGAAGCCGTCGTGCCGACTGGCGACCAAGACAGCGCGGGAGGTGTCTTGGGGCACGGGGTAGCGGTCGACGCGGACAGGCTCGAGCGCGTCGAGGAAGACCTTGCGCGCCGCCTGCAAGCTGCCGGCCTCGGCCGCCAGGACGTCCCACGCCATCGCGCCGGAGAGCGCGCCTTCCGTGAAGATGGGTCCGGCCGACCGCGCAGCGCCACGTGGGATCGCGGCGAGCGAAAAATCGCTGACGGCGGCGGCGAACGCGCTCATGACACCGCCTTGGCTGTAGCCCGTGACGCCCACGTCAAACTCCTGCTCGTGGAAGGTGCGCAGCAGGGACGCGGCCTCGACTACGGTGGCGAGGTTCATCGCGAACTGGTCCGCGACCGTACGAAGGACCGGGCCCCGCTGTCCTCTGGGACGCCGCTCCCCATAGAAGGGGTTCTCGAGCAGCAGCGCGCCGATGCCGCGGTGGGCGAGCCAGCGCGCAAACGGGCGCCGTCGGCCAACCCCCTCCTCCGCGGTCGCGCACAGCACCAGGCAGACGGGTGCGTTGGGGGACGGGATCCACCTTTCGACGATCCCGACGCGGCTCTCACGCGGGAGATAGTCGGCGCCCGGGGAGGCGAACGTCCCTCGCTGCACTTCGACGCCCAGCATCCGCCGGCGCCGCTCCCACACGATCGACACCGCGTCCGCAGGCCCGAAGTAGTCCCGCACACCGGCCACGCGGACGTCGAGGTCCCGGCCGAACCCGTCCGGATACAAACGCACGGGGGTCGTGAGCTTGGCCAGGGCGCGATCGAAGCGAGCGTGAAACGACACGGGCTTCACCAGGGTGACACGGACGCGCCGCTCGGCCGCAGTTCGCGTGTCTCTCGCGGTGCATTGGCGAGGATGGACGCGTCGCACTGGGGGCGCGGTCCCGCCGGCGTGGCGCGGCGGGAGTGCCGTCTGCGCCCTCTAACGGTCCGTTGAAGAACCGTTGTGCCGCACCTCAAACCCGGGCCGCACCGCCCACGCCGCCTGCCGCTCCTCCAACATCCTCAAGGATGCACGTCGTCGCGTCATGCGACGCGGACGGCACGTCACGGGCCCGATCCATCGACGTCGGTTCTTCAACGGCCAGCTAAAGCCGTTGCCGCGCGTGGATCCGACCGAAGCGGATCGGCGTGACCAGGGTGCCGAGGCTGTCGGTGCCGTGCCATCGGTAGCCCGTGCCGCGTCCCTCCGCGTCCACGGGGAAGACGAGTGTGCCGCGTCCCAGGCCGCCGCCATCGTTCATGCCGCGGGTGTCGTCCTGGTGCGGATACGACGTGGAGTCGGTGATTCGCACCGCCCAGAGGCGGTCGCTGAGACGCGCGGTCCCGAGCACGAAGCCGGTGTGGCCGGTGTTGCGGCTGCGAAGGCCGACGGGGCGCTCCCACGCAAAGACGTCGCCGGGGCGCACGTCCTCGAGGCGCTCGATCTGTTGCCACCCGCGCCGGGGCTGGGCCGTCGGGGCGCGCGCGATGGTGCGCGCGACGCGGCGGGCCACGGGCCTGCGTTCGCCGAGGGCGGCGCGGGCACGGGGGGCCTCCCGCCGAAGCACCCAGCCCACCATGCCAGAGCAGTCCCACAAGTACCGCCCGCGCCGTTCGTTCACGTCGGTGGCGTGCTGGTAGCGCCGCGACCGGGTGTTCGCCTCGATGCGCTCCAAGCGCGCTAGGATCCGCGCGCCGGCCTCGCTGCCCGGCGGTTGCGGCGTGAACTCCGGTGTGTCGTGCAACAGCTCGAGCGGGCGTACGACCCGCGCGGCGGCGGCCCCGATGCGACCCTCGGATACGCCTGCCGCGACTTCGAGCAGGCCCCGCCATCCGCCCTTGGCCACCCAGGCGGCGAACAAAGCGGGCGGCAGCAGGAGCAGCAAACAGCCGATGCGTCTCGAGCGCGTCTTCATGGCGTGCGTCACCGACACGCGCCGCGCGAGACTTGTTCCGCGCGTCAACTTCGCATGCGAACGAGCCACGCCCAGCCCAAGCTGAACAGCGCCAGGCCCCCGAGACTCACCCAGGCCCCGGCGTTGGCGCGGTCGGTTCGCGACTCGGGGATCACCCGGACGAGATCCGCCGCGGGGTGCAGTCCCTGCTCCTCGACCTGCCGTCGAAAGGTGAGCTGGTTGGAGCGGCTGATGAACCCGGAGAAGCGACCCGCCCCTGGGGACGCTTCACCCGACAGCAAGACCGCCACATGCCGGCTGTCCGGCGCTGCGACGATCGGCGTGTAGCAGGACTCGCCGCCCCGACGGCCAGCGCGGCAGAACCGGGCGTCGGGCCGCGCGATGCCCTCGACCTGCACGAACGAGCCGTCGACGTCTGCGCCCGCCTCGATCGCGGAGAGGTCGAGCACCTGGACCTCGGTGAGCCGCGCGTGCGCGAACATGCCCACGCCGGTCAGCGCGATGAGCGCCCCGCTGCCGAGCAGCGCATAGGGGTAGCGATTTCGCAGCACCCGTTGAGAGAGCGCGCGCATCTCGTCGGGCGTCCGGCCCCGCTTGGCCCACACGATGCCGGTGACGATCAGCGCGGTCAGCCCAACGACAAACCCCGCCGCCAGCTGGTCTTCCCCGCTCACGTTTCGGCTATCCCTCGCCGCGCAGGGCCACCGCGTCGCTCGGCTCGATCAGCAACAGGTTGCACGAGGCGCACCGCTCGACCGCCGCCGACCCCTCGTCGGTGCTGAGCCGCCCCTGCGTCATCGGCTGAAGGCAGTCCGGGCATCGCAGCGACGTCGTCACCATCACCCAGTCCTCTGCGGAACTGTCGACGAACCGGCCGACCAAGCCCGTCGTCTCCTCCACGCCCAGGACCACGCATTGGCAGGCCTCGCAGAAGCGCTCTTCGCGCGCGATCGACCGGTATGCGCCCCCGCTCTGACGCGTCTTCATCGCGTCCCCACAAGCGGGGCAGGCGCCCCGCACGGAAGGAACCGCGCTCGCGTGAGGGTACAGATCGAGCTCGAGGAGCACGTCGTCGCCGATCTCGAAGCGATTGCGCCGTTTGAGCCTCACGACCTGACCGGCGACCCGCGCGACCGCGTGGTAGCCGTCCGTTCGGCCCAGACTCAAACCTGTCCTGCGCAGGTGCCGGCTGCGGGGAAGCTCCGGCGCTGGAGACCAGTCGATGGTCTCGTCGACCTCGACCTCACCCCGGCGCGTCAGACGGATGTGCAGGCGCATGAGCGAAGGGTTGCATGCTTCCGCCTGCCTGGCTCAGCGACGTCGCGACGGACGGCCGAGGCCGATCCGGCGGACCGTCTCGGCGTAGTCGCGGGGGTGTCGGCGGGCGGGGCGCTTCGTCGGCAGCAGCTCGATGCGGCGCGCGAGGTCACGCTGAACCCCGGGCTCGAGGCCCAGGAAGTGCAGGCCAGCCGCATATCCAGGATCGCCTTCGCGCCATCCCCCGACGACGCGGGTGACGAGCGCGGTGGCGTCGACCCAGGGGCCGAGCCACGGCGTCTGGAAGCTGACGAGCAGCTCGTCGCCTTCCTTCACCTCGTCGTCGCAGGCGAGCAGGGCCCCGCGCTCCGAGAGGTCGAGGATGCGCTCGCCCACGAGGTCGAAGCGGTCGAGGCGGACGGCTTGGCACTTCCCACGGTAGAGGTGGCGGGGGTTCCAGCGGCGGTGCGGACGGGCGAAGGAGAACATGTACGCCAGTGTAGGTGAGCCGATCCGTGCGGTGAAAAAAGCGACCCGCGAGGCCTCGCGGGCCCGCGGGTGCTTTGGGTCGCTGGACAACTACTCCGCGGCCAGAGCCTGCGTCATGGGGCGGGAGGGGGAGCTGAGGTTGCGGTTGTCCCAGCGGGTACCGTCCGCGCGCTCGACGCCGGAGACGGCGACCTCGATGTAGCGCATGTCCTCGTCCATCTCGGCCTGAGGGTCGCCGCCGAAGAGGCGGTGCTCGCCACCGGGGGCGATGGTGTCGCCCAGGAGGTTGAGCACGTCGCGGCCTTCGTAGCCGCCTTCGGCGTTGTAGTAGTAGACCCACACGACGCGGGGCTCGAGCGCCTCGTCGGTGGTGTTGTGGAGGACCAGCGCGGGGCGGTTGTCGTCGCCGCCGTATTCGCCCGTCCACTCCCCGGTGATGAGCTCACCCTCGCGGGCGAGGAGCTGTTCGTGGTTCAGGCCGCCGGGGACGCGGTCGCGTCGACCTTGCACGAGGTTCTCGTTGGACCACTGGGTGCCGTCGGTGAAGGTCACGCCGCTGATCTCGACGTCGGCGGAAGCCGTGCCTTCGGGCACGCGCTCACCGGGGTGTCCGAGGTCCTGCTCCGCCGACGCGCCGGGGTCGATGCTCGCGAAGAAGGCGTGCGGGTAGCGGCCGAGGCAGCTTCCTTCGGCATCGTAGTAGTAGACCCACGCCTGCGCGCGGCGCATGGCCTGCTCGCCCTGGTTGGTGAGCCGAAACCGGAATCGGCCCTCTTCCCCGCGCGCCTCGACGGCCTCGCCGGTGACGATTCGCGTCGGGCGCGCTGGGGTCGGCTCGGGCTCGGGCTCGGGGGCTTCGGCGGCCGGCGTTTCGGCGGCGGACGGCGTCTCGGCCTCGTCGGCGGCGTCTTCGCCGCAGCCGGTGAGGAGCGCGGTGACGAGCGCGAGTCGAAGGAAGGCGTTCTGGAGAAGCGGGGTCATGTCGGGCTCGTTTCGAGTGAGAGTAGAAGGGTGCGCAGCGCCGAACGGTTCGCGCGCCGGTGCGGTCCACCGCGGAGAGCCGAGGGCTCGCAGCGGCACCCTCCGGGCGTTCGCGTTGCCGGTCAGAACGACGCGGCGGGGGCTCCGGAAGGACCGGGGACGACCGCCTGCTCGACAGATCTTACGCCCCCGAGGAGACCTCACTTCCCCCCCGGATTCGTCGGGTTCGTGGGCTTTCTCGCTACGTCCCCGAGGCCTCGGATATCCCCTCGAATCGGCCGCGCTGCGCGGGTCGGCTCACCCTCGCCGGCGACCGAACGCGATGCCGACGACGCCGAAAGCGAGCAACGACCAGGCGACTGCCCCGCTGGTGCCGCGACTCCCTGAGCAGCCTCCTCCGGATCGGCTCTCAGGGGGCGTCGATGGGGTGTCGTCTTCGTCCGTGTCGCCCTCGTCCGTGTCGCCTGTGTTGCTCGCCGCGCGCGGGTCTTCACGTGCGACGGGGGGCGGCTCTCCCTCCCACTCGCACTGTGCGAGACCGCAGCTCTCTCCGTCCGGGCATTGCGGTGCGGCGTCCGCACAGGGGCCGCGCTGCTCGCGCACGGGGTCGCACGGATCGGGCGGCTCTTTCGATCCTTCGGGCACGCCGGGGCAGCCCGCGACGCGTGACGGGACCATCGCGTAGCAGTGGCGCTGGGGGCAACGCGTCTGTGTTGGGCAGTCGGCCTGCGTCTCGCAGAAGGGCAGCTCACAGCGGGCGCCGCCGTGGTCGTTGACGAGGCGCTCACCGGGTCGGCAGCGGAGGTCATCCGGAGGGGGCATGATGGCGTCGGCCGCGGCCAGCGCGGGGAGCGCCAACACGACGAGGGTTACGAGGAGCGAGCGGAGCATCATCAGGTAGCCCTCCTCGACAGAACATAGTCGACCAAGAGTTCGGAGTTCTGAGGCGGCAGGAGGATGGCGTCCTCGATGGCATCTTTGACGGCCTCGGCGACCTCGTTGCCCCAGACGAGCACCAGCGAACTGGTGTCCTGAAGCTGAGAGGCGAGACGCATCAGCGAGTAGGGCAGCGTCGCCGTCGCGTCGATCAGGACGATGGGCGGCAGCAGACGCTCGAGCATCTGTTGCACGGCGGCCGGGTCCCCGCCGTGCATCGGCGCGACGACCTCGGGACCCAGCGCCATCCGCAAGCGCTTGGACAGCTGGGCGCCGCTCGAGACGACGAGCACGCGGACGGGCCCCTCCTCGACCGACTGGCGCATCGTGGGTACCTGGGAAGGGCGGTCGTACGCCCTCGGAGACGCCCCGAGCACCGCCCCGATCATCAGTCCGACCTGGGCCAAGATGAGGTCGGTCGTGTTCTCTCCCACCGCGGTGATGAGGCGGGTGCGAAGCGCTCCGTTGGTGAAGTCGAGCAGCGCGTCGGGGGCCTCAGGGGGCTCCGCGAGGCCGGCGTCCGCGAGCGCGTCGAACAGCAGCGACGAGGCGATGCGCGGCGCGACTGCGCCCTCCAGCCCCTCGCGCAAGAGCGCGCGGATCATCCCCCCGTCGGCCGACCCCATCCGTGCATGGTAGTGCAAGCGCGGTCCGCGCGAGTCAGGAGTCTTCCCGACCTTGCGGGGGCGTGCCGCGGTCGGCGGTGTTCTCCGCGAGGAACTCGGCGATGCGTCCGGCGATGCCGCTCGAACGCTCGATCGTCCGGTTGACGGCGCGGTCGAGGAGGGCCTTGTCGCCGACGATCAGGACCGAGCGGCGCGCGCGGGTGACCGCGGTGTAGAGGATCTCGCGGGTGAGCAGGCGGCTGTCGTGCTCCGGCAGCATCACGGCGACCTGATCGTGCTCCGAGCCCTGCGCTTTGTGCACGGTTGTGGCGTAGCCGAGCGACAAGGTCGGCCTGACCGACTCGAGTGGGAAGGTGACGAAGCCGGGCTCGCGGCGAAAGACGACGTGCAGACGCGGGCCGGGGGCGTCGGCTTCTTCGGTCCAGAGCACGATGCCCTGGTCTCCGTTGAACAGCCCGCGGTCGTAGTCGTTCCGGGACACGAGCGTGGGTTCACCCGCGACCCAGCCGGGGCCAGCGCGCCGGGAGGCGGTCATGCGCTGGTGCAGGGACTGGTTGATCGCCTCGGCGCCCGTCGGGCGACTCGCACCCCTCGTGACGGTCAGCAGCCGAGCGCGCTCGAGGTGTGAGAACAGGGCGTTCAAGTCGGCCTCCTCGTGCGCGGCGATGCGGCCCTGCGCGCGCTGCCAGGTCCGGCGGGAGAGCGGACGAATCGAGCCCGGGTCCACGCGCTCGGTGAGCCAGCGATCGAGGAACGCCTCGCGCCCGGCTGGCGTCGGCTCGAGCAGGCACACACCCTCGAGGGCATCCAGCGAGGCGGGGATGGCCCGAAGCCGCCCCACCGCATCCGGGGCGCTCGGCCGGCCGGAGTCCAGCTCGGCCAGCGCGAGCCGGCGGCCCTCGTTGATCTGCGTCGCCACCCGGAGCACGTTGAAGCCGGCGGGCTCGTCCGGGTTCATGCGATGGCTCTCGGTGAGGTGCACCGCGCTCGTCCGACCGGGCTGGAGCGTCTGTGTGCGGCCCCCCACCAGATCGCCAGCCAGATCACGAAACACGGCGCCGGCGGCCACCGAGGGGAGCTGCTCTGCGTCGCCGAGCAGAACGAGCCGCGTCCTCGGCCGAAGGGAGCTGACGAGCTGCGCCATCATGAAGACGTCGACCATCGACGACTCGTCAACGACGACGAGGTCGACCGCGAGCGGGTTGTCGGCGTGGTGTCGAAAGCGGCCCCGCGACGGGGACCACCCCAACAGGCGATGCAAGGTCTTCGGCGTGGGGAGCGCCTCGCGCAGGCGTGCGTCTTCGAGGGAAGGGGCCCGGATGGACGCCAGGCTGCCGACCAGCGCCCGGCGCATGCGGTCGGCTGCCTTGCCCGTGGGCGCAGCCAACGCGATCCCGCTCGGGCCCTCGACCCGCCCGGACCGCATCGCCGCACGGAGGATCGCAACGACGATGGAGGTCTTGCCCGTGCCGGGCCCGCCCGAGATGACCGAGAGGGATGCAGTCAGCGCCGCTCGCACGCCTGCCCGCTGTTCTTCCGTAAGATCGATGACCGCGTCGCCCGCCACCGTGGGTGCGCGCTGGAGGGCTTCGATCGCGTGCTCGACCGCCCCGGCATCGCTGTGTTCCGCGAGCCGCGCGCCGACCCGCGTCGCCAGCTGGCACTCGAGGGTGTGCAGGCGCGTCGTGTAGAGGTGGCCGTCCTCGAGCGTGAGCGGACGACGGTCGCCCGGTCCGCCGATCAAGCGAGCAAACGGGTCGTCCGAGAGACGCGGCAGGATCGCACGAAGGGGCTCCGGGTCGGCGCCGAGGGCGGCCGCTCGTGGTCCGAGCGAGGCGGGGTCCACAGCGAGTCGGGTCGAGCCCCGCGCTTGGGCGTCGAGCACCAACAGGACGAGCATCGAAAGGGCGCCGAGCGTCTCTCTGTCCAGGGGGATGCCCCGGCACAGCTCCCACGCGAGGTGGGCCTCCGACTCGTCGACCTCCGCGCGCGCGAGCTGTTCGCGCACCAGCGGGGGGAACGCCATCGGGGTGACGTCGTCCACCGCTGCCCGCGCGGCCCCGTGCGGATGCAGCAAAGTGCTCATGGCGCCTCCAAGGAGTCGAAGAACAGCCCGAAGCGCCGCGCGACGACCGCCTCCGCGGGACCGGGCTCCGGCACGGGATAGCGGAGCGCGTCGCGGACAGGACCGTAGCGTGACTGCCCGCCGTCCCAGCGGTCGCGGACGTACTCCACGGAGTCGACGAGGGTGGGGCCGCTGAGATCGTCGGTGCGAAGGACCGCTTCGATCGGCAGCAGATAGGCGTGCGGTGACGCGATGAGGTCTTCGATGACGTCGCGCAGCCAGCAGCGGGCGGTCTCTGTCGCGACGGGGCGGAACCGGCGTACGCGTGGCGCGTCGAGGTCCCCATAGAGGGCTACCGCGCGGTGCGGAACGGCAGGGGCGTCGGTGGGGCGCAGCGCGCTCAGCGCCACGTGGTCCAGGAACCCGCGCAGGCCGTGACGAAGCTCGGTCACGTGGCCCCGCGCTCCGGGCCGCGATCGCACCAGCGGCAGCACCGACGCCTCACCGTCCTGCGTTCCAAGGGCGGCCCGCGCACAGAGGAGCTCCGTCCGCCCTGAGATCTCGACCCGCAGTGGGGTCCCGCTGCCCGGTCGGCGGGGGTCGTCGTCGAAGCGGATGTCGATCGGCTCGGCGATGCGCGTGGCGCCGTCCTCGACGTGCGCGGTGCCCAGCCGGAGTCGTCCCGTCGTACAGCTGCCGAGCGCCGACCAGGCCTCTTCCCAGTGGGCGAGGATGTCTTGGTGATGGGCGGCTTCGACCGCGGCCAGTGGACCGATCGGCCAGCGTCCCTTAGCCGCGAGCCGCCGGACGTGCGCTCGGTAGCATTCTTCCACGTCGGCGCCGTCGCTCCGCGACGCCACGAACGATTGGCGCAGCGCCACCGTCGCGTCGAGCACGCCCGGACGGAACGGCTCGTCTGCGAGCGCGGCGGCCGACTCGAAGTCCTCTTCGTCCAGCCGGAGCACCACGCGCGTCCAGCCTTGCAGCGGACACTCGAGGAAGCGCCGGATCGCCGCCAGCGAAAGCCGCAGCACGGGCTCAAGCGCAGACTGGCTGCGCTCCGGCAACACCGCCAGCCCCAGAGCTCGCCGGAGCGGGGCGGCCTCGGGTGCGTTGCCCGCTGCGCGCCGTGCCGTCTCCGAGGCGGTCAGCGTGCTCAGCAGCGCGCTCCGTCCCTCCGCCTCCAGGCTGCCCCGCAGCGCCTCGCCGAGCTCCCGCGCGAACCGCTCCTGCCCCGCGGAGGGCAGCACCTCGGCGAGGCCCTCTTCCTCGTGGCGCCGCAGGCGCGGATGCCGGATCAGCCGGCTGCGCGCGTCGGGCAGGTAACTCCGCTCGACCACCTCCAGCAGCTCCGAGACCACCGCCGAAGGCGCGAGCGCGTCTCCCGTGCGTTCGTCTCGCGCGACATAGGAGAGGACGAGCCGATCCCGCGCACACAGGAGCGTCTCCAGGAACGTGTACCGGTCGCGCTCCGGAGGCGTGACGTCCCCGGCGCGTCGGCGGGCGGCCCGCAGATCGAGTGAGTCCCTGCGGTCGTTCGCCGGGAAGCGTCCCTCGCCCAGCCCGAGCACGAAGATCACCCGGAACGGGATCGCGCGCATCGGCATCAGGGTGGAGACCGCGACCCCGTCCGCGAGCTGCTGACCGCGGCTGCCGGCCAGCCCGTCGAGCTGTCTCGCGGCGAGCTCGTGCGCGACGGCGTAGTGCACCTCGGTCCCGTCGAGGTCGAGCTGCGCGAGCGTCTCGAAGGCGGCCAACGCGCGCCGGAGCGCAGCCGCTTCGGCCTCGTTGGCGGGGCGGAGGTGGGCGTTGAGCAGCGCACCGAAGAAAGCTGCCCACTTCTTGAGAGGGAGGCGCGCGGTGCGCGCGAACGCGACGTCGGCCATCAGCGAGCGGGTCTGCATGGCGAAGCGTGCGGCGGTCAGATCGCCCGGTGGCGAACACTCCGGGAGGTAGACCTGGCCGTCGAGCGAGACGCCGTCGGGGTCGTCCACAAAGGCCCCGAGCGCGATGCGGCGCAGCCCCTGGTCCCAGCTGAGGAGGTCTCTGCCGCCGACGTACGTGCCGGCGTGATCCTCGTGCGCGAGCCCGTGGAAGATGCCGAGCCGGTCGACCAGCGCGACCCAGTCGTTCGCGTCCACGTCGGGCGGCCGGACCGCGGGGTGAGTCAGCACCGCGAGCACGTCGGGGCGCGCGAAGCGGGAGCCAGGCAGCGCGATCAGCCGGAGCGCGGCCTCGACCACGGGGCTCACCGAGGCGAGCGCCAAGTCGGCCACGTTGTAGGGGATGTCGCGGGCCTCCGCGAAGACGGACGCCACGTGAGGCAGGTAGAGGTCGCGGTCGGGCCCGTTCACCAGGACGGCGATCTGGTCGAACGTGAGCCCCTCGATCGACGCGATCGCGTCCCACACCTCGGCTGCCACGGTCTCGACCTCACGCCGCACACTCGGGCAGGCGAGCACGCGGATCGATCCATCTCGAGGGGTTGGGGGCGGGGCCTCGGGCCGCGGCGCGCGGGCGAGCACGTCGTGCTGGATGCGGCTCAGCAGCGAGGGGATGTGCACGCCCGCGAACAGCGGGCCGGCCTCGATCTCTTCTTCGCTCGCCCCGGCCAAGGGGTCGGAGAACGCGGCGTCGAAGTCGCAGTCGGTCAGCGCGTCGAGCAGTCGGACGTGCTCGCGGCCGGGGCGGCCCCAGAGGCGCAAGAGCGGCGTCTCGGTGTCGACCGAGAGGTTGAATGGGTCCTCCTCCTCGAGGAGGCGCTCGTCGAAGTTGAACTCCGGCTCGGTGTCGCTCGTCCGGCGTCGCCGTCGCAGCTCGCCGAGCGTCTCCACGTCCTCCCAGAACTCCTCGCACGGATTGAGGGAGTAGAGGTAGAGCTGAGAGCGCTTGCCGATGGCGTCGAACACCTCGCTGAAGACCCGCGCGACGTACGAGAGCCCGAACACATGCAGCTCCGGCGCGGGCGGTTCGGCGGCTTGTTCGATGGCCTCGCGCAGCGTGCGGTACCCCTGTGCGCGGCCTCGCGCGTGCCGGAACACGGCGCGCTGCCAGGCCTCCGTCTCGGCGTGCTCACCGCCGGCGAAGCGCCCCTCGTCCAGAGACCACGCGTCGAGCAGCTCCGGCCGGGAGAACGCATACTCCTCGAAGAGCCGCGCTACATGAAGGGCGAGCTGGACGCGTCGTCGCTCGACCGCGTCGGTGTCTTCCCCTGCGCCGCCGAGGTAACGGCGGACGGGTCCCAACGACGGGCTGGACACGAGCTCCGGGTCGAGCAGCGCGCGGAGCACCCGGGCGGTCAGCGCGTCTTCGGTGAGGACCTGGTCACCGAGGAACGAAGACACCAGCCACCCGAGCCGCTCGAAGCGCAGGTTCGCCGCGACCCCCAATCCGCGCGCGACCCCGAGCTCCACATAGCGCTCGACGTTGCGGTTCGGCACGACGATGTACACGGGGGCGAGCGGGTCCGCCTGCCCGGCCGCCGCGCGCCGCCGTCGCTCCGACAGCCGCCGAAGCAGCGCCACGAGGAGGGCCTCGGTCCGGTTGGAGTAGGTCAGATGGATCATCGCGGGGGCTCGCCCGTCTCTTACTACCAGGTTGCCTCGTTCCTCTACGGTCCCTTCAGACGCAGCTGCTCATGGCGGACTGACGCGGATGCCCGCAGACTGCGGCATGTCCGCGGTTGCCGCGCTGCGATCCCCCGTCTGGCCCTGGCTGCTGGTCTCGGGGGTCGTGCATGCGCTGATCGCGATGATCGCCATCGGGGTCTACGGCGCGGGGCTGCTTGTCGAGGGGCGCGGGCAGGAGGACGGCGACGGGTTCGGCGGCACCAGCGTCGAGTTCGAGATCCGCGGCCCGGCGGATCGATTGCCGACGGGGTCGATGGCTTCACGCACGGCCGCACCCCCGCCCGTCGCTGTCCCCGAGCTCGTGCCCGACCCCGAGCCGAGCGCACCCCAGGTGGCCGAGGCTCCGCCAGCGCCGCGCCCGCCGCCGCCCGACCCGGAGGGGGAAGTCCCCGTTGCGCCGCCCCCTTCTCAGCCTCGGCAAGCACAGGCGCCGCTGCCGCTCGCGCCGGGGCAGTCCGAAACGCCCGCCGAAGGCGCCGAGGAGGGCAGCGAAGAGAGCGCGCCGGGAGAAGGCGAGCTCGCGGGGACGGGCGGCGAGGCGACGACCGCGGGCACGCCGGCCGGCGACCCGGCGAGCATCATTCTGGGTTCGGCCGGCGTGGGTGGTGACGAGGCCACCGCGCGGCGGCTCTTGTTGCCCAATGGAGGCGCCTGCACGGATCCTGCGGTCGGCCGGTGGCGAGCGCAGAAGTACCGCGCAAGCGACCGCACGTGGGTGCGGTTCATCCTGCGGGTGCGAAGGGAAGGCGGCGCGCTCGCCGGCACGATCGAGAGCCGCATTTGGACGGGGAGGGCCAGCGACCCCCGGCCCGGGGAGTGCACCGCGTTCGGCTCCGACCACACCTGGCAGATGCAAGCGACCGGCTCGATCGAGGGAACCACCATGCGCTTCGTGTCCCGTCGGGCACGCCTCGTGGCGGAGCACTGCCCGCGCGGCGGCACGCAGTACGCTCCCGACCGCTTTCAGGGCACGGTGCACCCGCTCCGCGAAGTGTTCCAGGCCGTCAACAACGACGGCGCCTTCGACATCGACGAGCCCTACACCTTCCGGCGCGTCAGCTGCGAGCCCTGACTGGCCTCGGCCTCTGGCGTCGTCTGGGAGATCAGACGGAGCGGCCCGCCGCGCGCAGCCTGACCACGAACACCCAGAACCGGGGTGTCGATCTCCGTGCGACGCGCCCCCGACGCACGACTGGTTGTCACTCCTCCTCAACGATGCCGGGCATCGCATCGTCGTCGTTCCTTGACTCGTTCGCCGATGGCACGCCGCACGAGCGTCAGAATCAACCTGTCAGGAAACCAGTGGAAATGGACCGAGGCGAAGACAAAAAAAAGAGCCGACACCCCGAGGGGCATCGGCTCTTTCGTGTGAACCGTCGGTCTTGTTACGGAGCCGTCGGTCCCGTTGGGGCTACCAGCGGCCGCCGCCGCCGCCGCCGCCGCCACCGCGCGCGCGGTCCTGGGCGATGTCGACGTTGAGGGTCCGGCCGTCGAGCTCGGCGCCGTTCATCTCCTGCATCGCCGTCTGGGCGGAGCTGGGATCGGCGAACGTCACGAAGCCGAAGCCGCGGCTGCGGCCCGTGTCGCGGTCCGAAATGACCTTGGCGTCGGTGACCTGGCCGAAGCGCTCGAAGGCGGCCTGAAGGCCATGGTCGTCGGTGTTCCAGCTGAGGCTACCGACAAAAAGCTTGTTGGACATGTTTCTCTGTTCTCTTTCTCTGGCGACGGTAGTCGTCGCCCCCCGGCTCAATGACCGGATCTCTGATACCGCGTGCCGTAGATGGCGCGGACTGACTACTCACCAGCCCTGCGGTGACCATCGGGTAGCATGCGGACGCCGTGAACGCTCGGTCTCATTTCGATCCTCGCTCGGAGGCGTGAGCGATCGCGCAGCGCTCACGACTCGACGGGAATGGATCGAGTGCCCGCATTTCGAGCCGATCGGCGCCGCTCAGGGCCCATCTGGCTCCCTTCCGCTGGACGGGCTAGGGTGCGGGCTTCATGTCGCGCCGCTCCCTCACACTCGCTCTTCTCCTTCTTTTCCCGTCCTCGGCCCTCGCCCAGGCGCCTCTCTTGGACAGCTTCGGCGGTACCGAAGGCTTCGGCACGGACTGCCTGAGCTCGAACGACGATGGTTCGTCGCAAGAGATCGACATTCGGCTGGCCTTCCCCGGAGGGCTCGAGTTCTTTGGCGAGCGCCACGAGACGATGTTCGTGAACACGAACGGGAACATCACGTTCAACGGCGCGCTCTCACGGTTCACTCCATCGTCGTTCCCGATCGCCGATCAGCCCATGATCGCGCCCTACTGGGGCGACGTCGACATCCGCGGCAGCGAGGGGTGTGAAGGCTTCGGCGGCGACCGCGGGTGCAACAACCCCAGCGAGAACGGGGTGTGGTGGCACCTCGAGCCCGGCCGCGTGATCGTCACGTGGGACCAGGTGGGGCACTTCAACTGTGAAGACGGCGAGAAGATGAGCTTTCAGCTGATCCTCACCGAGGCGCGGTACTGCGGGGTCGAAGGCGATTTCGATGTGGAGTTTCGCTACAACCGCTGCGAGTGGGAGGCGGGCGGTGCGTCCGGCGACTCCAACGACGACGGCATCTGCAATGCCTCCGAGAGCACCTGCACGCCTGCGCAGGTCGGGTTCGATGCGGGCAACCTGACGGACTTCGTCTCGGTGCCGGGCTCGATGATGACGGGCATCCACACGCAGATGTGCACGATGTCCAACATCGGCTCCCCAGGCGTGTGGCGTTTCCAGATTCGGGCCGGCGAGGTGAGCTGCCCTGACGCGGGTGAGCTGTGCGACACCGGCGCCGATGGCATCTGCGGGGAGGGCCGCACGCAGTGCCAAGGCGACGGAACCGTGTGCGAGCAGGTGCTCGAGCCCACGACCGAGAGCTGCAACGGCGCCGACGACGACTGCGACGGAACGACCGACGAGGGCGACCTCTGCGAAGGCGAGAACGTCTGCGACCGCGGCAACTGCATCCCGCCGTGCTTCGAAGGGGGCTGCCCTGTGGGCGAGGCCTGCTCCGAGGCGGGGGCGTGCGTCGAGCTGGCGTGCGCGGACGTCGAGTGCGCGCCGGGCGAGCGCTGCGTGGGCGGCACGTGTTTCAGCGCGTGCGACGACTCGGTGGTGTGCCCCTCCGGTCAGACGTGCCGCTTCGGACGCTGCCAGGACCTCTGCGAGACGCTGGAATGCGACGCGTGCAGCGTGTGCAACCAAGGCGCGTGTCGCATCCACTGCATCGCCACGGGCTGCCCGGACGGACAGACCTGTGAAGAGACCGGTGAGTGTGTGCCTGACGATTGCCTCGGGGTGCGCTGCGGTCCCGCCCGCGAGTGCTTCGAGGGGGTGTGCGTCGACGCGTGCCGAGGGGTGATCTGCCCGGCCGGCGAGCTGTGCCGCATGGGCGATTGCATCCCGGCGAACAGCTTCGACGCGGGGCCGTTGGACGACGCCGGCGTGCCCCCGTGGCTGCTGGACGGTGGTGGCGGCTCGGACGGCGGAGGCGGCATGGATGGCGGGGTCCTGCCGGGCACCGACGGCGGCACCATCGTCGATCCCTCGGACGAGGGCTGTGGCTGCCGCGCGGCGGGAGCGCCCCGCTCCGGTACACCGCTTCTCCTGCTTGTGGGCCTCACCGGGCTGGTCGCGCTTCGTCGGAGGGTCCGATGAACCGCCGGTTCGCCCTGGCCTTCTTGGCCTTCGCACTTTCGCTCAGCGGCTGTCCGGACGAGCGAGAGACCATGACCGAGTGCGGGGACGGCATGATCGTCATCCCGGAGCGCTGCGACGACGCCAACGCGGTTGACGGCGACGGGTGCTCCTCCTCCTGCGAGGTCGAGGGCGAGTACATCTGCACCGGCGTGCCGAGCGTCTGCGTCCTCAATGTGCCTGGTGGCGTGTGTGGCGACGGCCGGCTGAACCCGGGCGAGGAGTGCGACGACGGCGGCGAGTCAGGCTCCTGCGACACGGACTGCACGTTCGCGGTCTGCGGAGACGGGGTGCTGAACATGCGCCGCGGCGAGGAGTGCGACGACGGCAACGTGGCTGACGGGGACGGATGCTCCAGCTTCTGCCGGCCGGAGCCGACCGGCTGCGGTGACGGCATCTGCGTGCGGGAGGAGACCTGCACCGCCTGCCCGATGGACTGCGCCGACGCGCCGCGCTGCGCCGAGTGCCCCGACATGGACGGCGACGGGTTCGCGGACTCGGCCTGCGGCGGACCGGACTGCAACGACTTCGACAACATGGTCAACCCGGACGGCACCGAAGTGACCTGCAACCGGATCGACGAGGACTGCGACACGTCCACACCCGACGCGCTCGACATCGACGGCGACGGCGCGAGCTGCAACTTCGACTGCGACGACAACGACCCGGAGCGCTCGCCCTTCTTCCGTGAGCTGTGTGGAAACGGGCTCGACGACGACTGCAACGAGGACACGGTCGACATCCTTGACGTCGATGGCGACGGCGTGACCTGCGACCTCGACTGCAACGACGACCTGGCCAGCGTGTGCCCCACGTGCCCAGAGATCTGCGGCAACTCGATCGACGACGACTGCGACCCGTCCACACCGGACATGGACATGGACGAGGACGGCGACTGCGCCACGGACTGCGACGACGAGAACCCGCTCCGCGCCAGCTACCTGACCGAGATCTGCGGCAACGGGATCGACGACGACTGCGACGACAGCACGGCCGACGATGTCGTGGACGTCGACATGGACGGCGCCTCTTGCGACGTCGACTGCGACGACGACGACATGAGCGTGATGCCGGACGCGTCGGGGTTCTGCGGCCCGGCGTTCCTCTACACGGAAGACTTCGAGACCGACGACGGCGGTTGGACCGTGGGCGGCGAGCGCGGCAGCTGGGAGCACGGCGAGCCCGACGATGCGTTCATCGACGCGGCCGCCTCCGGGACCAACGCCTGGGTGACGGACCTCAACGGCAGCTACGACGCCAACGAGGATGGATGGATCGAGTCTCCGCCGCTCGACATGTCCACCGCGCTGACCGATCCGATCCTCCGCTTCGCGCTGATCTTTGAGACCGAGACGTGCTGCGACTTCGCATGGGTCGAGGTGTCCACGGACGCGGGCGCGAGCTGGCGTAAGGTTGGCCGGATGGGCGAGGGCCAGGGCTGGTACAACGCAGCCCGCAACGCGTGGTCGGGCACCAGCGGCGCCGCGCGCACGTGGACGACGGCGCAGCATCTCTTGACGGCCACCGCGGGCTTCGCGGATGTCCGCGTCCGGATCCGCTTCCAGTCCAGCAGCTCGATCCACCGGGAGGGCATCGGCGTCGATGACATCCTCATCACCAACCGGCTCGCCGACCTGGCGACGACGGCGATCGATGTCCAGGAGGAGACCTGCGCGGACAGCATGCGTCCCATCACGCTGACCGTTCAGAACAACGGCGTGGCTCCGGTGGTGAATCCCATGGTCTCGTACACGCTCGACGGCGGCACCCCGGTGAGCGAGGCGATGAGCGCGACGATCGCGCCCGGCGAGAGCGCGATGCACACCTTCACGACGCTCGCGGATCTGTCCGCTGCGGGACCGGTGGCGATCGAGGGGCGCGTGACCCTTTCGGGCACGAGCGACATCGACCTGAGCAACGACGCCATCACGGTGAACAGCGTGGTCGTGCCGTACTTCGTCATCACCGCCGCGTTCACGGAGGACTTCGAGTCGGGCCCGGGCGGTTGGACGACGGGCGGCGTCGATTCGACTTGGGAGCACGGGACACCCGCCGGCACCTTCATCCCGGCCGCCGCTGGGGGGACGGGGGCGTGGGTGACCAACCTGGACGGTGACTACGTCAACAACGAAGACTCGTTCCTCGTGAGCACCTGCTTCGACATGACCGGCCTGGCCAGTGATCCGGTCTTCTCGTTCGCCCACATCTTTACGTCCGAAGCGAGCTTCGACCACAGCTGGGTGGAGGTGTTCACGGGCACCAGCGGGACGTGGACCAAGCTCGGCGAGATGGGCACCGGGTCCAACTGGTACAACCGCTCGGCGGACGAGTGGGGGGGCACGAGCGGAGCGTCGGGCACATGGCGGACGGCGTCGCATCCGCTGACGGGCACGGCGGGCGAGGCCATCGTGCGCGTTCGGTTCCGCGTCGACACGGGCTCCACCGGGACCGAAGAGGGTTTCGGCGTCGACGACATCCTGATCCTCCCCTGACATGCGCGGGTTGGTCCTCGGTCTGGTGCTGCTCCTGCCAGCGGTGGGTCACGCCCAGGCCGTCGACCTTCGTGTTCCGGCGCCCGAGGCCGATGCGCTGGCTTCGCTCCGTCTCTCGTTCGAGGGCGAACGACGGACCGGCGGGGTCGCCCTGATGACGGGCGGGCTCGCGAGCGTGGTGGCGGGTGGCGTGGTCGCGGGCTTCGCTCACGAAGACCCGTTCTGGCTGGGGTTCTCCATCGGCACGCTCGGCTGGGGCGCGGTGAACGCGGCGCTCGCCATCGGGCTGTTCGACGTCGGCGGGGGACGCCGGGCGCGGATCGAAGACGACCGTGCGCTACGGGGCGATGCGCTGCGCGACGCGAGGGATGCGTTGCTCTCGGAGCAGCACGGTGCGGCGACGCTGTTCGCGTTCAACACCGGCCTCGACGTGTTCTACGTGGTTGCCGGGGCGCTCCTCTTTGCGCTTGCCGATCTCTTGGATGACCCCTACGAAGCCGACGTGCTGCGCGGGTACTCGGCCGCACAGATCAGCCAGGGCGGGTTCCTGCTCGTGTTCGACCTCGTCGAGTGGGTGGCCGCGGGCGGTCGGGCGGACCGGGTGCGCTCGCTTCGGCGGTGGTAGTGAGGTGAGAGGGCGGCTCGTGGTTGAGCCGTACGTGGCTCACGGGGGCGAGCGCGGTAGAGTAGGGAATGCCACGCCCCGTCTCGTCTGAGGCCTTCGGAGAGACCGCGCTCTCCGGAAGCGCTCCATCATGAGCGCCCCCAGTCCACCGCCGATGCAGACGTTCCTGATCCTCTACCTCGCGCTCCTCGCCAGCACCTTCGTCTACCTCGGGCTTCTGCTCTCCGGGCTGCTCGTCGTCGCTCCGGCGGAGGACTCGACGTTGGCGTTTGGGGTGGCCGCGTCCGCGGTCGGCGTACTCGCGGCGAGTTGGTTCGTCCCGCGCATGATTCACGGTGCAGCCGTGTCCGCCCTCGAGCTCACCATCGAAGAGATCCCCGACCCGAACGGGTCCGTGATGTTCCGCGAGCAGACTCCAACGATCCGCAGTTTCGCTGACCCCGAGCGCGCAGACGCGGAGGCCCGCCGCGTCTACTTCACGCCCTTCATTCTGCGCCTCGCGTTCAACGAGGCGATCGCGCTCTTTGGCTTCGTGCTCGGGATGCTCGGATACGCCCCCGCCGTGGTGCTGCCCTTTTTCGTCGTGAGCTGGGTTCTCTTCGCGTTCTCCGCGCCCCGACCCTCGCGCTGGCGCGCACCGCTCGTCGCCCACTTCGACGCTCAACTCGAACGCTGATCATGGCCAAGAAGAAGAAGAAGCAGGCGCCCGCGGCGGCGGCCCGACCCAAGAACGTGAGCACCTCGCTCGCGGGGCTGTTGCGTGGCGTCGACCTGTCCAAGAAGCCCGATCCGCCGCCACCCAAGTCGCCGCCACGGGCCAAGCGAGGGAAGGCACCGCTGCCGCCGGGACCTGCCAAGGCGGTGACCGGCGCAGCGGAGGCGCGACCCAGTGACACCCTGCGTGGGCAGGACAAGATCGCGTTTCATCAGGCCATGAACGGGGTGCGGCCCATCCACGCCGCGAAGAGTCCTAGCGTGAAGACGCCTCCCCGGCCCGCGCCCGTCGCTCTCGACCAGGCGGACCAAGAGGCCCGCGCGCGGCTCGGTGCGCTGGTCGGTGGCGGTGTGGACTTCGACCTCGCCTACGACGGGGACCGGGTGCTCGGGCGGCGGCGCGGGCTCCCGCTGCGTCTCGCCGATGACCTGTCACGGAAGGCGGTGGTGCCTGAAGCGACGCTCGACCTCCACGGCATGCGTGGGGACGAAGCGACCCGCGAAGTGACCCGTTGGCTGCGTGCAGAGCAGCGCCGCGGCGCAGGGGTGGTCTGTGTCGTCACGGGAAAGGGCCTGCACAACGAGTCGGGCCTGTCGATTCTCCGCGATCGTGTGGTCAAGGCGATGACCGCGGGCGGCGCGGCTCCCGTGGTGCGGGCGTTCGGAAGCGCGCACCGCACGCGCGGCGGTACGGGCGCGCTGATGGTCGTGCTCGAGCGGTAGCGCGGCTTGGCTCAAAGACGGTCGATCAACCGCAGACGGGGAGCTCGAGGGGCTCGCCCCTCCACGTGGCGCGCCGGCGCCGCCAAGAACTCAGTACGTCCCGCGAATGGCGGATTCGCCGCGGGTCAGCTCGTCACCGTCGAGCCGGTAGCGGCTCATGAACGCCCAGACACGGGCGGTCGGCACGAAATCTCCGCGGTGGGACAGCGTCGAGTGCAGGCCGCCGTCGGTCGCGAGCAGCTCGACTTCGGCGGCGCTCGTCGGCACCCCGAACCGGCGCCACGTCGTAAACACGCCGATGGATCCGGTCTCCTCGACGGTCGCCGCGCCCGAGGAACGTTCCAGCGCGCCACGAAGGCTGTCGAGGGAGTCGTCGACGCCAAAGACTCGCCCTCCGCCCGAGAAGTCCTGCATGTAGATCTCACCTGCGGACCCCCACGGCACCCGACCGTCACCGTCCGTCACGCCGCCGAAGGTGGGGATGCCGCGTCCGACCATGTAGTGCACGGGGACCGGGGTGGGCGTCTCTTCAGGACACGCCGTGCGGCCGTCGAGGCCGAGCGCCAGGGCCTCGGGCAGCGTGGCGATCATCACGCCGAAGGCGGCGATCCTCGTCAGCTCGGGGTAGGCGGGATCGCCGAGCGCGCAGATTACCCGCGCCGTCATCATTCCCCCGTTGCTGAGGCCGCTCAGGTAGATGCGCGTCGGGTCGACGCCGAACGCGTCCGTCTCCGCGCGCAGCCGCGAGACGACGTGGTCCATGAAGCCGACGTCGTCGCGTTGCTCCTCGGTCGTGCCCTGTCCGGGGGAGGGCACGCGGCCGTCTTCCCAGTGACGCCCGAAGCCGCTCGCGTCCTCGATGCCCTCGGGAAACACGAGGATGAAGCGCTCGGTGCTCCACGTGGTCTGGGGCTCGGGCGTGCAAGGCTCCCCCGCGTCATCGCGATGCAGAAGCGGCTCGATGAACGGGTCGAAGCGGCAGCCTCCCGTGTTGGCGCCCCAGCCGACGGGCTCGCCAGTGGACAGCTCCATGCCGCCAAAGTCGACGAGCATGCGTGCCCCGCTTCCGTAGCCGCCGTGGAGCTGGATCCACACCGGTGCGCTTGGTCCCACGCCCTCCGGCACGTACACGTAGAACGCCCGCGTGTGGGTTTGAGCGCCGAAGCGCTCCTCGGCCTCGTATCGGTAGATGGTGCCAGTGGTGGGCCAGCTCGCGCATGGGGCCGCCCGCAGCGGGCACTCGGTCACGAGCTGGCGTCCCGCGCTCCGGAAGGCTTGTGGGGTCGGGGCTCCAGCGTCCCCCCCGCCGTCCAGGGTGAGTCCGCCATCCACGGGCGGAGAGCCAGTGTCCGTGAACGCGTCGTCGGGCGTCTGGCATCCGACGATGAGGGCGGTGAGGGCGAAGAGGAGCTCTTGCTGCAAGCGCATGGGCCGCATGCACTGCAACCCGGATGCCGTCGCGTCCTGGGCGCGTGACGGTGCCGATCGGAGTGACGGGAACCTACCGGTGTGGACTCGACTCCACACCCTGAGGATCGCAGTCCATGGGGTCTTGCGTTCGGTGGCCCGCCCGGCACGAAGCAGCCGCGGCACCGATCTTGAAGCGGACGTGTGGCATGCGAACCCTCGTGACCCTCAGTCTCCTCCTCGTGGCGTGCGACCCTTCGATGCCCTCGACCGACGCCGGCCCATCGGATGGCTCGCTTCCGACGGACAGCGCCTTCTCAGGAGACGCCGATCCACCGCCCCCAACCGACGCTGGCTCGCCCTTGGACTCCGCGCTGCCCGACGCCGGGCCGCTCGGCGAGGCGGAGGTCGTCGCCCCGGCCGGGCGAATCCAAGGACGCCGGATCGACGGAGTGGACGTCTTCCTCGGGATTCCGTTCGGGGCCCCCACGGGTGGCGAAGCGCGGTTCCGGCCCCCGACGGCCGCCGCGCCGTTCGACTTCCTGGAAGCGGTGGACCCCGGGCCCGGGTGCCCCCGCATTCCGCGTGGCGGCGCGCTGACGGGAGACGAGGACTGCCTCAAGCTCCATGTTTGGCGCGCGCCCGACGCCGAGGACCGCCCGGTGATGGTCTTCTTGCACGGCGGCGCCTTCGTCAACGGCAGCGGGAGCGAATCGCTCTACGACGGGACGGTGTTGGCCGAGAAGGGCGTCGTCTTGGTGAGCCTCAACTACCGGATCGGCCTGCTCGGGTTCCTCGCGTCGGACGAGCTGCTTGCCGAGGGCGGCGGCGACACGGTGGGCAACTACGGCCTGCGTGACCAGCTGCTCGCGCTGCAGTGGATCCAAGACAACATCGCCGCGTTCGGCGGTGACCCCGACAACGTGACCGTCTTCGGAGAGTCGGCAGGGGGCGTGAGCATCTGCGCTCTGCTCGCCGTGCCGAGCGCGGAGGGGCTGTTCCACCAGGCCATCATGGAGAGCGCACCGGACTGCGGGTTCCCGACCCCGGCAGAGGCGGCGGTCACGTCTGACGCGTGGATCGCGGAGGTGGGCTGCGACACCGCCGCCTCGCCGCTGGAATGCATGCGTCTCGCTTCGGCCGGCGCCCTCGTCGATGCCGCGAACGCGGTGACCGGTGGTCTCATGGGCGGCCCTCGCGTGCGCCCCGTCGCCGATGGCAGGTTCCTGATGGCACGCACGCCCGAGACCCCCGCCGGGCTCGACGTCCCGTTGCTCGTGGGCTCGAACGCCGAGGAGAGCCGCATCTTCGCGCTGCGGAGCGGCGTCACCTCGCTGGACGCCTATCGCGCACACCTGACTCAACAGTTCGGGGACGCCGCCGGTGCCGTCTTCGAGCTGTATCCGGCGACCGGGAACTCGATGTCTGTCAGCGCCGCGCTGCGCGCCCTGTGGACGGACGTCGCGTTCCGGTGCGTCGCCTTCGACACGGCGCTCTCGCACCATGCGGACGGCTCTCCGACCTATGTCTTCGAGTTCCTCGGGACCCGCTCGGCGGACCACGGCGCCGAGCTCCCTTACGTCTTCGGGAACTTCGAGCGCGGCGCCCCGAGCGCAGCGGATCAGGCGCTGTCGGAAGCCCTGCAGACGGTCTGGATCGACTTCGCCACGACCGGTCGGGCCGACGCGCACGTCCCTCGGTTCGACCCGCCCAGCACGACCCTCGATCTCGTCTTGGCCGACCCCGTCACGACCGCGGACCACGCGAGCGACCTGGCTCGATGCGAGGCGCTCCGAGGCCTCGGTGTAGACTTCGGGACATGAGGCGGCTGCACTTGGTCGTGATGGCCTTCGCCCTACTGGCGTGTGAGCCGGCGTTCGGTTGGACCGTGTCGACCGATGGCCAGGAGCCGGAGGACGCTCGATTCGCCGTGGCGATCAGCTCGGGCGACTGCGGCGAGCGGGGCGCCGCGACATTCGGTGAGCCTCTCGCGCCCGACGGATCGCCGAGCGCTCCCCCGCTCGAACCCGGCGCCTACTGCTTCGAGGCCCTCGGGTACGTGCAGGCCGAGGTCTCGCCGGAGACGAATGGCTTCGCGTGTCGCACGCTCGCCGTGGCGCGCGAGACCCGTCGGCTCCCCCGCGACCGCGACCCGCTCGACTCGCGTCTCGTGTTTGGCGATTCTGACCCTGCCGAGCCCGACGCGGGCCCCAGCCCTGACCCGAGCCAGCTGCTCGAGGGAACCGATGCGCTCCTGCGGGATGTGGTCGGGTGCAACCCCGCGTGCGACGTCGAGCGCTGCGTGTGCTCGCGAAGTTGCCGAGACGAAGCGCCCGCGTGCCCAGCGCCGGTCCAGGTGCGCAGCCTGGTGATGGGAGACCACTTCGTCTGCGGCCTGACCCGGGATCGCAGCGGCCTGCTGTGTTGGGGAGATGGCGAAGGCGGCCCTCCATCGGACCCCGACTTCGGTCTCTCGGAGGGGCTCGCGGAGCAGGTCGGGGTGGCGCGCTACTTCTCGGTGGAGGAGCTCTTGGGGCCGTTCGCCGAGGACTTGTTGCGGGGCGGGCCCGCTTCGATCCTCGCCTTCGACGCGAGCGGCGACAACCTCTGCATCAACACCGAGCGCTTCACGCGCTGCTTGGGGCGCAGCCCCTTCAACGACGAGGGTGGCGGCCCGACCGCACCGTCACGGGTGGTGACAGGAGATTCCCTGTTCTGCATTGGAGAGTCGACCGGGATCTGCTTCGTGTATGGAGAACTCGGCTCGACGACCACCGCGTCGGCCGTCGGCATGGCGACCCCGTCGCTGTTCGACGGCGTGCAGGAGTTGGTCGCGGAAGGGGACTACGTGTGCGGCGTCGTCAACGGGGTGATCCGGTGCGCGACCCGCGCCGCGCCGTGCGGTTCGTGCGATGTGCACTCCATCTGCGACGTGGACCTCGGGCTGTGCCGCGCGGACGACATCAGGGTGCCGCTGAGTCGCTTTTTTCGCCTGGCGGCGGGCGGCGGGCGCGTCTGTGGGGTCACGTCCGCGAGGGGCGTGCACTGTTTCACGCTGGGGGAGGAGCAGCCCCGCATCGGCCCGCGGCCGCTGCAGCATGAACCCGACGGAGCGTTTCTCCGTGCGTTGGACGTCTCCCTCGGCGACGCGCACTTCTGCGTCCGACGGCCGGAAGGCGATGTGCAATGCGCGCCCCACCCGGCCGAGGGCCACGACGTGCCCACCCTCACCCCGTTCCCCGCGGAGAACATCGACTCCTTCGAGGCCGGTCCCGACGGCATCACCTGTGCGGTGCTGAGCGAGACTCAGGAGGTGGTCTGCCACCAGCTGCCCGAGTTTGTCGAAGACGGCCCCCCACACCCGCTGCTCGGTGTCGGCCACACCCGCATCCGCACGCTCGACGAACACCGCCCGGTGTGCCCGTGACCCGCTTGCTCGTCCTGTTCGTGTGGCTCGTCGCCGCTCCGGTCTGCGCGCAGACGGTGCCGGATGCGGATGTCTCGGCCGAGGCCGTCGCGGCCCCCCCCGACCCATTGGACCTCAGCCTCCCCGAGCAGGTCCGTTTCCATCTCGAGGCGGGCGACTTCGTGCAGGCCGGCGCGGCGCTCGATCGTGCGATGCAGGCGGAGTCCCTGACCGTCCCGCAGCTCGCGGAGCTCTTTGCGTACCGCGCCTTGCTCGCGTACGCCGATGAGCAATTCGGCCAGCTCGAGGAGGCGCTCGTGGCCTTGGCGAACCTGACGGACGACAGGTGGTCGCTCGCCGGCTTCCCGCCTCCCCTTCGGCGCCGCCTCGTGGAGATTCGCGCGGGCCTGACGCCCATCGGGATGTCGCTCGAGGTGCCGACTGAGGTGCGCGACGGAGTGCGCTTCGGCCGGACGGTCGCGAACGTCGAGCACGACCCCTCCCGCGTCGTGCGGCGCGTGCGGGTGTTCGCTGGCGTCGCGGAGGGCGCGCTGCGTTTGCTCGAACCCGATGACGAGCTGTCCGTTGGCGACCCTCATCGCGCCGTCACGCTGCGCTACCGGCTGGTCGGCCTCGGGCTCGGGGGCGCGGAGGTGGCGCTCTCCGGGACTGCGTCCGAACCCCTCCGCATGGAGTTCCCAGCCCTGCCCATCGATGACACGTTCCTCCATGTGGCTGTCGCCACTCTCGTCGCTGTGATGGTCGCGGGCGCCGTGTCTGTGGGTGTTGCCTACGCCGCCACGGACGGGTTCACCGAAGGCGAGAACACCAGAGTCGGCCCGATTCGGTGCTGCGATTGAACCGCAGCCGCGCAGCCTACGGACCGCGCGGCACTGTGACGCTCCCGCCGCTCGGGACTCGGATCGTCACAGATCCGGTCCGTCTCGGCGGCACGCTTCCTTGCTCCACATAGAAGACCTGCACCTGTCCGGCCTCCGTCCGGTGTCGCATGGGGCCGTCGAGCACCCGGCTGCAGCCGGGCTGCAAGCAGATGCTCACCCCCATGGGGACGACGAGCGTTCCGGGGGGCGGGGGAGCCACGCGCTCGCCGGGCGGTTCCCGGGGCGTGCCCGTTTCGATCGGTCGAGGCAGGTCGGCTTCCGTGCCGTGAGTCTGCGTGCCTCGCGTGCCCGGGGCTGTGTCGGAGGGTCCGATGTCGGCCGGCGGGGTGTCGGGGGGGCCGGCGTCAGGCGGACCGGCGTCAGACGGGCCCGCGTCGCGCGGGCGGCTGTCCAAGGCACCGGCGTCGGCCGGCCCCGCGTCATCCGATGTCGCCGGAGCCGCCGGGGCATCCACCCCGGTTCCCGTCCACGCGGCCAGTCCCCCGACGATGGCCAAGGCGGTGGCGCCAAGCGCGAGCCACGTGCCGGCTCCGCGTGAGGGACGGGGGCTCGGAGAAGAACCCTCTGGCGCGTGCGGGGCTTCCGCGGAGGGGCGCTTGGAAGACCGAACGGTCGAGGCCGTGCGCTCCGGGGTGGGCTCCGCCTGCGTGGGTTCGGCCCCCAGCTCCGTTTCGAGGTTCGCAGCGGGTTTCGCGGCGGCCACGGAGCGCTTCCCCGAGCGAGAGACGGGACTTCGGTCCGAGGCTTCGGTGCCCATCACTTCGTGCAGGTGGTGTTCGATCTCCCGACGGGTCATGGCCCCGCCGACGGGCTCCAGCACCTCGTGAAGTCGGTCGGCCAACGCCTGCGCGCTCTCGGGCCGGCCGTCGATGTCGCGCGAGAGCGCCTCGAGCACCACATCGGTCGGGCGGTTGGCGATCGCGCCGCGAATCTCCCCGACCGGTCGGACCGGTTCGCGCTCGACCGCGATGATCGTCTCGGGCTGCGAGTTCCGGCGGAACAGACGCGAGAGCGTCAGCATCTCGTAGTAGACGACCCCGAGTGACCACACGTCGGAGCGCCGCTCGGCGCGCCCGTGCAGCTGCTCCGGCGCCATGTAGGAGTACTTGCCTTTCACCTCGTCGGTGGTCGAGACGTGGATGCGGTTGCGCGCCTTGGCGATGCCGAAGTCGAGCACCTTCATTCGGCCGTCGTGGGTCACGAACAGGTTCGAGGGCGAGATGTCACGGTGCACGATGTCGAGCGTCACCCCGTCGTCGTCGGTGACCTCGTGGGCGGCGTGAAGTCCTTCGGCTGCCTCGATGATCAGCGTGGTGACGAATCGGAAGTAGGTGTCGTCGTCGGGGCGCTGCCGCGCAAGTTGCGCGAGGATCGCCTGCACCGTCACCCCCGAGAGCAGCTCCATCGCGATGTACGCGCCCTCGTCGGTGTCCCCGTAGTCGAGGATGCGGCACACGTTCGGGTGCTCGATGCGCGCGACGATCCGCGCCTCGTCCAGAAACATGTCGCGAAACGCGGCATCCCCGGAGAGGTGCGGGTGAATTCGCTTGAGGGCGACGCGCTGCTCGACGGGCCCGAGCACCCGGGCCTCGTAGACCGTCGCCATGCCACCCGCGGCGATCTGGTCCAGGATCGCGTAGCGTCGGCCCTTGGCGCTCAGGGTCTGTTCGCCCATCGAGCCGCCAGGCTACCACCGTCGCCCCCCGCTGCGATCCGCGGTACCGTCTGCGGGTGGATCCCGGGGCGGAGTTCGAATCGGAAGAGGCCACCACCCGCGTCGCCTCGCGGCACATTGCGCGCGTGCCGGTCACGCTCCGTTGGACGGATGATGAGGGGGTGCGCGACCACCGCGTGGACGGGGACGCCGAGCTCGGCAGCGCGCCCGGGCTGACGTTGTCGGTCGCCCACCGCACGGTGTCCCGGCTGCATGCGCGCATCGAGCACCGCGCCGACGGACCGTGGGTGGTGGACCTCGGGAGCACCAACGGCACACGCGTCGATGGGCTTCGCGTCACGTCCGCGCGGCTCCCCGCCCAGGCCGTGCTTCAGCTCGGCGAAGCGGAGGTTCACGTCGTGTGCGCGGCGCCCGAGCAGGTCGCGGTCTGGGACCGCGATTCGTTCGGTCCGATGGTCGGGACCAGCGGCGCCATGCGCGCCCTGTTCCAGCTCCTGAGCCAATACGCCGCCACCGACGCGACCGTCTTGGTGACGGGGGAGACGGGGACCGGAAAAGACGTCGCCGCGCGCGCCGTTCACGCCGCCTCGGCGCGGGCGGGCCGTGCGTTTGTCGTCGTCGACTGCGGCGCCATCCCCGAGGCGCTCGTCGAGAGCGAGCTGTTCGGCCATGCGCGCGGGGCGTTCAGCGGCGCCGATCGCCATCACGAGGGGTCGTTCGGCGCCGCCGACGGGGGCACGCTCTTTCTCGACGAGGTGGGCGAGCTGCCGCTCTCGGTCCAGCCCAAGCTACTGCGCGCGCTGGAGTCGGGCACGGTGCGGCGGGTTGGCGAGGCGCATCACCGGGAGGTGGACGTCCGGGTTGTCGCCGCCACGCACCGCGATCTCGCGCAGATGGTGACCGCAGGGGCGTTCCGCGAGGACCTCTACTTCCGGCTGGCCGTGTTGCCGGTCAGTATCCCACCGCTGCGAAGCCGGCCTGAGGACATCCCCGGCCTGCTGGCGCACTTTCAGAAAGGGACCGCCTACGCAGCCGACACCATGGCCGCGGTGCTCTCGCGCCCGTGGCTCGGCAACGCGCGCGAGCTCCGCAACTTCGTCCAGCGGGCCGACGCCATCGGCCCCGAGGCGGCGCTGCGTTCGATGCCGGGGCCGCCCGCGTCGCGGCGCTTGCCCGGGGTCGACCTCGACGAGCCCTTCAAGGTGGCGCGCGACCGCGTGCTCGCGCACCTCGAGCGGAACTACCTCGAGGGGCTGCTGGCGCGGAACCACTGGAACGTCAGCGCGGTGGCGGAGGCGATGAGCCTGGACCGGAGCTACGTGCATCGGCTCATCAAGAAGCACGGCCTGTCCCGCAACGAACCGTGACGCCCGACCGCGCCGGTGCTTTCTGTCGCCCCCGGCGCCGCTGCGGCTACCCTGCGTGGGTGTCGTCTCGCGCCATCGTCTGGGCTCTGCTGGGGGTCGTCGCGGCGTGGGGCTGTGACGAGGCTCCGCCGCCCGATCCGTGTGCAGAGAGGCTGACTGTGTTGGAGCAGCGGCTGACGGCGCGGCGGTCCATGCGTGACCCGAGCGGTGTGCCGCCGGACGTCGCGCTGCCGTCGATCGATGGCACGATGCCCGCGCCAGAGCTGCCGCTGTTGGTGGTCAGTGAGGACGAGGTGCTCTTCGAGGGCCGAGGCGCCGGAGGGCTCGCGACCTTCGAGGCGACCACCGGGGCGCTGCTTCAAGACTTGCGTCTGCAGATGGACCTGCGCGGTGGCGACGAACCGATCGAGGTGGGTCTCTGGGTTGAGCCGACCGTTACCCTCGAGACGCTGCAGCGCCTGCTCGGCCACGCGCACCCTCGGCTGCGGTTCGTGCTGCTCGCACGCGGGCCGGTCGCGCCCGTGGGGACGATGCCGGCCTGGCTGGAGACCGAGCTGTCCCGGATCGATCCGCCGGTGGAGGGCGAGGGGGAAGGGTTCCCCGCGGTGAGCGTCGTGACCCCCGAGATGCAGCGCCGCGCTCGACTTCCCGCCGCTTGGATCCGCGCGACCGCGTCGTGCGAGGGGGCGACGGGGGCGCTCCGCTTCGATGAGCGAGGCACCCTCCTCCGGGCGTCCGTCGGGCCGTTGGTGAACGCGGTGCGGGGCTGCGGCTGCGACACCGCGGACGTCGCCGCCATCGAGTCCGTCGCGCTCGAGTCCTTCCGCTCCGGCGAGGGCCCGTTGGTTCGCGTGCCGGCGCCGCTTCGGTTCGGGTCAGGCAACGGCGTGGAGCTCGACCTCGCTGCGTCCACCACGGTCGAGTCGCTCGCGCGCCGCGTCAGCGAGCGCCCCGCCGAGTTGACCTACGTCCGCGCGGAGTAGGCGTCCTGCCGGGGCTACGCGGCTCCGTGTCGCAACATCCGGACGAGCAGCGCGCGCGTGGAAAGGACGACATCGCTGGTTGGAGGGGCGCCCTCGAGCTCGAGAAAGCGCATCATCGCAAGGCCACGAACGATGCCGAGGCAGTGATAGACGCGCTGTCTCATTTCACTCTGAGTCACGTCGTCCACCATGTGGATGGCCCACTCGACCATGCGCCGCTGGATGATGCCGAGCGCGTTGCGCAGCTCGCGGGCCGACCAGGCGACGGGCAGCTGGGTGTTGAGGCGTCGTCGCGCCTCGAGCTCTTCGGCCGGCAGGTCCAGCAGGATGCGCACGAGGCCCTCGACCCCTCCTTCGAGGGTGTCGTGGGCCAGCAGCACCTGGTCGACGGCGTCGAAGTAGGCGAGATGGCGGCGACGGAAGACCTCGGCGAAGACGGCACGCTCGTCCGTAAATCGGTCGCGGACCGCGAGCACATCGACGCCCGCTTCCTTGGCGATCGCCTGCATCGTGACGGGGTCCATCGTCGCGAGCGCGCGCTCCGCGGCCGCGAGGATCGTTTCGACCAGGGGGTCGGCGTAGTTGCTCACGGGGCGCAGTCTACCTCTCGGGAGGAGCTCAGAAGGTCAGGCGCAGCGAGGCGCCGAGCCCAAAGGCCTGAATGCGCCACGAGGGGGCGGGAAGCTGGGCCACGGGTTCTTCGGCCGGAACGCAGCCCGCGTCAGGGTGCGCGTTGCGATAGCGGCGCCATGCCGTGCGCGGGCCGGTTGGATGCAAGAGGATCCGCGAGAGCCCGAGGATGGTTCCCCCGATCGCGTGTGTGTACGCGCCGGTGGTGCGCTCGAAGGCGAGCAGGTTGGTGGCCGACGCGCCGGCCACGTAGACGAGGCTCAGCGTGGACGGCACCCAGGAGTGAAGGAAATCCACCGACGCCGCTCCGCGCCGGAGGCGGTCTTCCCCCTCGCGCATGCGGGCGAGCCGGCCTTCGGGCGTGTCATCAGGGATGCCCTCCATGGCGTCACCCGCGCCCATCATGGGGGGCGTGAACAGGACCAGGCTCGCGAGCGCCAGCGTGGAGCTCGTCGTCCCGACGATCATCTCGTTCCGATAACCCTCATCGGTTGCCGAGACGGCGAGCAGCGCGGACGCCGTCAGCATCGTGCCATGCAGCAGGGCAAACGACGTGAACCAGCGACGGATGCCTGGCTCTTCGGCGTGCACCATCCGGGTGAGCGTGCGTAGCCGTTGGCGCACCTCGGCGTCGGCGGGCGTCTCCGTGCACACGGGACGCTGGGCCCTCGCCACAGGGGACAATCCCCCCCAAAGCGCCAAAGCGAGACCAAGAGCAACCGTGCAGCGCGTCACCTCACGGAGGCTATCAGTGGGCGCGACCGCGTCGCGACTTCCTTGGCTCGGCGGAGCGCGCAGCGTCATGTTCGACGCATGGAACGAACCTGCCCCGACTGCGAGAGCCCGCTGCGTCCCGTCAAGGTCATGGACGCGACCCACAACCTGCCCGCCAAGACCGGCGGCGCGCACGTGGAGCTCGGCTACGCGGCGCTGGACTCCAAGCCCAGCTTCTTCATGAAGGCGATTCCGCAGGAGGGCGTGTTGCGGGCGTGGATCTGCGGCGACTGCGGGCGTGCGCTGCTCTATGCGGTCCCGAAGGAGTAGCCCGCCCTCAAGCAGAG
Source organism: Sandaracinaceae bacterium (assembly GCA_045106715.1). Classification (GTDB taxonomy): domain Bacteria; phylum Myxococcota_A; class Polyangia; order Polyangiales; family Sandaracinaceae. The sequence goes on from JBGCFC010000132.1 coordinate 45,475, forward strand.
GGGGCCGACACCCGTTATGATCGGAGCGTGCGTCTGCTCTTGATGACAGCTCTGTTGCTCGTGGGCTGTGGCCCCGCCATGCGAAGCGGGCCGCTCAACCCCGGTCGAGCGTCCGCCTCGCCCAGCATGGAGTGCCTGCCGGACCCGGACGTGCCCGACGCGGAGCTCAGCCGGACGATGCGCTTCGGGTTGCAGCTCGCCGAGCAGTCCTTCCTGATCGCAGCGCCGCCGGCGCCCGACGACCGAAGTGCGGCCAACCTCGAGGTGTGGTCGACCGACATCCTCGGGCCTTGGCTCCAGCGCAAGACCCACACCATCGAGGCCGCGCGCCGCGAACTCGACACCGCCGCGGAGCAGACCCACCGGCAGCGCATCATCGGCGGGGCGATCGTCGGGCTCATGTACGAAGATCTCGCGCGGGTGCTCCGGGCCGTGCCGCCCCCGGCCGAGCTCGAGGACGAGCCCGAGATCCAAGAAATGTTCCGCGACACGATGCGCGGCCAGGCCCGACCGTTCCTCGAGCACGCGCGCCGGGCGTACTCGGCGTGTGCGCAGAACGCGGTGCGCCCTGACGGCATGCGGCACTGGTCGCGCTTCTGCCGGGAGCGTGGCGATCAGCTTCCGGACGCCCCGGTGCAGGCGGGCCCCGCGAGCGGCGAGACCACGGTCGAAGTCCTCGTCGACTGACGACAACCAACGTCTACTGGCGCCACGCCCCCCCAACGGGTTACGGTCCCGCTGCATGCTGGACCGGGAGCTCGTCGAGGCCGTGAAGCTCGCTCGCGAAGCGGGAGCGATCCTCATGGAGGTCTACGCCACCGACTTCGACGTCGAGTACAAAGGCGAGCAGAATCCCGTGACGGTGGCCGACCGCCGCGCCAACGAGCACCTCGTCTCGAGGCTGCGCGAGGCGTTCCCGCACGACGGGGTCGTGGCCGAAGAGACCGCCGACACGAGCGACGCGCTCCGTCGGGGGCGCTGCTGGTACATCGACCCGCTCGACGGGACCAAGGAGTTCATCAAGAAGAACGGCGAGTTCTCGGTGATGATCGGCTTGGCCATCGATGGGGAGGCCCGGCTCGGCGTGGTCTACAAGCCGGTGGACGACACGCTCTACCGCGGGGTGGTGGGCGACAGCGCCTTCCGCGAGGTCGGCGCCAAGACATACGCGCTCGGCGTGACGAAGACCTCCGTGAAAGAGGAGCTCCGGCTCGTCGTCTCACGCAGCCACCGCTCCGAGGCGACCGGTGAGTTCGTCGACAAGGTCGGCATCCAGAACGAAACCAAGAGCGGCTCGGTGGGCCTCAAGGTCGGGTTGATCGCGCAGCGTGACGCCGACCTCTATCTCCACCTCTCGGAGCACTCGTGGGCGTGGGACGCGTGTGCGCCCGAGGCGATTCTGCGTGCGGCGGGGGGCCGGTTCACGGATCTCGCCGGAGACGCCTTCGAGTATGGCGGCGAAGACCTGCGGAACAGCCGCGGAATCCTCGCCTGCAACAACGAGGAGACGTTCCAGGCCGTGCTCCCGGCGGCGCGCGAAGTCGCGACGGGCCTCGGCCTGGTGACCGCTTCGGAGTCTTCGGACGCTGGGTCTTCGGACGCTGAGCCATCGGACGCTGAGCCATCGGACGCTGGTTCTTCGGACGCTGGTTCTTCGGACGCTGGTTCTTCGGACGCTGGTTCTTCGGACGCTGGTTCTTCGGACGCTGGTTCTTCGGACGCTGGTTCTTCGGACGCTGGTT
>JBGCFC010000133.1:0-19480 GCA_045106715.1 Sandaracinaceae bacterium
CGCTCAGCTGTCGGCCGCCATCGACCGACTGGCGCCGCGCCGCGGCACCAACCCGGGCTCTGGCCTGGACGCGGGATCCGCGGAGCGCGCCCGACTCGCCCTCTCGGGCTTCGTGCCGCGCGTCGTGTTGCTCACCGACGCGATGGCCAACGTGGGCGAGACGGATCTGCACCGGATCGGGGGCTACGCCGAGCGGGCGGACCGCGCCGGCATCGGGCTCTCGGCCATCGGCGTCGGGCTGCAGTACGACGACCAGGTGCTCGTCGAGATGACCCGGCGCGGCCAGGGCAACCACTACTTCTTGGACTCCCCGGACGAGATCGATCGCGTCTTCCGCCGGGAGCTCGCGGGCATGCTCGAGGACGTCGCCGACGACGTCCGGCTCACCTTCCAGCCGCGGCCCGGCATCGAAGTCGTGCGCGTCGAAGGGGCTGATGGGACGCGCGGGGCCGAGGGTTGGGAGGTCGACCTCGGACGGCTCGGCGCGGGCGAGCACCGGGTCGTCTTGTTCACGCTCCGCGGCGTCGACCCGCTCTCCCAGACGCCGGAGGTGGGCGCGTTCGAGCTGGCGTTCGCCGACGTCCGCTCGGGTGAACCTTTCGTGCAGACGGACAACCGCCCGGTGTTCTTCGTTCAGGACGCCGCGCAGGGCTCGGTCGCGCGCAACTCGGCCGTCGCCTGGATGGCCCGCGACCTCCAGACGGTGGCGGGCCTCGCGCAGCAGGGCCAACTCGACGCGGCGGAGGCAAGACTCGCACGGGTGCGGGCCGTGATCGACGCGGTCCGCCAGGCGCGCCCCGACGACCACGAGCTCGATCGGGACGCGGCGACGCTGACCCAGCTGGCCCACACCTTGGCCGCGCGCTCGGGCCGGCCGGTGCGGTCGCTCTCGGCGCGCGTCGCCCTCCGCGCGAACTGAGGCGTACACGAAGTGGGTCACTTTCTCGCGGTGTGGTAGCCGAACGCTGTGGAGCCGGACTTCGCCAGCCGTGCGTGGCTCGCCCAGGAGCGCGGCCTCGTGGAGCGCGCCCGGAAGGGTGACCGCGAGGCCGTGGCGGCGCTCTACCGGGCGTTCGCCCCTCGGCTGTACCGCACCGTGCTCATGCCCAAGCTCGGCAGCCCGCAGGCGGCGGAGGACGCGCTCAGCGAGACGTTTCGCACCGCGCTGGAGAAGCTCGCGGGCTTCGAAGATCAGGGCCGAAGCATGTACTTCTGGCTCGCGCGAATCGCGACGCACAAGGCGACAGACATGCATCGAGTCAAGGCCCGGACCCGGCGCGCGTTGACGAGCTTCGACGCGTTGCTCGGCCCTCTGCGCGGCAGCGCACCGCGCCCGGAGAAGGAGCTGGTCGAGGCCGAGCGGCACACGCAGCTCAAGGACGCCATCGCCACCGTGCTTCCGCGGCTCAACCCACGCTACGCGCGCGCCATCGAGCTGCGGTTCTTCGAGGAGCGGAGCCGCGAGGCCTGCGCGAGCGAGATGAGCGTCAAGATCGGCACCTTCGATGTGGTGCTCTTGCGGGCCCTCCGGTCGTTCCGCAAAGAGTGGGACCGCCTGTTCGAAGGGGACGATCCCGCGCAGCCCACGATGGAGCGAACATGAGCGAAGACGAACACGAGATGGCGTTCACCGAGGAGGAGCGACGCGAGGCGGAGGCGCTGGCGCGTGCACTCGAACGCGGGCACGCGGACGACGACCTCCCGGAAGTGGCCTTTCAGACGGCGGCGCTGCTCCGCCACGCCGGGACGGGAAGCGAGCTGCCGCAGGACCGGGCCGACGCGGTGCTGTCCGAGCTCCTCGAGGCCGTGGATGCGAGGCCGGCGCCGGGCGCCTCGAGCTCTGCGCCGCGGCTCTTCTGGCGGTGGCTCGTCGGCGCAAGCGGCGTGGCCGCCATGGTTGCGCTCGCTCTTTGGCTGACCCGTCCGGCGCCCACGCCCACAGCCCTGCCGGCGCCGTCCGCCGCCCTGATCAGCGCTCAGATGGGCCGACTCTCAGGAGACGACGAGGGCTACGCGGTCGCGATGGAGGGCTATCGCTCCGACGTGTACGGCGCTCTTCGGGGACGCTACCAAGCACGATGAGGACCCGGCTGCAGCGGGCGCATGTCGTCCTCGTCATCCTGACCGTCGCGCTTGTTGGCCTCGGCTGCAGCGATGCGTCCGGGACGTGGGTGGAGCATGTCGCGTCACGCTCGGCCGAGGCGGAGAACGCCGCCCCCGACGTGGCCGAGCGCGCCCTCCGGGACATCGTGGAGCGCGAGGTCCCAAACGGCATTGCCGCGGAAGACCGCCGCGTCGTGCACCAAGACGCCTACGATCGGCTGGCGCAGCTCGCACTCGACGACTCCGACCTCGACGCGGCGGAGCGGCATGTCGGGGCTGGGCTGGCGCTCGGCGTGCGGGAAGACCTGTTCAGCGCCAACCTGCTGACCACGCGGGGGCGGATCCATGAAGCCCGCGGGCGCGACCGCGAGGCGGCGGCCGACTACCACCTCGCGCTCCGCATCAGCGAAGCCCTCCTCGAGCAGGTGTTGTCCGGTGAATGATCCTGAACCCGAAGCGCGTCTCTTCCGGAGCCATCCCATGCGACGATCCACGAGCCTCCTGTCCGTCCTCGCCGCCGTCCTCGTCGCGGGCGCCCTCCCCTTCGGCGCCGGCTGCGGTGGGGCGAGCAACGCCTACCGCGAGCCCCTGACCGTGACGCCGGCGCGCGACGACGACCCCGGCGCGCTCGTCGAACAGCAGGTCGCGCACGCCGAAGAGCTCGCGCGTATATTGGCCCAGCCCGAAGTGGCGTGCGGCACGGCGTGCTCGTTGGCGGGTCGCATCTGCGAGCTGGAGACCCGGATCTGCGCCCTCGCGGAGCGCAACGAAGACGACGCGGAGACCGCCAGCCGCTGCGACGATGCCACCGTGCGGTGCGCCCAAGCCGGCACGCGCGTGGCGGAACACTGCACCTGCGAGTCCGACAGCGGCCCCTGAAATCCCGAATCAGGCAGAAGCTCCAGCGTCTTTCGCCGGTCGCTCCCCGAGGGGATCACTCGAGCGCGTCGAGCAGCCCAGACCCGTCGCCGGTGATCTTCTTCACCGCGGGCGCCGCGCCCACGACCCCCTTCTCTGCAAGCTCGCTCACCGCCGCGTCGAGCTGAACGAACGCGTTGCCCGCGCCTCCCCCGCCGTGAACTACCCGCGCGCCCATCTTGAGGTCGAGCGCAAAGACGACGCGCTCGCTCCGCGCCGACATGTCCACGACCAGGAAGTCCCCCGCGAAGCGTCGCTGATGGCAGCGGTACAACCAGAACCGGGGGTGGCGCGCCAGGAGTTCACGGGCGAAGTCCCGCTCCGTCGGCGCGAGTGCAAACGCGTGGAGGAGTGGGGGGTCGACCTTGCCAAGACGATCTCGGAGCAGTCGTGCGAGGCCATCGGCACGCTCGAGAGAGCGCGACGTCAGCCGAACGACGAGCGGCTCGCGCGCCACCGACTCACCGAAGCGAGACGCTGATCCGCTGGCACGTCAGCGACAGCTGCGTGACCCGGGTCCCGGCGCGGCCGGCAACCCCCGTCATCACGTACCCCGGCATGCAGTTGCGCGCGTAGGAATCCCCGGTGCTCACGCCCCGCAGGGGTAGCGTGCCGGTGGGGGTCACGGTCACCTGCCACCCGAAACCACCGCCGCGCTCGACGGTCAGGCTGCCGCACTGGAGCCGGATCGAACCCAGCTGAAGCTCGGCGCTGCCGCTCATTCCGATCACCACCTCGTTGTTGGGGCAGACGTCCTCGAACGGGTCGCCACCAGGACCCCCATGCGCCCCACCCGGAATCTGCGCGCCCCGACGCACACTGAACGTGTCTTCGGGGAACGTCGTGTCGTCGACCTCGAAGATCAGAACGGCGCAGATCGGCGTCAGCTGGTCGAGCCGAAGGTCGGCGCGGCCCGACACTCCCACCAGAGCCGAGCCGGTGGGACAGGGGTCCGAGAAGGCCGCGCCTCCGATCCCTTCGCCCACGACCCCCAGCCCCGTGGCGGCGCCCAGGTCGAGCCCGTTGGGGCACCCCTCGTCGATGACGCCGTCGCAGTTGGCGTCGACCCCATCGCAGAGGTCGAGCCCGCCGGAGCCCGGGCACATGCACATGCCACCTCCGACACAGACTTCACCGACCCCGCCGCAGCCGCGCCCGATGCAATCCGGATCCAAACAGTCGCTCACTCCGTCGCAATCGTCGTCGGTCCCGTCGCCGCAGAGGCGCTCCTCGAACCCGCTCTCACAGGGGCAGACCCCGCCGCCACATTGCACGTCTCCGGGGCCGCAGACCTGCCCTTCGCAGTCCGGGTCCGCGCAGTCCACAAGCATGTCGCAGTCCTCGTCGCGCCCGTCGCCGCAGCTCGTCTCCGTGGCGGCGCCAGTGCATCCACCGCAGGTCCCGTCGAAACACAGCCGGGTCGCGTCGCAGAGCTCTCGGTCGCAGTCGGGGTCCGCACAATCCATCGCGCCGTCGCCATCGTCGTCGACGCCGTCCGTGCAGTCGGTCTCCTGGGGTCCAGGCACGCCGCTGTCGCCGCCGCCGTCCGTGACGCCGCCGTCGACCCCACTGTCGACGCCTCCCCCATCGTCGAACGGGTCCGCGTCGCTGCCGTCCCCGCCGTCCATGCCTGCGCTTCCGTCCCGGAAGGTGTCCCCGTCACGACGCCCCGTCCCGCCGTCCATGCCGCCGGCTCCGACCCGGGCGGGCGTACACCCGACGACCAAAGCGAGCCCACACACCAACGCCCACGCGCCGAGGCACGAGCTGCGTCTTGCCTGCCACCACATCGGGACAGAGCATACCGAAACCGCGGCCGGGTGGCCCGTGGGGCGTTCACCCGCCGGAGCGCAGGCGCTCGTCGAAGAACGCCATCACCCGGTCGAGCGCGGCCCGCGTGGGGTGTCCCGCTTGGTCCACCAGATCGCGGGTGACCACCGAGTGCGCGAGCCGACGGATCCCGTGTGCATTGCCCGGTCCAGAGTCGATCTCGATGCCCTCGAAGCCGTCCCCGAGCTCCTCCCGCAGCCGGTCGAACCGCTCGGGAGGGCAGAGCGGATCGTGGGTGAAGCGGAGCCCGAGCACCCGCGCACCACCTTCCACGCGCTTCCGAATCCAGCGCAGTTCGCGGGCGCTCACGTGGAGGCCGCGACGCTGCGCGCGAGTCTTTCCCACGGGCAGAGAGGGCTGAGAGAGCACGGGCGCCATGACCGCTTCGTCCACCATCAAAGAGAGCGCGAAGTTCCCGCTGATACACATCCCGATGGCGCCGACGCCCACCCCACCCTGCTCGGCGTGGGCATGCCGGCAAAGCGCGCGGAGCCAATCGGTGATCGGGCTGGCGCGCCCGGCGGAGAGAAGTTCGAACTCTCGGCTGACGCACGCGCGGAGCATCGATGCGGCGCCGTACGCCGGTCCGTAGTCGCGGCCGGGAGTCCCGAACATGACGGGCAGGTATACGCTGAAACCGGCCTCCGCGACGCGGCGGGCGAACGCCGCGACCGCAGGGGTGATGCCGGGCACCTCATGCATCACGATCACCGCCGGTCCGCGGCCCGCGCGGTACACCACGCGCGATTCCCCGAGGGCTTCGAAGGTCGTCTGATCGAATCGGGGGAGCGTCACTTTCCGACTTGCCACGTTCGCAGCAGCCGATGCTGGGCACCGGTCTCCGGGGAGGGGTGCGCCCCATGCGGCTGTCCGACGCGCCGCTCGGTCAGCGCCGCGAGCGCGCCTTCTAGATCGTAGTGCCCGTGCCGAATCCACCACGCGGCCACCACCGTGCCGGCGCGGCCCCGGCCCCCTTGGCAATGCACGTAGACCGGCCGCTCACGGGCGAGCGACGCGTCGATGGCGTCCAGGATCATCTCGAGCTGCGGCTCGCTGGGCGCGGCCCCGTCGAGGATCGGCATGCCGATCCACACCGCGTCATCCGAGAGCTTGCTCAGCAGAGACCGAATCGACGGGGGCTCGGCCGGCGTGCGCAAATCGATCACCGTGCGGATCCCGACGTCCAACAGCGCGCGCACCACCGCTCGCTGCGCTCCGCGGTCCGCCCCTTCCGGCAGCGTGCGGAGCGGCAGCGGCCCGGCCATCAAGCGGGACGGATCGACCCAGTAGCTGTCTGGGATCGGACCGGCGTGAGGGGAGAGCACGGCGCCACACTACCAGCCGCTGAGGCCCGGACCCATACGGTGCATCGGCGAGGAGGGACGCGCCGCAGCGGGGCCCGCTCCCGCCGCCGAGGCGCGTTGGGACGTATAGTCCGCCCATGGCGTCGGAGCCTGTGTGGAAGTCGCTCGTCGACCAGCTCGTGGACGAGGGGTACGAGAGCGAATACCTGACGCGGCTGCGCGAGACCTATGACGTGCAGGCGCCGCGCGAGTCCATCGAGCGCGAGATCTTGCAAGAGATGGCGGCCGCTCTCGGACGCACCGAGATGAAGGTCAACGTAAAGCTCCTCGAGCTCGAGATCCTCGGCAAGCGCCTCGAGAGCCGACCGGGGCGCGCGAGCGCGCTGGCCTACAACCAGAAGCGCGACGAAGCTCTGCGCGCACGACGGGACTTGCTGATCCATCGCGACGCGCTGCACTTTCGACGCGATCGCCAGCTCGAGCAGCGCTACCCCGTCCCCTCTGCCGTTCCGGTTCCGGACGGCCCGCCCCCGAAGGCGCCTCCGGCCAAGCGCCCGCGCTGGCCCTGGAGCAGGTAGGTTGGGTCATGACCGGCTGGCTGACCTGGGTCGGGAGCCGAGAGTGAGCTGGGTGCGTGCGGGCCGGTACACGCGATGGTGTCATCCCCAACCGGGCCTGGCGGTGACTGAGTGAGACGAGCGAACCTGTCGTCAGCTCACCTCGAGGCGACGCTGGCGCCGAACCTTCTCGATCTTCCGGAGCAGTCGCGCCACACGGTGGTCCCGCGCGGCCGTGCCCTCTTCGTGATCGGTGGAGCGTGCGTGCAGGAGCGCCGTCTCGAAGTCGCGGTGGGTGTGCTCGTGGATCTTGGCGAGCGCGAGGTGAGCCCGCGCCGTGCGACGCGGATCGGTGGACACCTCGAGGGCCCGCTGGAGGAGCGTCAGCCGGGCTGCCGTGTCCCCGCGCTTGCGGGCGAGCTCCGAGGCGAGCCAGAGGGCGTCGCACGTGAGGTCGGGCGAGCCCCCCGCATCGGCGGCAGACTCGGCGTAGCGGGCGGCGCGGTCCGGATCGGCGGCGCGCAAGGCCACCTCGGCCACGCCCAAACGGTCCTCGGGCTCGTGCTCCGGCCGGAGCTGCTCGTAGCGCTCGACCAAGCTCACCAGGATCGCGGCGAGCGCGACGATGTCGTTGGCGTTGTGCTCGATGATGGGAGCCAACAGGGACCCGTCGGAGCCGCGCACAAAATCCCAGAACCGCTGCGGGATCTCCGCGCCGTCGATGTCGCCCTCACGGCGCATGCCGAGCACGTGCTCCTCCATGTGCACGAGGCGGACGTGTCCGAGGCGCCGCTTGAAGACGCGACGCGCGCAATGGAGGAGGTCGACATGCGCGGCCGGCGTCGCGACCGGAACGCGGTTCAGCACGAAGCGGCTCCGGAGCAAGGGCCAGTCGTAGCTCTTGCCGTTGTAGCTGACGACCGCGCTGGCCCATGCGATCCGCTCCGCGAGGCGGCGCAGCATCGGGGCCTCCTCGCCGGGGCGCTCCAGCACGAGCTGCTCGAGGTGCATCGACTCGTCCTCGAACCAGGCGATGCCGATCAGAAACGGGATGGTTCCCGCGCCCCCCGCGAGCCCCGTCGTCTCGGTGTCCAGGTAGAGCAGGCGCGTCGGATCGACCCCGGCCAGCTCGTCGTCGAGCGCGAGCTTGCCGATCGTCTCCGCGTCGACGTCGATGGCCCTCGCGATGCCGACGCGCCCGTGCACGTGCGCGGGCTCCAGGTACGCCGAGACGCGGCGCAGGCGGCCGAACGCGGTCTCCTCCACCACCCCCGGGAGCGGCTGGGGAGGGGTGACCGTCGGCGCACGGTCCCGCAGGCGACGCTTCTCGTCCGCCATCATCGAGCCCAGCAACGAGCGAAGCTTGGTTACGCGGGCCCTTCGTTCGACGTCGTCGTCACCGAGCGGCTCAGGTTCGATCGGGACCGGAGGCGCGTTGAGAGCGTCGACCGGTGCCGGCTCCGGCGCGCGCCGGGGAAGGCTGCCCGGACCCGCGCCACGCAGTCGCGCCAGCTTGCGCTTGAGATCCATCAGTGGGTCGCTCCCACGCCCAACGACGACAACAACCCGAGCGCGACCTCTCTCCGAGACGTGCCCTCAGGTCGGCTCGGCGGACCTGGTACGCCCGGGTTGAGCCCCCCGGGCACCAGCGCGCCGACGTCCGGGCCGATGCATGCTGGGCAGCCATCCGTGCACGCGCAGCCCTCGATCAACGCCCGCGTTCGGCGGACCAATGTCTCCCGCTCCTCGAAGAGACGCCCCGCGAGCCCCACCCCCCCGGGCACCTGGTCATACAGGAAGATCGTCGGGTCAAAGCCCGGACCGCCCTCCCCCGTACCGGGCGGCGCGTCCTCGTCGCTGCGGTCCCCCAACACCTGGCCAACGTCACGCGGATCACACATCAGCCCCACCGCGGCGACCAGATGCATGGCGTTGGCGATACCGCGGAGCGCGTCGATCACCACCGCGCGCTGCACCGGCTGAAGACGCACCATGTCCTCGGGCACCGTCAGCCAGAAGCTCGTCGTGTGCATCTGCATCTCGGGCAGCCGCACGTCGCCATAGCCCACATTCTCATGCGTGTGGAACTTGATCTTCTTGTAGCCGACGACCTTCTCGACCACCGAGACGTCGCCGCGACCTGCCGCCATGCCCGCACCCGGCGCCGCCGCCGGGTTCAGCCGCACGAACGCGCCATCGTCCTCCGCCAGCACGCTGACCTTCGTGTAGGTCATCGCGTCCGTGTAGTAGTCCGGCTGGACCTTGCGCACGTAGGCCTTGTGGTTGTCGAAATCGAGTTCCTCGACCTGGTACTGCTCGCCCTCGTGCTGATAGATGGCCTGCACGTGCAACATCGTGTGCGTCGAGCGCCAGTCCATCTCGGCGATGGTCTTGTCGCGGTCGAGGTCGATGATGACGAAGTTGTCCCAGCTGACGCTGCGCAACGACACGTGGGTCGCCGGGTACGCGTCGGTGGCCCAGTGCCAGACACGCTTGCCCTCCCCGTTGGGTGCGCTGTGCACCACCTGGTGGCTCTCGAGGAACGTCAGCGCGTCCCCCACCGCGTCTTCGGGCACGTCTCCGAACGGCTCCCCCTCCTCGAACGGAAGCTCGAACGCGGCGCACTTGAGATGCTGGACGAGGATCTCGACGTTGTCCGGATCGATGCGCGCGTTCTCGATCGGCGCGCCGAGCAGGAACTTCGGGTCGCTCGCAACGTATTGGTCGAGCGGCAGACTCGAGGTGACGAGCATCGCGGCGCTCTCGCCCTGACGCCGTCCGCCGCGACCGAACCGTTGCCAGAGCCCCGCGACGTTGCCGGGGTAGCCCGCGCAGACCACCGCATCGAGGTTGCCGATGTCGATGCCCAGTTCGAGCGCGTTGGTCGCGACGACGCAGCGGATCCGCCCGTTGCGCAGCCCCTTCTCGATCCGCCGGCGCGTGTCCGGGAGGTAGCCCCCGCGGTACGCCTGGATGACGTCCGGGTCGATCTTGTCGGCCGCGAGGCGGTCGCGGAGGTATTTGAGCATCACCTCGACGTTGTTCCGGCTCTGACCAAACACGAGCGTAGGGACCTCGGCGCGCACCAGGTCCGCCGTCAGCCGCACGGCCGTCTTGACGTAGCTCGCCCGGATGCCGAGGTCCGGGTTCACGACGGGCGGGTTGTAGACCATCACGTGACGCTCCCCGACCGGCGCGCCGCTCTCGTCGATCAACGCGACCGGCTGCCCGACGATCCGCTCGGCGTGCTCACGCGGGTTCCCGATGGTCGCCGAGGCGAAGAGGAACGTCGGCTCGCTGCCGTGGAAGCGGGCGATGCGGACCAGGCGGCGCATGACATTGGCCAGGTGCGAACCGAACACGCCGCGGTAGGTGTGCAGCTCGTCGAGCACCACGTAACGCAGGTTCGAGAAGAAGCGCGCCCACGACGCGTGGTGGGGGAGGATGCCTGCGTGCAGCATGTCCGGGTTGGACAACAGCACCCCGCTCCGCTCCCGGGCGGCGCGCCGCGCGTCACCCGGTGTGTCGCCGTCGTAGGTGATGGCGCCGTGATGCAGCTCGGCGTCCTTCATCAGGCTGCGCAGCGCCTCTTCCTGGTCTCGGCTGAGCGCCTTCGTCGGGAACAGATAGAGCGCGCGCCCATCGGGCTCGCGAGCCAAGCGGTCGAGGACCGGCAGGTTGTAACAGAGGCTCTTTCCGCTCGCGGTCGGCGTGGCGATGACGAGGTGTTTGCCACGGCTGGCCAGCTCAAAGCTCTTGGCCTGGTGGTCGTAGAGCTGCGTGACGCCGCGCTTGTCGAGGGCCGCCGCCACGGTCGGGGCGAGGCCCGAGGGAACGGGCAAGAACCGCCCCTCGCGCGCTGGCAGGCGCTCGTCGAGCACGATGTTCCGGCCTACGGAGCCGTTGCCACGCCACGCCTTCAGCACCGCGCCGATCCCGCGCGAGCCCGCCCACGGAGCAGGAGGGCGCCCTCGGAACGCGCCCAATGGGAGGGTCTCGTCGGCCATGGCGACCCACTGTACGGATGTGCACGTGAGGGAGCAAGCGCGGTGCCCCGCGCCAACGCGCCACGTATGCTCAGCGGGTGACGTTCTCCCTCGGCGTGAACCTCCCCTGGGTTCGGTGCGGCCACGACTTCGGGCCTCGCCCGCCAGCCTGGGCGGGAGCGGGGCCTACCGACTGGGCGGCGCTCGAGGGCGATCTGAAGCGGCTCCGGGAGCTCGGCGTCACCGTCGTGCGCATGTGGGTCCTCGCCGGCGGAGTGAACGTCGCCGTCGGGCAGCGAACAGACACGCTCGCGCGCCGGGTGCCGTTCCTGGAGCCGTGGCACCCCCACCAGAGGCGGTGGCGCCGCATGCGAGGCGCGGTCCCGGAGCGGTGGGCCTGGCGCGACACGCCGCCGCTGCCCGAGGCCTTCCTCGAGGACTTCCGCACGCTCTTCGAGGCCGCGCGGGCGGCGGACGTGCGACTCGTTCCGTCGCTGCTCTCGTTCGAGTTCTTCTTCCCGATCCGAGACGGAGCGAGCGGCGTGCCCGACCAGGGCCACGCCGCGCTGGCGCTCCGACCCGACTTCTACCCACGCCTGCTCGAGCCGCTGCTCGACGTCGCGGAAGCCCACCGAGACACGCTGGCCGCCTTTGAGGTGATGAACGAGCCGGACTGGGTCGTGCGCGATGGCCACCGGGGGGCGGAGCACGGCGCGCACCCACCTTGGGTCCGCCCGGACCGCATGGCGCAGTTCCTCGTCGACGGAGCGAGGCGCATCGCGGCGCGCGGGCTGACGGCGACCATCGGGTTCGCAGACGGCGCGGCTGCGTGGATGCCCCCGTCGTCTCGGGTGGCGCTCCGCCGCCTGGCCGCCTCCGGACGCTACTTGCACCAGCATCACCACTACCCACGACCGGGCGCGACGGCCACGCTGCCTCCGGCCTCGGAGAGCCCGATCCGGCCGTGCTGGATCGGCGAGATGGCGACCAGCCGTGAGCGGGTCTGGCAGGATCCCGACGCCGACGAGACATCGCCCCGGTTCCTGGAGAAGCGCCTCGCGCTGGCGCGGGCCCGCGGCTACGAGGGCGCGCTGCTCTGGTCTCGGAACGCGACCGACCCGCAAACCGACTGGGGCGAATCGGTGCAGGCCCAAGTGAGGCGGGTGGCGGCGCAGATGCAGCGGGAGTAGAGCCCCGTCGATGCCGACCCTCTCCGCTTTCGACCGTGCCCGAGCGTTTCGCCGCGTGGCCGACGATCGGACCGAGGGCACGCTGAGCGAGGATTGGTTCCAGGGCCGAGGCGTGTACGGCGGATTGCTCAGCGCGCTGCTCTTGGACGCGCTCACGCCGCTCTTCGAGGAGCAGGCGCTGCGAACGCTGCATGTGTCCTTCCTCGCGCCCGCGCTGGCCGGGGAAGCGAGCGTGGGAACCGAGGTCGAGCGGGCCGGGCGCTCGATCGGCACGGGGCTCGCTCGGCTGACGGTCGGAGATACCCCCGTCGCGCGCGCGACGGCAACATTCGCCAAGCCGCGCCGCAGCACCGCGTCGGAGCTGCGAACGCCTGGGCCCGCGCTGCCCGCGCCGAGCGCGCTGCCGGACGGCCCCGAGGCGCTCTACGTGCCTGCGTTCTGCCAGCACCTCGAGTTCCGGCAGGCCGTGGGGCCCGCTCCCTTCAGCGGCAGCGACGTCGCGCATCTCGGCGGCTGGTGCCGGTTCCGCGAGCCCCCCGCGCTCGAGGTGGCGATGCTCGTCGCGCTCGCCGACGCGTGGCCGCCGGCCGCGCTCACGTTGAGCTCACGCTGGCGTGCCGCCGCGTCGGTGGACCTCACCTTCCAGATGCTCGGCCCCCTGCCCGAGGTCGCGCACGATGCGTTCTGGGGGTTCGAGGCGCGGGCCAGCGTGGTGGAGGGAGGCTACGCCGACGAGACGGCGACCCTCTTTACGCGTAACGGAACCGCGGTCGCGTCCATCCGGCAGTTCGTCGCGCTGTTCGGATGAGCGCTCAGGAGCGGCGGTTGCTGCGGGTCCTGCGGCGCCGGCCGTGCGCGTCCCGTGGGATGAGCTGCTTCAGGGTGAGCAGCTTGCCGTAGCAGACGATCAAGTCGCCGCGCAGGAGCGATTCAGTGCTGCGCGGGTTGGGGATAACCACGCCGCCGCGCTGAATGCTCAGGACCGTCACGTCTCGCTCCGAGAGCGCGAGCTCGACGAGGGTGCGGCCCACCAGCTCACTCGACGGCGTGAGCTCGAACTCCGCCACGCCGTAGCCTTTGTCGAGCGTGAGCCGCTGCTTGACGTCCACCTCCGGCAGCAGGAACTGGTCTTCGATGTGCTCCACGATGGCGCCTGCGATGTCCACACCGGTGGCGCGCTCGATGCCCTCGAGCCCAGGCGACGAGTTGACCTCCATCACTTGCGGGCCCTCGTCGGACTCGAGCATGTCCACACCCGCCACGCGGAGCCCCATGATCTGCGCGGCGTGAATGGCGGTGCGCTCGTACTCGGGTGACAGGGTCACCGGCTCGGCCCGGCCGCCGCGGTGCACGTTGCTCCGGAACTCGTCGCCCTGCGCGACGCGGCGCATCGCCGCCACCACCTGCCCGCCCACGACGAAGGCGCGGATGTCGCGCCCACGGCTCTCTTTGACGAACTTCTGGATGAGCACGTTCTGCCGCGCCCCGTGCAGCGTCTCGATGATGGCGCGCGCGACCTTCATCGTCTCGGCCAGAATGACACCGACCCCCTGCGTGCCCTCGAGCACTTTGATGATCACCGGCGCGCCGCCGAGCCGGTCGATCATCGGGATGAGCGCGCTCCGGTCCCGGACGAAGACCGTCGGCGGGATGCCCACCTGGTGCCGGCTGAGCACCTGCAGCGAGCGCAACTTGTCGCGCGAGACGCTGATCGCGTCCGAGCTGGCCACCGTGAACACCCCGAGCTGCTCGAACTGCCGCACCACCGCGGTGCCATAGAACGTCACCGACGCGCCGATGCGCGGGATGACGGCGTCGTACCGGCTCAGCGCCTTGTTTCGGTAGATCAGCTGCGGCCGGCCGCTCTGGACCGACATCGAGAACCGCAGTGTGTCGAGCACACGCACGCGATGGCCGCGCGCGAGGCACGCTTCACGGAGGCGACGCGTGCTGTAGGACTGCTGCGCCCGCGACAGGATGCAGACCTTCATCGAACGCTCGAGGCCGCTCGCCAGCGGTGGCGTAGGTCGGGTGGCGAGGCCGTCGTCCTCGTGGACGTCGTCCTCCTCCTCCGCTTCGAGACCCGTGAGGACAGATGAAACGCCCGACTCGGACTCGGTCACGTCGTCTTCGCTCAGCGAGGCGTCGCGTATGTCGTCGTCGTCGATGGGCTCCCCCCCCCCGGCCTGGGCACGTCGGGTGAAAAATCACGGCAAGGCACCGCAGGATACCGCCCGCCTGACGGACTCCATGTGAACTTTCTGCGGGCGCCCCGACCGCCGCTCAACCCGCTGTGAGGCCGCCGTCGAGCGTGACGACGCTGCCGGTCATCCAGGCGGCGTCGAGCACGTGCACCACCGTCTGAGCGACCTCGTCGGCCGTACCGAGACGGCCGAGTGGATGCAGCTCGGACAGGCCACGGAGCTGCTCTGCCACGAGGCCTGGCACCGCGTCGGGCGAGGGGGCGGGCGCGTTCGGGTCGAGCCGCAGCGCACGCACCATGTCAGTGTCGACGACACCAGGGGCGACGGCGTTGACGCGGATCCCGTCCGGCGCGAGTTCCTGCGCCCAGGTCCTTACGAAGGCTTCGAGCGCCGCCTTGCTCGCCGCGTAGACCGACGTGGTCGGAGCGGGGCGTGACGCCAGCGTGGACGTCACGAACACGGCGGAGCCGGCCGAGGGTCGGAGGCGCGGAACCCAGTCCTGCATCAGCCGGAGCGGCGCGCGCACGTGGACGTCGAGGGCGGCCGCCAGCTGGGCCTCTGTCACGTGTTCGAGGCGCTGGTGTTCGGCGAGCCCCGCCGCGTAGACAACCCCCTCGATGGGCCCGAAGTCGTCCCACGCGCGAGCCACCACGCCATCCGGTGTCCGCAGGTCCCACGCAAGCGCATCGGCGCCCGAGAGCGTCGACAGCCGCGCCTCGTCGCGCGCCACGGCGGTGACGGGGCGCCCTTGCGCGAGCAGGCGTTCGGCGATGGCTCGGCCGATCCCGCGGCTCGCGCCAGTGACCAGGACGCGCCCGGTCATCGCTGCACCGGCGCGGGGAGGAACGGCGGCTCAGGGGGCACGTCCGCCGGCTCTCCGTGGACGGGGATCTCGTCGTCGGGAATGAACGGCGGGCTGTCCACACACAGGATCGACTGGACCCGGTCGGTGGGGTTGTCGTAGCGGTGCGGCGCCTCTTTGGGCCAGCGAAACTCCGTCCCCGCGGTCACCGGCTTGCCCTGGCAGAGCAGGCCCTCGGTGAGCACGTGCTCCGCCTCCTGCATCTGCCGGTGCACATGCAGCGGGATGCCTTTCGCTGGCGCGATGTTCAGCCGGTAGATGCCGACGTGCCGCGTCTCATCGAGGATGTCGACCGTGCCCCACGCGTTCTCCTCGTGCTTCAGCGTGATCTCGTCGGCGTGCCGCACGACCCGCAGCGACGGCACGCCATGACCCGCGAGGGCGTACGGCTTGCGCAGCGTCAGCGCGACCTCCTGCACACACGCGCGCGCCTCCCCCGACGCGGGCGGCGCGAGGATCCAACGGGTGATGGCGCGGGCCGCGGCCTCCAGCATGAAGAACTTGCAGGAGCGCAGCAGGAACGCGACCTGCCGCGTCGTCGCCGCGTAGTCGACCGTGAGGGCCAAGCGCTCGGCGTCGCCGGCAGCGCGTGTGTCGACCGCCATCTCCAGGTCGATCTCGAGGGGCTGCATCCGGTGTCGCTCGTGCGGATGGATGCCCACCACGCAGTCGACGCGGAGCCCCGTGATGGCGATGACGTCGGTGGCGCGGGCGCTCATGCCGCGACTCTGGCGCGCAGCCAGGGCCACGTCGAGGCTGGAGCGCGTCCGCGCGCGAAACGACTCAACGCGGCGTCCAGCCGGAGATCGCCGGGTCGGAGGTGAGGTCGACCTCGTAGTACCCCCCGCCGTCCGCCGCGTCCGGTGGCCCCCAGGGCGTGGCGTCGGTCGGGACGAGCGTCTTCCACTCGTTGGCGGGGACCGCGTGCACGAGGTGTCCCGAGACCCGCATCGCAAGGGGGCAGCCGCCGAGCGCGCTCCACGGCACCCGGACGGAGATGGCGCCTTGGTCCGCGCGCACGAAGAGGTCCGTGCCGGTCACGAGTGGCCTGCTGCGATCCGTCCACGCGCCGCTCGGCGCGTACACCCCGTTGTACTCGCCAGCGCCGGTGTCGTTGGTGGCGCGGAACGCGATCAGCACGTTCGGGGTGAAGTCGAGAGCAGCCGTGAGGCTGTCGTACTCCTTGCCCATGCTTGGGGAGGCGGCACCGAGCGTGGTCCCCGTCTCCAGGTACAAGTGGAACGGCCGGAGCCCATCGCCCATAAACGCGTCCGTGACGACCACCACGTAGAGCGCGTCCCGGTCCCACGTAAGTGCAAACTGATCGCCCGCGGTGATGGGCGCGCCGGGCGCCAGGATCTGCTCGCTGGGGAACGCAGCGAGGTCTCCGGTGCCGTCGAGCATCACCGTGTCGCCCGCCGCGAGGGCCGGGCAGCTGACGCCGGAGTCGCCCAAACCGGAGTCGATCGGACCCGCGTCCGCAGGGCCAGAATCGCCGGGGCCAGAATCGCTCGGACCGGAGTCGCCCAGACCGGAGTCGCCGGGACCCGAGTCCACCGACCCCGCGTCCGCCACACCCGAGTCGAAGGGTCCGGCATCCGTCATGCCACCGTCGATCGTGCCCGCGTCCGTCGTGCCTGCGTCCGAGTCCCCGCCGTCCGGCCACGAGAACTGCGCGTCGATCAGCCCCGCGTCCGTCGCCCCTCCGCCGGCGCACCCCACCGAGAGAAGCATCGCCGCGGCCCGCAGCCACGCCCCACACCCACTTCGTCGACACTCCATGCCATCCTCCTCGGACGATAGTAACTCAGATCTACGTGACGTACTGACGCGCATCGATCAAGCCCGCGGGCCCCCGCCAGGGTGCGCTGCTATGGTCCCGCGCCCATGGCCTCCGACGTCTCCTCTCGTCCCGCCGCGTTCCGGCCCGTCCCGCGCACCGGCGTCATCTATGTCACCTCCGAGGCCCGCAAGCGCGGGTTTGACGCGAGCGATCCGGCCTGGTGCAACCTCGGCCAAGGTCAGCCGGAGACGGATGCACTCCCCGGCGCCCCGGATCGCATCACGGAGATCACCATCCGCGCCGAAGACCAGGAGTACTCCCCGGTCGCCGGCCTGTGGGAGCTGCGCGAGGCCGTGGCCGCGCTCTACAACGAGCGCTACCGGCGCGGCATGAAGAGCCAGTACACGGCCGAGAACGTCGCCATCGGCGGCGGCGGGCGTGTGTCCATCATGCGCGCGGTGGCCGCCATCGGCTCTGTCCACATGGGTCACTTCCTGCCCGACTACACCGCTTACGAAGAGCTGCTCGACGTCTTCCGGCGGTTCACGCCGATCCCTATCCTGCTCGACCCCGAGGCGGCCTACGACTTCTCGCTCCGCAGCCTTCGGCGCGAGATCCTGGGGCGCGGACTCGGCGCGCTCCTCATGAGCAACCCCTGCAACCCCACCGGCAAGGTCGTGCGCGATGGGGAGCTCGCCTCGTGGACGGATCTGGCGCGCGAGGTCGACTGCTCGATGCTCTTCGACGAGTTCTACGCGCACTACATCTGGAAGGGCGAGGGCTCGGTCTCGGCCGCGGCGTTCGTCGAGGACGTGGACCGCGACCCGGTGGTGGTCTTCGACGGGCTCACCAAGAACTGGCGCTACCCGGGCTGGCGTCTGTGCTGGACGCTGGCTCCCAAGTCGGTGATCGCCGCGCTCTCCAGCGCAGGCTCGTTCCTCGACGGCGGCCCGTCCCGCCCCATCCAGCGCGCGACGATTCCGCTGCTCGAGCCGGACGTCGCACGTGCCGAGGCGAGCGCGATCCGGCGCACGTTCGGCGAGAAGCGGCAGCTGATGATCTCCCGGCTGCGCGCGATGGGGGTGCGGTTCGACCTGGAGCCCGAGGGCACCTTCTATGCGTGGGGCGACGTGAGCGGCTTGCCGGACGGGCTCCGAGACGGGGAGTCGTTCTGCCACGCGGCTCTCGACCAGAAGGTCATCACGGTGCCGGGGGCGTTCTTCGACGTCGATCCGGGCAAGCGCCGGGGCGGTCGCGTCAGCCGGTTCCGCCATCACGTTCGGTTCTCGTTCGGGCCTGCGCAGTCCACGCTGGAGACGGCACTGGACCGGCTCGAAGCCATGGTGGCCGCGGCGCGGTGAGCGGATGGCGAAGGTCCCCGGTCCCGCGGTCCGTGCTGACGACATCGACGCGCTCACCTCGCTTCTCGACAGCCGCCGACTGGCGATCCTGACGGGCGCCGGCTGCAGCACGGAGAGCGGGATCCCGGACTACCGCGGCCCAGAGACCCGTCGACGCGCGCGAGACCCGCTCAAGTACCGGCAGTTCATCGCTCAGCCCGAGGCCCGCCGACGCTACTGGGCGCGCGCCGTGATCGGCTGGGAGCGCTTCGCCCGGAAGGAACCGAACCCGGCCCACCGAGCGCTCGCACGACTGGAGCAGGAGGGCCGCATCGATGGGCTCATCACGCAGAACGTGGACCGCCTGCATCACCGCGCCGGGAGCCGGAACGTGATCGAGCTTCACGGCGCACTCGACGAGGTGCGCTGCCTCGACTGCGACGCCGTCGAGCCCCGGTCCCAGGTGCAGGCACGCTTCCTGTCGCTGAATCCGGGCTGGACATCGCAGCGAGCCGAGCTCGCCCCGGACGGCGACGCGGACCTCGCGCGCGCGGCGGAGGCACGGTTCCGGATGACGGGCTGCCAGGCATGTGGAGGCGACCTCAAGCCCCACGTCGTGTTCTTCGGAGAGAGTGTGCCCCCAGCCCGCGTGGAGCGCGCCTACACGATGGTCGACGAGGCCGAAGCTCTTCTGGTGGTAGGCAGCTCCCTTGCGGTCTTCAGCGGCTATCGGTTCGTGAAGCGCGCAAGCCGAAGAGGCATCCCCGTTGCGCTGGTGAACCTCGGAGAGAGCCGCGCCGACGCCGAGGCCACCCTCCGCGTGGAGGCACGCGCCGGGGAGTTGCTCCCCCGCTTGGCGGACGCCCTGCTGAGTTGATGCCCTCCTCGAACTCCCAACCCGAACTCGCGGCGCGTGCAGAGTCCTCCGACGTCGAAGGCGCCGGATCCAGGTCGAGTCCAGCGCTGCGAAGAGACCCGTCGACGGACGCAAGACGGCCGCAGCCAACCGAAGTCAGGCTGCGGCCGAGCGACAAGCCGGGTCATCCCGGCCGTGCGTGAGTTTCGGGCCTACCAGTCGCCGTAGTCGTCGTTCTTCCGACCGCCGCCACCGCGGCGCTTGCGACCGCCGCCTCCGCCGCCGCCTCCGCCGAAGTCCTCGCGGTCCTCGCCGCCCTTCCGCTTCTTGCCGCCATTGTGGCGCTTGCGCCCCGCTGGCTTGCCCTCGTTGAAGGGGTCGTCGCTGGGAGGAGGCCCGCCACGGAAGCCGCCGCCACCACCGCCGCCGCCGCCGTAGCCACCGCCACCGCCGCCGCAACGACGCCCGACCGGCGGAGAGCTACGACCGCCACCACCGCCGCCGCCGCCGCGGGGTGGACCGCCGTAGCCACCACCGCCGCCACCCC
>JBGCFC010000134.1:0-24347 GCA_045106715.1 Sandaracinaceae bacterium
GGTCGGCACCGTGCATCCGATCGAGGCGATCGGTGCCATCGCCAAAGAGCACGAGGTGCTGTTCCACTGCGACGCGGTCCAGGGGCTCTCGACCAAGGCGATGGACGTCTCGGCGATGGGCGTCGACCTCGTGAGCCTGTCGGCACACAAGATGTACGGCCCGAAGGGCGTCGGCGCGCTGTGGGTTCGTCGCCGTGGCCCGCGGGTGCGGCTGCTTCGCCAGATGCACGGCGGCGGTCAGGAAGACGGACAGCGCGCGGGCACGCTGAATGTGCCGGGCATCGTCGGTCTCGGTCGGGCGGCGGAGCTCGCGGTCGAGCTTCGGGAACACGACCACGCGCGGATCGCGGCCATGCGCGACCGATTGCAGACCCGGCTCGAAGATGAGCTCGGTGGCGTGCTGGTTCACGGCTGCCCCGATCACCGGCACCCTGGCAATCTGCACGTCTGTTTCGAAGGCGTGGACGCGGAGGCGCTGATGCTCGCGCTGCAAGCACGCGTGGCGATGAGCGCGAGCAGCGCTTGCGCGAGTGGCGCAGGCGGGGCGAGTCACGTGCTCCGCGCGATGGGGTTCGACGGCGACGCCCGCCACGACTCGCTCCGTATGGGGCTCGGCCGGGCCACGCAGGAGCAGGACGTCGATCAGGCGGCCGACGACATCGTCGCCGCCGCGCGCCGGCTCCGCGCCACGCGTTGAACCGGCGGATCGGCGGCGGACCGCCGGCGGCCGCCACCCCTTCGCGCCGATTTTTCCAATCATTCCGAGGCCGCCATCACGGCACGCCGCTCGCAGTGACGCTCACGCATGGCGGCTCTCGTGGGCATCGCGATCGGACTGTTGGTGGGCGCATGGTCCGCCGCCCTCGGATGGCGGCTGCCCCACGCGTGGATGGGCAACGTCGCCGTGCTCGGCGTGGGCGGCCTGCTGATGGTCTCGACACGCTCCGCCGGCGTGCAGCCGGGCCGGCGCGCGACCGTCGTGGCGGCGCTGCTTGCGGTGCTGGTCGGGCAGTCACTCGTCCCGCCTGAGCGCGCTCCCCTTCGGGTCCCGCGCGGGCTCGCACGCGTGGAGGGCACGGTTCTTCGGACCCGGCACGGCGACCGGCCCCGAGCGCGGCTGCGCCTCGAACGGGGCGCGGCGATGGATGGCGGCGCAGACTACACAGCAGGCCTGACCCTGGACGTCGCCGGCCTCGACATGCCGTCCGGCTCCGAGGTGCGGCTGCTGGCGCGTACACGACCGCGGCAGCGCTTCGACAACCCCACCCCGCACCCGGCGTGGCCCGCGCAGGGGCGTCCGGACGGCTACGCCACCCTGCTCGGCCAGCCCGGGCTTCTCCGACCGGCGTCGGGGCTCTCTCGGGTGCTCCACGCCATGCGCGGGCGGTTGCGCCGACAGCTCGTCGACAGCCTGTCTCCGCGCACCGCTGGGCTCGCGAGGGCGCTCCTGCTCGGGGAGGCCCGCGCCGTGCCCGAGTTGTCGCGCGAAGCCGTGCGTGGCAGCGGGATGAGCCATGTGCTCGCGGTGAGCGGTCTCCACGTGGCGTTGCTCGCCGGGATGCTGGTGTGGCTCCTGCGAGCGGGCCTGCGCCGCGTCCCTTGGGTCACGCGCCGGGTCGATCCGAAGCGCCTGGCCGCCGCCGCTGGGGTGCCGATGGCGCTGTTCTACGCCGCACTCGTGGGCGACGCGCCGTCCGCGTGGCGCGCCGCCGTCACCGCATCCGTCGCCTGGACGCTCACGGCGATCGGACGCCGCGCCGATCCTCGCCGCCTGACGGCCGTCGCCGTGCTGGTGCTCGCCATCCTGCGACCGGAGGACCTGACGCGCCCAGGGTTCGTGCTCTCCATCGTCGCCACCGCCGCCATCGTCACCGGATTGGAGGCGGAGGACGGCTGGGTGCAGGCCGGCCTCCGGGTGACGGCGCGCACCATGGTGGCGACCGCACCGGTGATCGTCTGGATGTTCGGCGGTGTGCCCCTCGTTGGCCTGTTGTCGAACCTGGTCGCCGTCCCGATCGTCGCCGTGTTGCTGCTCCCGCTGACCGCGCTGCACGCGCTGCTCGGTCTGGTCTGGTCGGAGCTCGGGCTCGCGTGGCCGATCGAGCACCTCACGGATGCGTTCTTCGCGACGAGCGAGGTGCTCGCCTCTCTCAGCTGGGGTGTCGGGCTGCCGCCGCCGAGCGTCGCCGAGGGCATCGTCCTCGTGCTGGCCGCGATGGGGCTGCTCGCCGCCCGGCGCTGGCGGGCGCGACTCGGAGTCCTTCTGTGTGCCGTGGCGGTAGTCGGCGTGTGCGAGCTGCATCTGGTGCACACGGAGCAGCCGCGCGACGGACTCCGCGCCACGTTCCTGGACGTCGGACAGGGAGACGCCGTGCTCATCGACCTGCCTGACGGCCGACTCATGGTGGTCGACGCGGGCGGCGCCCCCAACGGAGGCCCCGACCCGGGCATCGAGGTGCTCGTCCCGCTGCTCGAAGCTCGGCGTCGGAAGCGCATCGACGTGCTGGTCCTGTCTCACCCCCACCCCGATCACTACGGGGGCATGCAAGCCCTGCTCGAGCACTTCGAAGTGGCCGAAATCTGGGACTCGGGACAGGCCGAGCGAGAGACCCCAGAATCGGCTGTGGCCACGTTGATTCGTGATGCCGGCGTGCCGGTGCGCGGCCCCGACGCGCTCTGTGCGGGTCACCGCGCGTTCGGCGGCGCCGTCGTGCGCACCCTCGCGCCCTGCCCCGACGTCGACGTCGGCTGGGGCCCCAACGAGAACTCGCTGGTGCTGGAGATCGAGTTCGGCCGACGGCGCCTGTTGCTCACCGGGGACGCCGAAGCGCACGCCGAAGCGACCCTCTTGGCAGGGCGCCTGCGGTCCGTAGACGTGCTGAAGGTCGCGCACCACGGCTCGCGCACGTCAACCAGCGAGCCGTTCCTGCGACGGGTGCGTCCGTCCGTGGCGATCGCGAGCCTCGGGCGTCAGAACCGCTACGGGCACCCGCACCCGGAGGTCTGGAGCCGATTGCAACGGGACGTGGACTGCCCCTTGCGAACCGACCTCGACGGGGGCGTCACGGTGTTCACCGACGGCGAAAGCGTGCGCGTCGAGACCTCGGGAGGCCGCGCGTGCGGACCTACTCCGTAACCGTGCAGCCCGCGAGGTCGAGGCTCACGACCGTGTTCACTGACTCTCCGTCCGCGTCATACACGTCGCAGGCGCCCGTCAGGCCGACCATGCCGCTCGCGGCGTACTCCACCGCCATCTGGCACTCGCCTTCGCGGCTCGTGTACGCGGTGGTGCCGAGCATGACCTCGATGCGCCCGTTCTCCGCCGGGGCGTCCGTTCGCTGCATCACCGTGAGCGAGGTCAGCGCGCGGTCGTCGTCCGACTCGAAGCCGCGCAGGATCTCCACCACGACCCCATAGTGGTCCTCCTGGGGGATATCGTAGACGCGGTTCATGTCGCAGGTGCCACGGATGCGCCCGTCGCCGCCCGCGTCGATGCCGTCGATGCGCACATCGGCCGGGAAACTGAAGCCCGTGCTCAGGTCGGTCCCCTCCACGGTGACCGAGCCGCTCGCGAGCAGGCCTTCGTCACCGCCGCAAGCGCCGAGAAGCATGGCGCAGGCCACGAGGAGGGTGGAGATCAGTCGGGTACGCATCGTCATCGTGAGAAACAAGGGTCGTGCCAAGAGCGAACCGGGGTCAACAAGCCGGCGATCCCAGGAACGCACGACGGCGGTTCACGACGTGCGGGCCCGAGTCGTGAACCCACGTTCGCACCCGAAGGGACTTGCTTGGCGGCCGGCGACCTCAGAACGGCTTGAGCACAGCCAGCGCGAGTACGATCATGGCGCCCACGGTCAGCGCCCACGCCAGCCCGTCCACGAGCCGCCCGTTCAAGGGCTTGGTGCCGGCCGCGGCCTTCCGGACCCGCGCGGTCATCACGCCCGTCAGCCCGCTCAGCACGACGACGATGGTCAGCTTTGCGTGCATCCAGCCCGCGCTCGCGTAGGTCGACGTGAAGTTCGGGATGAGCATCGTCAGCCCGCCGCCCCAGGCCAGGAGCATGCCGGGCGTCGCCCACTGGAAGATGGCCTTCCTTGCCGCTCCGAGTCCCTTTTCGTCGTCTTTCGAGACGGAGGCGACCGTGGCGGCGGTGACCATGCCCCCGATCCAGAACGCCATGCCGAGCAAGTGCGCGATGAGGGCGAGGTGATTCGTGTTCACGCCTGCAGCTCCTTTTCATACACACGGTAGGTCTTGTAGATCTTCGCGCCCATCGACTTGATGCCGACGTTCACCGGCGCGTTGTCCTCGAGCGTCCAGCTCAGCTCGCCCCATTCGTAGCCGTTGGCCTCGCCGCGCTTGGCGATCTCGACGTACATGGCGTGACTCAGCCCCCCGTACTTCTTCACTCCGCGGAGCTCGGCGCTGATGCCGAGCATCATGAGCCGGCCGCTCTTCGGGCGCTTCACCTTGAGCCGCCAGAGCAGCTTGGCGACTTCCACCGGTCCGAGTTTGCCGTCGAAATCGCGGATGACCTCGTTCAGGTTGGGCAACGCGATGCAGATGGCCGCCGGCTTCCCATGCACTTCGGCGATGTAGGCCAGGTCCTGATCGAGGATGAGACGCAGCTCTTCGCCCGTCTTCTTCACCTCGGCGTCGGTCGCCGGAACGAAGCCCCAGTTCTCCTGCCAGGCGTCGTTGAAGATCCGCATGATGGCCGCGAGCTCTTCGTGCATGCGCTTGGGCTCGACGCTGCGCAGCGTCACCTCGGGCATCTTCTTGACGGCCTCCCACGCGCGAAGCGCGCGCTTCGGGATCTTGCCAACCTCGAAGCGCCAGGCGTACAGGTCCTTGGCCTTCTCCAGCCCGGTCGAGAGCGCGATGCGGTCCTGCCAGTCTCGCGAATGACCCATCAGCACCGCGGGCGGGTGCTCGTGCCCGTCGATGAGCACGCCGATCTCTTCGTTCATGTTGAGCGAGAGCGGCCCGCGCATGCGCTCCATCCCGCGACGCTCGAGCCACGCGGCGGCGGCGTCCACCAGCGCCTGGCCCACCTCGGCGTCGTCGATCGTGTCGAAGAAGCCAAAGAAGCCTGTCTTGTCGCCGTGAAGGCGAAGGTGCTCGTGATCGATCTGCGCCGAGATCCGGCCGACCAGCTGGCCATTCCGCCGCGCGGTGAACAGCGCCACCTCACCCCGCTCAAAGAACGGGTTCTTGCCCGGAGACAAGCGCGCCTTGAGGTCGAACTCGAGCGGCGGCACCCACGCCGGATCGCCGGCGAACACCACCCGGCCCGCGGTGAGGAAGTCGTCCAGATCGGACCCGGGGAAGTGCTCTCGGATTTCGATGGCCATCGCGGCTCAGCTAGCACGCGGGCTTTCCCTCAGCCAGGGGTGGTCGTACTGTCAGAGCATGCTTGCATCTCGACTTCGCAGCGCGCGCTGGCCCGCCCTTCTGCTCGCGCTGGCGCTCCCCTTGGCCACCTCCTGCGACGACAACGGCGACGGCGACGCCGGGGTGGACTCCGGCCCCGCGCCAGACTGCAGCGCGCTCGTCCCCTACGCGGACGGCGACGATGGAGCGGCCGACCCGCTGACCGCCCCCGCCGGAGAGGCGCGCGCGGGCCGGCTCTTGGCTGCGGCGGTCCCGGAAGACCGCACCGGACTGGGCACCTGGGCCGAGGGCGACTTCGTGATCGCAAACGACCGGTTCGCGATGATCATCGAGGACGCCGGCAACTCGGACGCCTACGACCCGTACGGGGGACGACCCGTGGGCGTGGCGGCGGTCGAGGGCGGCACGCTGGTGCGCGCTGGCGACTTCAACGAGCTGATCTTCGGCTACGCCGGCTACCTGTTGGTCACCGAGACCGTCAGCGTGCTCAACGACGGCTCCGACGGGAACACCGCGGTCGTCCGGGCACGCGGCCAGATGGGGCCGCTGGAGTTCGCGGGGGACTTGCTCAACGCGCTGGTGCCGTCCAACGACTTCACCGGCCTTCCGGCGACGATGGACTACGAGCTCGCCCCCGGCAGCGACACCGTCGACATCTATCTGAACCTTCAGCAGAACGACCCCGAGGCGTCGTCCGCGCGCGGCCTGGGGCTGGTCGGTGTGTTCCAGCGCTTCCGCATGCCGATCTGGACGAACGGCGGCGGTTTCGCCGTGCCCACCGGTGAAGTTCCCTTCGCCGGGTTCATCGACGACGGCGCGACGAGCTACGCGCTGTTCCCGCCGGAGGGCGGCCCGCTCACGCTCCTGCTCGAGCAGGCTGGCGTGCTCGTCATGACCACCGAACGCAACTCGGTGGCCACGTGCGCGGACGAGCGCGTGCCGCTCGGCTCGATCATGCTCGGTGGGCCCGGTCTACCGGGCCTCCAGGAGTCGCTGGCGCGCCGGAGCGAGACCGCGCTGCGCACGGTCACCGGCACCGTGCGGCTCGCCGACGGGACGGGCACCGACCAGGTTCGTCTGCATGTCCGGGGAGCCGACGGGCAGGTCTTTCTCCGCACAGTGCCGGCCAGCGACGGGACCTTCTCGGTCGAGCTCCCCGCCGAAGACATGGAGCTGTTTGCGTATCGCCGCGGAACGGCGTTGGTCGGGCCGATCGCGGTGGCGTCCGACGCGACGACCACGGACGTCGACCTCCCCGACTACGGCACGATCCGCGTCAACGTGACGAACACCGCGCCGGAACCCGCGCCGATCCCGGCACGCGTCCAGGTCATCGCGATGGATGGTGCCCCGGAGATCCCGAGCGACTTGGGCGAGCGGCCGGTTCGCAGCGGGCGTTCCCACGTGGCGTTCGCAACGGGCACGGCGATCGAGCTCCCCGTCGACCCGGGACAGCACCAGGTGATCGTGTCGCGCGGGTTCGAGTACGAACTCAGCACGGAGACCGTGACCGTGGCCGCCGGCGAAGTCGTCGAAGTCACCGCTGCGCTGGACCGCTCCATCGAGACGACGGGCGTGATGTGCGCGGACTACCACATCCACACGCACCGAAGCCCGGACAGCCCCGATGGCCCGGAGCTCAAGCTGACCGGCGCCATCGCCGACGGCTTGGAGATCCCGGTTCGCTCCGACCACGAGTGGGTCCATGAGTTCGGGCCCGTCATCGAGGACCTCGGGCTCGGCGCCTTCGCGTACGGCATGGGCGGCGAGGAGCTGACGACGTTTGCGTATGGGCACTTCGGCGTGTTTCCCCTGACTCCGGACGCAAGCCAGCCGAGCGGGGGCGCCGTTCCGTGGGTGGGCCGCCTGCCTCCCGCGGTGTTCACCTCGGTGCGTGAGCGCGCCGAGAACCCGGTCCTGATCATCAACCACCCGCGCAGCGGGGGCGCCGCCGGCGGCTACTTCAACGCCGCAGGCTGGAGCGCCGACACCGGCATGGCCGCCCGCCCCGAGTTCTGGGACGAGGACTTCACCCTGGTCGAGGTCTTCAACGACCAGTCGTTTGAGGAAGGCCGCGACAGCGACGTGCGCGACTGGTTCGGTTTCCTCAACAGCGGCCGACGTGTGTTCGCGGTCGGCTCCTCGGACAGCCACAACATCTACGGAACCCCGGTGGGCTGGCCCCGGACGTGCCTCGCCGTCGGCGTGGACAACCCGGGCGACCTGACCGATGACCTCGTGCGCGACACGACCGCCGATGGCCACAGCACGATCGTGGGCGGCGTCTACCTCACGGTGGCCGGTCCGGACGGGTCAGGACCGGGCGACGAGGTCACGGGGGCCGGAGAGAACGCGATGTTCAACATCACCGTGCAGGCCCCGCTCTGGGTCGAGGGAACGCTCTCGCTCGAGGTCATCGTCGACGGGACCACCACCGAAACCATCGTGATCCTCGAGAGCGACGCCGACGACCTCAACCCCGCTCAGCGCTTCCAGGAAGACGTCATGGTTCCCGTCGCCGCCGACGGCTCGTGGGTGGTGTTCCACGTGGGCTCGGACGCCGATCTATCTCCTGTTCACCCTGGCCGGGATGCGTTCGGGGTGAGCAACCCCATGTTCCTTCGTCGCTGATCGCGGGCTCGCGTCAGCGCGTCAATCGTTGGCGTGCGACGCGAGCCGCTGGATCATCGCGAGCAGCTGCTCCGCCTGAACGGGCTTGTGCAGGGTGCGGGGCGCGTGGGCCTGATGGAAGTCGCGGTCCGCCTCTCCGAGCACCCCACCGGTCAGGAACACGAAGCGGTCGACCAGCTCGGGGCGGCTCTTCTGGACACGGCGGTGCAGCTCCCGCCCGCCGAGCCCGGGCATCGACAGATCACACACGACCACATCGAACGCCTCGCCCTCCTTCAACCGCTCGAGCGCCTCGAGGCCATCCACCGCGCTGCTCACGTCATGCATGCGGAGCAGCCGGCGCAAGGAGCGTAGGACCAGCGGCTCGTCATCCACGAGCAGCACACGGAGACGCGTCACGGTGAGGGGAGAGAGCCCATCCGCCACCGAGGACACCGGACGGAGAGAGCGAGGGCTGACCGCGCGTGGCAGCCGCATGCGGAACCTCGCGCCCTCCCCCAGCGTGCTCTCGGCCTCGAGACTCCCACCGTGGTCCTCGACGATGTCCCGGCACACGGAGAGGCCCAGCCCCACCCCGTCCGGCTTGCTCGTGAAGAACGCATCGAACACCCGCGCCCGAGTGGCGTCGCTCATCCCGCAGCCGTCGTCGGAGACGACGAGCGCCACTCCGTCCGCGTCCTCGAGGGTCTGCACCCGCACCGTGCCCGTCCGGCCCGTTTCGCTCACCGCTTGCGCGGCGTTCACCAGCAGATTCACCACCACCTGGAGCAGCGGCCCGCGTGACCCCTCGACGTAGGCGACGGGCTCGAGCGCCATCTCCAGCCGCGCCGAGCGGCGGACGTGATGCCCGACCATGTCGGAGGCATCCCGGGCCACCTCCCTGAGGTCGACGGGCACGTAGCTGCCGGTCTCCACCCGTGAGAACTGATTCATCGTGCGCACGACCGCCGCGATCCGCGCAGCCCCCACGCGAGCGTCCACCAGCGCTTTGCTGAACCCACTCAACGCATCGGGTTCGGGCAACTGAGACGCGATTTCGTCCAGGTCGGCGATGGCCGAAGAGAGATTGGCCGAGACGTACTGAAGCGGGTTATTAATCTCGTGCGCGACGCTCGCCGCGAGCTGCCCGACCGTGTTCAGACGCTCCGCGTGCTGCAGCTCCTTCCTCGCGTTGTGCTCTCCGAAGCGTGCTTGCGCGAGCAGGATGGAACGCCTCAGCTGCATGGCGTCCGTGTGGCTCTTCTCGAGGTAGTCATGGGCGCCCAGCCGCACACACTCCTGTGCGAGGGCCTCATCCGCGCGCCCGGTGAGCACGATGAGCGGGGTCGCCGAGGTCGCGCCTCGGACGGCCAGGACGCCCTCCACCCCGGATGCGTCGGGCAGCGTGATGTCGAGCAGGACGAGGTCGACGGGGTTGTGCTCGAGGTGTTGAACGGCCTCGGAGGCGCGACCGAACTCCGTGAGCTGATGCTGAGGGACAGCCAGCCGCAGCCAATGAGAGACGAGCACGCGATCGCCCGGGTTGTCCTCCACCAGCAGGATGGACATCTCGGAGACCGAGTCCGGCTCCCAGGACGGGCGGTCCCGCTTTATCTCCACTCCGTCTGTCCCACTTCCCGTCGCCCCCGACATCGGATACGACTATATGTGAGCGGGAGGTGCATGGCGAATGCCAGTTGATAGCAACACCCTTCGGGTACTCCTGGTTGAGGACAACGAGGGGGACGTAGAGCTGATCCGCCGGGCGCTTCGCGACATTTCCGCGGAGGCCGCAACGGGCCCCTCGACCGAGCTGTCGACGATCTCAGATGGCCGCGCGTGCTTGCGCTTTCTGGCGTCCGACGCGGCCCCTCCCGACGTGATCTTGCTCGACCTCAAGATGCCCGGCATGAACGGGCACGAAGTTTTGGCGGAGCTTTCGGCGCACCCGGAGTGGTCGCTCATCACCAAGGTCGTCTTGACCAGCTCCAGCGCCCCGGAGGACGTCACCTCCGCGTATCGGTTGCATGCGGCCGCCTGCTTCAAGAAGCCCCCGGGGGGCTACGGCCCCCTGCTCAAGCGCATCTTGGACTTCGTCAGCGCCGCGTCCCGACCGAGCCTCCGAATGGCCGGGAGCAACCCGCTGCTCCCTCGAGC
This sequence comes from Sandaracinaceae bacterium, assembly GCA_045106715.1. Lineage (GTDB taxonomy): Bacteria > Myxococcota_A > Polyangia > Polyangiales > Sandaracinaceae. Next base: position 10,162 of record JBGCFC010000134.1, read on the forward strand.
GAACGCCGATGATCCACTGCGGCGTGCCTTCGAGGTCGCTCCCGCACCGCTGCTCCTGCTCGACGAGGCCGGCCACGTTGAACGAGCCAACGCCGACGCTCGGCGCTTGTTCGGATGGGCACGGGAGGAGCTCGTTGGACAGCCCCTCGAGCGCTTGGTGGTGATTCCGTCGGACGTGGATCTGGACCGCACGCGGGCCGAGGCGGTGCAGGTCGAGGGCCTCGAGATGACGGGCCGCCACCGCGACGCGACGGAGTTCCCAATCGAGCTGTCGCTCCTGCCGGTCGGCTCCGGTCCGCGAGCGCGGACGCTGTGCTCGATCACGGACATGACCGATCGGCGGCTCGCGGAGGCGCGGTTCCGGCTGGCCGTGGAGGCCGCGCCGTGCGGCATCCTGATGGTCGACGGAGACGGCACCGTGCTGCTCGTCAACAAGGAGCTCGAGCGCCTTTTCCGGTACGGGCGCGGGGAACTGCTCGGCAAGTCCATCGAGCAGCTCGTGCCCGCGGCCAGCCGGAGCGGGCATGCGGGACTGCGCCAGTCGTTCGTCGCTCAGCCTTCGCGGCGCGGCATGGGCTCGGGGCGTGATCTCCATGGACTCCGCAAGGACGGCACCGAGTTCCCGGTCGAGATCGGCCTGAACCCGATCCGGACCGCGGAGGGCGTGCTCGTCTTCAGCACCGTCGTCGACATCACGAAGCGACGCGCGCTGATGGAGGAGCGCGAACGGCACCGCCGCGAGCTCGAGCGCAGCAACGAAGAGCTCGAGCAGTTCGCCTACGCGGCGTCACACGACCTCCAAGAGCCGCTTCGCATGGTGAGCGCGTTCACGACGCTGCTCGCGGAGCATCTGGGCGACGCGCTCGACGAGGACGGCAAGAGGTACATCCACTTCGCCCAGGATGGGGCGGAGCGCATGCGCACCCTCATCAACGGGCTGCTGGCGCTGTCGCGGATTCGGACCCAGAGCGCAGAACGCGTGCCCGTGGACGTCACGGATTGCATTCGCGAAGCGCTCCTGGATCTGACGCCTCTCATCTCCGAGACGGGCGCAGACATCCAGGTCGACGTGGGCACAGGAACGTGGGTGTCGGGTGACGCTGCGCAGCTCCGCTCCTTGTTCGCCAACCTCCTGAGCAACGCCCTGAAGTACCGCCGCCAGGCGGCCCCTGCCGTGCAGATCTCCGCCGCGCCCGACGGGCCACTCCTCCGCGTCTCGGTGCGAGACAACGGCATCGGCGTCCCGCCCGATCAGTTCACCCGCATCTTCATGCTGTTCGAGCGGCTGCACACGCGCGAGGAGCACTCGGGCACCGGCATCGGGCTCGCACTCGTCAAGCGGGTGGTGGAGCGCCACGGCGGCACCGTCGAGGTCGAGTCCGACGGGTCGTCCGGCTCGACCTTTCACTTTACGCTCGAGCGCGCCGACGTCGATTCAGCGACCTGAAGCCAGCTACATGTGCGAGGCGGAGGACATCTAGTTGCGCGGGAGCGGCCCGACCATCTCGCCTGGCTTCACCGCGTCGGCGAACGCCTCGGAGGTGAGCAGACCCAGCTTCACGGCCGCCTCTTCCAGCGTGCTTCCGTCAGCGTGCGCGGTCTTTGCGATCTTGGCCGCGTTGTCGTAGCCGATCACCGGGTTCAGCGCCGTGACGAGCATGAGGCTGCGGTGCAGGTTTTGGTCGAGCACCGCGCGGTTCGGTTCGATCCCGCGCGCGCAACGTTCCTCGAAGCTGGCGCAGGCGTCACCGAGAAGGTTCGCCGACTGCAGGAACGCATAGGCGATGACGGGCTTGAAGACGTTCAGCTCGAAGTTGCCCTGGGTCGCAGCGAAGGTCAGCGTCGTCCCGTTGCCAGCCACGCGCGCGCACACCATCGTCAGCGCCTCGGACTGTGTCGGGTTGACCTTGCCCGGCATGATGGAGCTGCCCGGCTCGTTGGCCGGGATGATGAGTTCGCCGATGCCGCAGCGCGGGCCGGACGCAAGCCACCGGACGTCGTTGGCGATCTTCATCGCGGCGGCGGCGAGCTGCTCCAACGCCCCGTGGGCGCCGACAAATGCGTCGTGCGCGGCCAGGCCGGCGAACTTGTTGGGCGCCGTGACGAAGTCCCGCCCAGTGAGTTCGGCGATCTTGGCCGCCACCTGCGTCGCGTAGTCCGGGTGGGTATTGAGCCCTGTCCCGACGGCCGTGCCTCCGAGCGCCAGCTCCTTGAGCTGCGGCAGAGTGCGCCGGATGGCGTCGAGCGCGTGGTCGAGCTGCGCGGCCCAGCCACCGATCTCCTGGCCGAGCGTCAGCGGCGTCGCGTCCTGCAGGTGCGTGCGTCCGATTTTGACGATGTCCGCAAAGGCGTCCGACTTGGCAAGGAGCGTGTCGCGGAGCTGCTCGACCTTCGGAATCAGACGGGACTCGACGACCTCGACGGCGGCGATGTGCATCGCCGTGGGGAACGTGTCGTTTGAGCTCTGGCTGCGGTTCACGTGGTCGTTCGGGTGCACAGGGCTCTTGCTGCCCAGCTCGCCTCCCGCGATCTGGATCGCGCGGTTCGCAATGACCTCGTTGACGTTCATGTTGGACTGCGTGCCGGACCCCGTCTGCCAGACCACAAGCGGGAACTGCGCGTCGTGCGTGCCCGCGATCACCTCGTCCGCGGCCTCCACGATCAGCTTCTCCACGTCGGGGTCCAGGTTGCCCAGCTCCCGGTTGGTGATCGCGGCCGCCTTCTTGAGGACGCCAAACGCGCGCACGATTTCCACCGGCATGCGCTCACCACCGATCGGGAAGTTCATCTTCGAGCGGGCAGTCTGTGCGCCGTAGAGCGCGTCGGCGGGCACCTCGAGGGCCCCCATGGTGTCGGACTCGGTTCGCGTGGCCATGCCCGCGTCTACCCTGCGTCCGTCACCGATTGCAAGCCGCTCGGTCCGGGTTCGGGGTGCTCCCCAAGGTAGGGCCTCGTCTCGCGCCCCGGCCGGCCCTATCCTCGGGACATGCCGGACGCCCTCCAAGACGCGAGCCGCCGTACCGCGGTGGTTTGTTTGCTCGCCTCCGCCGCGTTCTTCACCTGGTGGGGCGCCGCCACGGTGCCCGCGTGGCCGGCCGCCTTGCCGTACTTCGGCGGACTCGTCGCGGCGTGGCTGCTCGCAGCGGTGGGGGTGCACCGTGGTCTCTCTTTCGGCCCGGGGTTCGCCATCGGGCTCGCGGCCATGAGCATCGTGTCGCTGCTGCCGTTGGGTCTGCGCGCGCCGGTCACGGCCTTCCTCGCGGCCCAGGTCGTGTTGATCTCGGCGCTCACGCTCCGGGCGTTCGCAGACCCGGCGCAGACCTCGTGGCGGCACGGGGGCCTCTCTTTCGCGGTCGGCCTCGGCGCGCCCTGGCTGCTGTTGGTCGGCTTGCTGCCGGGCCTCGACGGCGGCGCATCCCTCCTCGGACTGGGCGCGCTGTCCGTCGGTGGAGTCGGCGCACTCGCCGCGTTCCGCGGGCGCACCTGGGGGCTGTTTGCGATCCTGGCGGCCGTCCCGATGCTGCTCGCCGTCCCTGAAGCCCGCCTCGGTGGCTCCCTCGCGCCGCATGACCGCGCTGGGGAGCTCGCCGCCCTCGCGTTGACGCTCGCGACGCTCCCGTGGCTTCGCCCCATCGCCGCTCGCCTCTTCGCGCGCCGGCGTTGAGTTGCCCCGCCTCTGGAGTCGCTCGTCCGCGCGAGGTGGCGTGTTCGCGCGTGACGACGCGGGGCGGTCGAAGTAGCCTGCCGCCCACATGCGGGCAGGATTTCACAGATTGTTCATCGCCAACCGGGGCGAGGTGGCAGCGCGGGTCGCACGCACATGCGACGTCATGGATGTCACGCCGGTCTTCGGCGTCAGCGAAGCGGACGCGGCCGCCCCCTACACAACGGGACGCGAGACCGTGGTGCTGGGCCCGGCCCGCGCCTCGGAGAGCTACCTGGACCCAACCCGGATCGTGCAGGCAGCCAGGCAGTCCCGCTGCACCGCGGTGCATCCCGGCTGGGGCTTTCTCTCGGAGAACCCCCGCTTCGCCGCGATGTGCGAGCAGCACGGCCTCACCTTCGTCGGGCCACCGGCGCACGTGATGCATCTCATGGGCACCAAGACCCCTGCGAAGAAGGCCATGGGCGCTTCGGGGCTCTCGCTCATCCCGGGCTCAGATGGCGTGCTGGCGTCCGCGGAGGAGGCCCGCGCTGTGGCGGACACGGTCGGCTACCCGGTGCTCATCAAAGCGGAGAACGGCGGCGGCGGGCGAGGCATGCGCGTGGCTCGGGCCGCCGACGAGGTCGAGCGCGCATACAACGATGCGCGCGCCGAGGCGCGGGCGGCCTTCGGAGACGACCGGGTCTACCTGGAGCGCCTCATCGAAGGCGGCCGCCACGTCGAGATTCAGATTCTCGCCGATCGGTACGGGAACGCCATTCACGTAGGCGAGCGCGACTGCACCGTGCAGCGGAACCACCAGAAGCTGATCGAGGAGTCGCCCTCCCCCGTGTTGGACGCCGAGGAGCGCGCCCGCACCTTGGACGCCGCCGTTCGGGCCGCTGCCTCCATCGGGTACGTGGGGGCCGGGACGATGGAGTTCCTGCTCGACGACGGCGGCACGCTTCGCTTCATGGAGATGAACACGCGTCTCCAGGTCGAGCACTGCGTCAGCGAGGAGCGGAGCGGCCTCGACCTCGTCGAGCACCAGCTCCGCGTCGCCGCCGGCCAGCCGCTCTCGCTGACTCAGGAGGACGTGCCTCTCGAAGGGCACGCGATCGAGTGCCGCATCAACGCCGAGGACCCGAGCGAGGGATTCCGGCCGAGCCCGGGTGTCATCACGACCTTCACGCCGCCCGAAGGCGAGGGGGTGCGTGTCGACACGCATGTCGCCTCCGGATACGAGGTCCCGCCGCACTACGACTCCCTCATCTGCAAGGTCATCACACGCGGCGAGGACCGCGACCAGGCGTGCGACCGCATGGTGACGGCGCTCGAGGCGATGACCATCGAGGGCGTCAAGACCACCATCCCGATGCACGTCGCCATCCTGAACAGCGACGACTTCCGCCAGAACCGATACGACACGCGCCGGATCCCCGGCTGGGAGACGAAGTAGATGGCCCACGTACCGCTTCGGCCGATCGGTCAGGCACGCACCCAGGCGGTCGACGACCGGACGTTCAACGAGCATCGCGAGCGCCTCGGTGCGCTGGAGGACACGCTGCGCGAACGCCGGGACGAGGTGCACGCGGGCTGGGGTCCCAAGTACGTCGATCGGGTGCACAAGAAGGGCAAGCTAACGACCCGCGAGCGCGTGACGCAGCTGGCCGATCCGGGCAGCTCGGTGTTCGAGGTCGGCACGTTCGTCAACTACGGCGACGAGTTCGGAGAGAAGGGGCTCAAGTCCCCGGCCGCCGGCGTGTTCACTGCGTTTTGTCAGATCGAAGGCCGCTGGTGCGTCGTCATCGCCAATGACAACACCGTGGCGAGCGGCTCTTGGTGGCCGCGCACCCCTGAGAAGATCCAGCGGGCGCAGACCATCGCGCTCCGGCTCCGACTTCCGACGGTCTACCTGGTGGACTGCTCGGGGTTGTTCCTGCCGGAGCAGTCGCGCTCGTTCCCGGGGGCCAAGGGCGCAGGGCACATCTTCAAGATGAACAGCCTCCTCAGCGCGGAGGGCGTGCCGCAGATCGCGGGGGTGTTCGGCGACTGCATTGCGGGCGGCGGCTACATGCCCATCATCAGCGACCGGGTCTACATGACCGAGCAGGCCTACATGGTCATCGCGGGGGCGGCGCTCATCAAAGGCGCCAAGAGCCAGAAGCTGACCTCGCTCGGCATCGGTGGCCCCGAGGTGCACGTTCACCAGAGCGGGTGCGCCGACGTTCGCGTGCCCGACGACGAGACGCTCCTCGCGTGCATCCGGCGCGAGGTCTCCCGTCTCCCCACCTCCGCTGCGCCGTTCTACCGCGCGGAGGGGGGCGTCACGCCGCCGACCCAGCCGCCGACGGAGCTCGCCGGCCTTCTGCCGGTCGACCACCGGGAGAGCTACGACGCGATGGAGGTGCTCGCGCGGCTCACCGACCAGAGTCTCTTTTGGGAGTGCATGCCGGAGGTTGGCGAGGAGATCATCTGCGGCATCGGCAAGGTTGGCGGCCTCTACGCCGGCTTCGTGATCAACCGCCAAGGGCTCGTAGGGGATCCCGAGCACCCCGATGAGCAGCGCCCCTCATCCATCCTCTATCGCGGGGGGATCGCGAAAGTCGCGGCGTTCAGCCGGGCCTGCAACGACGACGGCATCCCAATCGTTTGGCTGCAGGACATCAGCGGCTTCGACATCGGCACCGAGGCCGAGCGCCAGGGCCTGTTGTCGTACGGCTCGAGCCTCATCTACACCAACAGCACCAACTCGACGCCCATGTTCACGGTGCTGCTGCGAAAGGCGTCGGGGGCGGGCTACTACGCGATGGCCGGCATGCCGTACGACCCGGTAGTGCAGCTCTCGACGTGTTTGAGTCGCCAAAGCGTGATGGAGGGCCGCACGCTCGCCATCGCTGCCTACAACACGAAGCTCGACGACGACTTCGAGATCCTCAGCGACGACCCGGAGGAGCGCGCCGACATCGAGCGCGGCATGCGCGACGTGCAGGCCCGCATCGAGAAGGACATGGACCCCTTCGTCGCGGCGCGGCAGATGGACACCGACGAGATCATCGAGGTCGGCGCGCTGCGTTCGTGGCTCGAGACGCTGGTCGAGGCGAGCTACCAGTCCATCGGCTACCGGCGGGTCAAGAACCCACGCATCTGGAGCCTTCACGACCTGGCCGAAATCGGCGGAGGTGTCCGGTGAACGACGGTCGACGATTCGCGCCCGTCCTCGAGTGCCGCGTCCGCACCGTCGACGGGGAGCTTCGGCTCTTTGCGCCGCGGCCAGGCCTCTACCGTGACGCGCCCCCGTCGGGAACGCTGGTGCGCCCGGGTGACGCTGTCGGCGCGCTCGAAGTGCTCGGCGTGATCCACCCGCTCCGGGCGCCGCGAGGGGCGTTTGGCGTGGTGACACCGCTGCTCGAAGGGCGGCGCCGCGCGCGGCACCCGGTGGACGCCGCGTTGGCGCTCATGCAGTTGGATCCCAACGCGGTGGCCGGCGGCGCCGAGATCGCGTCCGACGAGGCGCACGACGAGCATGGCGGGCCCGTCTTCGAGACACCGCTCGGCGGGCGCTACTACGCGCGTCCGGCCCCAGACGCCGATCCGTTCGTCCGCCCGGGCGACAGCCTGAAGGGCGGCGAGACCGTCGCGCTGATCGAGGTCATGAAGACCTTCAACCGCGTAAAGTACAGCGGGGAGCCCGCGACGGTCCGGCGCGTCGTGCCGGCCGACGGCGACGACGTGGTGGCCGGCGAAGTGCTGCTCGCGCTCGAGCCGTAGCCGCACCGTGAGAGCCTGGGTCCTGTTCGTCCCGGCCCGGATGGTCGTCCCGGCCGGGCTGGTCGTCGTGGCCGGGCTGATCGGCTGCGCCGGAGACCCCACGGTCGTCGTCGCCGGCAACCAGCACAGCTGCGAACTGCGCGCGGGTCGGGTTCATTGCTGGGGTGCCGACGACCAGGGACAACTCGGCCTCGACGGTCACGCTGCCGATCGCATCGCGGCGGGAGGCGACACGACCTGCGTGGTCGCCGGTGGAACGGTGCGATGCGTGGGGAGGAACCACCACGGCCAGCTCGGCGATGGGCGCACCGCCGCGCGGGCCGTCCCCTTCGACGCGCTCGAGGGCGCGGTGGACGTGAGCGTCGGCTTCGCGCACGTGTGCGCCCTCGCGGCAAGCGGAGCGGTTTGGTGTTGGGGGTGGAACGGCAGCGGCCAGGCCGGCGCGGAGCCGGGCGACATCGCCGCGCCGAGACGGGTCGACCTTCCACCAATGGATCGCGTCGCAGCGGGGTTCGATACGACGTGCGCGTTCGCTGGCCACGAGATGCGCTGCTGGGGCGCGCTGGACCTGCGCGAGGAAGGGGTCAACGACGTCGCACTCGGCGCCGACCACGTCTGCGCGCTGCGGGACGACGGCCTGACGTGCTGGGGCGCCGAACCCGGAGGCGGCGGCGCGGCCCTCGAGACGCCGCGAACCTACCCGCTCCGTGGCGGGGCGCACGCAGCCGGCAGCATCGATCATCTCTGCTTCACGGACCCCGATGGGCGCCTCTATTGCCTCGGCAAGAACACGTTTGGACAACTGGGTCGCGGGGACTTCCGCCGCCCGGACGTGCCCTCGCCCGTCTTCGAGCTCGCGCCCGGCGTCCGCACCGTGGCGGTGGGGGCAGAGCACTCGTGCGCCGTCGCCGCAGGACAAACTTGGTGCTGGGGCTGGAACCGCGCCGGTCAACTGGGCAAGGATGACGGCCTGGACAGCGCGGTGCCGGTCGTCGTGCCGTGCCGATCGCCGTGCAGTGATGGAGGCGAGAGATGAGAGTGCGTGACGGATTCCTGGTTGGAGTGATCGGCTGTGGGTTGGTACTCGGAGCGTGCGATGGGGATTCGGACCCCGACGCGGGTGCGGTCATCGACTCGGGCTCCGAGCCGATGGACTCCGGACCCATCGACTCCGGGGTGGTGGACTCCGGGCCGATGATCGACGCCGGGCCCCTCGGCCATTGCGACGCGGAAGACCTCATCCTCGCCGCCGTCGACCCCGGAACCAGCATCACGGTGTTCAACCCCACCGCCGCCGCGATCGACACCAGCGAGGACTACGAGTTCTGCGCGCAGCCCCGCTACGAGACGCTCGGAGACATCGAGAGCGGAGTCAGCATTGCGCCGGGCGAGAGCCACGTCTTCGCGTGGCCCAGCGGCTTCGACGACACGGCGGCCGGAGGCGAAATCGCGCTCTACGCCCGTCGCCCGTTTGGCAGTTCAGAAGCGCAGATCGACTTCGTCTGTTGGGGCGAGGCCGGAAGCCTCTCGCGCAAGGACGTCGCGGAAGACGACGGGGACTGGTCGGGAGACTGCGCCGCTGCGCTGACGGGCGCGATCACCCGCATCCCCGAGACGGACGGCACGAGCGCACAGAGCTACGACCCGACTGGCGCGTCAGCCGCGCTGTCTTGCGACTGACCGGGCGCGCAACGGCCTCAAGGCCCCACCCGGCCGAACACGACGTCGGTCTCCCAGGTCCCGCGGCTGCGCAGCCCGGCCCAGCCGTATCCTGTGGGCTCACCGGCTTCGTCGACAGAGAACAGAATCGTCCCGTGGCCGAAGCCGCCGGGTCCCGGCCACGGCCGGGTGTCGTCCTGGTGCGTGTAGCGTGAGGCGTCCGCGATGCGCGCGGTGAAGTAGCCCGGGCGGCCGGCCACCGGCTGCGGCGTCTCCACGACAAAGCCGACGTGGCCGGTGTTCGCGCTCTGAAAATCCGGCGGCCGGCGCCACGCGAAGACATCCCCGGGTCGCACGTCTTCGAGCCGCGCGATCCGCCGCCAACCTCCGCGGTAGCGGTCCACCGGCGCGCGCTCGATGCGCCGCACGAAGTCGATGGCCAGCGGGCGCTCGCCCGGCTCGAGCGGCACCGTGCTTCGGCGAGAAGCGCGGCTTAGCACCCACTGGACCATGCCCGAGCAATCGAAGAAGTACTGCCCTCGACGCTCGCGCACCGTGCGATGGTGCTGGTACCGGGTCTCTTGCATGCGCTCGCGGATGCGGTCCAAGACCTCCACGACCCGGCCCGCGGCGCGGGAACCGGGCTCGTCGTCCGCACCCACAGGGGACGCCTGCGCCACCATGCAGGTGACCACGAGAAGGCAGCCGATCCGAGTACCGTAGGCGCGCACCGTGCCCTCAACGTACCAACGAACGGGGCGCGCGCGAGCGCGAGGGCTGCTATGGGCGTGGCATGCGCACGCAGGCTCTGTTGGTACTCGGTCTCCTCCTGATGCTCGGCTGCGACACGCCGCCCTCCGAGCCGGTCGCGCCGCCCCCCTCGGAGCCCCCGGCCCCGTCCTTCGAAGACACCTACCGTGCACCGGTCGGGGAGCTCGTCGCTGCATCCCGCGAGTCTGACTTCGCCTGGGAATGGCTCGAGACACTCTGCGTCGACATCGGGCACCGGCTCTCGGGCAGCGAGAGCCTCGAGCGCGCGGTGGACTGGTCCGCGTCCGAGCTCGAAGGCATCGAGGGCGTCACTGTCACCCGCCAGGAAGTCACGGTTCCGCACTGGGTGCGCGGCAATGAGAGCTTGGTGTTGCTCGGCGACACCGAGGACACGCTCTCCATGGTCGGCCTCGGCAACTCGGAGGGCACGCCTCCTGGCGGCATCGAGGGTGAGGTCGTCGTCGTGGACTCGCTCGGCGCCCTCGACGAAGCCGGTGAGGCGCTTCGCGGCAAGGTCGTGCTCATTGATCAAGCGATGCCGCCGTATGACGAGGCGACCTTCGACACCGGGTATGGCGCGACCGTCTCGATCCGCACGCGAGGCCCGGCGCGCGCTGCGCGACACGGCGCGCTGGCGGTGCTGATTCGGTCCGTCACCCGGGACCGAGAGGGGCCGCCCCACACCGGGGTCACGCGCTACGAAGAGGGCGGCCCGCGCATCCCGGGCGCGGCGCTGACGCTGCCCGACACCGATCGGCTCCGCGCGCTGGTGGAGTCCGGGGCCCGTCCGCGTGTGCGCTTGACGATGGCGGCTGAGACGCTTCCGGACGCGACCTCCCACAACATCATCGCGGAGCTCCCCGGCACCGCGCTCCCCGACGAGATCGTGGTGTTCGGCGGGCACATCGACTCGTGGGACGTCGGCCAGGGATGCCATGACGACGGCGCCGGCGTGGTCAGCGCGATGGCCGCGCTGCGACTGTTGGCCGAGCAGGGGCTCCGGCCCCGGCGGACGGTGCGGGCGGTCCTCTTTACCAACGAAGAGAACGGCCTGGCGGGAGGTGAGGCGTACGCCGAGGCGCACTGGGGCGACGGCCTGCACATCGCGGGGATCGAGTCGGACATCGGCGCCGCGCCCGTGATCGGTTTGAACCTCGAGACAGCGCCGCTACGGGAATCGGACGGGTTGGAGCAGCTCCGGGCGCTCCAGAGCCTGCTCGCGCCGGCCGGGGTGTTGCACGCGCGGAGCGGCTTCGGAGGCTCGGACGTCTCGCCGCTCGGCGAGCGCGGCACGCCCACGGTGGGGCTCCTGCACGATCCCGCGCACTACTTCGACCTCCACCACACCGCGGCGGACACGCTCGAAGCCGTCGACCGGGACGCGTTCCTTCAGGGCGTCGCCGTGATGGCCGCAACGGCCTACGTGCTCGCCGACATGGAGCCCCGGCTCACCAACCCGCGCTGAAGGTTCGGCGGCGAAGCCGACGCCATGAACCTCGTCTGCGTTCCAGCACACTCGAATAGGGAGGCTACTGCACGAGGTGAATGACCACGCCGGCGTGTCCGGTTGCGGCCACACGAACCCCGTCGAGGGCGTTCTCCACGCAGCCCTGCTCGGGTGTGTCGGCGAGTGCGCCCTGGAGCGAAAACGCCACGCTTCCGTCGGGTGCATACGCCGCGCGCACGCCGATCCGAGGTTGGCCCGTGCAGGCCAGAATGTCGTCCCGTCGGGCGGCCAGGCCGGCACGGATGCGCGTCTCGACCTCCGGGTTGGGCTCGTCGTCGAACGGCGGCGGCGCGTCTTCGTCGGGTGCCGGCTCGACCGGCTCCGTGTGTTCGGCCACCTGAACGTCGCCGGCGGTGATGACCTCGCTCTCCCGCAGGCACACCGGCTCCAAGGTGCTCGCGGAGCAGGCCACGATGACATCCGCGCCGCACCCCCGGCCGCGGTAGCGGTATGCGCCGAGCTGCTCCATCTCGGTGTCGTCGACCCGACACGACAGTGCCGACGCTGCGCTCTCGTGAGCAACGGTGCCGGTGTCCCAACTGGCGCAGCTGGGCAGCAGAACGAGGAGCACCACGGGAACGCAAAGACCGGCCGCCGTTCGGGTCATGCCTTCGCCTTGCCCGACATCAATCGGTGGGCGAGCCGCCGGACCAGCGGCCGGGGGGCCTTCTGCGCGATGACCGCGCCGAGCTGGTTCAGCCGACCGGGGATGCAGATCGCGTCGCCGCGGCGGTACGCCTCCACGCCCTCCTCGGCGACCTGCCCGGCGGTGCACGCCATCGGCCGGTCGGGGGACGCGGGCACCCGTCCAGCGCGCGCTTGGAAGTTCGTCGGCACCGGTCCTGGGCAAAGCGCGGTGACGTGCAGCGGGCTCTCGCGCAGCTCTTCGTGCAGCGCCTCGGTGTAGTGCAGCACAAACGCCTTCGACGCCGCGTAGACGGCCGAGCCGCCCGCCGGCTGAAAGGCAGCGGTCGACGCCACATTCAAGACGCCACCCTGGCCACGCTCCAGCATCTCGGGAACCAGGGCGCGGGTCAGCCCGACGATCGCCTCGCAGTTCACTGTCACCATCTGCCGCTGCACGGTTCCCCCGAGGCCTGCGCTCGGGCCGTAGGCGCCGTAGCCGGCGTTCCCCACCAGATGCGCGATCGGCAGCTCGAGCGCGCGAACCGCGTCGATGAGACCGTCAATCCCGCCCGGGGTGGCCAGGTCCGCGGCGAGCACCCGGGTGCCGACCCCATGGGCGGCGCTCAGTTCGCCCGCGAGCGTCACGAGCGGCGCCTCCGACCGGGCCGTCAACACCATCGAGACGCCGTACATCGCGAGGCGACGGGCGATGGCCTCGCCGATCCCCGACGACGCGCCCGTGACCAGCGCCCACTCTCCGCGTTGCAACACAGGGCGAGGATGCAAGCCGGACCGCGGACGCGCAACGCTCCCACGCGGCCGCCTGCGGCGAAGGGCCGCGCGTGTCACAACAGCCGGCATGAAAGTACTGGTCACCGGGGGAGCCGGGTTCATCGGGTCTCACATCGCCCACGCGCTCCTCGCGCGCGACCACGAGGTGGTGATCGTCGACGACCTCAGCAGCGGGCGGCGCGAGAACCTCGCCAGCGGCGCGACGTTCATGGAGGGCGACATCCGGGACGCCGACACGGTGGGTGGGCTGTTCAGCCAACACCGCTTCGACGTCGTCTGCCATCAAGCGGCCCAGACGAGCGTCGCCGTGAGCACACGCGAGCCCATCCGCGACGCCAGCGTCAACGTGCTCGGCAGCCTCCTCTTGCTCGAGGCGAGCCGCGCTCACGAGGTCGGGCAGTTCGTCTTCGCGTCCACGGGCGGCGCGATCTACGGCGATGTCCCGGAAGGCACGGCAGCGGACGAGTCGACCGAGCCGACCCCGATCAGCCCGTACGCGTGCAGCAAGCTCTCGTTCGAGCACTACTTGGACGCCTACCGTCACGAGCACGGCACCCCGTCGACGGTCTTGCGCTACGCCAACGTCTACGGACCACGCCAGGACCCGCACGGTGAAGCGGGCGTCGTGGCCATCTTTTGCCAGCGACTCGTCGCCGGCGAAGGCATCCAGGTCAACGCGCGCCGCGAGCTCGGCGACGACGGATGCGTGCGGGACTACGTCTACGTGAACGACGTGGTGCATGCGAACGTGCAGGCGATCGAGGGCAACCTCGAGCAGCGTGTGCTCAACGTCGGAAGCGGTGCGCCCACCACCACGCGGGAGCTCGCGACCGCGATCGCCAAGTCACTCAAGGTCACGCCGGAGATCACCGACGGCCCGCGGCGCGCGGGCGACCTCGAGCGCTCGGTGCTCATGCCCAACCCCGAGCTGTCCGCGCACCGTCCCGTCACGCCGCTCGAGCGGGGCATCGGCGAGACGGCGGCGTGGTTCCGCGCACGTCAGGCGGGGCGCTGACTACAGCTCGGCGCTGCGTGCGGGCTCAGACCCTCCAGCCGGCACCGAACCGGTCGTCTCGAACATGCCGAACTGGCCCTGCGCGGCGCGACCCCAACACAGGCGGAGGCCACCGACAAACGCGGCGCAACTGTGTGCCCGGCCCAAGGCGAGCGGCTCCGCGGTCGGGGCAGCACCGACCTCGCCCGTCGTCGACCCGATGGGGGTTACGGATGCCCGCGTGTCCGTCGGCTCCGCCCCCGCCTGCCCCTCGGCGTTCGCACCCCAGCAGTGCAGGCGCGAGGTCGCGATGCCCGTTCGGTGCGTCAACAGACACGTGTGATTCGCCCCCGCCTCGATCATGCCGACCTGAAAAATGGGTACGACCGTCACGGGTTGGGGTACCGAGTAGGCGGGGGTCG
>JBGCFC010000135.1:0-3590 GCA_045106715.1 Sandaracinaceae bacterium
CAACACAGCGCGGTCAACACAGCGCGGTCAACACAGCGCGGTCAACACAGCGCGGTCAACACAGCGCGGTCAACACAGCGCGGTCAACACAGCGTGACCACCGTCATGCGCGCGCCCCCCTCCTCCAGGGTCGCCGGACGCACGCTCGCGACGTACTGCGTGAGGTGCGCGGGCAGATGCTCTCGAACGGCATCCCGCAGCGCGCCGGTGCCGACGCCGTGGAGGACATAGGCAACGGGCTGGGCATCGCCGAACATGCGGTCGAGGAATGCCTCGGTCATGGACAGGGCGTCATCCACGCGCATGCCCCGCACGTCAACCGTGTTGCCCGAGTTGGGACCGGGCAGCGAGGCGGAAGCCTTCGGTGAGGGCGGCGGCGTGTCCTCTCGGGGAGGAGGCGCCTTGTCGTTCAGAGAGCGGACCTCGTCGACCCGAACCCAGAGCTTCACCGGGCCGGCGGCGACCCGGAGGCGACCGCGCGACGGGGCGTCTACGACGTCGACCTCCGTCCGGAGACGGGGAACCCAGACCCGGTCACCGATGGAGAGGCTCGACGCGGAGACGCGGCTGCCTCTCTCCTCCGGCTCGAGCGTGCGGCTGGGCGCCGCCTCCTGAAGCTGCTCGGCCGCCGACGCGAGCTGCTTGCGGACCGCGGTGAGCGCGCCCGCGTCGCGGGACTGCTTCTTCAGCTCGGACCGCGCGGTCTTGAGCTGCGCGCGCACCTCACGGAGCTGCGCCATCAGCTTCTCGCCCTCCTGCGTCAGCTTCTTCTTGTCGCGCGCTCGTGCCTTCTCGAGTTCCTGCTGCGCCTTGTCCCGGATGGCCTCGGCCTCCTTGCGCGCCGCCTGTGCCGCTGCGCGCTCACTCTCGAGGGCTTCGAACCGCTCCTCGAGACGGCGCACCAACGCGTCGAACGTGCGGCTCTCCTCGGGAAGCCGGGCCTCGGCAGACGCGATTACGCTCTCGGGCATCCCGAACCGGCGCGCCACCGCGAGCGCGCTCGACGAACCCGGCACATCCGGACGCACGCGGAAGGTCGGCTCCATGCGCTCGACGCTGAAGCCGACCGACGCGTTGCGGAACCGGGGGTCGGACAGCGCCGCCGCCTTCAGCCGCTCGTAGTGCGTCGTGACCGCGGCCGCTGCGCCGGCGTCGAGCAACCCCTCCACCACCGCGAGCGCCAGCGCCGAGCCCTCCTCGGGGTCGGTGCCGGTTGCGAGCTCATCGAGCAACACGAGCGCCGTCGGCCCGGCGTGCTCCAAAACCCGGGCGAGATTCGTCACGTGGGCGGAGAAGGTCGAGAGGTTCTTCTCGATGGACTGGTCGTCGCCGACGTCCGTGAGCACCGTGCCGAAGAACCCCACGCGGCTGCCCTCACGAGCGGGTACGGGAAGGCCCGCGCGCGCCATCAGTGCCGCAAGGCCGAGCACCTTCAACGCGACCGTCTTGCCGCCGGCGTTGGGCCCCGAGAAGATGAGGCCCTTGCCGGCTTCCAGGGACAGGTCGTTGTCGACCACCTCCACGCCATCGAGCGCCAACAGAGGATGCCGCGCTCCTTGAAGCTCGAGCACCGAGGCACGCTCCAGCTCCGGGAACGTGCCGCGCAGGTCACGACACAGTCGGACGGCCGCGCCGCGCAAATCCGCGCGGTCCAGGGCCTCGACGGCGGCGTTCACCTCCGCCACCCGGTCGCGCACCCGTCCGCTGAGGATGCCCAGGATGCGCGCCTCCTCTCGCTCGAGCTGCGCCTGCGCCATCTTCAGGCGGTTGCCCTGCGTGATGATCGCCTTCGGCTCGACAAAGATCGAAGCGCCCGAGCCGCTCGTCCCGTGCACGATGCCCGGCATCTTCTCATGCGCATCCGTGCGAATCGGCAGCACATACCGGCCTTCGCGCACGGTGTGAAAGCGGTCCTGCACGATGTCGGCGTGCTTCAGGAGCAAGTGCTCCAGCCGCGCGACGATGCGCGCTCTCAGGTTCGCGACCTCGGTACGAAGCGACCTGAGGTCGGGGCTCGCCGTGTCGGACAAGGTCCCGTCCGCATCCACCGCACGAAGCAGCTCGTCCTGAAGGTCGTCGAGCGTGGGGTCCGTCGAGCAGCGCCGGAACAGCTCGGGGCACGTCTCGCGCCGACGAGAGAGGAACCGGCGGAGCGCACGGGCCGCGCCGAGCGTGGCCGCGATGGCCCGAAGCTCCGGCCCATCCAGGTCACCCGCCCGCTCGAGACGCTCCAAACTCCGACCCAGCTCGCGGATCCCGTCCAAAGGGAGCGGGTCGCCCTGCTCCTCGAGCAGCCAGGCCTCGCGCGCCTCCGACAGTGCGCCGTGGGCCGAGGCGAAGTCCCGCTCGATGACGATGGCCTCGAGGCGGGCCTGCTGAGGGCCCCGGCAGCGCTCCCGGACCGCACGGACGATCCGCCCCCACTCCAGGTCGGCGCAGGCCTTGTCGAGCGCGAGGTCTTCGGGCGCGCGCGGTTCGATTTCAGCCGTCATCATCGCGATCCGGCGCCTCGGGCTGCTTCGGCAGACCCACGACGCGTACGTTGTCGGGCTTCAGCTCGCCGCGTCGACGCGCCACCAGATACAAGAATCCCGTGGCCGCTGCGATGAGCAGCAGAAAGACGAAACATCCGAAGAAGACGATGACGTAGGCGAACCAGCTCCCGCCCATGCGAGCCAATCTTGCACGCGGCGCGCGGGACGCCAGCCCCCAACTTGCCGCGGCCATTCGGGAGGCGGTGAGGATGCCCGCGAACGTGCCTGCCCGGCTGCGACCGAGCCCTGAAACCAGGGGCATCTTGGTGCATCAGCATCGCCCCAAGCACAGTGGTATGCTCGGAGGCGGTGCGTATCGACCTCATCAAATGCGGCGTGGCGCGGCTCGCGCGCGCGGCCGGTCTGGCCGCGTGGCTGTTCGCTGCGTTCCTCGCAACGAGCTGCGATTCCACGGAGCACGTGCTGCTCCTGGACATCCACGCAGCGCAGCCCGTCGCGGACGTGCAGGTGTTCCTCTCGTCTCTGGGTCGGCCGCAGCCGCGCTTCCAGAACGCGCCGATCACCATCCCCATGGAGGAGCGCGACATCTCCGAGACGCCTGCGCGCATCGCCATCGAGGTCGGGGGCCCGACGGCGTTGATCGCCCATCTCGTCGGCACACTCGCCACCGGCGAAAAGGTGGTAGCGACGCGCTGTTACGACCTCAGCGTCGAGTCGGTGATCGACGACGCGGTCATCTTGGTGGGCCCGCTCGACGCACTGGATGTGGACGGTGACACGTTCGCCGCCGATCCGAGCATCGCCTGCCAGGAGCTCGCCGACGACGGTGGGTTCCGGCCCTGCGGCGACAGCGACCTCTATCTTTGCGCCAGCGACTTGGTCGACGACTGCGACGACACGAACGAGAGCATCTTCCCGGGGGCGACGCCGCAGTGCCAGGACGGAGTCGACGACGACTGCGATGACGACGTCGATGAGGCGTGCGCCGACAACGACAACGACGACTGGACCGCTTGCGCGCCCGGCATGACGGAGAACTGCGACTGCAACGACGGGGACAGCACGGTCAGCCCGACGTCCCCCGAGGTGTGCGGC
>JBGCFC010000136.1:0-40191 GCA_045106715.1 Sandaracinaceae bacterium
GTCGGGGCGACGACGAGCGAGGGCGACTTCCCGTTGCTGGACGACGGACGGACCGCGTTCGACCCCAGCGATGACCGGCAGCGCCCCCGTGAGAACGGGTTCGTGCGCGAGGGCGTGGGACTGGCGCACCTGGACGTGCCGCTCGCGGGAGGGCGGCTGCGCGCGGTTGGCTTCGGGCTGTCACGGGCCGGCGGCGTGCCCGGTGTCGCCAGCCGGCCGACGAGCACGACCCGGCGCCGAGAGACCCATCTGCTCGCCGGGCTGGCCTGGGAGCGCACCGAGGATGGGCAAGCGGCCGAGGACGCCGAGTGGCGGGTCGGCATCAGCGCGTCGGGCGCGTTTCGGCGACGGGAGTTCACCGACCTCGACGCGGAGATCGGCACGCCTCGGGACACGGAGGACGACTCCGTCCGCGCGGTGGCGCGGGTCGCAGGAGCGGGCCGCGCGCTCGATTGGCTCGAGCTGTCCGGCGTCGCGCTCTACACCCACGAGTCGCTCTTCGCGTCGGACCGAGGCCAGGCGGACGACCCCTCGGGACGGGACCGCGGCACGCTCGGCGCGGAGGCTCGTTTGTTCGGCCGCATCGACAGCACACGCTTCGACATCCGGCCCTCCGCGAGGGTGTCGGCTGTGAGCTCCCGGCTCACCTCGCTGCGACCGGACCGGGCGGACAACGAGAGCTTCGAGCTGGCGCCGACCTTCCGACTCGGCGCCGCGCTCTCGCCGCTCCCGGACGTGACGATCGCCGCATCGGCGTCCAGCGCGACCCGCATGCCCAGCATGGTAGAGCTGTTCGGGGACCGCGGCGTGTTGGTGGGCGACCCCTCCCTTCGGCCCGAGCGCGCGGAGAGCTTCGACCTCGGTGTTGCGCTGCGTGGACGGCACGAAGCGCTGCGCGGCCAGGCGGAGCTTCGGGGATTCGTGACGCTCGCTTCGGACCTGATCCGCTACGCGCGGGTCGATGCGCTTCGTGCGGTGCCGCAGAACGTGGACCAGGCGGTCCTGGGCGGCGCGGAGCTGGGCGTGCGCGGCAGCCTGACACGGCATGTCTCCCTTCGTGGTGCGCTGACGTTGTTGGCCACCTCGACCGAGCACCTCGGCGTCACTCGCCAGCTGCCGCTCCGTCCCACTGTCAGCGCCTACGTGCGCCCCGAGGTGCGCGCGTTCGATGTCGGCCCGCTCTCTCGCGTAAGCGCATTCGTGGACCTCGCCTTCGTCAGCGCGTCCTTCTGGGATCCGGCCAACCAGGGTGTCCTGGCCGAGCGGGCGCGGTTCGGCGCGGGGCTGTCGGTGGCCGTGTGGCGAGACCGGCTGCGCGTCGACGCGAGCGTCTCCGACCTCACCGACGCGCGCGGCACCGACCGACTCGGCCTTCCGCTCCCCGGGCGGGCCCTCTGGGTCAGCGCAACCCTCCGCTCCCGGTGAGGGCGAAAGCGGGCTGACATCGCGTCCGTTCGGGGCCCGACCTAAATAGAACGGGCCAGACGACGTCCCCGTTCGCGGAGGCGCTGGCGCTTCTCACTGAACTGACTGGAGTACCCCAATGACCCGAACTTCCTCGACCCTGCTCGCCGGCCTCGCGGCCGTCACCATGCTCATCGGCCCCTCGCTCGCGGAGGCGCGCTGCTTCTCGTTCCGCGGCGAGGACATCAAGGTCTGCGTGTCCGGCAGCGGCGGCAGCGCGGAACGGCAGGCGGAGTCGGTCTGCGAAGACGTGGTCGGACACAGCTGCAGCGCCTCCGGCAACAGCGGAGAATGCCGCCGGTCCGGGTCAACCCGCTGCTACGACGCGAGCGGCAGCGAGCAGAACCACATCGACCCCGATTGAGAAGGCGGGGCCCACGCCACGCCTGCTACGTTCGCAGGATGAGCGACGCGACCGATCCCGCGCGCGCGCGCATCCTCAGCGCGGCGTCCGAGCTCCTTTCCAAGCTCGGTCCCCTGAACGTCGGCATGCGCACCATCGCCAAGCAGGCCGGCGTGAGCGTGGGGCTCATCCACTACCATTTCGACAGCAAACAGGGGGTGCTCGAGTCGAGCCTCGAGCAGCTGGCCACCCCGCTGTTCGCGCTGGAGGACACCTACCTCACGCGGGTGAAGAACGGGGACGCCCTCGAGCCCACCCTGCGTGAGGCGTACCTGGCTTCGTTCGCGGTGGCGCGGCGCTATCGGCCGCTGATGCGGGTGATCCTCACCCTGGTCGGCCACACCGGAGCCCTGCCTCGGGTGTGGCGGACCAACGCGCTCTCCGCGTTCCTCGGTCGATGGGCCGACGCGCTCCACGAACGCACGGGGGTCGAGCCGTGGGTGTTGCGCTTTCGGCTGCACAATGTGTTGGCCCTGACGACCCGTTACGTCGCCGCGTCCGAAGCCGAGCTCCAGACGGTGCTCGACGACCCGAACGTGCCGCTCGAAGAGGCGCGGGACCGCATCGCCGGGGAAATCGCAGAGCTCGCCGCGACCTGGCTGACCCACCGCCCGCCTCGGGCTCACGAGCCCGGATAGAACTGCCGCGCGTACTTTCGGTAGAGCCCCACCGGGCCGTCGCCGGCCGCCAGCCTCGGCTTGTCGAGGTACGCCTTGTTCTCCCAGATCGCGAAGTCCTGCTTCACATCGTCGACGTAGGCCTTGAGGCTCGCCTCCTCCAGCACGCGCTCGAGCGCCCCCTTGGGCACGAAGCGAGCGAGCGGGTGCACGTCGCGGCTGCTCTTCAGGTGCTTCAGGGAGATGGCCAGCCTGAGATCCACCCGTCCGTCGTCCGTCGGGCACGGCAGCACGAAGGTGCGCAGCGAGACGCCAAAGCGATCGGCGCCGGTCGACACGATCGAGTAGCCGAGCCCCCAGACCCAGAGCTCGAATGACGTCTTGACCACCGGCTGCAGCGGACGTCTGCGCTCCATGTCGTACTTGGCGTGCAGCAGGCGCCCCTCGACGTGCGCCGGGACCACCTCCTCGCAGCCGCCGTAGCCATGCACAGCGGCAAAGTGGCCGAAGTCCACACTGTTCTCGGAGCACTCCTGCGGATGACCGGAAAGCGGCAGGCAAACATGCCGAAGCGGACGCCACCCCTCCTGTTCGAGCTCGGGGACCTCCCAATCCGGGGCCTCCCCTGCGGGATGCCAGAACACCACGATCGTCCCGTTCTTCTCTTGAACGTGCAGCATCGTCATGCGGCACGCGGGAGGGACCTTCTTGCCGGGGTAGCCCTCGACGCATGCGCCCGTCGTGTCGAAGCGAAAACGATGAAACGGGCAGCGCAGCGTGTCGCCGACCACCTCGCCGCCGTGACCCAAGTGCGCGCCGAGATGCGGGCAGTGGGCGCGCGTCGCCGCGACCTCGCCGCCCGACGTGCGAAACAGAACCAGCTCTTGTCCGGCCAGCTTGCGGGTGAGCACATCGCCCTTGGCGAGCTCGTCCGAGAACGCGACGACGTACCAGCCAACGGGGTGCGCGGGAGGGGTGCGCTGCGCGTCGTGCTCTCGGCTCAGTACCGTCAGATGAGTCATCTGCTTCCTCCCCCCCGAGGGCCGAGTAAGCAAGTCGGCCATCGCGTCCATTGCCTTACGATTGGAACGCCCGTCCAGTTCGAAGGTTCGATCCTAGTCCCCTGACAGGATGATTCGATCTCCGTGCGACGCGCCCTCGACGCACGACTCGGCGTCACTCCTGCGCAACGATGGAGGGATATCGTACCAGCGTCATGTGGCTTGTTCTTCCTCGTCGCTCGCGCTGCTATCGTGGGAAGCGGGGGAGAACAGACATGGCGAACAGAACGAAGTGGGTGGGGGCGGCGCTGGTGTCGGTCTTGATGTTTGGCTGTCCGGAGGTCACGACGCTCGACGACGCGGGACCGGACGGAGAGACCCCGGACGTCGACGCCGGGCGCGCCGACGCCGGACGCGATGCAGGTCCGCTGGACGCCGGACCGGTCGACTCCGGTCCCGAGGACTCCGGTCCCCCCGACGGGGGAACTGCGGCGGGCATGTTGGGCGACGACTGCGCACGCGACGAAGACTGCATCTCGGACATCTGTTTCCCCATCGCCGCCGGCGCGGGCGTGTGCACGGACATGTGCCCTTCGAGCGAGAGCTGCCCTGCGGGGTGGACATGCGCAGACTTCGGCGGCGAAGCGGTATGTCAATGCGCGAGCACACCCGAGCGCTGCAACGGAATCGACGACGACTGCGATGGCGCCGTCGACGAGGGGCGAGCCGAGGCGATCGGCTGCGGCGAGGGTGAGGCCTGCGTCACGGGGAGCTGCACATGCCCGCCGGCCCGCATGTGCGGTGACCGCTGCATCGACACGGACTCGGACCCGAACCACTGCGGGGGATGCGGCGACGCGTGCGCCTCTGGGGCCGTCTGCACCGCGGCCAGCTGCTGCACCCCGAGCGCCGAGATGTGCAACGGCGCCGACGACGACTGCGACGGGCGCGTGGACGAAGGCAGCGGCGCGGCGATCGGCTGCGGGGCGCTCGAGGCATGCGTCAGCGGGGCGTGCAGCTGCGCCACGATGTGCGGCGACCGATGCGTGGACACCGACACCGACGCGAACCACTGCGGTGGGTGTGGTGAGGTCTGCAGCCTGGACTGCGTGAGCGGCACCTGCTGCGAAGCTGCCGGGACCCGGGTTGATGTGCTCTTCGTCGTGGACAACTCGAACTCCATGACCGAGGAGCAGGCCTCCTTCGCGGCGGAGCTCCCGAGGATGGTCCGCGCGCTCGCGACCGGCGATCTCAACAGCGATGGGACCCCCGAAACGGATCCGGTGCGGGACCTGCATCTCGGCGTGGTGACCGCCGACATGGGCACGAGCGGACACACGGTGCCGACCTGCGCTCGGTCCGACTTCGGCGACGACGGGGTCCTGCGGACCCAAGGGCGGACAGACATCATCGGGTGCATGGCCACCTACCCGAGCTTCCTCACATTCCGTCCGGCGGACGGGGGAGACCCCGACGAGGCCGCCGCGGACGCCGCCTGCGTGATGCTCACGGGCACGGGCGGCTGCGGGTTCGAGCAGCCACTCGAGGCGGGGCTCAAAGCGATCACCGCCAGCACGAGCCCGTTGCGCTTCTTCCGCTCGACCACGGGCCACGCGGACGGCGCGAACAGCGGGTTCCTGCGTGACGACTCGGTGCTGGTCACGTTCTTCCTGACGGACGAGAACGACTGCTCCGCCGAAGACGGCGACCTCTTCAACCCCTCGTCGGCCCGATACGGGGGCACCGATCTAAACCTCCGGTGTTTCGTGCACAACGAGGCCTTGCACCCGCTGAGCCGCTATGTCGACGGCCTGCTCGACACGCGAGACGACCCACGGGACCTCATCTTTGCGGCGATCACGGGGATCCCCGTGGATGTGGTTCGCAGCCCTCCCGATTTTGCGGGCATCCTCGCCGACGAGCGAATGATCGAGCGTATCGATCCAGCGATGCCCACCCGCGTCATCCCGTCCTGCAACGTCGTCGGCCGAGGCCAGGCTTTCCCCCCTCGGCGGATCGTGCGCGTCGCGCAGGAGCTGTCCGACCGGGGAGCCACCAGCATCCTGGACAGCATCTGCCAAGACAACTACGCGGCCGCGATGGGCCGCGTGCTCGAACGGGTGGGCGCGCGGATCGGGGAGAGCTGCTCCATGTGACCGCGCGCGGGTCCGCGCGTACGACGAAAGAGGGTCGACCCGCGCGCCATGAGCGCGTTGGAATGTTCCGGGCGCCCGCCCTCGTTCAGGGGGGCGCGCGGTCGATACTTTGCGAAAATCGCGCGGACTCCTCACAACTAGGTAGACGTGCTCATCCATCGGCGATCCCTCGGACTCTTCTCGGCGCTCCTGCTCGCCTCCTGTGGCGGTGGGGCGGGTACACCGGGCGCACCCGCGGCCGACTCCCGTCCGTCGGGCAGCGCGACGGCCGCGGCACCGGCCGCCCAGACGGGCAGCGGCTCGGACGAGAACGAGGCCGCGCCTCCGGCGGACACGGGTGACATCCCGTTCTGGGATGGCGGCGCGATCGTACGCCGGATCGATCGCGCTACCGCTGAAGCCGAGGGCCTGACCCTCCTCGACCTCGGCGACGAGGCCACCCCGCGCATCTTCACCGAAGACCCGTCGATGGGGCGCTCCGGCCGGCAGGCCTACCGCGAGAACTTCATCCGACTCGCCAACGAAGAAGACCGCGACGCCAGCCGTGACGTCTCGCGCGGCTACCTCGAGCTGTACGGCATCTTCCCGACGTTCCATGTCCTTCGGCAGCGGCTGGCCGACGATGAGCGCCACACGTGCCACGACGCGGTCGACGATGAGCCGATCGGCAGCATCACCCGCTCCCTTCGTCCCGGGCACAACCGCGCGGCGCAGCGGCGGACCGCCAACCGGGCGCGCTACCTCCGGAACCGTCTCGAGCGTCAGGCCCGGCGCGCACGCGTGGAGACCATCGACGAGCTGGCGGACGATCGCCGTTGGGGGCGCGAGCTGACCCGGCTGCACGACCTCGAGAACCAGCTCGCCGCCATCCGGTCGGTCCAGCAACACCTCGAGTGCGAGGGTCATCTCAGCCGTCGTGCGCAGGAGGGCGTGTTTGACGGCCACACCGGCGCTGCGCTCCGGGGGTGGCAGAGCAAGAACATGATCATCAGCCTCGCGAGCCAGCTCGATGAGGCGTCCCGCGTCACGCTGCAGATGGACAGCCGGGAGATCGACTTCCTCTCGCTCCTGCGTTCGCTTCGGGAGCGGGTCGGGGACGCGAGTGGGATCATCGAGGACGGAACCGCCAGCAACGACTGGGGCACGGTCCTCGGCCGGCAGCTGCAGGTCGACGAAGAGTTCCGGTGGGTCGACCGCCTCGATCCGCTCGAGAACGGCGCACCGGATCTGCTGTCCCCCGCCACCGAAGCCGCGGCCGTCGCGCTGGGGTGGACCGACCCCGCGGCGGCCCGCGCTTGGCTGGACGAGCACCACGGCGAGCGCGTCGAGGCCCAGCTCGTCGCCGTTCGGCTGCCGCCGGTGCCCGACTACCACAGCGATCAGATGGACCTGCGGGTGGAGATCGACCGCGGCGACGTCTGGTACCAGTTCCCCTACACCGACGACGGGCGGCCGCGCGGCTTCCCGGTGCGGAACCGCCCGATGACCACGATCTTCGTCCGACACCAGGGACGCGAGATCCCCCTCGTCCGCTACAACACCACCATCGGGAGCTGGCAGCCCGAGGTGAACCCCGAGGGCGGGGTGGGCATGCGCTACAAGGAGTCCGACGTCGGGCAGCGCGTGTGGCGCGACATCATCGCCGGCCCGGCCTGGCTGCCCCCGCCGAGCACCCCGGACGACGAGCTGCTTCGCCGACGCGGATCGGGATGGCGGGTGCACCGGCAGATCACCGGTCCCGGCTACGACAGCGCCTACGGCCTGACGATGGTCATCCACCACATCCAGAACAACGACGGCGCCGAGGAGAGCGACTACGTGGACCGCGGCATTCGAAGCCACGGCTCGGTGAGCTACCGCTCGATCTTGCGTGGGTACAGTCACGGCTGCCACCGCTTGTTCAACCACCTGGCGGTCCGGATGAACTCGTTCCTGCTGGCGCACCGCAACCACACTGTGCGCGGCGCCATACCGGCCCAGCTGCGCCGGGAGCTTCACCCGCCGGAGTCGGAGGAGGTCCTCATGCTGGAGATCGACCAGCGCGGATTCCTCTTCCAGCTCGACCCGCCGGTCCCCGTCGAGGTGCTGCGCGGCAACGTGCGCGGCCGGCCGAGCCGCCCGATGCTGGGGTTCTTCCCTCTCCCGGAAGACCTTCAGGCGCAGGCCGCCGAGGAAGCCGCCGCGGACCCGTCGGTGGGCGAAGCGCCCGCGGCGGTGACCCCATGATGGGCGTCGGCCTCGTTGAGCTCGTCATCATCACGGGCATCTGCGCCTTCGTGGGCGTGGGCGTCGGCGTGGTTGGATTTTTGCTCTTCCGGGCCCTGAACAAGAAGAACGAGAAGTAGCCGATCCCCCGAGGCCCGGGTCCTGGTAGAGTGTGGGCTCACGCGCGCGACGCCGATGAGCGACGAGTCCGAACCCCAGCCCCCGACCTTGCAGCGTCTTGCGGAGAAATTCCGCAGCGCGATGCATGCCCTCGGCAAGAGCCCGGAAGAGCCAGACCTCGAGAAGTGGGCCGTGCTCATCCACTCGAGCATGTCGGGGCGCGGGCGCAGCTACCACACCGTGGAGCACGTCTTTCAGGTCGACGGCGGCGTGGACGCCATCGGCACGTTGGCCATCCTGTTCCACGACACCGTCTACTGCGAGATCGACGGCGGGCTGCCACGCGGGCTCGAGCAGTACCTCGGGGACGCGCTCCAGGTGGACGGCGATCACGTCGAGCTCGGCCCGTTCGACCCGAAGGAAGACACCATGCGTGCGCTGACCGCGCGCATCTTCGGCTTCACCCCTGGCCAGGCCGTCACCTTCCAGACGGGCCTGAACGAGCTGGCGAGCGCGCTGCTGGCGGTTCGTTCGCTGGACTCGCACCTCTCTCCGGCTGAGCTGGCACAGGTCGTCACCTGCATCGAAGCGACGATCCCATTCCGCCCGCAGGAGGCGGAGGAGACGCTCGCGACGCGCCTGACGGAAGCGGACGGAGAGCACGGCCTCGGGCTCGGAGACGAAGGCGTGGCCGTGGCCGTGAGGCGCGCGGTTCGGGTCGCGAACAGCGACGTCGGCAACTTCGCGTACGACGACGCCGCGGCGTTCCTGAGCCACACCTGGGAGATCATCCCGGAGACAAACCCCACGCTGCGCGCTCCTGCGTACACGCTCGGCGAGTACCGTCAGGCGATGGCCAAGATGGAGAGCTTCCTCCGCAACCTCGACGCGGGCCGCGTCTTCCGCACGTTCCGAGGCACCCCCAGCGACGAAGCGCTCGCCGACATGCTCGGTCGCGCCAAAGCCAACCTTCGACGCGGTTCGCGCTACCTGCGGCAGAAGCACCTCGCCGCGCGTTTCCTCGAGACGCTGGCCGACCTGAGCGGGGGGGATGCCCCGGTGTCGTTGTTCATGGGGGACCTGCCGAGCGAAGCCGTCGGGCTGCGGCTCGAGCACCTGATGGCCAAGCCAACGCCCACCGCGGCCGACGCCGACCCGACGGTGTTCCGCTTGCTGGTCGAGGGGCGCAAGAAGGACTCCGGCTTCGACCTTCGACATTCCCCCCTGGCCGCCCACTTCTACGCCGAGATGGGCGACGCCAAGAGCGACGCGGTGCTCGACGCAGAGGACGGCTGGCCGCTGCTCGAGGCGCTGCCCTCTGCGCTCAGCGCACGCATCGCCCGGGCTTGCGCGCAGATCGCGTCGACCCGTTCGGCCAAGCTGATCGCGATCGCCGAGCGCCTCGAAGGCCCTCAGCCGGCTTCGAAGCGAATCGGCTGATCGACCACGACCACCCCGCCTCCTGCCGGAGCCGGGAACACCCAGCGGCGCACGGCCTGCGCGACGCAGCTGCCGACGTCTGGGATCGCGGCGGATCGGCCCACCGCCGAGGACACTCGGCCGCTTCGGTCGATGACGAAGTGGAGGTCCACGCGGCCTTCCGCCCCGGGCACACGACGCCGATGGCTTTCATAGCAGGCGCGAACCGCGGTGAGGTTTCGACGCATCACCTGCCGAATGACGGACGAGGAGAGCGATCCGCGTACGGTGGTGTCCTCGAAGCGGACGCGTGGCACGGACGCACGCGGGCTCGCCTCCCGGTCCTGGCGCGGGGCGCGTGCCGTCGGGCGGGCACTCCCCACCCGGTCTCGCACGCTCGCGCCGCGAAGCGCGGCCAGCAGATCGGAGACGCCCGAGTCGGCCGCGCCGAGCGTGCCCACCGGAAGGCGAGCGGCTTCAGGGCGTGTCGCGTCGGGCAGCGTCTCCACGAGCACGGGGACATGACCGTTCGCATGCAGACGCGCGATCAACGTCAGCAGCGACTCCACCGTCGTCTGGGGTCCCAGCACGACCCAAACCGGAGTCCGCGTTTCGTCGTCGTTCTCGAACACGTCGTAGCTTCCGAGGTCCGCATCCAGCGCGCGGTCCTCCATGCCGACCCCAGGCCGCGCCTCCAGCGACGTCGGGGCCGAGTCCCCAAGCGTGGTGTGCAGGAACAGCAGATCGTCGTGCGCTTGCTCCAGGTCCGCGTCGCTCGCGACCGCCACCGAAAGACACCGAGCGCCCTGAAACGCGGCCGCGGCAACCCACAACGTGGGCACGGTCTCGAGCACCTCCTTCTCCGCCTGCGTCACAGGTCGAGTCACGGTGATCGCGAACGAGCGCACCCCAGCCTCGCGCGCGGCCGCGGTCAGACCCTGCAGCACCTCAGCCGGGGCTCGTTCATCGAACGACAAGACGAGCTCTGGCTCGGCGTCGAACCAATCGCTACCCGGTTCGACGGCCCCGCGGTGTTGCGAGAACATCTCTGTAAGCGAGCCGGACGTGCCTGAACCATCGGCCGCACGAAGCTCGGTCTCCCCCACGAACACGTCGGGTTGACGGCTGTCACCGAGCCAGGTGTCCATGGAGGCCGCTTCGAAGCCGGAGGGGGCCAAGACCGCCGGGCTGGCCGCTCCGCGAGCGATCAGCATTCGGGTCCCTGCGCCGAACCCCAGCACGCTGAGGAAACCCAAGACGAGCACCCCGCCCGCGACCAGCTGCATCGTCCCTGGGCGCTTGCGTGTCGCTGCCCACCCGGCCGCCGCGACGCCCGCCAAGAACACCGCGAGCGGCACCAGCCAGCGCGCCGCGACCATGGGAGACAGCTCCTCGGCACCGTGGGCCATCAGGGCGACACGCATGTCGGACGAGGCGTTCGCCACGACGTAGAAGATCATGATCGTGCTCTTGTGCGCCGAAGCCGAGATCAACGCCGCGACCCCGAGCCCACCGATCCAAGGCACGGCGCTCGCCAGCGCGCCGCTCCGACCGCGCTCGTCAGCCCCCGCTCCCGCGAGCCCGAGGCCCAACGAGAGCGCGACGAGCAACGCACCCAGGACGGGAACCACGACGAAATACTCACGCGCCACCAGCGCATATGCCGCGACCGCCGCCAGCGGAAGAGTGGCCCCAAAGCCGAGAATTCCAGCCCAAAGTGCGCGACGTGGCGCACGCTGCCCGATCGCGGCGAGTCCGAGACCGAACGCAGAGGCGATCAGGAGCGTGCCCCCCGCGATGCTCCCCGTCACCCCGGAGAGCATCGTCTCGCTCACCGCCTGAGCCATGAGCGTCGCCCGGGTCGACGGGTCGGCGTGCGCCATGAGCTGCCCGAGACCCATCACCGAAAGCCAGCCGCCGAGCAGACCCGCGAGCCACGGCAACGACGCCAACCCGAGCACGATGAACGTGGGAATAGCCCGACCGCGCCCCAGAAAGAAGAACATCGGCACGAGCACGAGACCGCACAGAACGAACAGGATCAGTGGGATGACGCCAACCAGCCCCATCTCCTCCATCGCGCCGGGCTGGCCGGCGAACGCGACCCCGGTGAGCCCGCAGCCGACGAACAACGCCAGCAGCGGCACGGCCGCCGCGATCCCCGCAACCGCGGAGCTCGGTCCGGGCGGCGCGCTGTCCCCAGGCGGCACGCTGTCCCCCGGCGGTGGGCCCCACCCCTCCTTGCGAAGGGGCTCGGACGCGGCCTCCTCTGGCTTCGGCTCGTCGGACATGGACTCGTCGGGCATGGGGCGGAGCGTACGCCACGCGGACGAAAATCTCCCTCCGTCCGCTGATGAGCTACGCTCAGGCTGATGTTTGGCCTCGGCTGGATCGAAATCGCCGTGATCGGCGCCGTGATCTCGTTCATCGCGGGCCCCACCGTGCTGCGGCGCGTGGTCGGTCAGGCACGGCAGCTCCATCAGCTCAAGAACGGGCTGACTGGTCCGGCGATGCTCGACCGCCTCATGGGCGAGGAACCGCCTAGCCCGGACGGTACCGGCGAGGCCGAGCCGGACGACGACGCTACCGCTTGAACGCCTCGGCGTACGCGTCTTCCTTGAAGCCAACCAACACGAAGTCGTCTCCCACGACGAGCGGGCGCTTGATGAGCTTGCCATCCGCCGCGAGCGCCTCGAACTTCTCGGCGTCGCTCATCGTCTCCAGCTTGGCCTTGAAGCCGCCGTTTCGGTACGACTGCCCGGACGTGTTGAAGAAGCGTCGAACCGGCAGCCCGGAGGTCTTGTGATAACGCTTGAGCGCGGTCTTGGACGGCGGCTTGTCGACGATGTCGACCGCGTCCACCTCGATGCCCTGGGCGTCCAGCCACTTGAGGGCCTTTCGACAGGTGCTGCACTTCGGGTAGTGAAAGACTTTGACGCTCATGCCGCGGAACCTGCCGTCTGAGGGGCCAAACCGTCAAGCCCACGATAGAGTCGGGCGTGTGAACCTCTCCAAATGGCTCGAGACGCGCGGCGCACACCACGACGTGGTGAGCTGGGCGACGCCGTTCGGCGACGACCACGAGGCCCTCTACAAAACATGCCCGCGCGGCGATTGGCTGCTCGGCATCGCCGCACGCGCCGGCATACCCGCACGCCAGCGGGTCGCGGCGGCCCGAGACTGCGTTGCGCTGGCGCTCGACCAGGTTCCGGATGACGCAGCCGACGTCCACGCGGCGCTCGCGACCCTCGATCGCTGGCTCGCCGGAGAAGACGATCGCCCGCGGCGAGACGCCGATCGGGCGGCGTGCGAGGCGGCCGCCGACCGTGCGGCCGACCCCGCCGCCCAGGCCGGAGCCCTGGCGATCCGGGCCGCACTCGGCGCCGTGGACGAACCCGACGACGCCGCGGCCGCGGTCGCCTTCGTCGTGCAGGCCGCGATGCTCGACGTCGGGGAGTGCGCCGTCATGTCCGCCGTCCGATACGCCCAGTCGAGCTGCGCCGACCATGTACGGGCGCACATTTCGTTTGGCGATCTCGACGCCGCCCTCAACCGGGACAGCGAATGAGCCCCGCGTTTGTGGTCATCGACGTGCAGCGCCGCTTCGAGCACCGCATGCAGCACCCTCCGCTCGGCGACGCCGTCGAGGTGATCACCCGCGTCGCGTCGCTGTTCCGCGCCGCGGGTCACCCGGTCGTGTGGGTCTACGACGACGAACGCGGCGCCAAAGGCACGCCTGGCTTCGAGTTGGTGGAGGGCCTCGCGCCGCACGCGGACGACGTCCGCCACCACAAGACAGCCGCCAACGCGTTCAAGACGCTGACGGTGCGGGGTTGCGACTTCTTTCTTCTCGCCGGGTTCAAGGCGGACGGGTGTGTTCTCGCCTCGGCGATGGGCGCGCAGGACCGCGACCTCCCGTTCGCGGTGCTCCGCGGCGGCCTGATCGACAGCACGCGACAGAGCGTGGCGTTCATCGACGCGCTCCTGCCTGTCGTCAGCCACGAGGTCGTGACGGCGATGCTGCGCTGACCGAATCCGTGCCAAGGTCGCAGCGTGAACCACGCCCCCTCCAACCTGGCTGAAGCGGTCGCGCGAAGCGAGCGCCTCCGCGAAGCGTGGACCCCCGAGGGCCAGCGCGGGCCGGTGCTCATCAGCGGCGACCCCACGGCCTGGGACGCGGCGGGTGACACGATGGCGAAACACGGGGTCCACGTGGCCGGCTTCGTCGACCTTCGATGGCGTGTGCCGCGGCTCCTTCATCGGCGCCGGCCCATCTTGCGCGGTCGCGGCGAGCGGCCCTCCCGGGGGACGACCCTGTTCGCGGGCACGCCCCACAAGCACTGGTTCAACCGCTGCTCGTCCGCGCTCGAGCGTTGCCGCTGGCTTTGTCCGCCAACCGGATGGAAACAGCGCGGCGTTCACCGTCCGGCACTCCTGAAGGAACAGGGACCCGCACTCGCACGGGTGTTCGACGCGCTTGGCGACGCGCGCTCCCGGACGATCTTCACGGGTCTGATCCGGGCGCGCATCGAGGGCGACACGGGCTATCACGCGATCTCCCGGCACCGGGAGTATGACCACCCGCTCGTGCGTGCGCGGCCGGGCGACGTCGTGATCGACGCTGGCGCGTACACCGGAAAGTCGGCGCTCCAGTTCTTTCGCCAGATGCGCGGGCGAGGGACGGTCGTAGCGCTCGAGCCCTCACTCGCGAGCTACCGGAAGCTCGCGCGGTGGCCGGTGCCCGGACTGATCCCGCTGGCGGTCGGGGCGTGGCACCGAGCCGACACGCTGCGCTTTCACGAGGCGGGCGCCTCGGGTCGGATCACGGACGGAGACGGGGGCACGGAGGTGCACGTCGACCGCATCGACGCGTTGGTCGCGAACCTGGGCCTGGACCGCGTGGATCTGTTGAAGTTCGACGTCGAAGGCGCCGAGAAGCACGCGCTCGAAGGTGCCGAGCAGACGATCCAGCAACACCGGCCGGCCGTGCAACTCAGCATCTACCACCGGCCGGAGGATCTCTGGACACTCCCCGGATGGCTGTTCGACCGACTCGAGGGATACCGGTACTTCTTCGGCCACCACGGCTTCTATCAGACGGAGACCGACCTCTACGCCGTTCCCTCGGAGCGGCTCACCGGGGCAGCGCAGACGCGTCGATGAGCAGCCCGAAGAACCCGCACCCGAACACCCAGGCGAACAGGACGAATACAAACGGCGACCACGCAGCGACCGCGGCGCGCCCCGTGGAGAGTCTGTGACGCAGTGTCGCCGCGGTCGTGAGGTTCACCGCCAAGAACGCCTCGATCGCCAACGCCGTCAGGCTCAGGAGGAGTGGTGAGAGACTGGGGACCCACGTCGAAAGCGACACGGGCGCGTAGACGACCAGGATGGCCTGTAGATAGGCGATCGAGGCCAGGCTTGCGGCCACGCTCCCCGTGCCGCCGAGCAGCTTGCATAGGCCGTGGAACAGGCCGAGCCGAAGCAGCGTCATTCCGCTGAGCACCAGCCCGAGCAGCGCGGGAGGGAGCAGCGCGCGAGGCGCATGGCTCAGTCCGGCTTCGAGGGCGTCTCGGCTGAACACGACGAGCCAGATCGCGAGCAGCGTGAGCACCGCGGTGTTCAGCAGGAACCGGAGCGGGGGGAGCACACGCGCCGGACGGGTGCGCTCGAGCGTTCGGCCCGGCCGAAAGACAAAGGCACGCGTGGTCTCGGCCCAGCGCCTCGGGATCGACACCCCGGACCGCTCCCAGGGGACGTCTTCGATCCCGTGTCGCGCCCGGCAGGATGCGCACCGGGGCGGCGCGTCGAACGGCACGCAGTCCACGCAGTGGAAGTCTCCGCAGCGTTCGCACGGCAAGCGCTCCGCATCGGGGTGCTCCTCGCAGCGCCGCGGGGCGAGCTCGCCGGGGGTCACGCCGGCTTTCGGGCCGTCACCACCTTGGCGACGAAACACGGATCGACCTCGACGTCGACGAAACCCGTCTCGCGAAGCGCCGCGGCGAGATCATCCTTCAGGTAGTCGCGGTAGAACGGCTCGTGGAAGTCCTCGGGGAAGCGCTCGAGGAAGAAGCGGATCTCGTCCGCCTCCGCGAGTTGGGCGCTGTCCTCGATGACGAGCAGTCCCCCCGGGCGGAGCACACGGAGCATCTCCGCGAAGACGCGCCGACGCGCGTTCTTCGGGAGTTCGTGAAAGAGATAGACGCTCGTGACCATGTCGAAGAGGCCGGCGGCAAACGGCATCGCCTCGGCGTTCTCGGCGACGAGGGACACGTCGGCCACCGCGTCGAGGTTCGCTCTCGCTTCCTGCACGTAGTACGGCGACAGGTCGAGACCGTAGAGCTTTAGGTCGGGGTGGGTCTCCGCCATCTGCGCGAGCAGACGCCCGGTTCCGCAGGCCACGTCGAGCAGACGCGCACCGCGGGTGCCCCCTTCGCGAGCCTGAAGGAAACGGGTGACCGGCGGGATGACCTGGCGCCGCATGACCGCGGCGGTCCCCGCGAAGAGGAACTCGACGCCCACGTCGTAGAGGCGGGCCGAGCGACGGCTCAGGTAGCCGTCCGTTTGCCAGTGGAACGTACGCCGAAAGTACGGGGGGTAGTCCCGTGGCGACGCGTCGTCCGGGAGTTCACGCCAGCCCTCTTTCCGCCGGCGGCGAAGCACTCGCGGCAGGTCGAGCATGAGCTCGGGGAAGTGCTTGGCGTAGTCGATGAGCGGCGTGCTGAAGAGCAGACGGCGCGGGTAGAGGCCTGCTTCGGCATTGGCAAGGTCCCGCTCGTAGAGCCCTCGCAGCCGCCGGTGCAGGACCCTCACCTGGTTCGAGGTCGGGGTGGGGGCGGGGCGGCCCGACCACCGACGAAGCGCGCGCTGGGCCACCGTGACCGGCAGAAGCATGGACAGTTGCTGCGCACCGTAGGCGACGGACGTCACGCCGGACGAGAGGCTCATGTCAAAAGTATAGGGTCAGCGCCGCCCGGAAAAAGGCCTACTGGTCATCGGAGACCTCACGCCGTCGCCTCGAGTCCGCGATCTGCCGCCCAGCGCCTCTACATCCCGTAGGATTCCGTCGTCATTCCGTCGCGACCGGCGGCAGCTCCACGGCGGGCGGGGCGAGTTCGGGCTGCTCGGCGAGCGCGAACCGCCGCAGCCACGAAGCGCGGCGAGCCCGGTCCCGCAGGAACGCCTCCCGGATGTCCGGCGGCTCCTCGATGCGCGAGCCGTCGTTGGCGTTGCGAAGCAGGATCTTCATCTCCCCCTGCTGCCTCGCCAAGGTGAGCCGCTGCGCCGTGTCGAGGTCACACTGCAGGCTCACATGCGCGCTGTGCCCTCCCGAGCGTGCGCGCGCTTCTTCGGCGTTCCGCACCTCTCGGTTGATGCGCTGCCCGAAACTCAGCACCAACACGTTCTGCGCCACGACGACCGAGCGCCCCTGCTCCGGGTGCCGCATGTCGCCCACGACGAGCACCACATCGACCCGGTCCCCGGGGCGCAGCAGGCCTGAGAACGACTGCTCCGGTCGCACGTCCACGCCGACCGCGCGCATGCCCTCGGGGATCGTGTTCGACAGCGTGCGCTGCTGATCCGACAGGCTCGAGAGATCGGTTCGCAGCACCGCTTCGCCGGACCGGACCGACTGCGCCAAGCGCACCCCGATGAGGCGCCGGAGCTCGGTCGCCCGGAGGTGCCTGTCCTCGACGTAGCTGGACGGCAGCTCCTCCACCGTGAGCCAGCTCGCCTGCATGGGCTGGCCAAACGGGATGTCGGCCGCCGCCACCACGACCCCCACGGGCACGCCCCCCGTCTCCTCCTGCGTGTACGCCTCGACGTAGACGTAGAACACGGCGATGCCCGCCACGATGAGCGAGCCCGCCAGGATGAGGAGCGTTCGGTTCATGACCCTGCGTCCTTGAGGGTTTCAATCTCCGGCGCGGAGGTCAATCGACGTCCTTCTCGACCTGCAGCACGTGCTTGCGCACGGTGCGTCGATCCAGGCCCGTGATGCGTGCGACCTCCTCGTAGGTGCCGTGGCGCTGATGCAGGAGTGCGCAGTACCGCGCCGTCAGCTCGCGCGCCTCGAGCCCGCCCCGCCGAAGGTCGTGAGCGAGGCGATCCGCGTCATCGCCGGGCACCACCGCGCCGGCCTCCGGAACAAAGTGACCGGTGAGCAACACGCGACGCACGCACTGCTCGAGCTCCCGCACGTTGCCGGGCCAGGCGTATCCGGGCGGCACGTGGCGATCGACAACCTGATGCACGCGCGCGACCAGGGCGTCGTCCGGCGCGCCGACGATCCGCGGCACGAGCGCGCGCAGCAGCGCATCCAGCTCCTCCGGATCTTCGGCCAGGCGTGAGCGCAGCGGAGGCACCTCGATGACGTCCGCGCAGAGTCGATAGTAGAAGTCGTCGCGGAAGCGGCCCTCGGCGCGGGCGAGGGACAGATCGCGGTGCGTCGCGGCGATCACGCGCCCCTCGAAGCGGTGCTCTTCATGGCTGCCCACGGGCGTGAACACCCGCTCCTGGAGCACACGGAGGAGCTTGATCTGCACCGGGATCGACACCTCGCCGATCTCGTCCAGGAAGATGGCGCCGTGCGGACTGCAGCGGTCGAACACCCCCTGGTGGGAATCGACCGCGCCGGTGAACGCCCCCTTCTTGTGGCCGAACAGCTCCGACTCGATGAGCGACTCGGGGAACTGGCTCAGGTTGATCGGGACGAACAGCTCGGTGAACGAGGTCGCGAACACGCCCAGGCGCTCGTCGAAGGGGATGTAGCCCGAACGACCGAGCGCCGCCGCCGCCTGCCCCTTCCCCGACCCCGTCTCGCCGCGAAGGATCACCGCGAAGTCCTCGAGCCGATCCCAGAGGAGCCGCTCGTAGCGCGCGAGGTCGTGCGTGAAGATGTCGCTCCAGAGGGACTCCCGCAGGCGACGCATCGAAGGGCTGACGCCGGAGAGCCCTCCGACGATGAACGTGTAGGCGCGGCGCATCTGCCACATCAGCGACAACATGCGCGGGGCGCGCTTGGGCTCCACGCCCCGTGCGACGAGGCGAGACAGCAGCTCGGCGCCGAACGGGACCTCGAGCGGGGTGCTTCCGGCCTCGAGCTGGTCCGCGATCAGCGCGTCGAGCGGGTCGGCGTAGTGATGGAAGGCCTCGAACAGGACCGCGTGCTCCAGCAGCACCCAGTCTTCGTACGCGTAGGCGTCCGGGGTGAGATCGCCACGCGCTTCGATGGCGGAGAGCCGGCCGTCGACTTTGGCGACGAGGCGCTCGAGCAGGTCGGGCTCATCGCCCTCCGCCTCCGCGATCCGGAGGTCGAGGTGGTCGCGCTCGTCGCCAAACGGGTTGGCGAACGTCGCACGGGAGACCTGCTCGAAGAACTCACGGTCCGCGGGCGGCAAGCGAGGCGGCATCGGGGGGAAGGTAGCACCGACCCGAGCGCGTTCGACACCGGCCGCACCTCGCGGGGCTCTGCGTTGTCTCACCCGATGGGCGGCAACACGGGCGGGCCCTCCAACACAGGCTGGACGTGCGGCGCTGGGCTCGGCATCGTGTCGCCATGCGAACGACACGGATCCTGCTCGCGCTGCTCCTGCTCACCGCCTGCGACCCGGACACGCCGGACCCGGACGCCGGTACCGACGCCGGTACGCCGCCCGGCGAGGACCTCATGCGCGCCGACTGCGATCCCCTCGTTCCCGGCTTCTGCGCGCTGCCTTTCCCGTCGAACCACTGGCTGGCCGATGATCCGAGCACCGCCAGCGGGCACCGCCTCGCGCTGGGCGAGACCACCCTGCCCCGCTCGCAGGCGCGGCGCCGGATGCACATCGATCCGGAGCCGTTCAACGTGCGCGACGGCTGGTCCGTCAACGCGACGATCCTCTCCTACTTGCCGGGCGCAACGGCCACGGGGCTGCCGAGCCACGTCGACCTCGACGGCTCGCTCGAGGACGACGCGCTCACCGTGCTGATCAACGCGGAGACGGGGGAGCGCGTGCCCCACTGGTCGGAGGTCGATGCCTCCACTGACACTCCCGAAGCGCCGCGCACGTTCATGATTCGCCCCGCCGTCGTGCTCGAGCACAGCACTCGGTATCTCGTCGCGATCCGCGGCGTCGTCGACGCGTCTGGCGCGCTGGTCGAGGCGCCCAGCACCTTCGCCATGATCCGTGACGGCGGGCCGGTCACCGAGCCGGCGGTCCAGGCGCGCGTGGACAACATCGAGTCCACGCTGACGGCCCTCGAAGGGCACGGCGTCGCCCGAGAAGACCTGCAGCTCGCCTGGGATTTCACCACGTCGAGCCTCGAGAGCGACACGGGCTGGATGGTGCAGGCGCGTGATCTGGCGCTCGCGTTCGTGGGTGAAGACGGCCCCGACTTCACCATCACCGAGGTGGAGGAGTTCACCCCCGAAGAGAACGCCAACGTGTTCCGCCGGGTCCAGGGCATGATGACCGTGCCGCTGTTCTTGGATCAGCCTGATGCGGGCGCGTTCATCAACCTCGACGAGAATGAGCGCGTCGTCCAGAATGGCACCGCGGAGTACCCGTTCGTCGCCGTCATCCCGCACAGCGCGACCGGCGCGACCCCGGCGCGACCCCTCCAGTACGGACACGGCCTGCTCGGCAACCGCTTCCAGGCGGACTCCGGCTTCCGCAACGAGTGGGCACAGGAGAACGGCTACATCCCCTTCGGCGTCGACTGGTCAGGCATGGCCGACGACGACGTGCCCGTGCTGGTCCGGGCGCTCGCCAACGGGACCGCGCACGAGTTCCGCTCGATCCCCGAGCGCCTCGTGCAGGGCGTCATCAACTCGCTGCTCGCGATGCGCATGATGCTGCGCGGCTTCGGCGACCACCCGATGGTCATGCGTGACGGGATGAACGTCGTGGACGGCACCGAGGGCTACTACACCGGCGACAGCCAGGGGGGCATCTTCGGCGGCACCTACATGGCGCTGAGCACCGACGTCACCCGCGGCGTGCTCGGGGTCCCCGGCCAGCCCTACCATGTGCTGCTGAACCGCAGCGTCGACTTCGACCCGTACCTCATCTTCCTGCGTCAGGCGTTCCGCGAGGGCGTCGACATCCAGCTCGTGATCGCGTCGCTGCAGCTCCTCTGGGACCGCGCCGAGCCCGGCTCGTTCACCCGCTACATTCAGCAGGACATGTTCCCCGACACGCCGGCGCACACCGTGCTGCTGCAGCCGGCGATCGGGGATCATCAGGTGACCACGCTGGGCGCCCACATCATGGCGCGCGCGATCGGCGCGACCACCCTCGCGCCGCAGACCCGCCCGGTGTGGGGCATCGAAGAGTCGACCCCGCCCTACTCCGGCGGCAGCGTGATGGTCGAGTTCGAGTACGGCCTGAACGAGCCGGTCGAGAACATCCCCACCCGCGAGGGCGATGACCCACACAGCCAGCCGCGGCGCCAGGCGACCGCGCTCGCGCAGGTGCACCACTTCCTCCGCAACGGGGAGTTCATCCACACCTGCGACGGCACCTGCGACCCGGAGTAGTCCCCCCGGGGTGGTCTGGTCTACTCAACGCGCCGGAGCGACGTGAGATCTGCCCGAATCTGTTGAGAGAGCCCGAACGGCGCAGCGGGGTCAATGATGCTCAGCGAGACCTGCTGGGTCGCGCCTGCGAAGGCCGCGACGTCCGGCGGCTCGATGGGGAGCGCGGTCGACTCGATGGCATCCAGGTTGGTGGTCGTGTTCAGCTCGAGGCGGACGCTCTCCGCACCGAGGCCGACGGCTCCAACCACCTCCAGCTCCCGAGAGAGAAAGCTGTACTGATCGCGGGGTATGGTGCTGTGGTCGACACTGTCGTTTTTCACGTAGATCGTGGAGCTGAAGTTGGCCGGGTCGCTCTCCACCGATCGAACGGTCAGCCCCCCCACCACTACTTCGAGCTCGAACTCGCCCTCTTCGTGGTCGAAGTAGTAGCTGGCAAAGTTCGGGTCCCCCCGCTCATCGGGCGCCGTGATGTCGAACGTGTAGGTGCCTCGAATGGGTGCGCCCACCGCCGCGATGTCCGGAGCCATGGAGTACGTCACGGTGGCCTCGAACGCGAAGGTGGTGGTGCCGCCGTAGGGCGGTGACTCTTCGACATCGATCCCGATCCGCGCGCGGCCGTGTCCAAACTCGATGAACCCGTCTCCCACGCCGAATCGCAGTGTGGCCTCGGTGATCTCGCCAGCCACGATGACGAGCGGCTGCGGGTTGGGCGTGAGCAGCACAGCCTCCACTCCCATGAATCCGTCCCCGGCGTCCCGCTGCAACACCCAGCCCTCCTCGAGTGTCATGTCGTAGGCGCCTGGCAGGAGGTCTCGCTCGAGCGTCTCGGCGTCTGGCTCGCTCGAGACGCTGACGGTCTCCGTGCCGGCGAAGGTGAGGTTCGCGTTGACCAGCCGGTAGACCACGCCTCGATCGGTCGTGGACTGCAGCTCCATGCGAACGGCCCCCGGGACCTCCGTCGGAGCGATGCAGGCTGAAAGACAAGCCGCGACCAGCGGCAGGAACCATCGGTTGGGAACGATCATCGACACTCTCCTTTTGCCGTTCCCGAGAGCAGGATGTGTGCCTTGTCCGCCGTGGACCGATCGCAGCCGTCCGCGCCCACCGGTAGAGGTTCGGGAACGTTCGCGAACGCCCATGACCGAACAAGAGAGGCCTACGCTGTCGCGCTCCCCCTCACCACGGGATCGGCCGGCCGTCCCAAGCGAAGAAGCCACCGTGGTGGGTCTCGCGCGTCGCTCCGCCGATGACGTCGAGGAGCTGGCGTGCGGCCTGGTCGACGGGAAACACAACCCGCGCGTTGCGACGAAACGGCGCCGACAGGTCCGTCTCCACCGTGCCGGGGTGGAGCGCCATGACGATGATCTCCTCGGAGGCGCGCCCGAGCTCGATGGCGACGTTGCGCGTGAAGAGGTTCTGCGCGGCCTTCGAACCACGGTAGGCGTACCAGCCGCCGAGCCGGTTGTCCTCGATGCTCCCCACGCGCGCGGAGAGGTTTGCGAGGACCGCTCTCTGTCGGTGACGCGTGAGCAAACGATGGAAGTGCTTCGCGACGAGCAGCGGGCCGTAGGCGTTGACGGCGAACACACGCGCCATCGCTTCTGGCTCGACGTCCGCGAGACGCTTCTCGGGGCCGAGGCCGTTCGCGTCATGCAGCAGACCCGACACGTTCAGCAGCAGATGCACCGCCGGATGCCGACCGCCCACGGTCTCGGCCGCCCGCGCGACGCTCGCCTCGTCTGTGACGTCGAGCTGGACCGTCTCGACGCCGAGAGACCGAAGGGCCTCCGCACCGTCGGGTTTTCGGCACGTGGCGACCACCTCATGGGTGGCGCGCAGTTGTCGAACGAACTCCAGCCCGAGGCCGCGGCTCGCTCCCTGAATCACGGCGACCGGCATGGCCACGATGTGGAGGCAGTCGCCGGGTCCGGCCAGCGCGAACTACGAAGCGGCTTCGAGCGCGCAGCCCTCGAGCGTGATGCGGTGCATGATGCGCCGGTGCCCGGGGTAGTCGTTCTGCGCGTAGTGCCAGGTCGCGCGGTTGTCCCACATGGCCACCGAGCCCGGCTCCCACCGGAACTTGGCCACGTGACGTGAGCGAACCGCATGCGCGTAGAGGTAGGCGAGCAGCGGCGCCGAGCGGATCGTGCCTCGGCCTTCGAAGCCGACAGTGAAGGCCGGGTTCACGTAGAGCACCTCGCGCCCTGACAGCGGATGCCGGATGACCACGGGGTGAACGACATCGTCCATGGCGTCGGAGAGCTCGGGGTTGTGGGACTGCCCCTCGCGGCCCATCAGCTTGCGGAGCAACGCCCCCTTCGAGCCAAACACGTGCTGGCTCGAGTGGCGTGCCCGCATGCGGCGCAGCTTGGTCTTCACGCGCGACGGGAGCCGGTCGAACGCGTCGGCCACGTTCACGAACCAGGTGTCTCCACCGGAGGGCGGAAGCTCCCGCGCGACCAGGATCGAGCCGAGCGCGGGCTCCGCGTCGTAGGAGTGGTCGGTGTGCCAGGCGCCGCCCACGTTGGCGCGGTCGTCGGGCTCCTTCTCGACGAGCGCGATCTCGGGATGCGCGGGGTTCTTGGTAAAGAACCGGTTCACATTGATCTCGCCGAACCTCTTCGCGAAGGCGATGTGCGCCTCTTGAGTGAGCGACTGCCCGCGAAAGAACACCAGCCCATACCGCGCGAAGAGCGCCTGCACGCGCTCGAACGTCGTGTCGTCGATGGCGCCGAGGTCCACGTCGAAGACCTCCACGCCCGCGCCCGGATGCTCACGCGTTCGCATCCGACAGAGGGTACCGGACGCGCGGCGAGGAGGCTCGTTCGAGGCTCCTTGGCGCAGCCCTGGTGACTTTCTCCGCCGGTACCGCGTCAGACCCTGCGTGAAGAAGCTCGCCTGCCTCCCCCTGGCGCTCTTGCTGGTCTCGGCCACCGCAGCCGCGCAAGAACGGCCCTCCGTGCTCGAGGAACCGCTACGCGGTCTGACCGCCCGGGAGCTGCGCACGCTCAGCCCGCTCCTGGACCGTCACGTCGTCGGGCTGGTGCAGCACTACCGCAGGAGCCCGTTCCCGGCGTCGCACTTTGCGGCGGAGGTCAAGGCCCCGCCCGCCGATGTGTTCGCGCTGCTGTCGGAAGCGTCCGGGTTTCCGGCCTTCATGCCGGCCTTGAGTGAGATGACGGTTGTCGAAGAGAACCGCGCGTCCACCGCGCTGACCTGGCGGTGGCAGACGGCCGTGTTCTCCTTGGAGGGGCAGACCACGATGACGGTCTACGCGCCCCCGCCGTCCCAAGCGAGACGCGGGTATCGCATCGTGTTCGAACGGACCCAAGGCGATCTCGGACGCGGTCGCGAGGTCTGGCGCATCGTCCCCCGTGGAGAGGGCTCGCTGGTCACGCTCTCGACACGCATGGACCTGAGCGACGGAAGCTACGTCGCCCGTCAGATGCAGGGACGCTCGCTCAGCCGCGCCGCGGCCGCGACGTTCGGCTTGGGCATGATGTTGAACGTGCGCGCCGAGGCCGAGCGACGCGCCGGCCGCGAGCCGCGCACCCCGCTCCCCGGTCTGATCCGCCCGCACCTCGGGAACGTCCGCGCGCTCGATCCGATCGTGCGGAACGGTGACCTCATGATCATCGACGCCAACGAGCACGAGGTGGGGCAGGTCGCGTTCCTGTCGCTGCACGGATGGCCCGAAGACCAGATTCGCAGCATCCTCCGGCACCCGGTGGCGTTCGCGTCCGCGCTGATCGGCGGCAGCGACGCCGAGGTCTCGTCCGAGCACACCGACGAGGGGCTGCGCTTCGACTGGGAGGTGCACAGCGCGCTCTCCGGCATGGGCGGAGAGATGACGTTGTCCGAGACGCCGGACGGAACCCTCGCGCTCGAGGCCCTGGACGGCACGCTCGAGGGTGGGTCATGGCGGTTCCGGACCGAGTCGCTGCCCAACGACGAGGCGATGATCCTCGGCTGGGCCCGGTTCGACCCCGCCAGCGCACACCCGCTGCTCGGCGCGATCGTCGATGCCGACCCCAGCTTTCGGGCGGGACTCGTCGCTTCGGCGCACGCCGCGCTGGTGCGCGCCATGCGTGTTCG
This sequence comes from Sandaracinaceae bacterium, assembly GCA_045106715.1. GTDB lineage: Bacteria > Myxococcota_A > Polyangia > Polyangiales > Sandaracinaceae. Next base: position 25,002 of record JBGCFC010000136.1, read on the forward strand.
CTTGCTCCGAATGCCGCGTGGTCAGGTGCTGCCGCCTCCCTGAATCGTCACACGGCCGGCACGAGCAGCGCGACCCCGAGGTTGTCGCCGCCGCCGCCCGTGTGGAACGTCCCGGCCCGCTTCAGGAGCGCGGTGACGGATGCCTCCGGTGCCTCGCTGCGCAGGACCCGCGCGACCTCCTCGAGGTCCAGCCCGGACGACTCCGGTTCGATTCCGTCCGTCGCCAAGAGCAACCAATCCCCGTCACGAAGCGTGTGCGTTCCGATGTCCGCGGGGAGCGCGGCGGCGAGGCCGTGCTGTCCCACGTAACTCGCCGAAGTGGTCGACAGCGTCGTGACGCTGCCGTCGGCACCCAGCACGAACAGAAACGAGTCGCCGACCGACACCCACGCGACCTGGTGCTCAGTCACCCGCGCGACGAGCAGCGTCGTCTCACTCCGGCCGCGGGACAGGTCATCGTTCTCGACGGCTTGGGCGACCCCCTGCACGAGCTCGAACAAGTCGGCCTCCGGGCTCCGCTTGAGCCGGCGGGCCAGCAGATCGACGGCCAGCTCCGAAGACGCCGGACCAAAGTGGGCGTCCGCCACGAAGATGACGGTGGCGCCGTCGAACGAGACCGCGCCGACCGAGTCCTCGTTGGGCGCCGTCTTGCTCCGCATGTCGACGTCGTCTCCCGCGCTCAGGCCGAGCACGACGCCTTCAAAGGGGGCCTCCACACGCACCGCCGGAGCCGGAGGCGCAGCGGACGCCGGGAGCACACGTGAGCCCACGAACTCCATCACGCTCCCCTCGCGAACAGCACCATCAGAACGCCCCCTCGACGCTCCCGCGCGCATGCGTGACCTTCGCGGCGCAGAGCTGGATGCGCTCCACGGCGAGCGCCAGGTTGCGTGGGCCGCCCTGGGTGGACTCCATGCGCGGCGCGAAGAAGCCCTGCACCTCGGTGGCGCGCTCCGCGGAACAGAAGTTGGACCCCGCGTACGGCAGGTAACCCGACATGCCCGGGCCCATGCGGGTCGAGAGCGCGTCGTAGTGCTCAGTGAACCAGCCCCAAGCGGCCTCGCGGGTGTCCCGGTCGCGGAACTGGCCCATCAAGGGCGAGAAGAGCTCGTTGGTGCGAAGCTGCTCACCGAGCGTCAGGTCGAGTACGCGTGGAGTCAGCGCGGCGTCCGCGGTGGCCCCCAGGCCCGAGAGGAGGTTCCGCCGCTCGATCGGGTCTGTGCTCGCCCCATGCCGCGCGACGGCGAGATCGAACAGCGACGCGTCGCCCTCTTGGAGCGCCACCCGAACCGCCAAGCCCGCAAGATCGGGGGCGACCGCGTCCGCGTCGAGTCCATCCTCACCCACGCCGAGGTAGCGGCGACCGCGACGGTTCGCCTCACGGCGCGTAGCCGCGTCCTCCGCGGTGTCGCTCATGAACGAGAGCACGGTGTTGCGGAGCAGCTGCGTCTCTGGGTCTTCCCCGTCGCGCACCGTCCAGCCGAGCGCGCGGGCACGACTGCGGTAGAGACGCGCCGCGAACCGGCGCGCCCGCGTGCGCTCGGCCTCGGTTGTCAGCACGCGCGACAGCGCGAACTCGATGAGCCCCATCGGCGCGGTGGCCAAGGCGCGCTCCTCGCGGGACGCCAACGGGGCGAGCGCGGCGAGCGCGTCCGAGAACCCGATCGCGCCAGCGGCAAAGCTGGCCCGCGTCGAGTCCACGAAGCTCATCGCTTCTCGCACCGTCAGCGCGCCGAGCCCCTCGTTCCGGAGCGCTTCCAGCGACGCGGGCGGCATCGTCCAGCGGTAGTACCCGGCCCCCTCCGCGTTGGGCATCACCCACTCCGGGCAGCCTTCCAACGCGATCGATCCCTCGGCGGCGTCGAGCGACGTGCACGTCCGATGGGTCTCGCCGCCCGCCGCGTAGCGCACGCAGACCGGAAGGCGCCACGGCTCCGAGGCCGTCGCCGAGGAACCGAGCGGCGTGTAGCGACGCTGGGTTAGCGCGAGCGAGGCGCCGTCTTCTCCGCACTGCGGTGTGGCCGTCACGAGCGGCACGCCCGGCTGGAGCAAGAAGCTCTCGAAGGCGGGCCGAACGTCGCGTCCGGCCTCGGCCCCGATGGCGTCGAAGAGGTTCTCCGCGGTGGCGTTGCCGCCTGCGTGCTCCCGGAGGTAGCGCTGCACACCGCGTTGGAACACCTCGCGCCCGAGGTAGCGCTCGAACATCGCGAGCACCGCGTTGCCCTTGTTGTAGGTGATGCCGTCGAACGCGTTGTGGATGTCGTGCTCGCTCTCGATGGGCTGCCGGATCTGCCGGGCTCCAGCGAGCGAGTCGCTGTCCATCGCCGAGAGCACCACCCGCATCTCGGTGACGTCGGGCACGAACTCGGGGAAGGTCGACTCGATCGTGCGCGCCTCCATCCAGTTGGCGAACGCCTCGTTGAGCCAGAGGTCGTCCCACCACTGCATGGTCACGAGGTTCCCGAACCACTGATGGGCCAGCTCGTGCGCCATCACGTACGCAAACCCACGCTGCTGCCCGACCGGCGGGTCCTCCCCGAGCAGCAGCAGGCTGTCGCGGAACGTCACCAGCCCCGCGTTCTCCATCGCGCCCGCGGAGAAGTCCGGCACGGCCACGATGTCGAGCTTCGCGTACGGATACGGGATGCCGAAGTACGTCTCGAGCGCGGCGAGGATCGCGGGCGTGTGCTCGATGGCGTGCGCGAGCTGCTCGCCCTGACCGCGCGCCGCGATCGCCCGAAACGGCAAGGGACGGTCACGCACCGCGCTCGGCGCGATGTCCTCGCCGGCCACCACGTCGAACGGCCCCACCGCGAACGCGACCAGGTACGTCGGAAGCGGCTCGGTCGTCTGGAAGTGAACCCGCTGCATTCCACCCGTCGTCGATGCCTGCCCGGTGGCCGGTGCGTTGGCGACCGCTGTCTGCCCTTCCGGCACGACGAGCGTGAGATCCCACGGCGTCTTGAACGACGGCTCGTCGAAACAGGGGAACGCCTTGCGCGCGCCGAGCGGCTCCATCTGCGTAAACGCGTACGCGTCTCCGTCGTGCTCGACGCGGTAGAGGCCCTCGAGCGTGGTGTCGAAAGGCGCCCCGTAGCGCACCTCGAGCGTGACCACCCCCGGGCCAAGCGGCTCGGCAAAGTGGATGGCCGCGATGTCGTGCTCTTCGTCGGCCAGCTCCCAGCGCGCCTCACTCGCTTCGCCGCCCTCGGCGGCGGCCATCACCTGTGCGACGTCGAGCCCGTCGGCGTGCAAGTGCACGACGGAGCGGCGCGAAGGGAGCCGCACGTCGATGCTCGCCACCCCGGTGAAGGCGTCCTCGGCCGGGTTGATGGAGAGCGTCAGCGCGTAGCGTGTCGGCACCACATCCGAAGGCAGTCGCGCGCTTGGCGTTTCGATGGTCTCCACCGCGTCCGCCACCACGTCGCCGGGATCGTCGGGCGGAGGCGATGCGGCACCGCCGCAACCCAGGAGCGCGACGGCGAGGAAGGAGCGAAGGCAGGCAGCGCGAGACATGCCGGGCCTTAGCACGGGAGCCGCGCACGGTGAATCCACCAGATGGTGGACGAGCGCGATCGGGTCCAGCTGTGATGCGGCGTGACGAGTCCATCGCGCTGCGGCACCTCGCCCGGAGCACGAGTCGTGGCCTGGCGGGCCTGCTATGCTGGGCGCCTCCAAGGGGGAAGCCGTGAGCAACGACCTCGAAGGCCCGCTGAATCAAAGCTACGCACTTCAGAGCGGGACCGCCGCGGCGGGCGCCTCCGACGGTGAGCTGGCGCTGCACGACGGCGAGCTGGTCCTGATGCAGCTGCGCGGGTTGTGCCGCAGCGAAGCGGACTTCGACGCCCTCAAGCGGGTGCTCCGCGACGACCCGCGCGCCGCCGAGACGCTCTTCTCGGATCCCCGTGTGGTGCGCGAGGTCGCGCGCGGCTTGGCTCGCGGCGAGATCCTCGCGAGGCACTCCATCATCGGCCGGAGCTTCCGGGGCGAGGTGGGGGAGGGCAGCGCGGACGAAGAGGAGCCGCCGGAGGAGATCGAAGAGGTCAAGACCCGCGACTGGCGGATCGAGTGCGGCCACCACGGATCAGGGTCGAGGTCGTTCATCGAGCGCGGCACCGTCATCCAGGTCGTCCCCGACGTCGCGAGCGACGGCGACCACAAGGACATCGTCAAGCTGCACTGGCGTGACGACTACATCGGCAGCCTGCCCCCGACCCTCACCACGCGGAGCACGGGGATCGCGGACTTCGAGATCGCCCAGAGCGGGAGCGACGGGGGCTACACGGTCTACGACCTCGAAGCCAAGTACCGACACGACGTCGACGGGGTCATCCCGCCCTTCTGGCTGCCCAGCTTCTGGCGCGCCTACAACATGAAGACGCAGTACTCGATCTCGCCGGGGCCGGCGAACGTGCGCGTTGACGTCTTCCATCCGCACAAGTGGAAGTTCGAGCTGAAGCTGCCGCCGTGGGCGACGTTCAAGGACGGCCACAAGTGGAACCCGCCCGACGGCGCGGGGGTCAAGGCGCTGGCCAAGCCCAAGACGCTGAAGAAGGAGTTCGAGACCGAGGACACCCTCTGGACGCCGTCGAAGCTTTCCGTCGACACCACGCGCACCAACACCGCGCCCGACGGCGACTTTAAGCCCTCCGAGAGCGAGATGAAGCTCGACTCGGTCAAGCTCTCGCGCGACGGCAAAGCGGTCGACCTCGACGCGCTCCGGATGATCGGGAAGCTGCTCAAGTTCCAGGAGAGCTGGCGCGACCTGCTGAACGCGCTGAAGAAGTTCCGCGAGTACGCGCCGGAGATGGGCTGGTACGCCGATGTCAGCCTCCAGCTCATGCAGGGCGGGGTCGCCGCCGAGTGGTACTGGAAAGAGCACACCGACCACCGGGTGTTCCGCTTCCTCGACGTCAACATCCAGCTGACGCTGTTCAACCTCATGTTCGAGGTGGGGCTGGGCGTGGGCGCCTTCAGCTTCAAGCTTCAGATCTTCGCGCAGATCGGCGGCGAGATGGGCGTGTCCGGCGGCTTCCAACGGGACAACCCAGACGCGGGCGCCGCGATGGTGTTCCCCAAGGTCACTGGCAAGGTCGTCGGTGCGCTCGGCGCGCGGCTCGAGGGAGGCGCGTTCTTCAAGTTCGAGGCGAAGGGCGAGACCGCGGTCGAGGCCGAGGTCAACATGGCCATCAACAAGAACAACTCCCCCTTCAGCGCGGACTTTCGGCTGCGCTGGACGGGCATCACGTGCACCGCCACCGGCTCCGTGGGCATCTGGGGCATCGGCGGCACGCGCACCTGGACGGAGACCCTCGTCCAGCCGAGCCAGTGGATCGGCTCCGAGCTTCCGTCCCCGACGCCGTACGAGCCGCCTCACCTCAGCAAGGCCCGCATCAAGGCGAAGATCAAATCCACGCTCACCTCCGGGTGGAACATCCGCGTCATCCGCGAGGTCTCGGGCTTCTTCAACGATGTCGACTGGACGGTCGATCAGATCGCGGAGCTCATCGCCTCGAAGATCGACGCCGACCCGTACTTCAACCGCACCAACGACAGCGTCGAAGGGCTGGCCATGGCGATGCGCGGCGACCTCGACGCGCTGGGCAGCCGCGTGGGCCGTGACTACATCGAAGAGAAGCAGTTCCTGCGGTACGTGAACGGCTCCGTTGGCGGAAAGAGCCTCCGCTCCCACATCGACCGCGCTCGCAGCCCCGAGCGCATGGTGATCGCCGCCAACCGCTGAAGCTCCGTCGCACCGAACCCTTTCTCGACCCGGGCCCGCCCGGGCGCTCCGTGCCCATACCCAAGTAGAGGAGAACCGATGGGCGACCCCATCTATCACCTGGACCTTCGCGTGGAGCGCTGTCGCGCGCGCATCCGCGTCAACGACCTCCCGTTTGGCGAGCTGATCGCCGCCGGAGAGCAGCCCGAGTGGTTCGCCCCGCCGATGAACCCGTACTTGGTGGGTTCGGGAAACCTCGTCCAGGTCGAGGTGGAGCCTGCGTTCGACGACGAAGGCACAGCGACCGAGATCGCCGAGGCCGTGGTCGAGCTCGCGGTGGTGCGCGTCGAGCGCGGCGGCGTGGTGGCGCCCGGCGAGGGGGACCGGGTGACGACGTACGCCGTCGGACCGGAGCTCGCCCAGAACATCCGCGACGCGGAGGAGGCAGACGAAGAGCTCGAGATCCCGCAGACCTTCTTCTTCCTCTTCGACAACGAGGGCGCGCGCTTCGACGGCACGATCCGGGACGACCTGCCGTATGGCAACCAAGCCGCGCTGCGCACCTACGCGATCCGGCTCCGCGACTTGGTGCGCGCCGGCGACGTGGTGGGGCTCGTCGCGGAGATGGAACCGAAGGTGTTGGCCTACGCCGAGGCCTACAGCGACGACGCCGGCCGCATTCGAGACTCGCTCGCCGAGACGCTGCGCGACCGGATCTTCCCCGCCGGGCCGACCACCGAGTTCGAGGCGCCGGACGTGCGGCTCGTGTCTCTGGCCGGCGGACGCATCTGGGAGCTCCGCAAGCCGGACGGGCGGCCGCTCATCTCCACCGAGCCGGACGAACACGGGGGCACCTACCAGATCCCGATCCTGGTGGCGGAGACGGACGGAACGCTTCGGGTCGTCCGGTGAAGCTGGACGGCGGGGACACCGTCGTCGTGGGTCAGCCGATTCGAGGGGCGGTCGCGGGAGACGCAGGCACCCGTGTGGTGCTGATCCGGGACGCGACGAGCGACCTCTCGGGGACCAAGGCCGAAGAGCTGGCCGAGAGCCCCGTGTTGGATGGGCGCTTCGACTTGACCGCGCCGAGCGAGGCTCCGAGCTACCACGGCGCGACGCTCCAGTATCGCTACCGGCTCTCGGTGCGGGACGGAGGACAAGAGCGCGCGCAGCACCCCATATTGGTGGTCCTGCCGCGGGATGCGCCGCTGCTCGTGGAGTTCCGCGGCATGGCCGCGACCCTCGCCCCGATGGGCTGGGGCGCGATCGTGGTCGGCGGGCTGGTCCTCTTCTCCGTGGGCGTCGCGGCGCTGGGCTTCGGCGTGTTGCGAGGTGGCGTGCTCCCGATGCTGATCGGTGTCGTGGGCGCGCTGGCGGCGTGGGCGCTGGCCGCTTGGGTGCCGTTTTCACGCTACCGCGTGGAGAAGCGCGGCTGGATCGGCTCGTTCGAAGGCCTCGCGCCGGAGCCCACCTTCTCCCTGCCTCTCCTGCTCCCCAAGTTCGATGCGGAGCGGCTGGAGACACGCATCCACATCCGGCCTGCGACGGCTGCCGGTGACTACCGCGGCGCATCGCCACACGCCCTCGAGGCCTTCCTCGAGCACAACCCCCGGTGCCACGACTTGACGCGGGTGCGGTTCGAGCTGGACGTGAGTGAGACCCGCGCGGTCCGCGCGCAGACGGCGGGCCCCGACCCCAAGACGTTCTGGGACGAGCGCTACCACCGCCTCTTTCTGGGGACCGTCGAGCTGTCCCCGAGCGAGGCACCCCACCTCCGGAGCGCGCTGCTCGAGGTCCCGAAGGGACTGCCTCCAGCGAGCTGGCTCGACTACTGGGGCGGGATCCAGTGGCGCTACCGGTTCCTGGCCGAGACCCCCGGCGGCCCGATGGAGACACGCTGGAAAACGCTGCGCGTCAGATCTTGCTCGTCGGCCCCACCGAGCACTTGAGCGCGCCGAACTTGAGGTAGGTCAGCGGAGCAGCCACGGCCAAGCCGTGCGTCTTCATCTCGGTGAACGCGTGCTGGAAGTGCACGAGCGGCACCTCGCATTTGAATCCCACCACGGCGAAGATCGCCCCGGCGGCCTCGATCTTGGAGAGCGTCACGCTGGCGGAGTACCCCGAGTAGCCGTTGGCCTGGAGGCCAATCCAGTCCCACTTGCTCCCGACCATCTGCACCCCCGCCGGGGCAGCGATGGAAATCGGGCCGGCCGCCGTGAGGGTTGCGCCGCCCGGCGCGGTGATCGTCAGCCCGCCCACCGCCGTCACCGCGTACGCCGCGGGTGTCGTCTGGGTGATGCCGCCGGTCACCGTCTGCGTCAGCGCCCCGGTGATGGTGTGCGTCATGTTGCCCGTGAGGTCCAGGGTGTGATCGACCCCGATCGTCTCCTCGAAGTTGCCGCCCACCTTGCGGGTCTCGTTCCCGGTGATGGACTCGGTGAGGTTGCCCTTCACCTCGCGCGTCTCGTTCGCGCAGAGCGTCTCGGTGACGTCCTGGACGACGTGCCGCGTCTCGGTTCCGTCGACCGTCTCGTCGTAGTTCGTCTTGACGTGCAGGGTCCGGTCTCCGTCCACGGTCAGCGTCTGATCGTGGTTCACGGTCTCGGTCTGGTTGTTCTTGACGTGCTGCGTCTGGTGCCGGTCGACCGTGATGAACTGGTCGTGGTGCACGAGCGTGTTGTGGTCGTTCTCGACGACCTCGTTGTAGTCCTTCTCCGCGTGCGTGTAGATCTCCTCCGAGCTGGCCTTGTCCTCAAAGCGCAACTCGTTGGAACCACCGCCGCCGATGGTGCTGTTGGACTTGATGGTGCTCTTCGTCTTCTCGTCCGGGAGCGGGTATGGCGGCAGATTGTTGGCGTTGTACACACTGCCCGTGACCAGCGGCCGGTCCGGGTCGCCGTCGACGAAGTGGACGACCACCTCCATGCCGATCCGGGGCAGCCACCAGAAGCCCCAGCCCTCGCCTGCCCACGCTTGCTGGACACGGATCCAGCAGGAGCTCGACTCGTCGAACTTGCCCTCGCGATCCCAGTGGAACTGGACTTTGATGCGCCCGTGCTCGTCGGTGTGGATCTCCTCGCCTGAGGGCCCCGTGACCACCGCGGTCTGCACGCCGGCGATCCGCGGCTTCTTGGTGCGACGCTCCGGCCGGTACTCGGTCGCCAGCGGGATGCACTCGAAGCGGTTGAAGTAGGGGTCGTCGTCGGCGGCGCCAGGGACCGCCGCGCTCAGCTGCTGAGAGGCGTGCTCAACGCGCGTGATGAGGTAGTCGCCGTCGAAGCCCGGGGTTGGGTGATCGACAAGCGAGAACGTCGTCCCCGGGGCCATCTGCACCACCGCCGAGACGCCATGTCCGACGCACACATCGCGCGCCAACTCCTGCTGCCGGATGAGCGCTTGCCGGTCCACGTTCACATTGCCGTAGGCGCGGCGACCCGCGTCGTAGTCCCACAGCTGGAGCGAGCGACCCGCCCCCTGCTCGTAGCTCTCACGGTCCCTCTGGAGTTCGTCCAGGCTCCGGTGCTCGCCTTCGACGAGCATGTCGGTTCGCGTCCAGTCCCAGTCCCGCAGCTTCACACTGGTGGTGCGGTCGTGGTGCCGCAGACGGAACCGGATGATCGGCTCTTCGTCGGCGAGCTGGAGGTTGTGGGGCCGGTACTTGATGGCCTCGCCGCTCGGCACGGGCTCGTAGCTGGCGTTCTTGTCACGGAGAAGCAGCAGCTCCTGCTCGCCCTCGTGATCGAAGGCGTAGTGGATGCCGTGCTCCTCCATGAGCCGCTGCACGAAGTCGAGGTCGGACTCCTGGTACTGCACGCAGTACTCGCGCTTCGGATACGTGTCCTTCAGGTCCAGCTCGTGCGCGCGGCCATACGGCTTGAGGGAGCCGCCCAGCACATCGCCGAGGATCTCCGGCACGGTCATCTCCTGGAAGATGCGGGTGTTCCTCCGGAGACCGAGCATCCACAGGGCAGGGACCACGACCAGCTCGACGCTCTGGGCGTCCGCGCTGTGCTCCCCCTCTTCGATGTGGCGTGCGAGCCCGACCAAGCGCCGCGTGTGCCCCATGCGGGTCATGCTCAACACACAGTCGGCCGCGAGCAGCGGCTCGAGCGCCGCGTCCGGGTCTTCGAGCTCGAGCGTCACGTGCAGGCGGTACGGCTCATTGAGGCTCTCGATGAGGCGTACCGCGCTCACTTCACAACCTCCGGAGAGGCCAGCGGACTCGAACGTGTAGTGAACGTGCACGTCAGGCATGCGTGACTCCCCTCGTCGCGCGTTCGATCGTCGCAGACAGATCGCTCACAGCTTGATCACCTGGTTGCTGTCGATCGCGACCACACCGGTCACCATCTCGACCGACTTGAGGTCGAGCTTGGTCACCACCTGCTTCATGTTGCAGGTCTTCGTTTCGACGGTGAAGCCGGTGTCCTCGAACTTCACCCCAAAGCCGGCGATCACGATGCCCGTGTAGCCAAACTTGATCGCCGTGGCCCCGTGGTTGATCAGGCCGACCCAGGTGTCGTCTCCGCCCACCCAGTTCCAGCTGCTCTCAACCCGGGTGACCCCGGACGCGCCGGTCATCTTGAGGCCCGCCGCAGCGTTGAGCGTGACCCCGCCGACCGCCGTCGCCGTGTAGCCAGCCACGGTGGTGATGTCCATGCACTGCGGCGTCGTCGTGGTGATGCCGCCGGTGACCGTGCGCGTCCACGAGCCCGTGACGGTGTCGGTGGACGCGCCCGTGATGTCGACCGTGTGATTGCCCGCGATGGTCTCGGTCTGGTTGCCGCCGATGTCGCGCGTCTCGTCGCCGCAGATCGACTCTTGAAGGCTTGCCCCGATGGTGCGCGTCTCGTTCGCGTCGAAGGTCTCCTGGACATCCTTGACCGTGTGGCGCGTCTCGGTGCCGTCCACCGTCTCTTCGAAGTTCGACAGCACGTGAACGGTGCGGTCGTTGTCGATCGTCATGACCTGGTTCACGTCGACGTTCTCGGTCTGGTTGACCTTGACGAGCTGGGTCTGGTTCCGGTCGACGGTGTTGGTCTGGTCGTGGTGGACGAGCGTGGAGTGGTCGTTCTCGACGACCTCGTTGTAGTCCTTCTCCGCGTGCGTGAAGATCTCTTCTTCGCCCGCCTTGTCCTCGAAACGGAACTCGTTGGCGCCCTGCCCACTGAAGCCGGCATGCCCGAGCGAGCTGTCCGAGCGGATGGTGCTCTTCGTCTTTTCGTCGGGCAGCGCGTAGGGCGTTCCGTTGGCGCCGTTGTAGACGCTCGACGAGACCAGCGGGCGGTCGGGGTCTCCGTCAACGAAGTGCACGACGACTTCCATCCCCATCCGCGGAACCCACCAGAAGCCCCAGCCCTCCCCGGCCCAGGGTTGCTGCACGCGCACCCAGCAGCTGCTGTTCTCGTCGTGTGTGCCTTCGCGGTCCCAGTAAAACTGGATGCGGATGCGACCGTGCTCGTCGACGTGGATCTCCTCGCCGTCCGGGCCGGTCACGAGCGCGGTCTGGATGCTGGCGATGCTCGGCTTGGGCGTGCGGCGGTCGGGCCGGTATTCGACGTCGAGCGGGATGCACTCGATCTCGTTGGAGTACGGGTCGGCCCCGCCCCCGACGTCCTGCATGAAATGCGTCACGCGGGTCACGACGTAGTCGCCGTCGAGCCCGAGCGCCGGGTGTCCCGCCATCTCGAACACGGCGCCGGGCGCCATCGCGAGCACCCGGGTGGTCGCCTTTCCGATCACCCCATCCCACGCATGGGCGAGCTGCCGCGTCTCGGCCTGCGAAGCCTCGTTCGACGCTTGGTAGCGACGCACGCCCTGGTCGTAGTCATGGATGGACAGCGAGCGCCCCGCGCCATGCTCGTACCGTTCTCGCTCCCGCCCGTCTGGCCCGTCGCCGGGGGCGTCTGCCTCGACTCGGAAGTTGCCGCCGGCGGTCCAGTTCCAGTCGCGGTTCACGACCGCGCTCGAGCGCGCGCGGTGCACCCGGTGGAAACGCACGATGGGCTCGTGGTCGAGAATCTCGGAGTTGTGCGGCTGGTACTCCGCCACGCGCCCGCTCGCGAGGTCGGCGAAGCTCGCGTTCCGATCGCGCAGCACCATCAGCTCGACGTCGCCGTCGTGCTCGAAGGTGTAGCTGATGCCCGCCTCTTCGAGCAGACGGTGCACAAACGCCAGATCCGTCTCCTGGTACTGAACGCAGTACTCGCGCTTCGGGTACGTGCCCTCGAGCCGCATCTCGGCCACGCGTCCGTAGGGCTCGAGGCCCTCCTTCAGGACCTCAGCGACGATGTCGGGCGCGCTCGTGTCCTGGAAGATGCGGGTGTTTCGACGCTGAGAGAGAAACCAGAACGCCGGCACGACCTCGAGGAGGGCGACCGGCGCGCGCTCGTTGTGTTGCTCGCCCTCCCGCACCTCGCGCACCACGCCGCACATCCGGCGCTCGGTTGCGCTCTTCTCCCGCTGGATGCGCAGGACGACGTCCTCGCCGAGGAACGCGGACACGTCGGCGTCGGTGTCCGGGTGGGCGACCGCGTACGACGCGCGGTAGGGCTCGTTGAGCGCCTCGACGATGTGCATCCCGCCGAGCACGAGCCCCACGCCGGCGAAGGCGGGGCTCTGGATACGGTAGTCGACTACGCTGGAATCGTCGGGCATCGGGCCCCCCAAGAGAGCTGAGCAAACAGATCGGCGTCAGACCATCGAGACGCGAAAGGACGCCTCACGGAGCCAGGAGAATCACACGCGGCTGGCTCGGCACGATGCGGCAGCCGGGAGCGTTGGTGCTGTTCTGGATGGCCACGCTCGTCATGCGCGTCGCGGGCGTGCCGCCCACCAAGATGGTGAAGGCAGCGGTGAGGTGACGGGCCGGACCCATCACCATGCCGGACGCCACACCGGTGGCGATACCGGGGTTGTCCCCGTTGGAGAGCGGGATGAACGTCGCCATGTTGTGCGCCGGGGTGAAGCAGTTCAGCACCTTCACCTGACCTGGGATGGCGGTCGGCCCAAGCGCGATGTTGGGGTACGGAATGGGGATCGGGCCGGCCGGCGTCGGCGTGAGGCAGACGTCCGGAAACGCCATGTCCATGCCCATCATCTGCGTGTTGGCGAACAATCGCTCAACCCAGGTGAATCTGGCCCGCGTCGACCTTCACCAGATCGTCCGAAGCCATGAGGGTGTTCTTGGAGCGCACGTGCACCGTCTCTTCGGCGCGCATGTCGATCTGGTGGGCGCGCGTGACGTCCATCTCTTCGATGAACCGGTAGTTCCGCTTCACGCGCTGGGCCAAGCGGTCGAAGACCTGGTCAACCCGCGTGGCCACCGTGCGCAGCGTGTCGATCCCGACCTCCGCCGCCGTGCCCGTCAGGTGGAGCCTCTCGGCGAACGCGCGCGCATCGAGCGCATGCACCTCGAGCATGCGGCTGGCGACCGCCACGACGCCGCGGGAAGACAGCTCCACGCGCTCCTCCCCCTCGAGCCGGACCGTTCCGGTGCGCGAACGAAGCGACAGGTCGCCCTCGACCTCGACGTGGGTCGTCGAGCAGTCGTCGGGCCGCTCCAGCACGGTGAGAATCCACGCTGCGCCGCTTTTAGCGACCGCCAACAAGGCCGTGTCCCCCACCTGCGGCGCGACGAGGCAGCCCGTCGCCCGGCGCGCTCGCACCGAACCGGACGCCCCGCGCACCACGTACTGGCCGTCCTCCTCGGCGACGACCTCGCCGATCTCCTGTACGACCGTCCCGTCGTCCAAACGCTGCGCGCTCGCTGCCATGTTCGCCTCCCACTCTCCGGTGCCCCGCCGCACCGGGGAACAGGAGAAAAGTTAGCATGAACACGGGCCCTACCGAATGGGCGGCGGAGATCCGAGGACGCGGGTCGACGCCGTGAGCGGGCAGCTGCTCGGCCCGCCCCTCCTGGAAGCGTTCCCACGATTTGTTTCCGGTCTCGCAGCTCCCACCGAAGGCACGGCACAGCTGCGCCATGCTCGCGTACCCCAATGCGATGCGGACCGGACCGCTGCGCCGGCTACGCCGCCGCGAACATTCTCCGCGCCCACCCCTGCCCGCGCACCCACTTCTTGTCGCGCGTCCTCGCCAGCGCCTCGAGCTGCTCCGCCGAGCCCAGCGCACTCAGGCTCTGAATCCCGTGGGACGACATTGTCTTGAGCCACGCCTCGGGCTCGATGCCCATCCGCGACATCACCGCCGGCTCAGGACCGCGCAGCCACCCCGCCCCGTGCCTCACCGCTTGGCCCGTCCACTCCAGCAGCTGCACGTAGTCCGCGAACAGCATCGGCAGCGCGCTCCCCTCGTCGTCCGCACCCGCCTGGTCAACAAAGGGTACGAGTCCTGAGGGCGCCGTACTCCCGGCCGCGTCTTCCACGCTCGGCTCCGGCGCATCCATCCGCCGCGACGCCTCCCGCAGCCGCGCATAGATGGACGTGAACTCCGCTTCGTCGAGCGTCTTGCACACCCCCGCCCGCACCAGGTTCAGATCCACGTACGTCATGCAGGTCAACACGGCCGCCTCGTCCAGCAGCGCCTGCGACTTAAACCGCCCCTCCCAGAACCGCCCCCGGCACGCGTCTTCCTTGTTCGCCTTGCGAGCGAACCACTCGTTGAGCGAGCGCATCATCCAGCTCAGGTCCCACAGGCGCGCCCGCCACTCGGCCACCCGCGCCGCCTTGTTCTCGTCGTCCAGCAGCTCGTACGCCGCCATGCTCATCCGGTAGAGACGACCGAACCGCGCCACCACCTCGTCATCGTCCCAGGACTCCGCCCGCTCCTTGTCCACCCGGACCACCAGATGCAGGTGATTGCTCATCACCGCGTACGCGCAGACATCGACCGCGAACACCTCGCTCAGCAGATGCAGACGGTCGACCAGCCATTGCTTGCGATGGTCGAAGTTCTTCCCCGTGTACGGGTCCTTCCCGCACAGGAACGCACGGCGAACGCAGCGCGAGATGCAGTGGTAGTAGGGCGTCGTCGAGACGTCCACAAGCTCGGAGCGGGCGGCGGAGGGCATGCGAGGACCTTGACATGAGGCGGGATGGCGTGCCATAAAATGGCTGTCTTTTAACGATACTCGAGTCCGACGGACGCGTCGACGCCGGCTCCGTGAGCGAGTCGACCGTGCGCCGGCTCTTCGCTGAGCACGGCCTCGACCGCGTGGGCCTCGCGCAGCACGCGCGGGAGCCGCGCCGGCGCTGGGAGGCCGGTGCGCCAAACGCGCTGTGGCACGCCGACGTCTGTCACGGCCCGGCGCTGCGCATCGACGGGGCGAGCGTGCCGCTTCGCATCCACGCGATCCTCGACGACCGAAGCCGCTACGTCGTGGCGCTCAGGGCATGCAGCACCGAGCGCGAGTCCGAGATGCTCTCGCTGATGGTCGGCGCGCTTCGGCGTCACGGCGCGCCCGACGCGCTCTACCTCGACAATGGCCCGACCTACGTCGGCGAGACG
>JBGCFC010000137.1:0-35632 GCA_045106715.1 Sandaracinaceae bacterium
ACCTGTTCGGCATCGTCGACACGCACTCCCACCTCATGAGCAACTTCGGTTTCGGCGGCAACGGGATCTTCCACGGCACGCCGTTCCACCGGCTCGGGGTGGAGCACGCGCTGTCCGACTGCACGCAGTTTCACGGCCGCGAGGGCCGCGCCGACCTCTTCGGGTTCGGCTTCGATCAGGGAGACGACGTCGACCCCGACGTGTTCCTCGCGGGGCTCATCACCGGCCGCACCATGGAGCCCAACCACGAGACCGCGGGCTACCCCGACTTCACCGCCTGGCCGGATGCACGCGACGCCGCGACGCACCAGCAGCAGTACTACCGCTGGCTCGAGCGGGCGTGGCGCGGGGGCCTTCGGCTCGTCATCCAGCACGCCACGACCAACCACGTCATCTGCGAGCTGATGGTCGGCCAAGACATCCAAGACACGCGCTATTCATGCAACGACATGGTCGCCGTCGACCGCGAGTTCGAGGAGACCTTCGCGCTCGAGCGCTACATCGACGCGCAGTCGGGCGGCCCGGGGCGCGGCTGGTTCCGGGTGGTGCGCAGCCCCGCGGAGGCCCGTGAGGTGATCGCCGAGGGCAAGATGGCCGTGGTGCTGGGCATCGAGACCTCCAACCTGTTCGACTGCTTCCTCGTCCCGCGGGAGGGTTTCCCGACGTGCGACGAGGCCTACGTCGAAGCGCAGCTCGACCGCTACTACGACTTGGGCGTGCGCGTGATCTTCCCCGTGCACAAGTACGACAACGCCTTCAGCGCGGGCGACGGCGACCGCGTGATCATCGAGCTCGGCAACTTCATCAACACGGGGCATTGGTCGAACTTCACCGACGACTGCCCAACCGACGTGCCCACGGTCTTCGACCGCGGCAACGTCAACTTCGGCGGCATCAACATGCCGCGCGCGGACTTCTTCGCGCCGCCGCCCAACGACATGACCGGCTTCATCGACGATCCGATCGCGACCCTGGGCCCGTTCCTCGACAACTTCCTCGAGGGCTCCCTCGAAGGGGACTACTGCCAGGCCGCCGGGCTGACGCCGCTCGGCGAGCACCTCATGACCCAGATGATGCGTCGCGGGATGGTCATCGAGATCGACCACTTCTCCCGCCGGGCGTACCAGCGCGCGTTCGAGCTTCTCGAGGAGAACGACTACCCGGCCGCGGGCACGCACGGGACCAACAACAACGGGCGCCTGTACGCGCTCGGCGGCGTCTCCAAGACGGGGCTCGGGCGCTGCGCCGAGGCGGACGACCCGAGCGCGATGATCCGCGGCATCCAGCGCGACGTGGATCTCATCACGGCCGCGGGGGGATACCCGGCGCAGGGCTTCGGGTTCGACCTCAACGGCTTCGCGGGCGCGGCTGGCCCTCGGTTCGGCCCCGACGCCAACTGCGGTGAGCCGCAGGAGAACCCGGTCACCTATCCGTTCACGTCCTACGCGGGCGACGTCACGTTCACCGAGCCTCGGGTCGGAAACCGCGTCATCGACTTCAACACCGAAGGCATGGTCCACATCGGCGTCATGCCCGAGCTCATCGAAGACGCGCGCCGCGGAGGGGTGTCGGACGAAGAGCTCGAGATGGTCTTCCGCTCGGCTGAGGCGTACATCCGGATGTGGGAGCGCTCGGAGGAGCGCGGCTCGGCGCTCTCCGGAGGCTGACACGGCTCGCGGGGGAGCTGCAGCGGCGCTGAGTCGTGGGCCGCGCGTCCCTATGCCCGCCGTCCGATCGAGCTCAGGACACCTGTCGCCGACGGCGGCGTGCGAAGGCGATGGACGTCACGACCGCGGCGAAACCCACAACGAAGCCGGCGAGATGGACCCAGTACAGGCCGGTCCAGATCGGGGGGCGGAATCCCCAGAAGAGGGGGGAGCCGTACGCGGGGACATAGGCGACGCCGATTGCGAGCAGCGCGCCGACGACGGAGAACACCACCACTCGGGGCCGTGACGCGGTGGGGATCGGCACTTCCAGAATGCCCGTGCCGTGCGCGCGCTCGAGGGCTTCGGGCGACCAGGGCTCGGGGACATCTCCATCACCGAAGCGCGCGGTCTCGCGTTCGCCGAATACGGCCAGGTGGAGGCCTCCATCGACGGCGTGGCCCCCGGCCGCGAGGTCCGTGTCCCCAAAGGCGAGGTGGGGCTCCTTCGGGGTGCCTACGGCCACCGCGGATTCGAAGAAGAAGCGTGCGCGTTGTCCGTTCGACGCCACCGTGTGCGCGACCCCTTCCAGCTCTGGGCTCAGCTCCTGCAGCGCGCATGGCTCCTTCGGGAGCGGGGCAATCGACCACGTGTGGGGTAGCCGATCCCGGTAGCCCTCGGCAGGGGGCAGGCTCCACGCCAGGTGCGTCGCGGTCCTCCGGCGGGGAGGCCAATGCCCGAAGAGCAGCAGACCGAGAAACAGCGTGAAAGCACATGCGGGGACCACGCGCAGACCCGGGCGTGCCACCCCACGGAGGGTCACCTCGATCGGCTCTCGGCCAGGCACCGCCGGCATGGGGTGCCGGTAACGAGTGGTTCCCGCGAAGAACGGCGCAGACACACAGATGGCCGTACCCACGCCGAGCGCATCCCCGTCGGACTGCCCGTCGCGCACGTCCATGCGTAGCCGGAGGCTCCCGGCGCGGGCCAGCGCCCGAAGTTCGCTTCGTGGGGCGGCCGCCTCCCCGTCGAGGGTCGCGCAACTCCATCCCATGCCCGCGCGTGCCTCGATGGAGTAGCGCACGCGTGCACGGAACGTGCCCTCCGCGAACTCCACGATCTCCTCTCCTCGTCTGACCTCGACGCGGACGAGATGCGGTCCGCGCTCCAGGTGGCCGACGTACACCCGTCGAGGTTGTCCGTCGCTGGGTGGCTCGACGGGGAGGCGCTGACCGTCGACCGTCACGACTCGTTCGAGACCCGACCCGCCCGGACCGCCAATCACGTCGAGATGGTCGTCGCGGTAGCTCCAGCCAAGCGGATACCGCGGGAGCGGCGGGAGGGGCACGGTCCCCGCGGCGTAGGGCGACATCCGAGGGGCCTCCTGCGCGTGCGCCTCGCTCGGTATCCCCGTCACGAACAGCACGAGCGAGAGGGACGCGGCGCACGAGTGCAGCGTGCGCATCACGCCCCAGCTGGGAGGCAGGTCGGGTTGATCTGTCGAATCAGTCGAAGCTCGTACTCGCGCCCCTCCACGCGTTCGAGCAGGTTCTTGGCCCACGCGTAGTCCGACGCTTCGACTCGTCTCCCGACTCCCATCACCGAGTCGCTGTACCGCGAGCGGCCCTGAATCTGACGCACAGCGCGGAGCGTATCTCGCTCCCTGACGCCGACCAACTGGAGGCGAGCGTTGCTCACACGACGGAACGAAGAACGCCCCGAGGCCGGAGCTTCGGAGCGTCTTCTGAACGGCTATAGGCAGCCGCTCTGACAGGACCGCTTCAGCGGCAGGGGCCGCGTCCGCCGCCGCCCGGGTCAGCGCTTCCGCCGCCGTCGCTGTCCGTGTGGCCGCGCTCGGCGCAGACACCGTGGCCGGCGCGATCCGCGCTGCCACCGGAGTCACGGTCGGTGTGACCGGTCTGTCCGCGGCCCGCGGGGTCGGCGTTTCCGCCGGTGTCGCTGTCCGTGGCCTTCGCCGAAGCCGGAGCCGCCGTCGCGGTGATGCCGACGGCCGCGACCGCCGAACCCACGACGCCAGCGCCGAGGATGGCGAGCGCCCCGCGGCGTCCCACTTCACGGCCCTGAGTGATTTCGCCCTCGGTGAGGGTCTTCTTCGTCTCTTTGCTCACTGATCCTCCTTCGGCCTGCGCCGATACGGCCTGCGCCGACATACGATTCGTCTCACGTGGATTGCAGCAGGAGCAAGGCTATTCAATGAGAACGCATCTCACGGAGACAGTGAAAATCGTTCTCGTTCTGCTTGGTCCGCCTCATCCCATCGACGGGTACCGAAAGTCGTACGGCGGGGCGAGCGTCTCCTTGATCGAGCGCGGGCTGAGCCAGCGAAGGAGGTTGTATTTGAACCCCGCCTTGTCGTTGGTTCCGCTCCGGCGCGCGCCGCCGAAGGGCTGCTGGCAGACCACCGCGCCCGTCGGTTTGTCGTTGATGTAGAAGTTGCCGGCCGCGTTGCGCAGGCCGTCGAGCGCCTTCCGAACGGCGCGGCGGTCGTTGGCGAACACGGCCCCGGTGAGCCCATACGGCGAGGTTCGGTCCACGAGCGCGAGCACCTCTTCGAAGGGCACGCTATCCGCATACGGATACACCGTGACCACGGGGCCGAAGATCTCCTCCTTCAGCAGCCGGTAGTCCGGATCCCGCGTCTCCACGATCGTAGGTTGGATGAAGTAGCCTTGGCTCTTGTCACACGCGCCGCCGATGACCTCGGCGTCGGACTCCCGGGCGTACTGGATGAAGCCCTCGATCTTGTCGAAGGCGCGCTCGTCGATGACCGCACCACCGAAGACCCGGAAGTCGGTGACGTCGCCGAACTCGATCGCCTCGAGGTCGGCCACCACGCGTGGCTTGACCTCTGCCCACAGCGACTCGGGGACATACACGCGGCTGGCCGCAGAGCACTTCTGCCCCTGGTATTCGAACGCGCCCCGGGTGATCGCGGTGGAGAGCGCCGCGGGGTCGGCGCTTTGATGCGCGACGATGAAGTCTTTGCCGCCCGTCTCGCCGACCAAGCGTGGGTACGTGCGGTAGCGGTCGAGGCGGTCGGCCACGCCCCGATAGAGGGTGTTGAACGTCGCGGTGGATCCCGTGAAGTGCACCCCGGCCAGGTGCTCCGAGTCGAGCGCAGCCGCGCCCTGCACCGGCCCCGCGCCCGGAAGGAACCCGAGCACGCCGTCGGGCAGGCCGGCCTCCCGGAGCAGCTCCATGATCTCCCAGCAGCCGCGAAGCGACGTGTTGGACGGCTTCCACAGCGCCACGTTCCCGCAGAGGATCGGCGCGGTCGGGAGGTTGGCGCAGATCGAGAGGAAGTTGAACGGCGAGATCGCCAGCACGAACCCTTCGAGCGGGCGATGATCGATCCGGTTCCAGACGCCGGGCGGGCTGATGGGCTGCTCGCTGAGGATCTCCTCCAGGAACGCCACGTTGAATCGCCAGAAATCGGCCAGCTCGCAAACGGCGTCGATCTCCGCCTGATAGACCGTCTTGCTTTGGCCGAGCATCGTCACCGCGTCGATCCGCCGCCGCCACGTGGTGCACAAGAGCTCGGCGGCCCGCAGAAAGATGGCCGCTCGGTCTTCGAACGGGGTCGCCGCCCACGCGGGCGCCGCGGCCATGGCGGCGTCGATCGCTTGGCCCACATGCTCCGCGCTCGCCTCGTGCGCGCGCGCCAGCACATGAGCGTGACGGTGCGGCATCACCACCTCGATGTCCGGGCTCGAGTGCACGGGCTTGCCCCCGATGATCATCGGGATCTCCATCGCCTCGGCGGCGATGGCGGCCAGCACCGGCTCGAGCTCCGCGCGCTCAGGCGAGCCGGGCGCGTGGTGTTGGACAGGTTCGTTCTCAGGCAGGGGGATGTTCACGCTCATGCGCCGCATCCTACTGCCGCGTCGTGTCCCTCGTCAGCGTCGCTGCTTGTGGACGGGCGCGCGGAGCGGGTGTGCCGGGCTCCGCCGGGTCGAAGACCTCCCACTCGATCCAGCTCGACACGCGTACCTCCATCTCGAGGCTGTCCTCCCACCCGCCGAGCCGTACGCCCGCCTGGATCGCGAAGTCCTCGGTGACGTCGGCTACCGCGCCCGCGAGCCCGGACACGTAGGGCTCGCCGTCGTACAGGTCGAAGTAGGCCTCGAAGGTCGGTCGGACGTCCCACGCGCTCGGGCCTTCGTAGACCGCGGTGACGAACAGCTCGAACGCCGGGTCGCGGGTCAGGTTGGTCCAGACGTTGAAGTGCAGGGTGCCCTCGTCCCACTCCTGGGAGACCAGCAGCGCAGCCGTCGCACCGAATCCCGGGTCTGCCCCGATGCCCGGGAGCATGAGGCCGCCTTGGAACACGATCGCCGGGCCCTCCGCGTCGTCGCTCGAATAGGTCCCGTGCCGCAGGACGGATCGGAAGGCGATCGTCTGTTCGCCAAAGGAGTACGCGTTGTCACCTGGGTCAGGGTCCAGCAGTCCGTAGCCGCGCGCGACGTAGAGGACGTCCCAGTCCTCGGCGAGGCCCCAGTAGAGCTGAAACGAGGGTGCCACGAGCTCGTGGTCCTCCGGGCCGATGAGAGTCTGGAAGTAGCCGAGGGGCTGCAGCTCGAGCGCCATCGAGCCGTGCTCGACGACGGAGGCATCATTGAGATCGATGAGATAGGCCGAAGCGCGTGGCGGGCCGCTGAGCAGCCCCAGCAGACACACCCCCGTGAGCCCTGCGATCCAACCGAAGCGGTACCAGGCAGACACCGCGCCGATGGTATGCCGTGGCCGGGTTGACGTCCTCTCTGGAGGGTGTTTAACAGCTGTCGAACCTGGTCAGGGAGGGCACCGTCTCGTGATCGTCGTCGACCGCGTCTCGAAGTACTACGGAGAGCACCCCGCCGCCCTCGAGCTCGACTTCCGCATCGAGGAGGGCGAGTGCGTCGGGTTCCTCGGCCTGAACGGCGCGGGCAAGAGCACCACGCTGCGCATGCTGAGCTGCCTGCTGCTTCCGACGTCGGGGCGGATCTCGGTGGGCGGGTTCGACGTGGAGAGCGCGCCGGAGGAGATCCGCAAGCTCATTGGCTACCTGCCGGACACGCCGCCGCTCTACCCGGAGATGCGCGTCGACGAGTTCCTCTTGTTCGCTGGGCGGCTTCGGCGGATGAGCAAGGCCGACGCGAAGCAGCGCCTGCCCGAAGTGCTCGAGGTGACGGGGCTGACGGATGTGCGACGCCAGCCCATCGCGACATTGAGCCACGGCTACCGCCAGCGGGTCGGCATCGCGCAGGCGATCATCCATCGGCCCGCGCTGCTGATCCTCGATGAGCCGATCCAGGGGCTCGACCCGGTTCAGATCGTCGAGATGCGCGAGCTGATCCGAGGCCTGCGGGGCGAGCACACGATCCTGCTCAGCTCCCATATCCTCTCGGAGATCGAGCGAACGTGTGACCGCATCCTGATGTTGCATCGCGGGCGCATCGTCGCCCAAGGCACCGAAGAGGAGCTCGTCGGACGCACGCTCGGCGGCGCGGTCGAGGGCGCCACGTGGCTCCAGCTCGAGGTGCGCGGGGACGCGGACGCGCTTCGCGCGGCGCTCGAAGGGCCGGGCATCGAAGTCTCGGACGTGGTCTCGCTGGGCGACGACCGTGTGCAGGCGAAGATCGAGGTCCTGGCGGCGCACCGCGAGGACGTGGCGCGCAGGATCGTCGAGGGCGGGCTCGGCCTCCTGGAACTAAAGCGCACCCAGAGCGCGCTCGAGGACGCGTTTGTGCGCCTCAGCCGAGACGAGGAAGAGGCATGAGGAACATCGGCCTCATCATGCGCCGGGAGCTCGCATCGTACCTGCGCACACCGAGCGGCTACTTCATCGCCGCCGCTGTGCTCTTGCTGCACGGGCTGCTCTTCAACGGCTTCTCCATCGCCGACCGCGCGCAGCTCAGCTCCGAAGTCCTGCGCATCTATCTCTACTGGGGCGGCATCGTCACGATGGTCGGCGGCGTGCTGTTCAGCATGCGTCTGCTCGCGGAGGAGCGGGCGACCGGCACCGACGTGCTCCTGTTCACCTCGCCGATCACCGAGACCGAGGTCGTGCTCGGCAAGTACCTCTCGGCGCTCACTTTCCTGACCGGCGTGACGCTGCTGTCGGTGTACGTGCCCGCGCTCATCTTCGTGAACGGTCGCGTCAGCGTCGGCCACATCGCGAGCGGCTACCTCGGCATGGTGTTGCTGGGGGCGACGACGCTGGCGGTCGGGACGTTTGCGTCCAGCCTGACGAAGAACCCGTTCCTCGCGGTCATCCTGAGCGGCGCGCTCGTGATCGTGATGGAGCTCTGCTACGTGCTCGGCCAGATCGCGGACCCGCCGCTGTCCGAGCTGGTGAGCTTCGTGGCGCTCCACACGAGCCACTACGACAGCTTCCAACGCGGCATCCTCGACCTGTCCGACGTGGTCTTTTTCGGCGGCGTCATCTACGTCTCGCTCCTGGCCGCGAGCAAGGTTCTGGCCAGCCAGAGGTGGCGATGACCCGGCAACGCATGCAGCAGCTCGCGGTGCTCGGTGGAGGGATCCTCGCCGCGACGGTCGCGCTCTTCGTGTTCGGCATGCTCGCCGCCCTGGGTGTCTTGCTCGTGGTGGTCGCGGGGCTCGGCGCGTCGGACATCTTCCTCGGGGAGCGGGTCCAGGTGCGGCGGAGCTTCTGGATCGCGCTTCTCCTGCCGTTCGGTCTGTTGACGCTCTTCCTCGCGGAACGCGTCGTGGGCGATGCCAACCCGAACCACGGGTGGTGGAGGCTGTTGTCCGGCGCGGCGCTGCTGCTCGCCTTTGGCTGGCGCGCCTACGTGTTCGCGCGCTCGACGGGCAACCAGCGCACGGTCGAGGTGCGCCTGGCCCTCGCGGCCGGCGGGGTGCTCGCGGCACTCGGGTTGTATGCGCTGACCACCGAGGCCGGCTTGGGACTGCTCGGGGTGGAAGGCGAGGCGGCGGAGCGGACCGAAGGCGCGCTCTCGGCGCTCTGGCCGGCCGTGATGCTCGTCAGCTACGGGACGCTCTTCTTCATGGAGATGGCGTACCGGGTCATGCCCATCGAGGAGGCGATCGAGGTGCGGCGTATCGGCGCGGCGGCCGAGACGGGGCTGGTGCTCTCGCTTTCCGTCGTCTTCGTCGCGTCGATCACGTTCGTGGCGACGGAGCGCAACGTCCGGCGCGACCTCTCGTACTTCCAGACGACGCAGGCGTCGGAAACGACGCTCCGGATGGTCGCCGATCTCGACGAGCCCGTGGAGGTGGTGCTGTTCTACCCCGCGGTCAACGAGGTGCTCGACCAGCTCCAGCCGTACTTCGATCAACTCGACGCGTCGTCGTCGCAGCTCACCGTGACCGTGCGCGACCACGCTCTCTCTCCGGCGCTGGCCCGTCAGCACGAGGTGCGCGGCAACGGGACGGTGTTGGTGCTGCGCGGCGAAGGCGAGAGCCAGCAAGGGGAGTCGTTCGACGTTGGCCTCGACCTGGAGCGCGCGCGCCGGCCGCTCCGCCGTCTCGACGGTACCTTCCAGCAGAACTTCGCGCAGCTCACGACCCGGCCCCGCGACCTTCACCTGACGGTCGGGCACCAGGAGCGCAGCGCGTCGCGGCAGAACGGCGACCCCGAGACCGCGCGGCTGTCGCAGTTCGCGGACGCGCTCACGCGCGCCAACATTCGAAGCCGCGACCTCGGCGTCTCGCAGGGGCTCGGCAACGAGGTTCCCGACGACGCGCGCGCGGTCGCGGTGGTCGGCCCACGCGCCCCCTTCCTCCCTGAAGAGGCCGCGGCGCTGCTCCGCTACGTCCAGCGCGGCGGGCGGCTCATGGTCTACGTGGATCCCGACGTCGACCACGGCCTCGAGCCCCTGCTCGCGGGGCTCGGCCTCGGCATGGCCGAGGGGGTCCTCCACAGCGAGAGCAGCTACATTCGGCGGTTGCCTCCCCCGGCCGCGCTGCAGGTGGTGTTCACCAACATCTACTCCGCGCACCCGACGGTCACCCTGGCCAACCGCTACCGCACCCGCGTGGCGAGCATCTTCGACCGGGCCGGGGCGTTGGAGCGTCAAGAGAGCGAGACGGAGGTCGACGGCGCCAGCGTCACGTTCCCTCTCCGGACCGGCCCTTCGTTCTGGCTCGACGAGAACGACGACCACGCGCAGGACGCGTCGGAGCGAACGGAGGCGCGCTTCTACGTCATGGCCGCCGTCACCGTGGCGAACGACGGGGGCGACGAGGGCCGCGCGGTGGTGGTGAGCGACGGCGACTTCATCACCGACGCCTACATCCAGAACCGGGGCAACGCGTTCATCCTGATGGACACGCTGAACTGGTTGGTCGGCGAGGACCGCATCCTCGGGCCGCCCGAAACCGAAGAGGACGTGCCCATCGAGCACTCGCGCGACGAAGACAAAGCGTGGTTCTACGGGACGAGCTTCGGCGCGCCGCTCCCGCTGTTGCTGGTCGGCGTGTTCCTGGCGATGCGCCGGTTCGGGGGCCGCAAACAGGCGCCGTCGAAGGACGCGTCGACGCCGCCTCTCCGGACAGCCTCGCTGCGCGAGGACGAGGACGAGCCGACGTCCGAGGAGAGTGAGTGATGAAGAAGCGCGCAGTCTTGACGCACGCCATCCTCGCGCTGGGAGGGCTGACGCTGGCCTACCTCGTATGGACGGAGGAGGCCGTGGAGGTCAGCCCCGACGAAGTCACGCTGTTGGACTGCGACGTCGACACACTGACCGGCGTCACGCTCGAGCTGTCTGGCCAAACCACGCGTCTGGTCGTCGAGCGAGAGGGAGACACGACGAGCACGCTCTTCACGGTCACGCGCGACAGCGACGAAGACGGCGCGCCGCCGGCGCGGTTTGTCGGCAACCCCGGTGCGCTCACCTTCCTCGAGCAGATCGCGCCCCTCCGGGCGCGACGCTCGCTTGGTGCGCTCACCGACGCGCAGCGCGCGGAGCTGGGGCTCGACACGCCCGAGGGCACGCTGACGTTGGTGTGTGGGGACCGCGAGGCCGCGTTCTCCCTCGGCGAGGGGCCGTTCGGAGAGGGCGACCGGTACGCGGAGAGCACGGAAGGCGGCGATGTGGTGCTGCTGTCGAGCGCGAACCTGCTCCCGCTCCAGTCGGCCTCGGCGCAGCTCATGCAGCGCGCGCTTCACACCTTCGACTGGTCCGAGGTCGAGGAGATGACCCTGCGCGGCTTCGGCGTCGACAAGCGCCTTCGGCAGCGCAATCGACGCGAGGCGGCGCGCGCAGAGTGGGTGGACGCGGCGGACCCCGACCGGCGCAACGAGCTCTACGGAAACTGGTTTGCAGGCTACGCGCGGATGCGGCTGCAGGCGTACCTCAGCGGCGGTACCGAGCCGGGCGCCGACCTCGACGGCACGAGCGCCGAGCGTGAGCCCATCCTGCGCGCGGAGATGTTCGACGAAGAGGGTGCGCGCATCGGCCAGCTGGAGCTGGTGCGCATCGCCGCTCCGACGCCGGCCTACTACGCGCGCACGGAGACGACCCGCGGCTGGGTGCGTCTTCCGACCAGCGGGGCGGAGACGTTCACAGAGAACCTGCGTCCTGTGCTCGGGCTCGAGCCGGAGGTCCGCGACGTGCCGGAGCCCGCCATCGAGGTCGCGCCGAGCGACGGGCCGGACGCGGCGACCGCCTCGCCGGACGCCGGGCCCGAGTGAGCTGATATCCTCCGAGCGCGATGAGCGACGAACGCACGCTGCACGGCACCGGGCTCGAGAACAGCATCGACCCGGAGGGCGAGGCCACCATCGCGGTGATGCGTCACCGGGCCGCGCTGGCGTCGGGCAATCCCAAGGCGGTCGAGCAAACCTTGGACCTTCACACCTGGGGCGCGGGAGAGGCGGGGATCCTCCATCGCCTGAGCGCCGAGGAAGGGGTCGAGCGCGCGGTCGAGCGGCTCACCGCGTTCTGGAAGGGCTCTGAGCCGCGCATCGAGCACGCGAGGCGGGTCTCCGAAGACGAGGTCGAGATCTACGAGCGCATCCTGCCGGCGGGGAGCTCGCGGGAGATGCGCACGCTCGCGCTCGTGCGTCGCCGCGGCGGGCGCTGGCGTGTGGTCACGACGTCGAACGCGACGGACGAGCGCATCGTGCTGTCGGTGCTCGGCTTGCGCGGGAGCCAGCCCGCACCGATCCCCGAGGACGCCTGCGCGGGCCTCGGAGAACTCGTCGTCGACGGGATGGGCGGGCTCCTGGTGCATCCCGAGAGCGGTCACCGGCTTCAGCTCACGGCGTCCGACGGTCTCTCCGCGCGGCTCGAGGCGACCGACCAGGAGGTGCAGGCGCGCATGGCGGCGGGCTGCGCGGTCGTCACGATCGTGGGCACGGCGCCCGACGATGGGGCCGAGCGTGAGCGCATGCTCGCCTGGGCGTCGCAGGCCGCGGCGTCGTGCGCGCGCCGGCTCGGCACCGACGCGGTGTACCTGCCGCTGTCCGATCGCCTCCGGGTGCCGGACGCGCTCGCCGCGGTGCAGCCCGGCGAGGCGACGCGCGCGTTCTCCGCCGTGCACGAAGATGGCCGGATGGTCTACACGCGCGGGCTCACCCACGCCAAGCGCCCCGAGATCGAGGCCGCGCACGACGCTTGGCACAACCCGTGGCCGATCGTCGAGGCGGCGGTGAACACCTCGCTCACGTCAGGGCTCGAGCTGACGCCGGGGGCGCAAGTAACCCTCGAGGGCCAGGCCGTGCAGGTCCGGCTCGGTCGGCGTGGGCCTTATGAGGGTGCCACGTATGGGCGCTGGGGATCCCGGTTGCTCTCTCCGGCGTGAAGCGCTGCGGTACGCTCGACCGCAACTACGCCGCGGCTTCGATGTCGAGCGGCCAGCGGCGCTCGCTGATGACCGCCCGCACGGCGGCCAGCCCTTCGCGGAGCTCCTCGATGGTGCAGCGCTGACGTGGGTCCTGGCGCACACACGCGGAGATGACCTCGGCGAGCGGAGCCAGGTCTCGGTCTTGGGCGAGCCAGCGGAGCGCGTCCATGTCGCCGTCGTGAGAGAGGTGCGCGGTGATGACCGCGACCTCCGAGGCGCCGTGGATCAGTTCGCGCCCGGTGAGCAGCTCGAACGCGAGGCAGCCGATCGCGTAGACGTCGGTGGCGGTCGGGGACGGCACGTGGTCGTCTGGGACGAGGCCCCACACTTCGGGGGCGCCGTAGTGCGCGGTCGCGCAGCCGGGGCGCACCGTCCGCCCCGCGAGGCCGAAGTCCACGAGCACGGGCACGCCCGTCCGGCTCACCACCGGGTCGACGTCCCGCAGGATCACGTTGCTGGGCTTGACGTCGAGGTGCCCCACCCCGACCTCGTGCATGGCGGCCAAGCCCGCGGCGATGCCGTCGAGCATGTCGAAGGTCGAGCCGACGTCCATGGCGCCCGTCTCGAGCATGCGCTCGAGGGTGGGGCCCTCGACCAGCTCCATCACGAGGATGGGCTTCGGCCGCGCGCCCGCGTCGAAGGTGACCAAGCGCGCGAGGTTCTCCTGCTCCGGGATGGCGAGCAGGGCGCCGGCCTCCTCGCGGAACAAGCGCATGAACTCGTCCTCGCTGAGCGTTCTCGCCGCGGCGCCGCTGTACTCGGGCACCTTGAGCGCGAAGCTCGCGGCGGTGGCGTCTTTCTTCTCCTCGGCGCGGCGCGCGATGAACACACTGCCGACGGCGCCCGCACCCAGCTTGCGCAGGACATAGAAGCCCCCGAGCGTCCGGCTCGGCGGCAGCCACGGAGGCAGCGGCGACGCGCGCGGGGCCGGCGCCGCGTAGCTGTCCCGCGGGGCGTCGTCATCGTGGTCCTTCGGGAGCTTCATGGTCCGCACGAGCGCGCTCGCGGCGACCTCGGCGAGGTGGGCGGGAAGATCCTCGTGAAGGGCGTCGAGGCTGGAGGCGATGGCCTCGCCCATCGACTCGCGATCCCCACGGGCGGCCCGCTCGAGCGCGATGTCCAGGACCCGGAGCGCGGGCCCGGCGACGCCTGTCGGGTCGCCCGCCTCCTGGCCCAGCCGGCGCCGCGCGCCCAGCATCAGCCGGAACAGCAGCCGGGTGGCGTGCTCGAGGTCGGCTACGCGTGAGACGGACCCGTCGACGTCGCCGACCAGCTCGGTGAGGGAGCGCGCGCCCATCACCGACTCGATGGCACGCGTGAACAAGAACAGCGCCCGCTGGAGCGCGTCGACGCGCGGCGAGGTCGCCGTCGGGAAGCTGCTGACCAGGGTTCGGAGGGCGTCCAGCGTGGCGCGGACCCGGGGCTTGGTCTGGCGCGCGCCGCGCTCGGTGCGCTCGACCAGCGTCGCGTACGCACGGAACACGCGCTCCATCTCCGGGACCATCGAGGCCTCAGCCATCGTGATGAGCCCCTCGGCGGTCTCGAGGTGCGCGACCACCGCCAGGAAGACGTCCGAGAGTTCGCCCAACTCCTCCCGCATGAGCGCGTCGCACGCGCGCGCGGCCGCCGCGGTGACCACGCGCGTGAGCGGAGAGGGCGCGTCGTCGCGCACCCGGGACAACAGCACCCGGACCGATCGCAGGCGCCGCTCCCGAAGCTCGGCGTGAAGCCCCGTGCCCCACGGTCCGTCGGCGTCCACGGTGTGAAGCAAGGTCCGCATGCGGCTGATGCGGAGCCGCCGGTTGTCGACGACTTCGTCCGGGCCGATCGGCCGCTGCTCGTGGCGGAGAAGCCAGTCCGTCAATCGGGCGAAGTACCGGTTCAGGGGGGCCGTCGCTGCGCCGTCGTCCGCCCGCGCGCCCAGGGTCAGCAGGTCTGCGAGTGTGCTCGTCTCCAGCAGCGCGCCGTCGAGCTCACGCAGCGCCGAGAACGCCGCGCGGCGCCCCTCGAGCGTCGAGAGCGTCGAGCCCTCGAGCCAGAACATCGTCGCCTCCAGCTCCTCGAGCACCGCGTGGGCCTTGGCGTACGCGGTGCGCGCGTCTTGCTCGGCGAACGCCGCGCGGGCGGCGTCCAGGTGCATGGGGAGCGACGGCGGCACGGTGCGCTCGTCTTCCGCACGGAGGTCTTGGTCGAGCTCGGCGGCAAGCCCCGCGGTGCCCTCGTCTTCGTCGTTCGAGTAGCCCCGCTCGCGAAGCCGGGCGCGGGCCATCTGGCAGGCCCAGGCGCCGAACTCGCCGCCCACACGCTCCTGACGGAGCGCCAAGAGGGCCTCCGCGGCGTCCAGCCCGCCTGAGCGCACCAGCGCGGTGCAGAGCGCGTCGGCCGCCTCCGGTTCGATCTCGGCGGCGCGCGGCAGCCCCAACAACATGGCCGCCGGGATGCCGGGGTCGCGCGCGACGATCGGGCCCTCGAGCAGGGCGGTGGCGCGGGCGACGGCCTGGGCTGGGTTCACGGCGACGCTGGCCGCCAAGGACGCCGCGGCGCGGCGCCACTCCGTCGGGGTCAAGGACGGGTCGAGGTCCCGGAACAGCTCGTCGCCCATCCGGCTCGACCGCTCGCTCAGCAGCCCGCGTGCGGTGGCGACATGCCGCCAGACCAGCGGCTCGCGGTCGCCCAACAACCGGTCCCAGGCCTGGCGGATCTCGGTCCGTTCGAAGAGTCCCAGCACGGTCTCGTCGCCCATCGTGCTCCGGCGCGCCGCTTCGCGCGCCGCCCGCTCGAGCAACCGCGCGGCGAGCCGCCGGGAGGGGAGCGATCCGGTGGACGGGTCGATCAACCACTCGTTGGCGAGGTCGTGCCGCGAGGTCAACGCAAGGGCGAGCGCGTCGGCGCGGGTCCCGGTCCCGATGGGGAGGTCGAGCGCGAGGGCGACGCGCGCGCGAATGGCCGGCCCGCTGAGGGCCTTCCGGGAGCCCATCGCGAGCTGCGTGGCCAGCGCCACGAAGGTCGCCGCGTCGCCGCCATGGAGGTGCTTGGCCACACGGCGCCCGATCTGGCGACGCTCCTCACACAGGGGCAGCACGCTGGCCAGCTCGTACAGCGCTGCCGCGCCGGCTGCCGCGGAGAGAAAGCCGAGGTCGTCGAGCAGACCGCAGCCGAGGGCCGCGCCCACGCTCAGCCGCACCGCCTCCGGGTCGAGCCCCTCGAGCGGCACAGGGCGGTGATCGCCCACCTCGACGCCCAGCGTCGCCATGCTCTGGCGCCAAAGCGCCCGCCGCTCCTCGAGGTCTGCGATGAGGTGCAGGCGCGCGAGGCCGTCGAGGTATGCTCGTTGGGTCCGCATCAACAGCTCGCGTTCAGTGGCACGAGGGGGACGAGTCTACACCTTTCGAGCTGGCGTCGTCGGGGCTTCCCACGCGACAGGCCCGCCTCAGGCGTCGGCGCCTCCGGTGAGCGCAGCGGTTTCGATGGCTTGCGCCTCGCGATCGCTCTTCGGAGTGAGCACGGCGTCGTCCTCGACCTCGATCCCCACCTGCGCCAGGAGCCGGAGCGCGTTGCTCGTCCGAACGACCCCATCGCGGAGGCGATAGTCGAAGGTCATGACGCCATCCTCGATGACGTCCGTGAAGTGCACGTTCCGCACGTGTTCCCGCTCGTCTTCGAGCTCCGAAAGCGCGACGTCGTGTGTCGCGACGAGCCCCATGCCGCTCCGATCCAACAGGTGTTGCACGACCGCGCGGCCGCCGAGGTGCCGTGCGCGCGCGTTGGTTCCGCGGAGCAGCTCGTCGAGCAGGAAGAAGATGGGCGGCTTGTTCTCCGCCGTGCTCACCACGAGTCGGAGGCGCATCAGCTCCGCTTGGAAGTAGCTCGCGCCGCTCTGCAGGGAATCGGCGATCCGCATGCTGGCGCGAAGGCGCACGCGGGGGACCCGGAACTTGGTGGCCACCACCGGCCCGCCGGCGAGCGCGAGGGCGATGTTGACCCCGACCGCACGGAGCAGCGTGCTCTTTCCTGCCATGTTGGAGCCCGTGACGATCATGCAGGAGCCCGAGCCCGGCAGGGCCACGTCGTTGGCCACGCGCTGATCGCTCGGGATGAGGGGATGGGCGACCTGCTCGGCCTCGAGCGCGCCCTCCTCGACGACCTCCGGCATGCGCGCGTAGAGGTCTTGATGCAGCAGCACCGAGAGCGCGGCGAGCGCCTCCAGGTCGCCGATGACCTCGAACCAGTCGCCGCATTTTCGCCCGACCGTCCGGATCCAACGCTCGATGCCGATGAGGCAGTTGAGATCCCAGAGCAGCATCGGGTTCACGAACACGTGCACGATGCCGGTGGCGCGCAGCTCGTACCAGCTGGTCCACCGCTCGAGTCGCTTCAGCTGCACGGAGGGGAGCGCGCCGTCGACGGTGAGACGCTCATGCAGTTCGCGCGCGAGCCCGCTCTCGAGCCCGGCGCCCTCGATCACGGAAAAGAGGCGTGCGTAGGCGTCGACGAACCCCTTCTTCTCGCCCATCGCCTCATAGACCTCGCGCGAGCGTGGCTCGGTGATGCGCAGGATGCCCATCTGGATGAGCAGAGGGCCAACCCAGAGCCAGCCGGGCAGCCAGTCCATGTAGTCGCCGACCGACAAGGTCACCGTGATGAGGGGCAGGATGGGGCCCACGAAACGCAGCCATGGCTTTGCCTCGAGCAGGCCAGGCTTTTCCATCATCTTGACGAAGGGGCCGGCGTCGAGCCGCTCACGACCCGTGTCCAGCACGGCGGCCTCGAGCTCCCTTCGCAGCTCGACCTTGCCGGCGAACTCCTGAACCGCCTCTTGCCGGCGAGCGATGAGCTGAAGTGGTGCGGGGGACGCCAGCCAGCTGGCGATCGTCTTGGCCCCGTCCGCCGTGTGGGTCGTGTCGATGCGCGCGAGCAGCGAGCCCGGCCCGATGATGTCGAGGTCCGACGCGTACGGGTGCCCCGGCGGGATGGTCGCCCCCGGCCCTGGGATGTCCTCCAGACGCCCGGTCATGCGCTTGACGTGCCGATCATGCACGTCCCGACGGACCGCCGCCGCCTCCCGCTTCAGGATAAACCGGCTCTGGAGGAAGTAGACGACGAGGAAGGCGCCGAAGACGCCAAATCCGGAGAACAGCAGGCTGGACGAGCCCCGCATCAAGCCCGAGCCCACGAGCACCGCGGACGCCAAGAAGAGCGTCAGCTGCACCATCGAGAAGCGCGCGGCGGTCTTGTCCTGCGCGACGCGTTCAGCTTCGAAGGCGGCGCGACGCGTGCGATGGTCCAGCAGCGGGCCATGGGAGGTCGCCGGAGACGAGCCCGGCTCCGCTTCGCCGCTCACTTGTCCCCGTCGTTGCCCTCGGACGCCTCGCCCTCGGACGACGTGCCCTCGGACGCCTCGCCCTCAGACAACTCATCTTTGGCCTTGGCGTCGTCGCCCTCCGGCTTGAAGTCCGGGGGCAGCTCGCCGCCTTCGCCGAAGAAGAAGTCCTCGCACTGCTTCAGCAAGAACTCCGTGCCCTGCTTGGAGCTGACGTCCACGCGAAACTCGTTCACGAGCATGGTCGAATGCGCGATCCACAGCTGCCAGCCGTCCTGGGAGATGCTGTCGTAGATGCGCTGGCCGAGCTCATTGGGGTACGGCACGCGGTGCAGTCGCTCCCCATCTTTTTGGGTCTTCACGCAGAACACCGTATCGGCCATCGTCGTCGTCTCCTGGAAAAGCGCGCCCGACGCCGGGCGCGATGACGCCGGAGCGTAGGTCCCGCCCGACTCCCCCGCAACCGCTGTTCAGGCCCCTTCGGCCACGTCAGGGGCAGGCCGCCAGACAGTCGCCTGCGCAGTCGAGGCAGTAGGCCCGTTCGCAGACGTTGTCCTCGCACATCGCGTCGCTGCAGGGGGAGGGGTCGCCCGAGTCGCGGCAGTACCCCGCGGTCGGAGGGGAGGTCGGGAGTGCGGTGCTGCGGGAACTGCAGTACCGGACCGTCGCCACGCAGACGCCGTCGACCACGCCGCCGCACGCGGTCGTCGTCGTATCACTGACGGTGTCGGCGACCGCGAACACGACGCCGTCGCAGTCGGGATCCATGCAGTCCTCGAGTCCATCGCAGTCGTTGTCCATCCCGTCCGAACACTCGGAGGGCGTCTCTTCGGTCCCCCCACGGGGGCAGGTGCAGGTGCCACTCGCGCATACGTTGCCGTTGCCGCCGTCGCATGGCTCACCGTCGCAAGCAGCCTCCTGGCAGTCGCGCTCTCCGTCGCAGTCGTTGTCCGTGCCGTCGTCGCAGAGTGCCGCCCCGACCTCGGGCTCCGAGCCGACGCAGACGCACATGCCTGTGACGCACCGCTCACTCCGGTCGCTGCATGTGCGGCCGTCGCAGTCTTCGTCCTCGCAATCGACGTCCCCGTCGCAGTCTTCGTCCATCCCGTTGCGGCACATCTGCTCGGTCATGCCGCCCGGGCAGGCGCAGCGGCCAGACGCGCACTCGAGCCCGTTGGCGCCACACGTCTGTCCATCGCACTGGCTGTCATCGCAGTCGATGTCGCCGTCGCAGTCGTCGTCCATGCCGTTCTGGCAGCGGGTCTCGGTGGTGCCGGTCGGACAGGCGCAGTCCCCGTCCGCGCAGACAAGCCCGTTGGCGCCGCAGGTTTGACCCGTGCACTCGCCGTCCGCGCAGTCGATCTGTCCGTCGCAGTCCTCGTCGACGCCGCCCATGCACGCGCTCTCCACCGCGCCGCCCGGGCAGATGCAGGCGGTGTCCGCGCAGAGCCGGCCGTTGGGTCGGCAGCTCACGTCGGCGCAGTTCGGGTCCTCGCAGTCGACCAGTCCGTCGCAGTCGTTGTCGAGGTAGTCGTCGCACGCGGTCTCGGGCTCGGTGGCCGCAGTGCACAGGCACTCGCCGCTGCCGCAGGTCAGCCCGGCCCCGCACGAGCCCCCGTCGCAGTCGTCGTCGAGGCAGTCGGTCAGTCCGTCGCAGTCGTCGTCGACCCCATCGCCGCAACGGGTCTCCGTCGCGACGCCGCCGGGGCAGGCGCACGCCCCCTCGGAACAGATCCGGCCGTTCTCGCCGCACGGGCGACCGTCGCAGTCGGTGTCGCCGCACTCGAGGTCGCCGTCGCAGTCGTTGTCCATCCCGTCGCCGCAGCTCGACTCCGTGGCGCCACCCGCGCACGCACACGCCAAGCCGAGGCACACGCGGCCCGACGGCCCGCACCCCTGGGTGTCGCAGTCGGGGTCTTCGCAGTCGGCCAGCCCGTCGCAGTCGTCGTCCACCCCGTTGGTGCACGCGCTCTCGGTGTCACCCGCGGGGCAGGCGCATCGGTCTCCGGCGCACACGCGGCCCGTCGGGCTGCAGGCCTGCACGGCGCAGTCTGGGTCGGCGCAGTCGAGAAGGCCGTCGCAGTCGTTGTCCACGGCGTCACCGCAGCTCGTCTCGGTCGTCCCGCCGGCGCAGGTGCAGGCGTCGTCGTCGGTGTCGCAACACACGGTGCCGTCGCACGCCCCCGTGACGCAGTCGCTGGGCTCGTCGCAGGCCATGCCCTCCTCGACGTCCTCTTCGCACGCGCCGGCTTCGCAGTGCGCGCTGGCCACGCAAAGGCGGTCGTCGTCGACGAGCGCGCCGTCCGTGCCCTCGACCTGGCAGGTGCTGGCGCAGTCGAGGCCCGCGAAACCCATGTCACACGCGAACAGCCCGCAGCGCGACACGCTGACGCTGCCGCACGACGCCACCGCGCAGAGCGCCCCGCTGGCGCCTTCGAAGTTCCCGTCGACGTCCGGGCCGCATCCCCCGGGCTCGCAGTCCACCGCGCCGTCGTCGATGTCGTCGTTGCAGTCGTCGTCCACCCCGTTGCAACGCTCGAGGGCCCCCGGCCGGATGGCGGCGTCGTCGTCGTTGCAGTCCGGGCCGAGGCAGCCGATGCCCACGCCATAGCCGTCCTCGTCCAGGTCCACGCAGCAGCGGTCCCCGCTCGGGCGGCAGAAGGGCAGGTCGGCGCCGGCGGCGTAGTCCAGAACGCAGTCGAACGCCGGCGGGCAGTCGTTTGCACGCAGGTCGCAAGTCGGCAGGCACGCGCTGCCCATGCCGACAGACACACACTCCGCGCCGTCTTCGCAGTCCTCGTTGGTCGTGCAGGCCCCGCACAGCTCGACCTCCACACCGCCGTCCGGCATGCCGGCGTCGGTGCCCGCGTCCTCGGGCGGCGGGGTCCCTGTGTCCATGCCCCCGCCGTCGGCCGGGCGGAGCGAACTCTGCGGAAGCGAGCAGCCCAGGACGACCATCCCGATGAGCATTCCGACGAGCGAAGCTTGAACTCGAATGGCCGCGCGCATCAGAAGCTCCCCGCCCAGTCCAGCGTGATCCGCCCGGGGCTCACCCGGGCGCGGACCTCGCTCGGCTCAGCATCATCGTCGCTCGTGACCTCGAGGAGCACAAACGTCACCCCCACGCCGATGGCGGCCAGGCCCGTCAGCAGAAACACGTACTGCATGGGCTCGAACACGCCGGCGTCGCTGCAGACGCCTTGAACGGCGCTGAGCGTCTCCCCGCTGACACCGTGCGACGTGCCGGCCTCGGCCTCGCTGCACGCCTGCGCGTCGAGCGGGAGCGCGGTGCGGTACTCGGTGAGCGCCGGATCTCCGCCGAGCCCGTCGACCAGCCCCATGAAGCCGCCCGCCACGCCGACCGCGACCCCACCGAACGCGAGCGCGGCGATGCCAAGCGGGATCCACGGGGTCTGGCCCGGAGTCTCGTCCACGACGGGGGGCGGCGCATCGGCCTCCGCCTCGGCGACCTCGACCGCGCGTTCGTCGCCGTCGACGAGGGTCACCTCGGCGCGGCCGACCACCCGTCCGTCCCGTACCCACGCGACAGCATGTTCGCCCGGGTCGAGCGGAATGTCGGCCAGGCGCTCCAGGTCCCGAGCTTCGTCGTCCACCCGCACGACGTCGCCGGGTTCGGCCCCCGCCACGCGAACCGTCAGCCGCGGGATGCGATCGCGCACGTCGTCCCGCGCCTCCTCGACGGTCTCGAGCTCCGGCAGCCGCCGCCGCCGCCGTCGACGCGCGGGGATCGCGTTGAGCGCCTCGAGCAGCGCTTCGTAGGTCGCCAGGCTGTCGGTCAGGTGGCCGGTCTCCGCCTGTGCCGCGGCGAGGTTGAGCTGGATGTTCGGGTGTGAGTAGAGCGCAAACGCCTCTTCGAAGCGGGTCCGCGCTTGCTCCCACTCCCCCGCCTGGGCGTGTTCGACACCCTCCTCGAAGAGCGGGGTCGCCCGCGCGCGATCCTCCTGCGCGCACGCCTGCGCCGGCGCGCACACCCACGCGAGCAGACTGAGAAGGACGATGGCGAAGCGAAGCACGACTGGATGATACCGCGACCAGTGGATTTCGCGGGGGATCGACGATAGCGTGGCGGTGGCGTGGTCGCTCTTGGTTCCAAGCCCGGCGGATACGAGCTCGTCGCGGAGCTCGGCTATGGAGGCATGGCCACGCTGTTCCTCGCCCGGCGTGACGGGGCGGCAGGCTTCGCGCGGTTCGCGGCGGTTAAGGTCGTCCACCCTCACCTGGCCAAACAGGACCGCTTCCGTCGCATGTTCGTCGACGAGGCGAAGATCTCGGCCGAGGTGGTGCACCCGAACGTGGTCCGCGTCGAGGACTTCGGCGAGCACGAAGGCACGTTCTTCATGGCGATGGAGTACGTCTACGGCTGCAGCCTGGCGGACTTCCTCCATGTGCTGGCCCGGCGCCACAACCGGCTGATTCCGCAGGTCATCATGCATCTCGGCGCCGAGGTGGCCGCGGGCCTGCATGCCGCCCACGAGGCCAAAGACCGCGGCGGCCGGAAGCTCGAGCTGGTGCACCGCGACGTCAGCCCCAGCAACGTTCTGCTGTCCTACGACGGCCACGTAAAGCTCATCGACTTCGGCGTGGCCAAGGCCAAGTTCCGCAGCCAACAGACCGAAGCCGCGAGCCTCAAGGGCAAGATCGCCTACATGAGCCCGGAGCAGGCCAACGGCTCCGAGAAGCTCGATCGCCGCACCGACGTCTACGCGCTCGCCGTGGTGCTCTGGGAGATGCTCACGATGCGGCGCGCGTTCGAGGGCGCGAACGAAGTGCAGCTCCTGAAGAAGGTGCAGGACCCGAAGCTGCCGCCGCCGAGCCGGCTCGCGCCGACGCCGAAGGCGATCGACGACGTCATCATGAAGGCGTTGAGCCTCGACCCGGAGGAGCGCTACCCGACGATGCTCGCGTTCCGGCGCGCAATGTTGGCGGCGTGCCCGAGTGCGCTCGAGGCTGACTCGAACACGATCGCGGACCTCTTGGCGGTCATCATGAAGGACCACCGAGAACGCCAGGCCTCGCGGATCCCCCAGAGCGTCAACGAGGGGCTGGATCCTTCGCTCGTGCGGCGGGGGGAGCGCTCGGGAGAGCGCATCGGGGAGCGACTGCGGAACCTCATGAACGAGGACCGCACCATCGC
This sequence comes from Sandaracinaceae bacterium, assembly GCA_045106715.1. Classification (GTDB taxonomy): domain Bacteria; phylum Myxococcota_A; class Polyangia; order Polyangiales; family Sandaracinaceae. The sequence continues at coordinate 22,955 of JBGCFC010000137.1, forward strand.
CGGCGCCTGGGTCGACGAGGATGACCCGCTCGCGGGCATCGGGGAGGACGACGAGACCGAGATGGTGCTCGACGGCCCTTCGTTGATGCCGGCCATGCTCGATGACAGCGGCCAGTTGATCGGGGGAGCGACGATCTCGTCGCCGGGGACGCATCCGTCACACCCGGGTCTCCTGGCGCCCGGCGACGAGGCGAGCTCAGAGGTGCGGCCCATCGCGGAGTCGCCAACGCGCATGATGGCGCCGGAAGAGGCGACGGTGGCGGCGGAGGGGGAGGCGCTCGAAGCGTTCATGCCCACCGGACCGCCTCTGCCCGCCGAGCCGGTGACGGGCGCGGTGGGCTCCGGGGTGCTGCTCACCCGGGGGCGTCTCTTTGTGTTGTTCGCGGTGGCGGCGGTGATCGGACTGGGTGTGGGATCGGTCGCGCTGCAAGTCCTCCTGCGCGCGCCCGCAACCCCCCCGGACATCGCCGCTCACCCGCTGCCGCCGGTGTCTACGGAAGGGCCGAAGGACCGCGAGACCGACACGCTCGAAGCGGTGGGGGCTCAGCCTGCGACGATCGAAACGGTTCTCGACACGCCACCGGTCGGCGAGCGGATTCAGGTGGAGCCGATCGAGATGGACTCGGGAGACGCCACGGACGAAGCATCTGATGTGGTGGCGGACGGCCAAGTGGCAGACGGCCAAGTGGCTGACGGCCAAGCGACGGACGAAACCACGACGGACGAGCCCGTGGAGGCCGAGGCGCCCGTCCGCCGAACCGCTGCGCAGCGCCGGCGGGATGCGAGGCGGGAGCGCATCCGGCGGCGGTACCGCGCTCGGGAGCGCTCGCGCCAGGGCGGGCGCCGAGCCGGACGACGTGGTCTCCCGTTGGCCACCGGCCTCGATTGACGCGCGGACGGGATTCGCGGCCCAGGGTTGCGGTTCGGTGAGATCGGCCGGAGGCTTGTGACGTGGTCGAGCCCGACAGCGAGCTGCTCTACTTTGCCGACCCGATGTGCTCGTGGTGCTGGGGGTTCCTCCCAACCGTGGAGCGGCTGGCGGCACAGTATGAGGCGCGCGCTCCCGTCTCGGTCGTGATGGCCGGGCTGCACTGCGGCACGCAAAAAGCGCTCGAACCCGGCATGAAAGACACGATTCGATGTCACTGGGACCGCGTACGTGAAGCGAGCGGCCAGCCCTTTGACGCGACGTTTTTCGATCGTGTTGGCTTCGTCTACGACACCGAGCCGTCGTGTCGCGCGGTGGTGGCGGCGCGCCGCATCGTGGAGGCGTCCGCGCTGCCCGTCCTGGCGCGTCTGCACCGGGCGTTCTACGCGGAGAACCGCGACATCACCGACGAGGGCACGATCATCGCCCTCGTCGCCGAGCACCTCGGGCTCTCCGAGACGCGGTTCGCCGACGTGTTCCAAGACGACGAGACCCTGCTCGAGACCGACGGTGACTTTCAGCTGGCTCGCGAGCTGGGCGTTCGGCGTTTCCCGACCCTGCTCGCCCGCAGCGGGTGTGCGCTTACGGTCATCACAGAGGGGTTCTCGCCCTTCGACAGAGTTGCGGAGCCCTTGGCGGCATGTTTCGAGGGCGCCGCCGAGTAGCGCGGCGCGCCGCACGGTAGACTTTCGCGATGAGCACGTTCTACGGGATTCACTACTCCCCGTGGTCCATCCGCGGGCGTTGGGCGCTCGATCACCACGTCGTCCGGTACGCCTACCGCGAGCACCTGCCGATGGTCGCGGAGCCGGCCCTGCGGTTGAAGATGCGCCGCTTCCGAGGGCGCATCACGCTGCCCGCGTACATCGACGGGGCCATGCGGCTGGGCGACTCGACCGAGATCGCGCGGCATGCCGATGCCGTCGGCGAGGGCACCTCGCTGTTTGGCCACCCCGACGTCGAGCCGTGGTCCGCGCGCTTCGAGACCCTCGCCGAGCACGGTCGGGTGTGCACCACCGCGCGGACGGCGAGCGATCCGGAAGCGCTGCTGGAGGCGGTCCCGTTCCCGCTTCCGACCCCGATGGCGCGCCTCACGGGGCGCTTGGGCGTCGCGCATCTCGAGCGGAAATACGACTTCCGCCGCGACGAGATCGAGCGCCGAGAGCACGACATGGCGCGCACCCTGGAGGAGGCTCGCGCGCAGCTCGACGGCGGGCGCTACCTGCTCGGGGATGCCCTCAGCTTCGCCGACCTCTCGTTGGCCGCCGCGCTCCAGTTCGTGGCGCCGCTCGGGCCGCCGCATGTGCGTCTCGGGAGCGCCTCGCTTCGATGCTGGCGGGCTGAGCGGGTGGCGGAGTCGTTCATGGATTTGGCCGCCTGGCGGGACCAGCTTGTCGACGCGCACCCGTTCGTGCCCCGGTAGCGGCGCTTCGCTCGCAGTGACCCACTCGGAGTGACCCACTCGCTGTGACCCACTCGCAGTGACTCAGCTGGCTGGAACACCGCCCGGTGCGGTCGCACCGGACGGAGACGAACTCTCAGAACCGGAAGCCGACCGAGAGTTCCGCGTTGGTGAGGAAGTTCAGGTTCGTTGCGCTCGCGACGCCCGCCACCTCCGATGACTCCTGCCCGACCAGGAAGTCGAGCCGCACCCCTCCGCGGATGAACAGCGACGCCCCGGGCTGCACCAGCAAGCCGAACGGGAGTTGCGCGTGGAAGCCTCCGCCGGACACGCGCGCGCTCATGCCGAGCGCGGTGGGCTCGAAGCGTGTGGAGTAGTAGCCACCGACGCCCAGGCCGGCGTAGAAGGCCATCCCGTGCACGATGGCGAGGTGGTACAGGCCCTGCAGCGTGCCGCCGACGCCGTACGTCTCTTGCGCTTGGGCGCCGTCGATCCCCGAGAAGATGACGATCCCGTTGACCGCCGCGCGGAGTTGGAGCGCGTCGGTCAGCATGTAGCCCACGCCAATGGAGGGGAGCGAGAACACGGTGTTCTGTGAGCGGGAGGCGACGTCGGACGACACCGACCCGTACGCCCAGCCTCCGGTCGCTCCGACGAAGAGGCTGAATCGACCGGCTTCGAGCAGGGTGTCGTCGCGGACGGTGCGCTCGCGGAAGCGCGTGCCGTCGACGCGTGTCTGCGCCGAAGCGGGCGCCGCCGCAGCGCAGGCCAGCAGCAGCAAGAGTGAGGCGAAGATCTTGGTCAGGGTGGTCATGGCGGTCCTCGCGTTTACGGGCGGAGCGTCGGCACGTCGTATCGGATGCGGTAACGCATGCCCGATCCGCCAGTGCGGGAGTCCATGATCAGCGTGTTGAGTCCGCGCTGCGCGGTGACGTCTTGCAGCCGGGATCCGGTGTTGGCGCCGTTCGAGGTGTCGAAGCAGTCGAAGTCCACGCCGCCGTTGTCGTTGCAGGCGAGTTCGGTGCTGGAGCGCGCGTCCCGCACGTACATCACGGGGTCGAATACGCGGCCGTTGTAGCTGCGGTCCCAGTGCGGGTCGAAGAGCAAGGCATCGTCGTCGGCGTCACAGACGCTGAACAGGTGGGGACGGTCATCGCCGCACGCGACGAACCAGTATTGGTCCTCTCCCGAGGACATCGACGCCGCCGCGCAGGAGCCGTCGCTTTCCGAATCGCCCTGGAGGCGGACACGGCTCCCGTATTCGTTCAGCCCTTCGAGCCTCGACTCCATGAGCCGCCCCACCGGTGCGAGACGCTGGACGTGCAGCGTGAAGTTACCGACCGCGGCGGTGCGGTAGCCACCGACCGAGATGGTGTAGGTGCCCGGGTTCAGAATGCCGTAGTCGCAGGACTGCGTTCCCGCCGTGAAATCCCCGGCGGTACCGCAGGGGCAGTCGTCGTTGCACCAGCCGAAGAGGGCGTCGCCATCGGAGTCGGTCAGGAACACGGCCGTGTCGTAGTCCGAGCCGGCGGTGTCGATCCACACCGGCTGCCGCTCGCCAATCGTGAAGCGGTACCAGACGTTGGGCCCGTTGGCCTCGCAGGCGGCCGACGGGCCGTCGCGGTCCGCATTCCGGTTGGATCCGGTGACGGTGACCTCCCCGTCTCCGAACGTCAGCTCGATGGCGTCTTCACGCCGGTCGTTGCGAGGGACGCACCGCCCGTCCGTGCATGCGCCGTCCGCGCCGCAGGCCTGGCCGCAGGCGCCGCAGTGCATCGCCGAGCGGGTCAGGTTCACGCACGTGCCTCCGCAGTCGACCGTCCCCTCACCGCAGACGCCGGTGGAAACGCAGTCACCGAGCACGCAGGTCTGTGTGTCGGAGCAGGCGCGACCGCAGGAGCCGCAGTGGCTGTCGTCGACGGTCAGGTTCTGGCACCCAGTGTCACACTCCGTCAGGCCAGAACCGCACGTGCAGTCGCCGGCTTCGCAGAAAAGTCCGGCGGTGCAGAGGGTGGTGCACTCGCCGCAGTGCAGCGGGTCGGTGTTCGTGTCGACGCAGGCGTCGCCGCACATCGTCGTTCCCTCCGGGCATTCGCAGCGGCCGCCGGCGCACACCTGGCCGAGGCCGCACGGGGTTTCACAGGCGCCGCAGTGGTCGGCATCCGTGTCGGTGTCGACGCAGACGGTGGAGAGGCCGACGTCACAGGCGGTCTCGCTGGCTTCGCACGCGCTGACACACTCACCTTCCTCGCACGCCTCTCCGGAAGCGCACGCGGTGTCGCAGGCCGAGCAGTGGTCTTCGTCCGCCATCAGGTCGGTGCAGCCGTCGCCGCAGTCCACCCGCTCGTCTGCGCAGACCTCAGGGGCGGAGCACGTTCCGGCAGAGCAGACCTCGTCCGCGTCGCAGCGCGCGTCACACGCGCCGCAGTGGGCTTCGCTGCGCTCGAGGTCCGCGCAGTCGGAGCCGCAGAGGGTGTCCGAGCATGTGGGGCCCGAGTCGCGCGTTTCGCCGGCGTCGGAGCGGCCTGCGTCCATCGCGCCGGCGTCGGGGGTGGGGCTCGAGCCGTCGCACGCTGCGAGTGGGAGCCCGAGCACGATGGTGAGGAGCAGTGTCTTTCGAAGCATGGACGAACCTCCGCGGAAGCAGGTGGGCGCGCGGTCCTCGGCGAGGGTGTCGCGTCGCTCACGTTCGTTGACTGCCCTGTGATTGCGACGAGCCCGCGAATCCGTCACAGCCCCGGGAACTTTTTCGGGAGCCGTCTCGCGTGGCCGGCGTTCGAGTCGAGGTCTCAGCAGCCCATCACGAGGCACACGCCCGTCGTCGGGCAGCCGAGCGCAGCAGGCCGAGACGGTCCGCGGAGCTCAGCGCGTGTGCAGCGCTCGCCGACGCAGGCACACGCTCCCTGGTAAGTGGTGCCGCGCTCCTCCGTGTGCGAACGGAATCGCAGTCCCCGCGCACTCGGCCAAGGCACCCGGCGAGGGCTACGGATCAGGCTCTGGGGGGACCGGTTTGGAAACCGTAAGAGAGCCCGCCTGCTCTCCGCCGGCCGCCGCGATCCCTTGAGGGCCGTTCGACGCCGAGGCGTCTCCCGCACTCTCGCTACCCCGACTTCCGCCCGCTTCGTGCGCCGCCTCGATGCTCGCGTCGAGCCGCGCCCACAGCGCCCTCGCGGCGTCTTGCGGTGCGCCGGGAGCCGACCGGAGTTCGCTCAAGAGGTCGCGATGTCGAAGGGGGTCGTCAGCCATGGGAGGGTTGCAGCCGGTCGACCGCGCGATCGAAGTCGACCTTGGCCAGCCGCAACCGAGAGTACGCTGTGTTCAGAGGGATTTCGAGCACGCGTGCGATCTCGACCACGCTGATCCCATCGACGAGATGCATGATGAACACCGTTCGGCGCTCGAGGGGAATCATGTCGAGGGCGCGCAGCGCGAGCTGCCACCGCTGTCCCATTGCGGCCCGGTCTTCGGGCCCTCGCGCGGAGCTTGGGGTGTCCGTGGCTGCGCCCAGGACTTCGTTGCCTGATGCGCGCCGCCGCATGCCGAGCGCCACCCGGTACGCGATGCCAAACAGCCATGGCCGAACGGGTCGGGAACGGTCGAAGTCGGGCAGGCGGCGGTGCACGACGAGAAACACCTCGTGGGCCGCGTCAGCGCAGTCGGCGTCACGTACGCCGAGCCTTGCGAGCGTGCGCCACACATAGTCCAGCTCGGCCTCGTAGATCTGGGCGAGCTCCTCTCGGGCCGAGTCGCGCGCCTTCGCGGTGCCTTCTACGGGCGCCACAGGACCTCGCTGGCCTGGAGCTGCGCATCTTCAGCCAGCGATGGGGAGCCGCCGCCGACCTCGGCTCGCAGCGCCGGGTGCGGACAGGCTCGCGCAATAGGCTCGCCAGTGACGTACGGGGTGTGGTCTGCGCGGGCCGGTGTGGTGCGGGCAAAGGGCGGCAGGGTTCGGAGAGGGGTGGAAGGAGCGCCGAGCACGAAGAGAAGAGAAGGAGCGAATGAGGGCAACATGCTCGGCCACCTAAGCAGCCGTCATGCCAGCCTCGGGAACCTCATGCGCGTCGCCGGTTCATGGGGCGAGTGATGAGCCGCGCTTCACAGTTGTGAATGTGGCTCCTTGCACGCGACATGGATGTCGCTGCGAGATGTTTTACGCGCCCGACCGACAGGGAGGGTCCGCCGAAGCGCTGCCGCTCTCAATCCTGGGGGTTGCTCACCCAGGAGCCGCTCATCGGGTTGGGCACGATGACGAACCGGTGGCCGAACTCGCTGAACGCGCTCGGATCGTGCCGCTGCTCCTGCTCCATCTCGGGGAAGTCATGGATGTTGTCGCCGATCCACATCATGACCTCGACCGGGCCGACGTCGGGCGAGGCCGTCCCGTCCGCGACGGAGTCCCAGCGGGGCTGCTTGGAGCGCTCACCGTCCTGGCAGAGCAGGATGTCGTACTCGATGCCCTGCGCGTCGAGATTGCGGCCGGTGAAGTCGCACTGGCTGATGTGGCGGTTGGTCACCAGGGCAACGCGCCCGCCGAGCTCCCGGACCCGGTCCATGAAGGCGTCCGCGCCGGGGAGCGCGCGGGCATCCTCGCGCGCCACCCACTGCCACCAACTCGTGCTCATCCCAAGGCCACGCTCCCGGCGATACTGCGAGTTGCTGAGGATGGTCTCATCGACGTCCATGATGACGGCCCAGTCGGCGGGCAGCTCGTCCGCGGCCGCGGCGGCTTCGATGCGCATGGTCGCCAGCGCGTACGCCTGACTGACGACGCCGACGTACTCGGCTGAGTTGCGCACGTAGTGGACCTCCTTCGGGAGGTCGCCGCTGACCGCCGGCGCGACGACCCCCGCCTCCTCGGTCAGCAGGATGCGGAACCGGCGCGGGCTGGCGAAGTCGTTGTCGCCGCTCGGGTCGGGGCGCACCTCGATGACGTAGTCGCCCTCTTCAGAGAGCTCGAGGCTCTCGATCTTGGAGAGCTGTCCGTAACCAGCCTCGTCGTCGAACGCGATTTCGGTCTCCGCGCGACCCTGCGGGCCCATGGGGCCGAGCACCCTCATGAAGGTATCGAGCCCCCGCGAGCTGCCCGCCTGCGTGATCTCGATGGTCACGACCGAGCCGGCGCTGGCAGAAAACAGGAAATACTCCTCGTCGACCTCGGTCCCGAGCGTGCCTTCCGCGGGAAGGTCGGGCTCGAGGTCGCGGGCCTGGCCGTCGACCTTGCCGGACCCGAAGGGGCCCACTCCGCCGGTGGCGGGAGACTCACAGCCCAGGAGGGCGAGACAGCAAGCGAACACGGAGAGGAGAGCGCGGTTCAGCATGCCCATCCAACATGCGAGAGCCGTGCCCAGTCCAGGATCCGTTGGATCGCATCGCTGGAGGCCGCGCGCTGGCTACTCGGGTGGTCGGTGTCGGGCGGCTCAGAACCCCTCGGGTTCCGGAGGGTCGAACCGCTGCCCGGCGGGGGAGCTCGCGACGCTGATGCCGCGCGTCTGAAACGAGCCCCCGATGAAGGGCAGGTTCAGGTAGAGGAAGGTGACCCGGCTATCGAGTTGGCGCACGGTGGGCAGGCGAACGTCGTTGTTGTCGATGACGCTCCGCGGCCAGCGCTCGAAGGTCTCTCCGTCGTCGGTGCCCGCCAGGTAGATCTGGTGGGTCCCGTCTTCGCGGATGGACTCGAAGTAGACCCGGATGAGCGCGCGGTCCGCCGACGTGGCGATGCGTACGGCGCCGGGGTGGGCGATTCGGACCTCGGGGCTCATGCCCTCGTCCTCGCCCTCGAGCGGGAGCGCGCGCGCGTCGGAGAAGGCCACGCCGTCGTCGCTGGTGGCGATGCCGAGACCGTCGCCCCGGTCGAAGAACATGATCCAGCCGGTGTCGTCGATGTTCCGCACGACCGACGGGCGCCGCGGGGCGACGCCGCTGCCCGCGCTCATGTCGAGGATGGGGCCGGAAACCTTGCTGAACGTGCCGTCCTCGGCGCTGGCCTCGGCCACCCCGATGCCGCCGGCGGCCGCGTAGTAGAGGCGCACGGTGCCATCGGGATCGACCGCTACGGACGGGTCGATGAGCTCGTCGCCCTCCCAGTCTTCGGTCGCGGCGAGCACCTCGTTGCCGGCGTCGTAAGCCCCGATGCCCTCGGTGCGGAGCGTGCCGCGGAAGATGCTGCGGTTGCCGAACGCGCCCCGAAAGATTTCGGTCGGGGGGTGGTCGTCCGGGAGCGGCGGTGGGTCGTCCAGCACCGTGGACTGCGCGTAGAAGATCGAGTTCTCGGTGACCGAGACCCCCTCGATGGTTCGGTTCAACAACACGATGGCCCGACCGGGGAGCGAGCCGCTGACGCCGGTCTCCGCGGAGTCGAGCAGGCGGAACTTGCCGGTCCCGCCGTGAGGGAGCCCGTCTGGCGTGCCGCCCGGGTCGCCGATCGAGCTGCACGCGGGCATCGCGAAGGCGCCCCAGGCCAGCCCGGCCGAGATCAAGCCCAATCGGATCCACTCCAGTCGGAGCAGCGTCATCGACTTCTTCATTCGAACCCCGCCTCGAGTGTCATTCCACCTGCGAACATGTGGCCCTCGGCGGTGTAGTCGCCGATGGGATCGATGGGCGACGTCTTTCGCATCGTGCGCGACGGCAGGAATCCGTATTGCGCGTAGACGTCGATCGACAGGAAGCCGGGCAGGACGGGCCGGAGGCCGAGCAGGTCCACACCGAAGCCGAGGCTCCAGGCGTGCCGGTCGGTGTCGACCAGGTTCGTGAAGCCGGTCTGCTCGGGTGCGGGGCTGTTCTCGTAGAAGTAGCCGGCGCGAATGTCGAGTTGGAGGTCCGTGTTGCGAACCGGCGTCCACTCCACGCCGATCCGCGGCACGATCCGGTCGTTGAATTCGGCCGCCACCGGCCGTCCCGCGGTGATGCTGTCCGGCACCATGATGGTGTCCTGGAGCTCCGGTGGGACATCGATGATCAGCACCGTGTCCGAGCTCCCGACCGGGCTCTGGTAGCGCGACCACATGAGCCAGGTGACCTCGGCGCTGATGCGCAGGGTGTTCTCGATCGGCTCGACGCTCGCCGCGAACGAGAGCTGGTGCGGGACGTACGCGTTCACGGACGCCGTCGCGAGCTGAAGGTAGCCCGGGATGGGCGGGATGCCGTCGCCGGCGGAGATCGTCAGGGTGTCACCGCCGACGGTCGACGCGCCGGTGCAGGTGCCGTCCGCGCCCACGGTGCGGCACTCGCCGAGTTCGGCCTCGAGGTCGTTGGTCAGGCCGAACTCACCCCGGTACACGACGCCGAAGTCGAGCCAGGAGAACGGGTTCACCTGCACGCCGATCTGCGGGTAGCGGATGGTCAACAGCTCGCCTGTGAACTCCTGCTCGAGGCGCGACGCGCGCTCGGGGGCGGTGATGTCGATGTTGCCGCGCAGGCCGAGTTCCGCGGCCGAGGTGCTCAGGAAGGAGATGCCGCCACCGATGCGCAGCCAGTCCCACGGCTGAATGGCGACATGGGTCGCGAGGTACGTGCGGTGCGGTCGGTTGTCGTACAGCTCCCAGCGCGGCTGCTGGCGCGGGAGCGTCCGGGAGCGCGAGACCCGCTGGTCGTTGAGGTGCACGCCGAGGCCGAAGCCGAACCGAAAGCCGTCCACCTCGCCCGGGATGTTCAGGCCGATGACGGTGCCGTGCGCCGGGTCGACGTTGCTGTTCACGCCATCGAGGCGCATGTCGTGCACGGCGCCGAACCAGCCGGCGCCGACCCGCGTCTGTCCGCTCCGCACGATGCCGGCCGGGTTGTAGTAGTTGGCGCTGAAGTCCTCGACGTCGGCGGTGACCGCGCCGCCGAGGGCCTGAGAGCGGGCCCCCATCCCGTACGTGTCCATCGCCTGCGCTGCCGCGGAGTCGGGGCAGATCAGCGCGCTGAGCGTGAACAGCGCGGAGGTGGTCAGGAGCGTCTTCTGCATGAGGTGTCGCATCAGAACTCCAACGTCGCGGTCCAGCCGCCCATCATGATGAATCCGTCGGTCTGCATGTTGGGCGCACCGTCGGTGAGGCCGACCTCGTGGGTGCGTGGCGCGAGCAGGTGGAGCTGGGCGTACGCGTCGATGGCGAGCTGCGCCTCCTGCTCACCCCCCAGGAACACGGTCCAGCCGAGGCCGGCGGTGACGACGTGGCGGTCGTTGTCGAGTGTGCGGAAGGCGACCGGGTCTCCGGTCGGGTCCCCTCCAGCCGTCCTCCGCTGCGCCATGCGCGCGGGAGGCGACGGGCTCAACTCGAACGAGTAGCCGCCGCGCACGTCGAACTGAAGCGCGTGGTCACGGTGAATCGTGCCTTCGACCGCCACCCGCGGGACGGGCACGATGGAGTATTCGGGGGCCGGCGCGTTCAGGCTCATGGCGCTCGAGGGGATCTGCGCGCCCGGGTACATGCTCCAGAAGCGCGTCGAGAGGTTCGCCACGAGCATCAGCTCCGGGATGGGGCGCCAGTGGCCCTCCAGGATGAGCGCGGAGGGGTCGTACGAGACGATCCCGCCGACCCGGAGGACCGGCAGCTCCACGGGCAGGTCTCGCGTCCGGATGTTCAGCTCGAAGCTCGACACGAGCTCGTGCCGGTAGGTGATGCCCACGCCCCACTCGGGTTGCTGGTACTGGACGCCGACGATGGGCGCGAAGCTGGTGACGAGCTGTGTCTCCACCGTCGAAGTGAACGAGCTCGTCTCGTCCAGCCCGACATCCAGCTCGCCGAGCACGGCGGCGAGCGCGCTGACCCCGACGCCCAGGCGCAACCCGTCGACGATGCCGTGGAAGTCGAACCCGAGCCCCACCTGCACGGCCAGCGACTGGGCTCGGTTGAGCACCGTCCACTCCGGGCGCGTGGGATACTGAACGCGTCCGCGCAGGATGACCTCCGCCGGCGTGTAGAACGCGCCTCCAAACGTGAGCCGGTCTTCCAGCACATCCTCGAAGGGGAACGGCAGCGTGAAGCCGATCGTCGTTCCGCGAGCGGGGGTCAACGGAGACGCCTCGCCGTTGATCGACAGTTGGTAGTTGCCACCCAGCGCGCCGAGCGACAGCGATCTGCGCCGTACCGCCCCGAGACCCGCCGGGTTCATGAACACGGCCTCGTAGTTGTTCGCGTACGACGCGCCGGTCATCGATAGACCGGACGTGCGTCCCCCGAAACCAAAGAGATCTTGGGGTGATGCGCTCGCCTCGCTCGGCGCGAGAGTCAGCGCGAGCGAGAGCACCGCCAAGAGGCTGCCCCGGGCCATTCCATCCACGGCGACACCTTACACGATCCGCACGAGACGGAAAATCCAATCTGGGGGAAGATAATCGGACACCGTACGTACGCTGGCTGCCCCCCCGATCCGTCAGGAGTTCTCATGCACGCACGTCTCTCGCCGCTGATGTTCGTCGCCCTCGCCGGTGCGCTCGTCGGATCGGGGTGCGTCGCCGAGCCCGAGCCGATCGTCACGATGGACCTGCGCACCGACTACGTGCCGGGCGTGCAGTTCGTCTCCGTGGTGACCGAAGTCGCATTGGAAGGCGGGGAGCCAACCACGCTCTCGGACGTGACCGTCGCGCGAACCACGGAGATGCTGCCCTCGTTCCGCGCGGGCCAAGCGCTCGACGGGCTCGAGTCGGGGGCCAACTACCAGGTCACCGTTCGTCTCGTCGACGCCGGGGGCACGGAGGTGGACTCCCAGAGACGAAACTTGACCGTTGGCGATGAGGGCGTCGGGCTGATCTTCGAGATCTTCCGCGCGTGCGCGGACGTGACCTGCGGGAGCGAGGAGGTTTGCGCCGCTTCCGGGGTCTGCGTGGACGAGGGCAGCGTGTGTCTCGGCGGCGACCCCGAATGCGTCGGCGTCGACGGCTGCGTCGCCGATGCGGAATGCACGGGCGGCTTCACCTGCGACACGGCCTCGTGCGTCGAGGGGCAGTGCCTCTACGTGACCAATCCCGCGGTCTGCGGAGACGACGCGGTGTGCGCGGCGGAGGGGTGCGGCGAGCCTCCGGTGGAGGTCCCGGTTCCCATCCACCGTTCGCCCGCCGACAACGACTTCGTGGGCAGCCCGCTGGTGACGGGAGAGGAACGCATCGGAGGGCGTCCCAAGTTGGTGTGGGGGTCCACCGGAGAGTCCTACGAGGTGCGCGTGTACGTGTGCAATCCCGGGACGGAATGCGAGGACGCTCCGGTTCAGAGTCACGAGGTGAGCGAGTCGTTTTGGTGTGTCGCACCCGACCTCGGGTTCGGCCGCTACGGGTGGCAGGTGCAGGCGCGTGTGGGTGAGGCGACCTCCGACTGGTCGGCGCTGACCTACTTCTGGGTGGCGGAGCGAAACGACACCAACGGCGACC
>JBGCFC010000138.1:0-3274 GCA_045106715.1 Sandaracinaceae bacterium
CGAGAAGTCTGGCCGGCGCAAAGAAGCCGTCCAGACCCTGATGGACACCATCGGCTACCTCGGCCCGTTTTCCCATCGGCACATGGAGACCTTCGCCGCGCTACATCCGAGGCTCATGCTCTGCTCCGGCAGCTTCGGGGAGGTCACCCGAAAACGGGCGGAGCGCACCAAGTCGTCTCCGGTCTCCTTCAGCACCGGCTTGATCCTCCTGGCCGTGGGGCTCGTTTGCCTTGCCCTCGCGGTCTCCACCTGGCGCGACATCATCGTGACCGGGCAGATGCCCACCCTGCCTGCCGACAGCGAAAGCAACGTCGCGGGCGTCGTCTTCGTGCCCCCGATCGGTGCCCTGATTCTCATCCCCATGGGATTCGCGATGTTGGGCGACGCATGGCGTCGGCGGCGCATCATCGCGTCCGGAATGCCCGCCACGGCGCGCCTCCTCGACATCCAGCCCACGGGTCTCACGATCAACGACGTGCCGCAGATGCGCGTTCGCCTCCTCGTCTCTCGGCCAGGCCACCCCGCGCACCCTGCGACCAGCCTCGAGTCCATGCCCGACGCGACCGCGGAAGCGCTCAAGCGCGGCCGTTCCATCGCCGTCATCGTCGACCCAGAGCACCCCGAACATGTCGTCCTGGAGAAGTAGATGCTCTGCATCCGTAGCCGCACGGCGATCCTGGCTTCGTGGCTCGCGCTCGCCGCCGTGGTCTCGAACGCCGGTCCCGTCGACGCCCAAGACACCAGCCCCACCTACCCCGTCGTGGGCCGCGCGGAGCTGCGGGACGCCGAGATCCTCGTCCGATGCGAGCGCGAGGACGACCTCTACGCCGACTGCGAAGTCTCCGCGCACGGCACGCTCGTCGCCCTCGAGGATGGCGTGCAGGCGCGCGAAACGTGGAGGACCGCTGAGCGGACCCTCGCCGAGGGCGAGTCCATACGTGTCGACATCGGCACGCTCCGGGAGCTCGAGGTCCGGCGCGACTTCTACACCCTGCTCGGCCACCCGCCTCTCGGGGCACGCCACCCGTGGCTCGGCGAGAGCTGGCTTCAGTACAACCGCAGCCCGGACGTGCGCGTCGCGCCCCTGCATGGCGAAGGACTCGAGCTCGTCGGCCTCCGCCTCGAGAGCCACGGCCTCGAGCACGTGCAGGCGACCCACGACCCCGACCGTCCCGGAGAGGTCCGCCTCCGCCTGCGCTCCCCGCACGGCGCGCCCCCCGACGGCCCACTCGCCCACGGCGGCCCCGCCCTCACCCTCGGCGGCGCGCTCGACGGCGACACCCCCACCCTCGGCGTCGGCTACGAGCTGGGCCTCTTCGACTACCTCATCGGCAGCGTCTGGTTCGAGACCGACTTCGAGTCCGTTCGCGAAGTGCTCCTCGTCGAAGCCGCCCTCCCCGGCGGCGCCGTCATCTTCCCCAGCCTGGCGGCCGGTGTCGGCCTTTCGGCCCAGCAGGCGGGAGACGACGATCCCCAGGTCGCCTGCCGCATCCGGCTCACCGCCAGCACTCTCATCATCGGCGTCGTCACCGACTTCGACTACCGCCCGGTCACCGGTGAGTGGATCATCACCGTGATGGGCCGGGCAAGCATCTGATGTGGCTCTCTCTCGGCGCGGTGCTCGCGTTCAGCCTGCTCGTCGGCACGATCGCCCTCGCGCTCTGGGGGCTGTCACTTCCCGATCACGACCCGTTCAAAGCCGTGGTCGTGCCCATCGAGGAAGCACGCAACGGAGAGGTCATTCAGATCGTCGGCCGCATCCGCCGCGCCGAGACAGTTCCCTCCGTGCTCGGCGAGACCGTCACGATGTTCGACCTCGAGGTCCGGGAGCCCGGCGCCACCAAGCGCGCTGGGTACGCTCGTGTGCTCCAGGAAACGGGCGTGGCCGGCTTCGTGCTGGAAGACGAGTCCGGTCGCGCGCGGGTGGATGTCCGCCAAGTCACCCTCATTCCCGCGGTGGGCACCCCGTTTACCGCCATCGACCGACGCGTCCGCGATCTGCTCGATCGCCGGGGACGTCGAGGGGACGCCTGGCAGCGGACCCTCCGCCAGCGATACCTCAGCGCCCACGAGGGGGACCGCGTGAGCATCGTGGGGCGCTGTCGACGCGACGAAGAGAGCGCGTATCGCGCCGAGGGCAGCGTGGTCCTCGAAGCGCCGAAAGACGGCCCCTTGCTCATTCGCATCGAGAGACCGCGCTCGAAACGCGAAAAAAAGCGGTAGGGAACGCGGTAGAGCCGGCCGATGACTCCGATTGAGCCGCCACGTCGCCCACGCTGGCGTTCGGGGTCGGAGCCGAGCGCATCTTCATGTACTCTCGCCGCCTCGGTGGGACGAGCCTCGGAGGGGGTGCTCGGACCTTTTTTCGAGATGGATGCGCAACCGCACCCGCCCGGAGCCGACACCCTCCCCGAACCAACACACCGTCGGGCCACGGGCGCGGCGCGGGAGAAGCGGCAGCGATGAGCGACGACGACCACGGATCGGGTGATCACGACAGCGACGGCGGCGGTTCGGACGACCACGGCGACAGCAACCCCGCCGGCAACGTCGCGGGCATCGCGAGCGGCGTCGGCGAGATCTTCGGCGCCATCGAAGGCGCGGTGGGCGACGACGAGCACGGCGACGACGAGCACGGCGACGACGGGCACGGCGAAGAAGAAGAAGAGAAGGACACCACCGAGAAAGACGTCAAGACCGCCCTCAAGACGGCGGAGAAGACCGCAAAGGCGATTGAGAAGGGCGCCAAGACCGCGGAGAAGCTCGAGAAGGGCATCAAGGGCATCCAGGAAGGCAACGTCGGCGACGCGGCGGGCGGCCTCGGCGGCGCCCTCGAGAACGCTGGAGCCGGAGTTGGCACCATCACCGACGGCGTCGCGGGCCTGCTGGACGAGGACGCGGAAGAGGCCCGCGAGGCGCTCTCCACCGTCGGAAGAGTCGCCAACACCGTCGGGGAGGTCGCGAGCGGCCTCGCCGAGGTCATCGAGAACGGCGAGGAGCTGCTGAGCGGCCTGTTCGGCGGCGGCGAGCGACAAGAGGTCCACTACCACCTCGAGCTCCAGGGCAGCGAAGCGCACTGGGCCGTCTCGAGCGTCTCCCTCAACGAGTCGCTCGGCTCGCTCAGCACGGGCCTCATCACCGCGAGCGTGCCTGGCTCCGAGCACCTCGAAGAGAGCGAGCTCCTCGCCAAGGACATCGGCCTCATCATCGAACGCGGCGACGAGCGCCGCAGCTTCCGCGGCATCGTCCGGCACGCCCATGTGCGGCGCGCCGA
>JBGCFC010000139.1:0-3303 GCA_045106715.1 Sandaracinaceae bacterium
TTCGCCGTCTTGGAATGGGTCGACTGGTGGAACAACAAGCGGTTGCTCGGGCGGCTTGGCTACGTGCCTCCGGTCGAGTTCGAAAGCAGCTATCATCGACTCAACAACACCCCAGCCGCGGTGGCTGGACTTACGTAACCAACTCTCCGGAATTTCCGGGGCGGTTCACCTGCCCAAGTGCTCCGAAATCCTTGCCCAAGTCCGCCCGGAATACGTAGCCAGGCTCATGTTGGCCTCGGCGTCGTACCTGGGCCTCACGTCTGCCGCCCGCCCTACTCCTCCATACCGGTTTTTTCCCGGTTCATTTCTCCAAAAACGCGAGCGACAAATCCAGCGGCATCTTCAGTCTTCGAGCAGCTCACTGTCAGTCGACGACGGCCGTGCCCACGAGTTCGTTGTCCGCATTGAAGATGTGCACGAAAAGCCCCTTCGCATCGTCGAACGCTCCCATGTGCACCGTTGCTTCGACCTCGTTGCGGCCCCATGCGTCGATCGTGAAGATTGCGGCGTCGGTACACTCGACATAGGACTCGGCATCGCAAAGTTCGACTCGCGCCGCAGCGCCCGGGCCCCAGGCCATGTAGACGTCGTCGTAGAGAAGCTCGACGTTGTTTGAGCAAGCCCCCCCATTGCCCGGACACAACTCGCTCCAGCCCATCAGGTTGATCTGGTTCCAATGGAACGGACCGGTCCCCTGCGCGTTGGGGCTGAACGTGCGCCAATCGTTCTCGATCACGGTCATGGGGTCCACTGTGTTGAGGGCGTTGAAGTAGTTGTTTCCCGCACCCTGGTCGGGAGCGTCACTGTCGGCGCGCAGCCATACCGTGGTCCGGATCCACTCATTCCAGCGGTACCACGATGGGTCACATCCTAGATTCAGCCGTTCCGTGGTGGCGTTGCCCGCAACACGCCAGCAACCATTGCCCGTATGCGAGACGAGCACGATGTCGGTCGTCTGGCCAAAGTCTCCGTCCCGGGTAAGCCACGCCATCTTCCAGCTCGATCCGGCGTAGTCACCTTGGTTGGGACCTCCGCCGCGTGGAAAGTCTGTGCCCGGTGGGACCTGGGTGGCGAAGCTGGCAAAGAACTCGGTCGTGTCGTCGAAATGGAGACTGTACTGCCGTCCAAAGCCGCCCTGGAAGAAGTTGGCGGAGTGCGAGCCAGACCGCGCAACATCGTGAAAGCGTGCAGCTGTTCCGTTTGCATCGACCCCAATTCCTGAGTTGGCCGCGGTGATCTCGGCTCCTACGTCCCCGCCTTCGAAATCGGCGAACATCAGCTGAGTGGGGCCCAAATCCCCAAAGTCGAGATCGGGGGTCCGCAGCACGATGTGGTTGCCCTCGGCGACCTGTCCGTAGATGTTGACTCCGTCGAGCAGTGGTGGAGATCCACTGCTCGAGGACGCGCCGCCGGTGGGTTCGGTTGACCCGGAGGTTGGGCTCTCGGAGTCTGCCCCCTCGGACCCCGGGCTCGAGCTCGGACTCGAACTCGAGCTCGAACTCGACGGGCTGGCGTCAGCGGGACTCTCACCCGTTGTGGATCCTTGCGTGGCCGACATGTCGCCGCCCTCAGCTGTGCCCTGCGATGAACACGCACCAAGCAGCAGAGCGCCAAGGAACCCCAAAACTCGGTTGTGGGCTGTCGTCACAAGAGTGAGTCGCTCGAGTCGTTGTCACACTACAGTCGAACCGATGCTTTTCTCGGGCTTCGGTATGATGCTCGCGACCGAATACGTCTCGAACGCGTCTGTCGGGATCTGCTGCGTCCCCCGTTTGCGCTCGTGGGCCGTGCAGCGCACCGCCGACGGGACGGGACGGGACGGGACGGGACGGTTGTTTTATTAGCTTCAGTTTGACCTGAGGGGGAATGCTTTCGTAGCATTCCTGTCGTGGAGGTCCGGCTCAGGGGGAATGCACGGCGGCGTCGGCTGTGGCTCGTATTCGTTTCGGGGTGGGCGATCCGTTGCGGCGGTGCGCCCATCTCGGCCGGGGACGGAACGGCCAGCTCGACCTCCCACGAAGGAAGCACGACGTCGACAAGCCAGGCTTCGGGGCCAAGCCTGGAGTCGTCCTCAGGCTTGGCGACCACCACGGCGTTTAAGTGAAATGAAGTGTGAAAAAGCGGGGATTGAGGCGTACGACGGGCGGCAGGAGAGTGCGGATGGAGCGCCGAGGAGCAGCGGGCGGATGTCGAGCGAAGCTGAGCCGCGAGAGCGGAGTCATTTCCGGGCAAAACACGCCGCGGCATGAACGGGGGCCGCACCGAATGCAACTCCCAGGCACGCCGAGACGAGCGCGGGTGCGAAGCGAGGCGCTCGTACAGGGAGACTCAGGCGGCAGCGGGTGATGCCGAGAAGAGCAGGAGTTGTCCGAGCACAGCGGCGCGCGGCGGCGGCCGTGCACCGCGGAGTTCGGCGGCGATGTCCTCGGGTGTCGTGACGGCCCGAGTGACACGCATAGGCCCGCTGCAGCGCGAGCACACGGAGATGTCGATACGAAAGACGCGGGCCAGGAGCTTCATCCAAGGCAGGCGAGAAGGGGCGGCATCGCGGAGCTGAGCGTGGAGCAAGGTGGTGATGGCGGGGAGCTCGAGCTGGCCGCGCGGGATGAACAGGGAGAGTTGCTTGGGCTCGGGTTCGGGTTCGTTGGCACAAGGCACGACGGCACAGCGCAGGGCGTGGTGGGCCGAGAGCACGCCGTAGTACAGGACGGTGTGGGCCCGCGGCGGTGGAACGAGTGCACACAGCCGAGCAACAAAGGCGTGTGGGGTCATCTGAGCGTACGTGGCCCCGAAGCGGTTGGGCTTCTTGAAGTGCACCCGAACCTGCCCGTCGGCGGTGCGCTCGACAGCATCCAGAGCGAAGGGCGGGCGCAGGAGATAGCGGCACACCCGCTCCAGACGCTTGCGGTCGCGGCCGTCGACGGTGACGGCCGCGTGCAGCTGCATGCCGAAGCCGCGGACCAGCATCGGCGAGGTGGGCGGCGGAGCGCTGGGCGACGGTCCGACTGCACGCAGTGGCAGGCCGAGCTGGACACAGGCCACGAGCGCTTCGTCGACAGGCTTGCCATCGCTCGCGTCCTCGAGGTGCTCTGCCAAGTCGG
Organism: Sandaracinaceae bacterium; assembly: GCA_045106715.1. Taxonomy (GTDB): domain Bacteria; phylum Myxococcota_A; class Polyangia; order Polyangiales; family Sandaracinaceae. Next base: position 3,102 of record JBGCFC010000139.1, read on the forward strand.
CGTGCAGCCGCTGCAGCGCCCGCAACAGGTCCTGCTCGCCGAGGCCGATGGCGGGCAAGAACACCGCCGCATCGCCTGTCACCGCCGGCGCCTCGAAGCACCCGTCGGTGACCAGCGCATGCAGATGCACGAACAAGCCCAGGTCACTGCGGAAGCGCTGCACCACGATGAGCACTCCGGGATGCAGCTTGCTGCTGCTGCG
>JBGCFC010000014.1:0-99699 GCA_045106715.1 Sandaracinaceae bacterium
CTTCGTGATGGCCGCCGTCAGCGTGGTCTTGCCATGGTCGATGTGACCGATCGTTCCCACGTTCACGTGGGGCTTGTTGCGGACGAACTTTTCCTTGGCCATGTCTCTATCTCCGGACGATGAGGGAGCCTCCGATGAGGACTCGTCGGTGGGCCATCGAAGTGCCGCACACGTGCGACGCCAACGCGGCCGATGAGGTTGAAGAGCCCAGGATGAGGTTTGAACTCACGACCTCCTCCTTACCAAGGAGGTGCTCTACCACTGAGCTACCTGGGCGGGATCGAGCTGTACAAAGAGCAAACCGGAACTGCCGATGCAGGGCCGGCGGGCTCAAGTGCCGATCCGAGGACCGGCCCATGAGCCCAGCTTGGCGACTTTGGGCTGCGACGAAGCAACTTCGACGAGCCCCAACTCAACAAGCACCAATTCGACGAACAAGAAGTTCGAGGGGCCCATTTCGACAAGCCCCATTTTCGGCAAGCACTAGCGACAAGCCCCATTTTCGGCAAGCACTAGCGACAAGCCCCATTTTCGACAAGCACTAGCGACAAGCACTAGCGACAAGCCCCATTTTCGACAAGCACTAGCGACAAGCACTAGCGACAAGCCCCACTTCGACAAGCACTAGCGACGAGCACAGAGCGGGAGACCGGGTTCGAACCGGCGACGTTCAGCTTGGAAGGCTGACGCTCTACCAACTGAGCTACTCCCGCGGTCGCACGAACCGGGCTTGGCGAGCCGAGCCTGGTTTGCGCGGATGGAGGGTGCTGGACTTGAACCAGCGTAGGCACACGGCCGGCAGATTTACAGTCTGCTCCCTTTGACCACTCGGGCAACCCTCCGAAACTAGTTGAGAATGGCTGGTGAGAGCTGGCGAAGGGACTTGAACCCACAACCCCCTGCTTACAAAACAGGTGCTCTACCAGTTGAGCTACGCCAGCCGAACGCTTCGACCGACGGTCCGCTGAGTGTGAGGCCCGACGAACCCGTCGAGCTACGCATACACCGAACCGCCCCCCAGAGGCCGGGAGGGCGCGTTATGTACGCTGGGTCCCAGGGGCTGTCAAGCGAGATCCTGGCTGGGCCGCGGCGCAGGCGCAAAACCAAGCAATCTCGGGACGTTCACCCTACTGGACGAGCGCCCACGCAGAAGCCCTCACCGGCGAGCGAGGAGCCGGCGTGACGTGGGCGAGCTGGCTCTCGAGCTGGGAGAGCGAGGTCGCCCCGATCGTGGACGGCAAGCCTCGCCACATCGACGTGCGCGCGTCCGCCGGCGGATCGGACTCGGAGCGCTCCGGATCCTCGACGTCGGTTTGCTCCAGCAGCAGGGTGCGCATCCGGTCGAGGTCCTCCCGGGTCCGCTCGGTCCAGTCACTCTGCACGCCGGTGCGCTCGACCATGAGCAGGGTCAGCTCCCAGTAGCGGATGGCGTGACGAAGCAGGGGGCGGATGTGACGGGCGAGCTCTGCGCGGTACTCCTCTTCGTACATCGCCTGCGTGGCGTCGTTCATGGGCTCGTTCGGCGGCGGGATGGGTGCGCGCATCATGGCGTGCCAGAGCTGGTCGTACATCGAGCCGATCCGGTAGCCGGCCGCACTGGCGAGCTCGGGGTTGGTGTGGCGGATGGTGTCGAAGTACTCCCGCTGGGCGTCGAGGAGCAGCTGGGCGCGCCGGTCGAGCACCTCATGTTGCTCCTGCGCGGTGCCGGCCGGCACGTCCATGGCCTCGGCGCGGAGCCGCATGCTCTCCGCCAGCACGAAGTTTGCGGTCGCGGCGAAGTAGGGGTCACCCACCTGCCCGGTCTGCTCTTGGCGCCGATAGTAGGAGAGCGCATCGCGTGCCTGCCGCTCCGCGTCTTCGATCCGCTCGTGACCCAGAAGGACCTGAGCGCGGCGGGCGAGCACCTCGAGACGCTCGGGGGCGGTCAGGTCCTCACGGAGCAGGACGCGGTCGGCGAGCGCCAATCCCTCGTCCCACCGCTCGAGATGCACGTTGATCTGGAGGAGCTGCATGGCGGCGTGGCGCGCGTCCCGGCTGTTGGGCAGACGCTCGAGCAGGCTCTCGAAGTAGGGCAGTGCAGCCTCCGCCTCGTTGCCCTGCTGAAGGCAGAGCCCCGCGTTGTAGAGGGACGGTCCAACGTAGCGGCTGGTCGGGAACTCGTCGGGGATCCGGTCGTAGAAGCGCTCGACGGCCTCGCGACAGTGGCCCTCGTTGAGCAGCGTGGTGCCCTGCTCGAACAGCTGGCCGGCGTCGTAACTCTCGAAGACATGCCCGCCCGAGTCCTCTCCCCGCGCGACGATGCGCATCTCTTCGAGGGTGACCACCTCGTCCGGCGTGGTGGAGGACGGTGGCCCCCCGCAGGCGAGAGTGAGAAGGAGCGCAGCCAGACTCGGGACGTGACGGGTCATGCAGTGACGACAACGGCAATCGGCCGGGGTTCCTGGGGGGTCAAGAAAGTTCAGATTCGAGGGGAGAAACCGATCGTAACAGCGTAACGGGGAGACCGCTCGGTGAGCGTAACACTCGGCGTGTCACTGTTACGATCTCGGGTGCTGCTGGGTGTCACACCCCGAAAAGCCCAATCATTTCAGCCATCGACCGAGTTGGCACGGCCCCTGCTGATGTGAGGGGCATGACGACGAAGAACACCAACGCCGACCTGACCGAGACCGAGCTCCTCAGCCGCATGCTGCTTCGGGAAGGCCGCGCCTGGCGCCTGTTCCACGAGCGCTACGACCGGCTCATCTACCGCTGCATCCACAAGGTCACCTGCCGCTTCCCCGGCACGGTCAACAGCGAGGACGTCCGCGAAATCTACGCGATGTTCCTGCTGAGCCTGAACAACCGGGACATGCACAAGCTCCGCACCTTCGACCCGGCGCGCGGCAACAAGCTGAGCTCGTGGGTGGGCATGCTCGCCACGAACTGCGCATGGGACTACCTCCGCGGAGTGGCGCGCCAGCCGCAGACCACCACGCTTGCCGACGCGGAGCAGATCGGCAGCGGCTCGGACAGCCCCTTCGAAGACCTCCTCGAGAAGGAGCGCTGGGCCGTGGTCAACACCGTGCTGGCGACGTTCTCCCAGAAGGACAAGGACTTCGTCCGCCGCTACTACGTCGAGGGGCTGTCCCCGGAGACCATCGCCGAGGACATGGGCATCTCGGTCAAGACCGTCTACTCCAAGAAGCACAAGATCACCTGCCGCCTTCAGCAGGCGCTTCGCCCGGTCGCCGCGCAGGCCGCCTGAACCTCTCTCCGTTCTTCGTCATCGGGCGTCGCTCCTCACAGGGGCGGCGCCTTTGTCGTTCCGTCCTGGGAGCGGTAGGCCGAGTCAGGCGCTCACAAGCAGGTTCCGACGGCCCACATGCAAGTCCCGGCATTGCATTGGCAGGTTCCGCCGGGATCGGGGACGACCTCACACGTGGTCGCGAGGGACTCGGCCGCGCAAACCTCTCCGCTGCAGCCGCTGGCCGTGCAGTCACCGTTGCTGATGCAGTCGTTGTTGCTTCCGATGCCTTCGTAGCGAGACAACAAGGGGTTGTCGCCGGCGACCGCAGGGTCGCAGGCAGGCCCCGCATCGGCCGGGCCCGCGTCGGTCGGCCCCGCGTCGGTCGGCCCCGCGTCGCTCGAACCCGCGTCGTCGGGCCCTCCGTCGGCGCCGCCGTCTTCCATCCCCGCGTCGGTCGGACCCGCGTCGTCGGCCCCTCCGTCTTCCATCCCCGCGTCGGGCGGCCCTGCGTCGGTCGGCCCCGCGTCGGTTGGTCCCCCGTCGCTCGGCCCCGGACCTGCATCGCTCGGCCCCGGACCTGCATCGCTCGACCCCGCGTCGCTCGAACCCGCGTCGGTCGGACCTGCGTCCGGCGTCGTCGAGTCTCCGCAGGCGCCGAGAACCACAATCAGGAGAATCGGGAGCCATCGAGAGTGCATGCACAGAGTGTACGACATCCCTCGGAGGCGCGGCATGAGTCGGCAAGGCGTGCCGGCGGCGCTCGCCGGGCGGATGGGGCGCCCGTCCGCACTGCCCGAGCTGCGGCGCACTGCTAAGGTGCGCGCCGTGCTCGGTCCTGCATTCACGCTTGGCGCGTATCTGTTTGGCTCCGTCTCGTTTGGCCTGATCGCGGCCCGGCGGGCGGGCGTGGATCTGCGCGCCGAAGGCAGCGGCAATGTGGGGGCGACGAACGTAGGAAGGTTGCTCGGCAAACGCACCGGCCGCGTGGTCCTGCTGCTCGATGCCCTCAAGGGCGCGCTTCCGACCGCGGCCGCGTTCGGGTTGCTGGGTCCAGAGTCCCCATGGACCGCCGGGACGGGCGTCGCGGCGGTCGTGGGGCATTGTTTTCCCCTGTGGCACGGGCTTCGAGGCGGAAAGGGGGCGGCCACCGCGGCGGGAGTGATGCTCGCCGCAGTCCCGTGGGCCGGCGTGGCCGCGGCGCTCGCGTACGGGGTCCTCAAGAAGGCGACGCACCGTGCGTCGGTGGGCTCGCTCGGCGGCGCGGCGGTCGGCGCCGGCGTGGCGTGGGCGTGGTTGGGTCAATCCCCTCGGGCTTGGATGGCGCTGGCCATCTTGGCGGTGGTCGCGCTCCGGCACACGTCCAACATCGGGCGCCTGCTCCGCGGTGAGGAGCCTCCGTCATGAGGTCGCAGGCTGCAGCACTCGCCAGCACCATCGTCCTGTTGGCGTGCGGCGCGGCCCACACGCCGGTGACGGAGACGGTCTCGGAGGCCGTGGACGACGCGGGCGCGCTGCAAGTCTTGGCGATCCCGCGGCCCACCGGAGGCCGTGTCTGGCTCTCCCGCTGGGTCGACGCGGGGCCGCGCCATGGCGCTCCTGGAGCCGCGGCGCTCGCGGCCGCGGCGCTGTCGAACAGCACGATCCATGGGCGCGCCCTTCCCGACGGGGTCGAGCTCCAGCGCACCTGCGAGGCGGAGAACCTGGCCGAATGCCTCGAGGGGCTCGCAGCGGCGGTGGGCCAAAGAGAGGTCCCCGAATCGGCGCGGTCACGCCTCAGGGACGCCCGCCGGCGCGCTCTTCCCAACCTGCGGCGGAGGGCGGACGGGCTGGCGGTGAGCGCGTTGCTGGGGCGCGACGTGGACCCGTTGCTGGGGCCCGAAGCGAGCGCTGCCGACGCCACGGCGTTTCTGGCGGAGCACGCGGGCGCGGGCCGGATCCTCCTGATCGGGGTCGGCGACCTCGAGCGGGAGCGCTTTCGAGACCTCGCACGCGACGCGTTCGATGGAGTCCCCGCGGCCTCGGGTCAGCGCGCAGAACGAGCCCCGCTTCAGTCCGCGGTCGAGGTGGACGTGGACACGCAGGCCCACGCGGCGGTGGCGGTCGCCCAGCCTTCCGTCGCGCAGGCCGCGGGACTGGCGCGCCGGCTTCTGGGTCGCGACCGGGGCACGAGCGCGGAGGTCTTCCCGATCCGCGGCGGCGCGCTAACGCTTCTCAGGGGCGGCACACCCGAGCAGCTCGTACACGCCGCGCAGCTCGCCCTCTCCGAGTCGCCCACCGAAGCCCCTCCCCCTCCGCCGGACAGCCCGCTCGCCGTGGCCCGTGCGCACGGTGCGCGCTGGATCAGCCGCTCGAGTGCGGGCACGCCCCCCGTCCGAGCCGCGCTGGGTGTCGGCGCGGTGCTGGCCGGAGGTCGCGGAGACGATCTGCAAGCCGAGGACCCCGACCGGAGCCCCCGGGAAGCCGCGCAAGCCCAGCTTCGCGCACTGCTCGAGCCGGCCGCGCCTTCCGGTGCTCCCTCGCGCAACGAGACCGAGATCGCAGGGGTGCGGCTGTCGATCCGGGACCTGCCCGGGGCGCCCGACGCGGCCGTGGTGCTGCGCTTCGAAGGCGGGGCGGACGAAGAGCCGGCCAATGCCCACGGCGTGACTTGGATGCTCGCGAGCTTGGCGGAGAGCGGCTGTTCGCGGGTCGCTCGTGACGAGCTGGGCCGGCCACCTGAGCAGCTTGGGCTGGACGTGCGGGCGTTCATCGAACCCGAGGCCTGGGGATTGGCGCTGTCCGGCCCGCGAGACCTCTACCGAGAGCTGATCTACCTCGCCGTCCGATGTGCGGAGGTCCCGCACCGGGGTCGGCTCGAAGCGGCTCGGGCGGAGGGAGTGGCCGACGCCGAACGCCACGCCCTGGCGGCGGCTGGCGCGCGGCTGCTCGCTCCACACTGCCCCGGGCGGGTCCGGCCCGAGGGATCGGCCGTCGGCATCAGCGCGATCCACCACGCCTCCCTGGAGCGCTGGCGCCAACGCGTGGCGACGCGGAGCCGCCTGACGGCGGTCTTCGTGGGGGACACGCCGACCGACGCCGTGGTTGCGCGCTTCGCTCAGCTCCTGCCACGTCTGCCGGAGGGCACCGCGGCCACGCCGCTCGATTGGCCCGCCCCCGAAGCCGAACTGACGACCTTGCACCAGCCGGAAGGCATCAATGTGTGGGTGGCGTGGGACGCGAGCGCCGAAGGGCCGTCGGCGGAGTGGGTCGCCGGCACGTTCGCCGAAGTGGTGGGGCGCTCGCTCAACCGGGAGCCGGGTGTGCGCGTCGAATCGAGTGAGGCGGGCGCGTCGGCAGGGCGTGTATGGGCTTCCGTCCAGCTCTCGGTGTCGGAGGCGGCCCTCACGGCACTCCCGCAGCACCTCTCCCGAGCGCTGTCCGGACTCGATTGGGAAGGGCCCATCGCCGCACGACACGAACAGATCGAAGAGGCCGAATCCGCAGCCGGCGCTTCGGCGCGCGGCCTCGCGCTCCGCGTCGCTGCCGGTCGACCGAGCCCGACGCCCCGGCCCGAGGTGGCGCGTGCCTTGGCGGCGGCGACGCCTCGGTACGTGATCGCGCGCGAGCAGGTTGGCCACCGTTGACGCTCTGAGAGCACCGTGCTAGCTCCGGGCCGTGGCGAAAAATGAACGACGGTTCATTCGGTCTGAGGAGGAGGCCGTCGATCCGGCCCCGACGGTGGTCGCCGATCCGCCTACCGGGACCAAGCGAGCCGGTAAGAAGAGCACGCCGTCCGCAAGGGTGAAGTCGAGCAGGAGCAGGTCGAGCGCGGCCAAGGCCAGCCCGGCCAAGGTGAAGGCTGACAAGCGCAAGGGCGACAAGCGCGAGCGCATCTTGCGCGCGGCCATCCGGGTGTTCGCGCAGAACGGGTTCTACGCCACGCGGGTCAGCGAGATCGCCAAGGCCGCAGGCGTGGCGGACGGGACCATTTACCTCTACTTCGAAAACAAGGACGCGGTCCTCGTGTCCATCTTCGAAGACCGCATCACCCGCCTCATCGAGGTCCTCCGCCAAGAGATCGACCAAGTGGAGGGGTTCGAGCCGCGCCTCCGGGTGGTTGTAGAGCTTCAGCTCGGGCTGCTCGAGGGCCAACGGGACCTCGCCGAGGTGATCACCGTGAACCTCCGACAATCGTCCCGGCTGCTCAAGCAGTATGCAGCGCCGCTCTTCACTGAGTACCTGGAGCTGATCGCGGGGGTGATCGCCGAGGGACAACAGAACGGTGAAGTGCGTGAGGACGTCAGTCCGCGCGTCGCCGCCCGCGGTCTCTGGGGTGCGCTCGACGGCGTGGCGCTTACCTGGGCGCTCGGCGGTCCGCAGCCGGGTCGGCCGGAGAGCCTGCGACGGGCGGCCTCCCACATCGTTTCCATTTGGCTCGACGGACTCCGGCGCGGTGGGCGCACTCCATGACAGCCGAATCGACCAGACCGAGAGATCGCAGCGCCGTGCGCGCGTGCCAGTGAACATTGAGAGTTTTCGGGCCAAGCAGGACGTAGACCCCAAAGCTCGACCCCATTTGACAGCAACGAAGCGGCCCCCTACGTAGGCCGCGACCGTACCGAACTCAGGGAGGCAGCGTGAAGATCCTAGTCCCCGTGAAGCGGGTCGCCGACCCGGACAACGCGAACAAGATGAAGGTCTCCGGAGACGGGGCCCAGGTCACGTCCGACGGACTCGAATGGAAGATCAATCCGTTCGACGAATACGCCGTGGAGGCCGCTCTCCGGCTCAACGAGAACGCGGCGACCAAGGAGACGCTCGGCGAGACTGTCGTCGTGTCGCTCGGAAGCGCCGACGTGATCCAGACGCTGCGTCAGCCCCTCGCGATGGGCGCCGACAAGGCGGTCCTGGTCGCGGCGGAAGACGCCGAGATCGACTCCGGAGTCGTGGCGCATGCGCTGGCGAAGGTTGTCGAAAAGGAGCAGCCCGACCTCGTCCTCATGGGCAAGCAGGCGGTCGACGGCGACTCCAACACGGCGGGCCAGATGCTGGCAGAGCTGCTCGGCTGGCCGATGGCCACGTTCGCGATGAGCATCGAGACGGACGACGACGGCAAGGCGCTCAAGGTTGGCCGTGAGGTCGACACCGGCGTGCTCACCGTAAAGGTGCAGCTTCCCGCGGTGGTGACCGTGGACCTCCGCATCGTCGCGCCGAAGTCCACCACCAACCACGTGACGCCCGCCGACCACGAGTACAGCGAGGGCGCGCGCTACGCCTCGCTCAAGGGCATCATGAAGGCGAAGAAGAAGCCCGTGGACCAGCTCTCGCTGTCCGACTTGGGCGTCGAGGCGACGCCGCTGGTCACCTACTCGAAGTACGAGCTGCCGCCGGCACGCTCGGGGAGCGTCACCTACGTGGAGTCGGTCGAGGAGCTCGTCACGAAGCTCCAGTCCGACGCGAAGGTCCTCTGAGGCACCGGAAAGGGAGATACTGAAGATGACCGACATTCTCGTAGTCGCCGAGCTCCTCGAAGGGGACCTCCGCAAGAGCACCCTCTCCGCCGTTCGTTTCGCGGCCCAGGTCGCCGAAGGCACGTCTGGCGCGTTCGACATCCTCGCCGTGGGCGAAGGCGCCGAGACCGCCGCCAACAGCGCCGCCTCCTATGGGGCGCGCAAGGTCCTGTTCGCCGAGATCGAAGGCGGATACCTCGCCGAGAAGCACGCGGCGACCATCGCCTCGGTCGCCCAGGACGGCGGCTACGGGGTGGTGACCAGCGTCGCCGGCACCACGGGCAAGGATCTCCTGCCCCGCGTCGCCGCCAAGCTCGGCGCCGGCGTGGCCAGCGACATCGCCTCGGTCGAGATCGACGGCGACACGCTTACGTACCGCCGGCCGATGTACGCCGGGAACATCTTCGGCTACTGCACGATCAACAGCGACATCCAGGTCGTCACCGTGCGGCAGACGGAGTTCGAAGCATCGGACGACGCCGGCAGCAGCAGCCCCGTGGAGTCCGTCGACGCGGTCGAGGATGACGCCGCCAGCAAGATCGAGTTCGTCTCGCTCGAAGCGCAGAAGAGCGAGCGCCCGGAGCTCACCGAGGCCGACGTCGTCGTGTCCGGGGGCCGTGCGCTCAAGAGCTCGGAGAACTTCGAGAACGTGCTCGAACCGCTCGTCGACGCGCTCGGCGCAGCGATGGGCGCGTCCCGTGCGGCATGCGACGCGGGCTACGTGCCCAACGACCTCCAGGTCGGCCAGACCGGCAAGGTCGTGGCTCCCAAGCTGTACATCGCCGTCGGGATCAGCGGCGCCATCCAGCACCTCGCGGGCATGAAGGGCAGCAAGACCATCGTCGCCATCAACAAGGACAAGGAAGCGCCGATCGCCCAGGTCGCCGACTACTTCCTCGTCGCGGACCTGTTCGACGCCGTGCCGGCGCTCACGGACGCCATCAAGGCCATCTGAGATCCTGCCATTCCAATGATGCCGCTCGGTTCGCCGGGCGGCGTCGTTCGTTTTCGGGGGCACGTTCTCGGGCGGCGAATCGGCGGGGTGGGTCAAAACGTGATATCCCGCGGGCGGTGCGACGAACTGCGCTGGCCACGCTCCTTCTTGTGATGCTCGCCCCCGGACGAGCCTTCGCCGACGGCCCCTACGAGGGCCAGTGGCGCGAGGGGCCGATGCGCATCCAGGTCGCCGTCGAGAGCTGGGGCGGCGACTGCGGTCCACGGCCGACGAGCACCAGCACGCAGGGCGGGGGCGCGTTCCGGATCGCCCAGTCCGGAGACCAGCTGACCTTCCAGCTCCGTCGGCAGCGCAGCACCCGCAGCTGCTGGAGCGAGAACCGCGCCGTCCGACGGGTTTCCTCGAGCTACCAGGCGGGCACCTGGCGGATCGTCTGCCGCACCCCCGCCGCGGACTCGCGCGGAGAGACCGGCACGTACACCATCCAGGCGATCGGTGACGATCGGCTCCAGTTTCGGGACGTGAGTCGCTACGACTGGCAGCTCAACACGTCACGCTGCCAGGCGACCATCACCACGAGCCAGAGCTTCAGCCGCATCGGTGGGGCCAGCTCCACATCGCCCTCCCCCACCCCCGAGCCGGCGACCCCGCGCTGCACGCCCGGAGAGGCCGCGCGGGTTGTGCTTCGGCCCTCCACCGCCGAGGTCCCGCTCGGCGGCGAGCAGTGCTTCACGGCGCGCGTGGTCGACGCCGAGGGGTGCACCGTTCGGCAGCGGGCGCGTGTGCGGCTCGCCGAGGGAGACGGACAGCTCGAAGGACTCTGCTACCAGGCGACCCAAACGGCCGGCCGGGCTCGGATCGTCGCGACGGCGGGCGCGCTCACCGACACGTCCCAGGTCACCGTGCGCTCGATGGACTTGAGCGATCTGCTCGCGCGACGTGCCGAAACCGGGTCGGTGGGCAGCGGCACCCCAGAGGCCGGGGACGCGGAGAGCCAGACCGCGGCGCAGGTCTCGGCCGTGCCCATCGAAGAGGGGTTCGGCTTGTTCTGGCCTCTGGTGGCCTTGGGTGCCGCGTTGGCGTTGGTCCTGCTCGCGGTGCTGTTGCTTCGACGAAAGAGCACGATCCCCGTGGCGGCCGCGCGCACCGGTGAGCCCGCGAAGGAAGCGGACCCCAACCCGACGGACGCCCCCCCCCCGGAGGCAGCCGACGCGCCCGCTGCGATCGCACCGGCGGACGAACCGAGCGGCGAAGATCACATCTGCCCAACCTGTCGACGCGGCTACCCCGCGAGCGCATCGACATGCCCCCACGACGACACCCCGTTGGTGGCCTACAGCGTGTTCCTGGAAGGCCAAGAGGCCAGCGAACCGCCCCGCGTCTGCCCCACCTGCGGAGAAAAATACCCCGCCACGGTGACGTTCTGCGGCAAAGACGGCGCCACGTTGGTGGCCTCCGACTCCGCAGATTCCTGACTCCGCGACGAAAAAATGCCCCAATGGTGTGCGCGGCCGGGGTTCTAGGATGCAACCCCGCCGACGCTGGTTCTTGATCGTTCCGAGGCACGGACGATATGCTCGCGGCCCGGCGGGGGCTGCTTCTCCCGACGGGAGGAGCGGCGACGAACCCGCCCTGTGTACCTGTCCCTCGGTACACCCCTAGTCAGGCACCAGTGCGGTCCCCCATTTTCTCTCCCTCAGGACTCGATACGCATGAAGATCGTCTGCGACAGCTGTAGCGCCAAGTACTCGATCGCCGATGAAAAAGTCGCCGGCCGGGTGTTCAAGATCCGGTGCAAGAAGTGCGGAGCGGCCATCGTCGTTCGCGGTGACCAGGTCGACAACGCGGCCGAAGGCGAAGACGCAAACCGCGTGGTCGACTACGGCGGCGACGCCGTGTGGCACATCGTCATCGACGGTGACCAGCAGGGGCCGTTTGCCCCCGCTCAAATCGGCGAGATGCTCTCCGTGGGCACCATCGGTTGGGACGCCTATGTCTGGAAGGAGGGCTTTGACGACTGGAAGCCCGCCCAGGACATCGAGGAGCTGGTCTCGGCCGTCATGGGCGGTGATGAAGGTGGAGGCGCAGGCGAGAGCGAAGCGCCCGCTGCCGCCGCCCCCGCAGCCGCCGATCCGTTTGCGGCCACGGCCGGCGCCTCGGATGGGCTCTTCGGTGGCGCCGACGACGCCGCAGTCGGAGGCCGCGACGCCGGCGCCGACCTGTTCGCCCAGAGCGACGCGGCCAGCCCCTTCGGCGGTGGCGGGGACGACGAGGATGACGGCCTGGTGGCCTCGGCGGCGAACCCACGGGTCAGCGCCGACCAAGCCTTGACGGGCGCGCGGAACGAGAACTCGGTTCTCTTCTCGCTCTCGAACCTGCAGGCGCTGGCGACCGGCGGCTCGGAAGGCGCGAGCGCGTCTTCTTCCTCTGCGCCCGCCGCGTCTCCCTCGGCCCAGCCCCGCGCGGGGATGGCAGCAGGCGAAGGCTCGGGTCTCATCGACATCCGCGCGCTCGCCTCAGCGACCGGCATGATGGGCGGCGGCGCCCCGACCGGTCCGGTGACCTCCGCGTCCGACGACAAGGTCGACGACCTGCTCTCCATCGGTGGCTCGGGTGCGGCGGGCCTCGGCTCCTCACTGGGCGCGCCGGTTCTCGTCCCGGAAGCGCCCGAGGAGTCGAGCAACAAGGGCATCATCATCGGCGGTGCCATCGCCGCCATCGGCCTGCTCGCGGCGGCGGTCCTCGTGCTCGCGTTCGTGTTGATGTCGGATGACGACGAGCCGACGGCGGTCGCTGCCAGCGGCGCAGTGCCGCCGGGCCAGGTGGTCGCCACCGGCGCGCCGACGCCTGCAGCGGGTGCGGAAGGGGCGGGCGCAGCGCCCGCAGGAGGTGCAGCCGTGGCTGAGCCGGCCACGCCCGAGCCAGCGGCGGCGCCCGCAGCCGAGGAGCCGGAGTCGGGCAGCGAGACCGAAGAGGGTTCGGACTCGGCGGCGGGTTCTGGGTCCTCGGGATCGTCCGGTTCCAGCTCGGGCAGTCGGTCTCGCCGTGGAAGCCGCGGGGGACGCTCGGCGCCAGCGGCGGCTACCCCCGCCAGCCCCGCCACGCCAGCGGCGAGCTCCGGTTCGCGAGGTAGCAGCCGACGCGGCGGAGGCTCGAGCGACATCGACGACCTCCTCAACGGGGCGCTCGGCGGCGGTGGCGGCAGCAGCGCCTCCTCTGGCCGCCGCGGCAGCGGCAGCAGCGGCAGCAGCGGCAGCAGCGGCGGCGGCAGCGGCCCTCAGACGCCCAGCCGCGGCAGCGTGGTCAGCGCGATGCAGAGCGTCTCCGGACCGGTTCGCGCGTGTGCCAACGGTACCCACGGCACAGCCACTGTCCGAGTCGTGTTCGGCGGCTCGAACGGTCGCGTCTCGGGTGCGACGGTCAACGCCCCCAGCCTGCCGGGTCCGGTTCGCTCCTGCATCGCCCGCGCGGTGCGCGGCGCCCGCGTGCCGCCTTTCCGCCAGTCCTCGTTCAGCGTCAACTACCCCTTCCGGCTGTAGAACGGGCACAGACAGGACAGGACAGGACAGGACACGCCCTCGCGCCGCTCGCGGCTCGAGGGCGTTCTCCGTTCAGGCCCGGAGAAGCACGGCGCCGGGTTTGATCTCGAACGTCGCGGGCAAGGACCCAGGCGCCTCCCCGTCGACATCGAGCAGAACGCGCTCGTCGGGGTCCACCGGCTCCGCCAAGACACGACGGGCGCGAGCGACCTTCACGCCTGGGCGATCGATGTGGGCCCCGCGATAGACGTCCAGCGTGCCGAGCGCGGCAGCCAGGCGGGACTGCTGAAGGCTGACCACGTCGAAACGCCCATCGTCGATCTCCGCGCCGGGCGCGATCAACATGCCTCCGCCGAAGTACCGCCCGTTGGCCACCGCGACGTTGAGCACCGACATCTCTTCCGGCTCTTCATCATCCAACGTCAGCCGCACACGCTGGCGCTCGTAACGCGCCATCGCACGGAGGGTGCCCAGAAGGAACGCCCCCCGACCACCCATCCACTTGGGCGTGTCGTTCACCAGCTGGTCCACGAGGCCGCCCAGGCCGAAGCTCGCGATGTTGAGGAACGCCCGCTCCGACGGGTTCCCATCGTGGTCCTGGTACCGCAGCCAGCCGACGTCGATCGGCCTCGGCCGCGCCCACATCAGATGGGTGACCATCGGCCGGACGTGCTTGGACAGGCGCAGCGTGCGACGAAAATCGCCCCCCGTTCCGCACGGCAGCGGACCCAGCCAGGCCTTGGGCGCGATGGGCGTTCCATCCGGCTCGAAGAACCCGTTCAGCGCCTCGCTGAGCGTGCCGTCCCCTCCGACCACGGCCACGCCGGACGCCCCTGCGCGCAGTGCCTCGCGGGTCAACGAGGTTGCGTGTCGAGGTGCCTCCGTGCACCGCACCTCGAACTCCGCTCCGTGCTCCCGAAACGCCCGCTCGAGCGCGCCTCTCCGCGACGCCGCCGCTCCGGCCCCGGCGCGCGGGTTGAGCACCACGACGAACGCCCCCTCCTTCGAGCTCGTGCCCATACACGGCACGATAGCCGCGCGCCTTCGGATCACCGAGCGCGTTTTTCGGCTCGCCCTCGGCCGATCCCGACCTGCTATCGTCGGCCCGATGCCTTCCCCGGTCCAGCTGTGGCGCGCGCGCGAGTTGGTGGGCGCGCTCGGCATCGGTGGCTGGGCCGCGTTCCACCTCTATGAACAATGGGCGGGCTTCGCCGGGCGGGACGCCTACGTCGCGCGAACCCTCTCGACTTCCGTCGGCACGCTCGCCACGCTCACCGAGGTCGCACTCGGGGTGCTTCCTCTGCTCGCGTACCTCGTCTTGGATGGCCTGACCTTTCGCGCGAAGGAGCCCCCAGCGCTGGCCGGCGCGTTGGCCGACGACCCCGACCTGGCGCTGCGCCTCGGCCGCATCGGGCGCTGGGGATCGCGCGTTCTGGCGCTGTTCCTGCTCTATCACATCGCGTGGCTCTGGTTGCCCCAGCCCGGGAGCGAAGACCCGGAGCAGACCTGGTCGATGCTGCATCAGTCACTCGGCACATGGCCTCATGTCATCGGCCACGCCATCGGCATCACTGCACTGGCCGTGCACGTCTGGCAGTCCGTCCCGCGCCTCGCGCTCGTGCTGGGCCTCGTGCAGCGCGCCGAGATGCTGCGCGCGCTCCGGGTCAGCGGTCTCATCGTGGGCGTCGGGGTTCTGTTCCTCTTCGCCCAGCTCGCGGGTTGGCACGCGTCGGGGACCGGGATCGTCTGGCCCTTGGGTCCCGAGAGTTGGTGAGAAGACCGGGCCGCCGCGGCTCCGTCTGCTAGATTCGGCGCCTGCCATGGGCCGGATTTGGGCAATCGCCATCAACACCTTCCGCGAGGCGGTGCGGGACAAGGTCCTGTATGGCGTGCTGGCGCTCGCGTCGGCCGTGCTCGTGCTCACGTTGGCGCTGGCTGAGCTGTCGTTGCATCAGCAGAGACGCGTCGTTCTCGACATCGGCCTCGCATCGATCTCCGCCTTCAGTGTGATCATCGCGGTCTTCCTCGGCAGCTCGCTCCTCTACAAAGAGATCGAGCGCAAGACGCTCTACGTCATCTTGCCGAAGCCCATCCACCGCTGGGAGTTCCTGCTCGGCAAGTACCTCGGCATCGCGCTCACCGGTGCGGTCTTCGTGGCCATGATGGGCGGCATCCAGCTCTGGGTCGGCGCGCTGCAGGCCGGCGCCCACGTCGCGTGGCTCGTGGGCATCCTGCTCGGGGCACCCGCCGTTCTCGGGCTCGCCATGTGGCGCGCGCGCGACCGCACCGCGGTCCTCGTGCCCTGGTCGCTGCTGTTCCTCTTGGTCGCAGCGTATGCAGCCGGCACCACAGACTTCGATGTGAGCGCGGTGATGGCGGCCCTCCTGTTGACGGTGGGCGAGGTGCTGGTGCTCAGCGCGGTGGCGCTGTTGTTCTCGAGCTTCTCGACCCCGTTCCTGACCGGGGTGCTCACCCTAGGCGTGTGGATCGTGGGCCGAAGCGCCGACGAGATGGCCGAGATGAACTCACAGACCATCCCGGCCTCCGTACGCGAGGGGCTTCATGCGCTGGCGCACGTGGTGCCGAACTTCCACCTGTTCGTTCCGGGCCAACACGCGCTCAGCGGTGAGGTCCCGCTCCCCGACGGACTGCCCACGTACCTCGCCACCACGATGGGGTACGCCGTCGGCTACGCCGCCGTCTCGCTGCTTCTCGCCTCCCTCATCTTCCGACGCCGGGACTTTCTTTGACGCCCGTGCGGTCGCGCGCCTGGCTGCGCGGCGGGGCCCGCGTCGTCGCGCTGTTGGGGGTGCTGCTCGCGGTCCTCGCGGTCCGCGTGGTGACCGCCTCCCGGGCGGAACTCGAGCGCGGGGACCGGGCGCAGGAGCGAGGAGACGTCGACGCCGCGATCGTGGCGTATCGCAGAGCGGCGCGGTGGTACGCCCCGGCGAGCCCGTACCCTCCGGCGGCCCTCGACCGACTGGCGAGTCTGGCCGAGACCGCCGACGAGAACGCCGACCCCGAGACCGCGATCGCCGCGTGGCGCTCCATGCGCGGGGCGATCTTGGCGGCGCGCAGCCTCACCGTCCCCTTCCCGGACCGCCGCGCGCGGGCGGAGCGAGAGATCGTGCGTCTGGTCGGTGAACAGGCGAACGACGCAGGACAGGAAGACGCGCGCCGACGCGCCGCCGAGGCGTACGCACGGCCGATCGATCCGCACCCGGGCTTCACGGTCCTTCTGCTCCTTGGCTGGATCGGCTGGGTGACGGGCGCCTTTCTGTTCGCGCAGCGCGCCATCGACGAGGAGGACCGCATCCAGCCGGGGCCGGCGCGTGTGCTCGGCACGATCGTGGTGCTCGGCTTCGGGATGTTCGTAATCGGGATGGCGCTGGCGTAGGGAGGATCGCTGCGGTACGCCGTGGCGGTGGACAACCTGCGCATCGTTGGGGGCACCCCGCTACATGGCACCGTGCGGATCAGTGGGGCGAAGAACGCCGCCCTTCCGATCCTGGCGGCGTCGCTGCTCGCGGACGGGGACAGCGTCTTTCGCAACGTCCCCGACCTGACGGACATCCACACCATGGCGAATCTGCTGCGCCACCTCGGCCTGGACGCCGAAGTCGACGCGCCCGTGGTGCGCATCACGGGCCGCCCTGTCGAGGAGCCGGACGCGCCCTACGACCTGGTCCGCAAGATGCGCGCTTCGGTCCTCGTGCTCGGCCCCTTGGTCGCCCGCTACGGTCGCGCCCGGGTCTCCCTGCCGGGAGGCTGCGCCATCGGCGCGCGTCCGATCGACCAGCACCTCAAGGGCCTCGAGGCGATGGGCGCGACGATCGTGCTCGAGCACGGGTACGTCAACGTCGAGGTCCCCGCCGGGCGCCTGCACGGGGCGGACATCTGGCTGGACGTGCCGACCGTCACCGGGACGGAGAACCTCATGTGCGCCGCCGCGCTGGCCAAGGGGCGGACCACGCTGCGCAATGCCGCCCGGGAGCCCGAGGTCGAGGAGCTGGCGCGCGTGCTGAACAAGATGGGCGCCGACGTCGAAGGCGCCGGCACGGACACCATCACGATTCAGGGCCAGGACGCACTCCAGCCGATCGACCACGCGATCATCGCCGACCGCATCGAAGCCGGCACCTACATGGTGGCCGCCGCCGCGACCGGCGGGAACGTGTTCCTCGACGGCATCACCTTCGACCACCTTCACGCCGTCGCCGCGAAGATGCGCGAAGCCGGGGTGACCATCGAGCGCGAGGGCAGCGGCATCCGGGTGGTGGGCAAGCCGCCATTCACACCCGTCGACATCACCACCGCGCCCCACCCCGACTTCCCGACCGACATGCAGGCGCAGCTGATGATGATGATGTGCCTCGCCGACGGGCGCAGCCTCATCACCGAGACCATCTTCGAGAACCGCTTCATGCACGTTTCGGAACTCAACCGCATGGGCGCGAGCATCGACGTCAACGGGCGGCTCGCGACCGTGGATGGCCCCGCGAAGCTGCAGGGCGCGTCCGTGATGGCCACCGATCTACGCGCGTCGGCGTCGCTCGTCGTGGCGGGCCTCGTCGCCGACGGCATCACCGAAGTGCTGCGCGTCTATCACATCGACCGCGGCTACGAGCGCATCGAAGAGAAGCTGGGCGGCGTGGGGGCCAACATCACCCGTGTACCGGGGACCGCATGAGCGATCTCCTGACCGTCGCGGTCCCGAAGGGGCGGATCCTCAAGCAGCTCTGCCGTCTGCTCGAGGGCGCCGGGTTCGACACCTCGGTCCTGCGCGCGGACGATCGCACGTTGGTCCGCGAAGACCCGGTGGGCGGCCTGCGTTACCTGCTTCTCAAGCCAGACGACGTGCCCACCTACGTCGAGTACGGCGCGGCGGACCTCGGTATCGTCGGCCGCGACGTGCTGCTCGAGCGCGAGTACGACCTCTACACCCCGCTCGACCTCGGCATCGGCGTGTGCCGCATGATGGTCGCGGGATTGCCCGACACCCCCGTCCCCACGGGCACGATGCGCATCGGGACGAAGTTTCCGAACATTGCGGGCCGGCACTTCGCGCGTCAGGGCCTCCCCGTCGAGGTCATCTACGTCGGCGGCTCGGTCGAGCTGGCCCCGTTGACGGGGCTGGCGGATCGCATCGTGGACATTGTGGAGAGCGGTGAAACGCTCCGGCAGAACGGCCTCGTCGAACTCGAGCACGTCTGCGACGTGTCGACTGTCGTGGTGGCCAACCGCGTTGGTCTCAAGCTCGAGCGGGCCCGCATCCGACCGCTCCTCGACGCGCTCGACGCCGGCGCGTAGGGCACGCACCGCACCGCAGGCCAACCCGTCACGGTCGACCTGCGGCGCGGACAACGCGGCGTGGCACCGCCCTCGGGCTACCGTCGCGATGACTGGGCCGGCGCCGCCATCGTCGTCGGCCCGTCCACCGTCAGCATGCCGCGCAGGCGCCGGAACGTCGCCCGGCCAACACCCCGCACGCGCATGAGATCCTCGATCCGGCGGAACGCTCGCCGCTCGCGCTGCGCGACGATCGCATCGGCGCGAGACGGCCCGATGCCCGGCAGCATCTGGAGCTGCTCGGCGGAGGCGGTCTGGATGTTGATCGTGCCATCGGGGGTGCTCGCCTGACTGCTCGCGGTGGAGTTCGTCTGGGCGGACGCTGGCGGCGCGCTGAACGCGAGCAACGCCGCAGCCAGCCCCGCGGCCGCGAGAAGGGAACGGAAGGAAGGCACGAAACGGATGGAATGACGCATGAGAATCTCCTCGGTTGGGGGGTGACCGACGTGACGCCCATCGCCATCCGACCACCGCACGGAACCAGAGCAGGCGCCGTGCCGGAGGGGCACCTCGTGATTCCGGGCAGTTGCGGCCCCGGATCGGCGAGATCGGCGACGGGGTGGCGGCGGCCGCCGGCGCTTGTGGCCCCGACAGCGACGTGCCAGGATGCGCGCCACCCGCGTCAGCCGCGGGTCGACGGAGGATCATGAAAGTCACGCTTTCCACCGACGCCGCAGCGGCCGTCAAAGCCGACCTGCTCGCGATCGCAGTACCCGGAGACGCGCTCCGCGACGCCAACGTCAAGGCCCTCGACAAGGCCATGGGCGGCGCGCTCAAGCCGCAGATTCGCCTCGAGAGGTTTGAAGGCAAGCCGGGTCAGACGCTCCGCACCGCGGGCGCGGGCATCGGCGCCAAGCAGGTCCTCTTGGTGGGCATCCCCGCCGAATGGTCTGCCGCAGACATCCGCCAGGCGGCCGCGACCGGGGCCAAGGCGGCTCGTTCGTTCGGGACGATGGCGTTCCTGTTGCTTTCCGAGGAAGCCGAAGTTGTGCGGGCCGCCGCGTCGGGCGCGGTGCTCGGCGCCTACCGCTACACGACGTACCTGACGGGCGACCGCGTGCCGGCCAAGCAGCTCGGCACCGCGAAGCTTCTCGTCGAGAAGCGCAACGCCCCGCTCCGCGAGGCAGTGGCCGCGGGCCTGGCGATCGGCGAGTCGGTCAACCACACGCGCGACCTCGTCAACGCTCCGCCGAACGACCTCAACCCGCTGACCCTCGCCGACTTCGCCAAGGAGCGCAGCGCGGAGCTGGGGATCACCTGCAAGGTGTTCAACAAGAAGGCCATCCAGAAGCTCGGGATGAACCTCTTCCTCGCGGTCAACTCGGGCAGCGGCATCGAGCCGCGCATGATCCACATGACGTACAAGCCGAAGGAGAAGGCCAAGGCGCGCGTCGTGTTCGTGGGCAAGGGCATCACGTTCGACGCGGGGGGCCTCTGCCTCAAGCCGCCGAAGTCCATGCTCGACATGAAGTGCGACATGGGCGGCGCGGCCGTGACCATCGGCATCGTGATGGCGGCGGCGCGCCTCGGTCTCCCGGTCGAGGTGCACGGCCTCGTCGGCTCCACCGAGAACATGCTCGGCGAGAACGCGTACCGCCCCGGCGATGTGTTCACCTCGCGCGACGGTAAGACGGTCGAGATCATCAACACCGACGCCGAAGGCCGCCTGGTGCTCGCCGACGTGCTGGCGTACGCCCGGGACCTCGAGCCCGACGTCATGATCGACCACGCGACGCTCACCGGCGCGTGCATGGTCGCCCTCGGCCCCTGGACCGCTGGGCTCTTCACCGACGACGACGAGATCGCCAGCGCCTACTCGGGCGCGGCGGAGACGGAGGGCGAGTCGTACTGGCGCCTGCCGCTCAACAAGCAGCTCCGCGACATGCTGAACTCGAACGTCGCGGACCTGAAACACACCGGCGAGCGCGAGGGCGGGGCCATCACGGCTGCGCTCTTCCTCCAGCAGTTCGTGGGCGACTGCCGCTGGATGCACCTCGACATCGCGGGCCCGACCTTCCAGGACCGTCCCCATGGGCTGTCAGGCAAGGGCGGCAGCGGGTTTGGCGTCATGACCGGCGTGCGTTTCCTGGAGAACCTCTGAGCCGGCTCCCACGCCAAGCTTGCGTGCTCACCGAGGCCGCTCGCCTCCGTGCTCCTTCGTGGAGCGCGGTCGCGGCGGCCTTCTGCTTTGTGATCGGCACACCGCTCGCCGCCGAGGCCCACCTCGGCCACGTGATCCTGAACGCCGAACGCTACATCAAGCTCGACATCTCCGATGAAGAGGTCCGCGTTGTGGTCTCGCTGACGCTGGGGGCGAGCGAGGGCCAGCGCGTGCTCGAAGCCGCAGACACCAACGGCGACCGCCGCGTGACCCAGGACGAAGCCGACGCCTACCTCGCGCAGTGGGGCGACGGACTCGAAGACGAACTCCCCATCCATGTGGGTGACGACCGGATGCGCGCCCAATGGCAGGAGGCCTTTCTTGATCCGCTCGGCCGTGTGCGCGCCGTGCCCGTCACCGTGGAGCTGGTCGCGCACGTCCCGCTGGGAGGCGGCGAAGAGGTCATCCGCGTTCAAGATCGCATGGTGCGGCGAGAGGTCTACGACCGGACCGACGTCGCGTTCCGCGCGCGGGGACAAGCCCTGCTCCTCACGTCGGGCGCGGAGGCCGAACCCACCGAAGTCGTTCGGGACCTCTCGTACGACGCTGGCTTCCATGCTGGGGAGGCCGTTCTCCTGGTCGCGCGGGTCGAGACGCCCGAACGCGCCGGGCGCACGCGTTCGCTCTTGATCGCGGGCGGGGCCCTCGCGCTGCTCCTCTTGGTTGGCGTCTGGCAGCGATTTGCGCGCGGGTAGCTCCGCTCTCCGCTCGGGTGTCTGGGCAGCGGCCGGCGGTGCGCTCATCGGGCTGGGCGGCGCGCCGATCGAGTGGTCGTTCACCGCGTTCCTGGCCCCCGCCGCGCTGCTCGTGGCGCTCGAGCCGGTGCCCGAGCACGCAGTCGGATCCCGACGCGCGTTTGCCACCGGGCTCGTGATGGGCACGGTGACCCAGGCCATCGCGATGTACTGGATCGTGGGCCTCCTGATGGAGTACGGGCACTTTCCTTGGATCGCCGCGCTCGCGGTCGGGGCGTTGCTCTGGCTCGGCCAGGCGCTCGCGTACGGTGTTGGGGCTCTGCTCGCGGCGGGCCTGATGCGTCGCGGCGCCCCCGGGTGGCTGGCCGTGCCCGCCTGCCTGACCCTCGCCGCCACCCTCAGCCCCGCGATCTTTCCGTGGCGCTACGGACTGAGCCAGCTCCCCTTCTTGCCCTTCGCCCAGGTCGCGGATCTCGGAAGCCTGCCGCTGTTGGACTGGCTCGTGGCGACCGTCGCCTGCGGCCTGCTGGACTTGGGGCGCCACCGCCGTTGGCGCGCGGGGGTCGCCGCGGCGGCGTGTGTTGTCCTCCCGCTGGTCTACGGCGCCGTGCGACTCGACCAAGTCGTCGCGGAACGGCAGCGCGCCCCCCGGCTCCGGGTCGGGGTCGTGCAACCCAACGTGTCGGTGCGGGACAAGCACGACCCCGCGCTCTTCTACTCCCAGCTCCGCAGCATGCGCGCGATGACGGCGGCGCTCGAAACGGAGGGCGCCGAGCTGGTCGTCTGGCCTGAAACGGCGTACCGGTTTCCCATCCATCGCGACCTCGCGCGCGACCGCGCAGGCGCGCTCGGCCTCCGGCAGGAAGGCGTACGCGGCCCGCTGTTGGTGGGCGTCCTGAGCACCGACGGCCCCATGATGACCGCCTACGCGAGAGACGCGCTGGGCCGCCCGGTCGCGCGGTTCGACAGGGGCGTCGGCGAACGGTTCAACTCGGCCATGGCCGTGGACCGAGAGGGCCGGGTCGTCGGGGTCGTGGACAAAGTCCATCTGCTCGCGTTTGGAGAGACCACTCCGCTGTGGGACACGCTCCCGTTCCTCCAGCGCTTTCCCCGCGGGCTGACCCCGGGACGCGGGCCTCAGCAGGTAGAGCTGTCCGGAGCCCGCATCGCTGTCCTCAACTGCTACGAAGATCTGCTCGCCGACTTCGTCCGCATGCAGGCGCGCGCCGGGCCGGACCTGTTGATCAACATCACCAACAACGCGTGGTTCGGCGACACGACGGCGCCCCACCTCCACCACATGAACGGACGCATCCGCGCCATCGAGACCCGGCGAGACCTCGTCCGTGTCGTCAACACGGGCGTGAGCGGCCACACCGCCGCCACCGGAGAAGACCTTCACCGCACCGACAGCTTCGTTCGTGCTCGGTTCGTCGCCGACGCGCGACGCTTGAGCGGGACCACCTTGTGGGTGCGCGTCGGAGACTGGGTGAGCCCCGTGCTCGGCGGCGCGATGTTCGCCTTCGTGTGGGCCCGGAGACGACGACGCTTCGGAGAATCGGCGCCGGCTTGACCCACCTCCCCCGGCTGAGGCACCCCCACTTCATGCGCTGCACTCGCTTGGCTAGGCTCGTTCACGGCGCGCTGCTCGGCGCGAGCCTCTTCTCGATGGGCGCGTTCTGCTCTGGCTGCGGAGACGCGCCCGTCGTCACCCTGCATGAGCCGGTCGAGAGTCCTCAGCGCACCGCCGCCCAGGACGACGCGTTCCGCCGGCTGGTGATGGACCTGGCCGTCGCCCGCGCCTGCCCGATGCTCGAGGGGCGCTTCCTCCCGCTGCCGGAGAACCGGCGCGAGCGACCCGCGGGCGTGCTCCCCCTGACCGAGGGGCGGCTCTGGGTTCGTGAATGCGAGGTCAGCCGCCGCGGCGACCAGCTGCACATCGCACTGTCCGGCCAGGGCTGGCAATGGGTCGAGCAATCTCGCCCCGGGCCCTTCGGCTCGAGCTTCAGCGTGCGCGGCACGGTGCGGTTCCAAGCGTCGCTCGCGCTCGAGGGCCTCCTGGACGTCCGCTACGACGAGTCGAACCACCTCGCGATGCTCACCGTCACCCCGGCCGAGTCGCCGACGGCGCGAGTCGTCCCCATCGGCACGGTCCCGGTCGAGCCGGACGGCGGATGGTCCGGGTTGATCGCGGGGCTGGGCGGGCTCTTTGGGATGAACGCACAGGCGCAGGCCGGCCAGATGTTGGAGGCCGAGGCGGAGGCGACGCTGCAGCGGGAACTCGCGCGCGGAATGACGTTCAGCCTCGACCTCTGCACCCGGCAGCTCGACGGATCGCTCGGTGCGCTCGCCGACGGGCAGTCCCCACCGGCGCGCCCGTACGACAACGACGGGCGCCCCTGGCTGGAGAACGCGACGGGACGCGTGCACATCGAGGGGCTCGACCTGAGCGGACCGTGGGGCGGAGATGAAGGGCCGCTTCGGGTCGACATCGCCATCGAGGAGGGGCGTTCCCTCGACGTCACGTTGTTGTGCGCGGAGGACGCCGAAGCGCTCGCCGGCGGGTACCTCGCGACCGGAGTTCCGGCGCGCCCCGCGGGACTCGAGCGGCGGACGATCCGCGCGTCGGCGGCCGGCTCACTCACGATGCCCTTCGATCGCTGCGCGGCGCCGTACGTCCTGTTGACCACCGAGGAAACGCACGTCCGCTACCGCATCCGGGTACGCCGCGACGGGCCGGCGCCCGAAGCGCTGCTCGACTGCGACTGACCCGAGCTCGGCTCGCTGCGCCGTCAGCCAGAAGCGCGCGGGAACGCGAGCAACGTCAGCGACTCCTCGCTGCGCTCCATCTCGAGGAGCGAGCCCACCGACACCTCGTGCACGACGTGCGGGCCGTCGAGGAACACGCGGCCCTCGCGCACCTGACTGGCGAGCCGGAGTACCTCGCCGGGCGCGAGCGTCCCGCGACGGAACCGGTAGGGCCCCTCCGGCGGGTTGTAGGGCTCGCGCACGACGAACTGAATCTTGCGCGAGCCGGGCGGCAGGATGCGACCTCCGGCCGATCGTTGCGCCGCGGTGCTGCCCGCGGAGGGCCCGATCCAGATGCCGCTCGACTTCTGCGCCTCTTCTTCGCCGTTGACGTTCATCAGGTAGCGCGTCGTGGCGGCCGGGCTCTTGTGGCAGAAGAGCGCGTCGTTGAGCACCCGCCGGTGCACGACCTCGCCGTCGATGCGCACCTGCATGCGCGTCAGCCGCGTCGCCTCGAGCTCCCCGGCGAGCGCCGCGGCGATGTTCGCTTGGACCTCGCCCTTTCGACCGCCGCAAAAGTGGCCGACGCTGTGGTGTGGCGCGCTGTTGATGGCGAGCACGGGAAGCCCAGGCGGGACCCGATGCGAGGCCCAGAGCAGCGTCCCGTCCCCACCGACCGTGACGATCAGCTCGTAGTCTTCGACGTGCACCTCGTCGCTGCGGTAGCGAAGGCTCATCCGGACCCCGAGGGCCTTGCCGGCGCGCTTGACCTCGTCGATGGTCTCGACGTGGGCCGCGTCGGCCGCGAGGATGTTGCGGACCGTCGGGTCGCCCTCTTCGACCAGCTTCTGGATGTGCTGGTTCTTCCGCTCCCGGACGTAGATCTGGTAGGCGCTCTTCTTGTAGATGACGAGCACCCGCGGGCGCTTGTCACGCTTGGCCCCGCTCCTCATCGCGCACTCCACTCGAGCGCGCGCCGGATGGCCGTCTCGGTTTTGAGGTCCTCCACGCGCCCATCACGGCACGCGGCGAGCGCCTCGTCCAGATCCACGAAACGCACGGCGGCGCGGGCCTCGAGCGGTGAGCCATCCTCCGTTGGGGTGCCGACGCGAGACCGATCCACTTCGGCGACATAGAAGTGCAGCTGCTCCGCGAGCACGCCCGGGCTCATGAAGCTGGGCGGCCCGAGTCGCTCGAACGCGGACGCCTCGAGGGGCAGCCCGACCTCCTCCAGCGTCTCGCGCGCAGCGCAGCGGCGGAGCCCCTCGTCGCCCGTCTCCGACGCCTCGACGAGGCCGGCCGGCACCTCCCAGAGGACCGGGTCGCTCGCCCCGGCCAAGGGCAGCGCGTAGCCCGCCCGGAACGCCAGGGGCGGCCGGATGCTCGAACGGAGCGCGATGGCGCCTTCGCTCAACAGCACGATGGCGACCGCATCCGTCGCCGCGCGCTCGACGACATCGTAGGGGTAGGCCGGGCTCTCGACTCCGTCCGCCCAGCGGTGGCGGAGCGTCAGCCGACGTAGCGTCAAGAAGCCCCGATCGCAGCGCGCGTCCGGATCGTCGGCGAGCACCTCGACCTCGACGCGCGGCCGGCCTTCGAGCGCGTCGCTCATGGCGCGCTTTCGAACGCCGGGTTCCAGCTCAGGCCCACACCAGGCGCGAACACGAAGGTCTCGCCGGCGCCGAGGATCCCGTAGACGTCCAAGCCGACGTTGAGCGCGGTGCCCGCGCCCAAGTGCACCAAGAGATGCGCTCCGCCGCCGACCAGGCCCCCCACGGTGAGCTTCACTTCCTGGGTCGCCCCCGCCCAGAGGCCGCCGCGGGCGCGGATCGAGAACCCCACGTCGTCCCCGATCACCTCGACGGCGACCGACGCGCCAAACGGCATGTACAGCCTGTTGCGGGTGTCCTCCTCAGAGGGAATGGTGCCAACCCCGATGAAGCCGCCCACCCGGAACCAGTCGATCGGGAACCAGAGGTCCGCGTTGAGAAGCCCGCCGATGTCCACGATGGGCGCCGTGTCGGGATCCCCGTCGGAGTCGAGCGGCGGGGACGCGAGGAAGTGGAGGCCGAGCGCGCCCGCGGGCTCGTCTTGGGCCTCCGCGCACACGGGGGCGCCCGCGACGCCAAAGAGGATCGCGCTGCCGACGAGGGCGGCTGTCCAGACGGCCCGCACGCGGGGTCAGCCCTTCGGGATCCGAGCCGCGTCCGCCAGGAACTTCGCGAGCCCGACGTCCGTGAGCGGGTGCTTGGCCAACTGGAGCATCACCTTGAGCGGGATGGTCGCGACGTCCGCGCCGAGCTCCGCGCACTCCACCACGTGCTTCGGGTGGCGGATGGACGCGGCGAGGATCTCCGTCGCGTAGCCGTAGTTGTCGTAGATGGTGCGGAGCTGCCCGATGAGCTCCATGCCGTCCCACGCGATGTCGTCGATGCGCCCGAGGAACGGGCTGATGTAGGTCGCGCCGGCCTTGGCCGCGAGCAAGCCCTGGGTCGCGCTGAAGCAGAGCGTGACGTTCGTCTTGATGCCCTCGTCGCTGAACACCTTCACGGCCTTCAGGCCGTCCGGGATGAGCGGGACCTTGACGACGACGTTCGGGTGCCAGGCGGCGATCGCGCGGCCCTCCTTCACGATGCCGTCGACGTCGGTCGCGATGACCTCGGCGCTGATCGGCCCGTCCACGATCTCGCAGATCTCGCGGACGACCTCCTCGTAGTTGCGCCCCACCTTCGCGACCAGCGACGGATTGGTCGTGACCCCGTCCACCAAGCCCATGGCGGCGGCTTCCTTGATTTCGTCCGTGTCGGCCGTGTCGATGAAGAACTTCATGCCTCGCTCATACCACCCGCTCGCCCCAAGACAAAGGCGCCCCGCCCGGCCTCGATTGACTTTTTGGGACCTGCCCTGCGTCGTAGAAGACGTGCATCCCAAGACGCTCCTCTCGGCGCTGGCTTTGGCCCTCGCCCCCGCGCTCCTCGTGACCGCGCCAGCGCTCGCGCAGCCCGAGGCGCGCCCCGCGTGGGACGCGAGGCAGGCGCCGCTCCGGGGCTTCTCCGCGCGCGAGCTGACCCTCATCGCCCCGATGCTCGAGCGCGGCACCGTCGCCCTCGTCGAGCTCCCCCACGGCGCCGTGCTGCCCGCCGTGCACCTCGCCCGCGTCGTGCACGCCCCGGCCGCCCGCATCGCCGACGTCGTCTCCGACCCCGCGCACTACCCCGACTTCATGCCCGCCGTCGGCGAAGTCGAGGTCACCGAGCGCGCAGGCCAGAGCATCGCGTTCTCCTGGCGATGGACCACCTCGGTCTTCGCGCTCTCCGGCCAGGCCATGCTCACCCGCTTCGACGCGCCGGCGTCCCACCCTGAGCGCGGCTTCCGCATCGACATCCAGCGCACCCAGGGCGACCTCGGCCACGGCCGCGAAGTCTGGCGCATCTTGCCCCGCGGCCCGGGCCGCTCGCTCGTGCTGCTCAGCACCCGGATGGACCTCCGTGACTCCAACTACCTCACCCAGTCCGTCGCGAGCGCAAGCCGCAGCATCAACCGCTCCGTGAACATCGCCATGGCGACCGGCACCCTGCTCCGCGCCGGCACCGAAGCCGAGCGCCGGAGCGGCTACGTCGCCACGCCTCGACCCGCCGCGCTGCACGCCCCGGAAGTCGACCTCGCCCCGCTCGCCAACGTGCTCCGCCGCGGCGACATGCTGCTCATCGAGTCCAACGGCATCCAGCTCACCCAGTCGAGCGTCATGAGCCGCCTGCCCCAGCCCGAGGCCCGCGTCCGGCAGATCATGCTCGACCCCGTCGCCTTCACCCAGGCCCTCATCCCCGGCAGCAGCGCCACCGTCCTGGCCGAGCGCGGCAACGCCCGCGACTTCCACTGGGGCGTCGATCTGCCGCTCATCGGCACCAGCGGCGACATGACCCTCTCCGAGCGCGAAGACCGCGTCGTCGAGCTCGACGCCACCGACGGCGCCATGAACGGCGGCCGCTGGCGCTTCCGCAGCCAGCCCCTCCCCGGCAACGCCACCGGCGTCGTCGGCTGGGCCACCTTCGACGTCGGCGACACCAACTTCCTCCTCCGCGCCATCGTCGACGCCGACCCCGCCTTCCGCCCCGGCCTGAGCGGCGCGATGGAGGTCATGATGGCGCGGGCCCTGAGGATCCGGGTGAACCGGAGGGATTGATCAGAGGTCCCAGATGGTGGTGGGCTGCACTGGTGTGAGGCGCGTTCCATCTCCCAGGGTGCCCGACCCGTTGGCGCCCCACGAGCGAGCAATTCCACCGGACTGCAGAACGTGCGTATGTCGACCCTGGGCTGAGATCTCAGTAGCAGTAGTCACACCGAGCACGGTTACAGGAGTTAGCCGCCTCGTCTGTGTTCCATCGGCCAGCTGGCGGTTGGAGTTGTTGCCCCAGCATCGGACGGATCCCGTGCTCAGCAAAGCGCAACTATGCTCCTGACCCAACGCGAGTTCAGCGACACCAGCCAGTCCCGAGACGGGAGCGGGCGCCGCTCGGTCGGTACGAGTGCCGTCACCGAGCTGACCCTCCCCATTGCCTCCCCAGCAACGAACAACTCCGTCAGTCAAGAGGGCACACGTATGAGCATCGCCTGTGGCGAGTGCCGCGATGCCGGTCAATGGAACCGGAAGCGGGCGCTCGGATCTGGCCGGGGTTGATACACCTAGCTGGAGAGACGCGTTGTCTCCCCAGCACGCTGCCGTTCCGTCCGCGAATCGGGCACACGTATGTCGGCCTCCGGCAACGACCTGCACCGCGCCCGAAAGCCCGAAGACACCGACCGGAGCGGATCGATCGACGAAGGAGTCGTCACCGAGCTGACCGAACGCGTTGTCTCCCCAGCACCGAACTCCTCCGCCGTCGAGCAACGCGCATGTGTGGCGTTCGCCTGAGACCAATTCGAGCACGTCGGTCATCGGAGCTCCCACCTCGACGGGCATCGTGCTGGCGGAACCGACCGAGTCATTGCCCAGCTGCCCATCGCCGTTCTGGCCCCAGCACCGAACGGTAGCATCCTCGAGGAGCGCACACGTGTGCCAGAAGCCTCCCGCGAGTTGCCTGGTCCGGGACAGCGCGGCGATTCGCACAGGGCTCGGATAGATCGACGAGGTCAGTTCCTCGGTACGAAACCCGGCCGCCGTACCCCAACACCACACGCTACCATCACGGCGTCGGGCACACGAGTGGAGACTAGCGGCAGTGACCTCGAGCGGCCCTCCGATCCCGAATACGGGTACCACCGTCGTGCGGTCCCCGAACGCTCCGTCGCCCAGGGCCCCGAGGACATTGGTGCCCCAACAACTCATCGACAGGTCGCGTCGTCTCACGCAGCCGTGAGCCGGCCCAAGTCCGATCTGGTTCGCGTCGTCAACCGAAGCAACGGGCACCGGCATGTTTTGGTCATCCGTGCCCCCGTTGCCAAGCTGTCTGGCGTTGTTTGAACCCCAGCATCGAACCCCTCCACTGGCGAGTACGGCGCAGCTTTGATTGGAGCCGACAGCGATCGCGATCGCGTCGCGGATTCCAGTATCGACCGCGTGCGGCTGATTCGTGGTGCCACCATTGCCGAGCTGCCCATGGTCGTTGGCACCCCAACAGTGCACGTGACCCGAGGCCGAACGCGCGCAGCTGTGCGCGCGACCCGTCGCTAGCTCCTCAATCTCCGAGAGTCCTGCCACCGGCACGGGCTCCACAACCGCTTCCGCAAAGCGCTCATCTCGCATGCGTCGCCCCCAGCACGAGACGACGCCATCCGTCCGACGGATGCAAGTCGAGAGTCCCCCAGCGCTCAAGTGAGTGGCGTCGGACACCGCAGGAGCTCGGACCGGGACGGGGCTCCCGGCGGGGTCGGATATCCCGAGCTGTCTCTGTCCGTTGCGCCCCCAGCACCACACCGTGGCATCGTTCAGTCGCGCACAGGAGTGTTCTGCACCGACAGCGATCTCTACCACCGAGTTCAGGCCCGGTACGATCGCCGGCTCGGCGCGATCTACGAAGGTGCCATCACCCAGCTGACCAAACTGATTTCGCCCCCAGCACGACACTGTTCCTTCACGGTGACGCGCGCAGTAGAAGCTATCTGAGCCCGCCAACTCCACGACGTCGTCTAGGCCGACAACCGCACCGGGCCTCGCCCGCGACGGTACCGAGGGGTCGCCGATCTGACCGTGGAGGTTCGATCCCCAGCAGGCCACCGTCCCGTCTGCAAAGAGCGTGCATGTGCTGTTGGAGCCGCCCGCGATCTGCACGACCTGAGGTCCCCGACCGCAGATACCACCTGCCGAGCAATACCCTCCGGAGGCACAACGGACTGTGAGTTCGCTGCTCGACCCGTCGCAATCGTTGTCGATGCCATCGCAAGCGACTTCGTCGGCTCCAGGGTTCACCTCTCCGTCAGTGTCACGGCAGTCCTCTTTCGGGAACGCGCCCACCCCAGTCCCTGGTTCTCCGGCGCCGATGCACGAAGCGCTTCTCGGACTGTATCCGTCACCATCTGCGTCCTCGTCGCTCCCGTCCCCGCTCGAAGAGCAGTCGCTGTCGACCCCGTCACATATCTCCACGGCGGACGGGTAGACCGAAGCGGCATCATCATCACAGTCCACGTTGGCACCCACGGGCGGACGGTTCGTCAGCCCAACGGGGCATCCGCCGAAGAGATCCCGTCCTGCGACGGGGCAAACGTCCTCGAGCACCGCTCCGGCGACGGGGTACCCATCGTTGTCTCCATCGAGGTAGCAAGCGACCGTGACGCCGTCGTCCGCGACGCCGTCGCAGTCGTCGTCCACACCGTTGCAGGTCTCGGCCAGCGGCGAGACGCCACACTCGGCCCATTCCCCGTCTACGCAGAGCTGCGTGCTCCCGGCGCAGATCCCGGGGAGCGGACAGGTTCGGCTCCCGCCTGTGCAGGCGCAAAGGCTCTCGGGGTTTGCCGTGCCATCGCAGTCTTCGTCGATGCCTTCGGATTCACATACTTCAGGGTTGCCCGGGTTTACTGTAGATGCCGAGTCGTCGCAGTCGTCCGCATTCTCCGCGAACCCGACCGGCCGCGTGCACGCCTGCATCGTCTCTGCTCCCACTGCACCGTCGCCAAAGCCGTCGCGGTCCGAGTCGACGATGTAGGTGGTGAGCACCCCCTCATCCGTCTCGGAATCGCAGTCGTTGTCGAACCCATCGCAAACTTCGGAGTTCCCGGGATACACGTTGCGGTTCACATCGTCGCAGTCCGTTCCGCAGGTTTCCGTCGAGTCGTCTGCGCGATTGCAGCACTCAGCCGATGCGATGCCGTCGCCATCGACATCGCGAAAGCCAAACGTACTCGGATCACAATCCTCGTCGTGCCCATCTGGGTCGCACACCTCGGCGTTGCCGGGGTACCGGTTGCCGTCCTCGTCGTCGCAGTCGTTTCCCCCGCATGCGATACGCGCCTCACCGTCTCCGTCAGCGTCGGGGTCGGTGCAATCGGCGGGCGAGCAGCTCGCCCCCTCTTCGTCGCACTCTTCCGTCACCTCGCACGGAGCCGATCCGGTCACGCACCCGGACGCGTCCGCCCCCGGCGCTCCGGGCTCGCAGCTCTCCGCTCCGTTGCAGAACAGACCGTCAGCACAGTCCGAGTTCGAAGCGCACGTCGTCGCCCCTCCACCGTCCGACTCATCGCGTGAACAGCGGCCCCGGTCGAGGTCGCAGGAGGCGCCGTCCCCGAGTTCCGCGCAGTCCAGGTCCGAGGCGCATTCCGCGATGCAAGAGCCGAGCGCACAGTAGGTGCCCGTCGCGCAGTCGCCGTCCCCCATGCAGGTGTCATCCCCGCAAGCCGAGAGCAGAAAACAGGCGAGCAACAGAGCGTTCAATCGATACAAGGGCCCCTCCGAGGCCCCTTGCCAGCGGAGGCCGGATGCGATGTCGAGGCCTGGGTATCGGTTCTTCGCTCGCGAGGTTTCCTCCGCGCTGGGAGTTGCTTCCCCAGAACGCACTCGGCCCACCTCGGAGTAGCCGAGGCGGGCCGACCGCACATCAGGAGGTGGAGCGAGACTCAGGTGCAGACGTTGCTCGAGCAGACACCGCTCGTGCAGTCCTCGTCGTTCACGCAACCGGTCGTGGACGGGCACGCGGTGCCAGCGCCTCCCGTGAAGTCCGTGACCGTGGTGCTGTCCGCTCCCGAGTCCGACTCCGAGATGGTTCCGATGTCCCCGATTCGGTCGTTCTCCAGTCCGATGCTGCCGCCGCCGCCAGCCGAGGTGGTCACCAGCAGTCCGGACGCGTCAATTGCCGTGCGAAGTAGGCCCGCGACCGCCCCCGAACTAGCGTCGGATGCGAACTCGATCTCCGTACCCGAAGGCGAGTCGTTGCTGCCGGACCCCATGACAGGGCCTTCCGCAGATACGGCCGTGGTGCCGGTCCCAGCGGCGACCACGTCCGTGGTCTCCAGGGCGACCGCCGCCACGACTTCGGCCGCCGTGCTGGTGATGACTCCGGTAGCCCGCTCCAGCGTCACCGTCACAGTCCTCGTCGTGGTGCCAGTGACCGCCACGGACAGAGCACCGTCAGAGCCAGGGTCCACCAATACGATGCTGATGTCCTCGCCTGCGTTGGCGCCGGTCCAGGTGATCTCAGTATCGCCTGCACCTGTAGTCGCGGTCGCGTACTCCAAACGGTCGAAAGCAAAGGTCACGGAGCTGTTGCCATCGTTGATGGTGATCGAATCTCCGTCCTCAGGAAGTGCGTCGACGCTGATGGCCCCCGTCTCCTGAGACACCGTGTTGGTGTTGAGGCAGCGGGTGCCGCAGCTCCCGCATGCGAGGCTGTTCCCGTCGTCACAAGCCTCAATGCCCTCGGGTGGCCCACCATTTCCGCAACTGTCGCAGGAGGTGCTCAGGCCTGGGACCGCATCACCCGCCGCATTGGTCTCGGTCGTCGAGTCGCATGCAGCGCACGCGCTGCCTGTGGAACTAAAGTTGGCGTTGCAGGAGCATGTCGTGTTCACCACCCCGGGAAGCTCCGCGGCCACGCTGGTGGAGTTGGGCGGGCACGTATTGCAGGTGGCGCCGTTGACGAAACTGCCCGCAGGGCAGAGGCAGGTGGTGTTGGCGCCGTTCGCCAGGTCGCCGCCATCCGAGTTCGTGGACCCGGCGGGGCAATCAGTACAGACGTTCGCCAAAACGTACTGGTCCACTCCGCATTCGATCGCGTCGCAGAGGGAGTTACCTCCGGCGATAGAGTCACCGGATATGTTCTCCTCGCCTGCTCCGCAGGCGACACAGCTGGTCCCCATGACGCGGAAGTCCGTGGCGCACTCGCCGCACACGCTATCCCCGCCACCGATCTCATCACCAGAGGCATTGATGGTGCCTGCGCCGCACGCGATGCAAGCACCGCTTCCCACCCGGAAGTTCGCGTCGCACTCGCCGCAGACGGTGTCGCCCATCGAGGCGTCGTCATCCGCGGCGTTGATGAACCCGGCCGCGCAGTCCATGCACGCGTTGCCGCTCACGAACTGGTTCTCCCCGCAGAGGATGGCCTCGCAGGTGGTGTTGCCCATCGACGCGTCGTCATCGCCGTCGGGGTTCTCGGTGCCGGCTTCGCAAGTGGTGCAGGCGTTGTCCTGAACCCGCTCGTTGACGCCGCAGATGGTCGGGTCGCACATGGTGTCCACGCCCCCGAAGGCGTCGTCGCCGGCCATGTTGGTGGTGCCAGCCGGGCAGGCCACGCACGCGCCGCTGACCACGGAGGTGTCGGACGGGCACAGGCTGCCGTCGCAGGTCGTGTCGTCGCCCGTGGCGTTGTCACCCGCGAGGTTGCTCTCACCCGAGGCGCATGCGGTGCAGGCGTTGTCCATGACGAACTCGTCGTCGCCGCAGAGCGTCGGGTCGCACGCGGTGTCCGTCCCGGTGGCGTCGTCGCCGGCCGCGTTGGTGGCGCCCGCCTCGCAGGCCACGCACTCGTTGCCTACGACGCGCTCGTTCTCTTCGCAGAGCACGGGGTCGCACGTGGTGGCGTCGCCGTTGGCGTCGTCGCCCGAGGCGTTGATCGTGCCAGCCTCGCAGGAGACGCACGTGTTGTCGTCGTCGACGCGGAAGTCCTCCGCGCAGCTGGAGCAGCTGGTGTCGTCACCGCCGAAGGGGTCGTCGCCGGCCGCGCGGATGGTGCCCGTCGCGCAGGCCACACAGGTGCCGCTCGCCACGCGCTCGTTCTCGGCGCAGCGCGCGATGCAGGTGCTCGGCGCGTCGTCGTCGCAGGAGAAGCCGGTCTCGACTTCGCAGCTGTCGTCGCAGCCGTCGCCGGTGGTCGTGTTGTTGTCGTCGCAGTCCTCGCCGGTCTCGACGACGCCGTTGCCGCAGGTCACGCCGGCGTCGTTGCCGCCATCCATGCCGCCGTCTCCGGGGCTGGCGTCGATCATGCCGGAGTCATTGATGCGGTCGCGATCGAAATCCACGACGAGGGAGCAGCCGGCCAGGCTGAGGGCCAGGGCCAGAGAGAAGAAATTGCGCGTGTGCTTGGTCATGTGTCTCGGTCCTGCGCTCAGAAGGTAAGGGTCGCGGCCGCGCCGCCGCCGGTGTTGTCAGCCCAGCCGCCCACGTCGAGGCGGAGGTCGTCGTCTCCGAGGCTCGCGGAGTCGCTGTCGCCGCCGCTGGCCTCGACGATGTAGAGCACGATGCCGGTGATGGCCGCCGCGGCGGCGACACCGAAGCTGATGTCGGCGATGAGCGCGAAGGTCTCACCCCGGTCCGCGGTGTCCGCGTCGGGCTGGTCGTCGAAGCTGCTCTGCTCGCTCAACGCGACGAAGCCGAACGCCGTACCGGAGACGAGGCCGGCCGCGGCCACGCCCGCGAGGACCCAGACGCCGATCGACGGGTCGGCCGATCCGCCGCCTCCGCCGCCGCTGTTCCCGCCGGAGCCGACGGGCTCGTCCTGGCCAGGCTGGAGCGTGATGTCGAGACGCGCCCGGGCACCGGGCTGGGCCGTGAAGGCCTGCCGGTGCGGGCTGTAGCCCTCGAGATGAAGCTCGAGCTGATGCTCGCCGCCAGCGATCTGAAGGGTGCTCGGCGTGCGCTGCTGAGAGTCGGTGCCGTCGAGCACGACCTGCGCGCCGGGGGGCGTCGAGTTGATCGTCATCGTCGACGGACGCGCCTCGATCTCGCGGATGGTCGCCTCGACCTCCGCGCGGTCGCTCGCCTCGGGCGAGGCTTCGAGATAGGCGCGGTAACTCTCCGCAGCGCCGGTCGTGTTGCCCTGACGCTCCTGCGCAGCCGCGATGGCCCGCAGCACGACGGGGTTGGGAACCGCCTCGTACGCCGCACGGAAGCGAACCTCGGCCTGGGCGAACTGCCCGCGGTCGAAGAGCCCCTGCGCTTCGCCGTACAGCCGGCGCGCGCGCGCCGTCGCATCCGCGTCCGCCTGCGCGTGAACACGCG
Organism: Sandaracinaceae bacterium; assembly: GCA_045106715.1. GTDB lineage: Bacteria > Myxococcota_A > Polyangia > Polyangiales > Sandaracinaceae. The sequence continues at coordinate 35,591 of JBGCFC010000014.1, forward strand.
GCGCGAACGAGAGCAGCATCGCCGCCATGAGACCCACTACCCCGAAAACACGCCCGATCGCGCTCATCTGCGCCCGCATCTCGCCTCCACGCTGGTACTCCGCATTCACGCGGGAACGGTAGGCGAAACGGTCAGTCAGGGTCAACCGAAGGGCAGCCTGATTACAATTCTCCGGCCGGAGCCCCATCCGGTGGAGTGCTGGGCCAGACGACCCGAACATGCGCTTCGGCCTGCTCCAACGGTCTTCGAAGGGCATTGGCGGTCGCCTCGAGACGCAACATCTGGGCGTCGAGCACCTGAACGAGGCCGAGCCGCTCATGCTCGAAGGTCTCGTTCTGGGTCTCCAACTCGTTGGTGAGTTCGGCGAGCTGGCCCTCGAGCTCGTCGCACTGCTGCCCCGCGCGGCGGAGTTGCTCTTCGACGGCCGCCAGCTCCCAGAGCAGCGCGTCGGCTTCGCCCTCGGTGCCGGCGCCTCGGCGGATCTTCACGCGCGCGGCTTCGCGCTGCTGTCGAAGCGTGTTCCGACGGGTGGCCAAGGTCTCGAACGCGCCGCGCTCTTCGGACAGCTTGCCGGCGACCTGATCCAGCGCGCGGCCGAGGGTGCTGCGGAAGTCGCGCGCCCGCTCGTGCAGCGCCTCGACCGCCTCCTGGTAGGACTGCGCGCTGGCGACGGCCTCCTCCAGCTCGCCCAACGTGCTCGCCGCGAACGCCATCGCGTGCTGGATCTCGGTGGGGCGCTCGCCGATCGCCGTGAGGTGGGACTCGAGCGCGTCGTAGCGCCGGCGCCAGCGGATCGCGCCGACCAGGCCGTCGCGGTTGTGGTTCTGGCCTGCCTGCGATTCGTCCGGCTTGACGCTCGCCTCGAGCACCTCCGGCTCGATGGCACCGTCGATCGCGGGCGGATCGGGGATGCGGGGTTCGGCGGCTTCGAAGTCGGGCCGCTCCATTCCGGTCGCGACCGTGTCGGTGGGGGGGCGCGCGCCGTTCGAGGGAGACTCCGCGGTGCCGGCCGGCTCCGCGACGGCGCCTGAGGCGAGACGCTCCTGCTCGAGGACCTTGGCCAGGCCCTCCATGAGGCCGTCGTGTTGGGTGGCGGAGAGGTCGGGCGCCCTCTCGCGGTGGACCTCGTCCATGCCGCCCCAGCTCTGCACGGGGCCGAGCCGCTCACGCACCTGGCCGAGCTCGGCGATGAAATGGAACGCGTCCCGGAAACGCTCGTTCGGGTCCTTCACCAAGCAGCGGAGGATGAACGCCTCGACCGCGGGCTCGACGGTCGGAAGGCGCTCCCGCGGCGGCACGGGGGGCTCGGTCACGTGCTTGACCAGCAGGTCGCCCGGGTATTCGTAGTCGAAGGGAAGCGCGCCCGTGACCAGCTCGTACAGGATGCAGCCGAGGGAGTAGAGGTCCGAGCGGCCGTCGATGTCGGTCGACTGGATGTATTCGGGCGCGATGTAGCCGGGCGTGCCGAAGATCTGCTGGCTGCCGGTGAGCGAGGGCGCGTCGAGGATCTTGGCGATGCCGAAGTCCAGCAGCTTCACGAAGTCACGGCGGTCACGCCGCTGCATGACGATGATGTTCTCGGGCTTGAGATCCCGGTGGATGACACCCATCTGGTGCGCACGGCCCAGCGCGCTCGCACACTGCTCGACGATGTCGAGCGCACGCAACACGGGGAGGGGCCCGCGCGAGAGCAGCTCGAGCAGCGGGTCACCGGGCACGTACTCCATGACCAAATAGACGAGCCCGTCCTCGGTCTCTCCGAAGTCGCTGATCTCCACGATGTTGTCGTGGTTGATGCGGTTGACCGCCCTCGCTTCACGCAGGAAGCGGTCCCGCTGGACCGGGTCGCGGGCGAGATCGCGCCGCAGCGTCTTGATCGCCATGAGCCGGTCGATGAGCACATGCCGCGCGAGGTAGACGCTCGACATGCCCCCGGAGCCCAGGCGCTGGATCAGCCGGAAACGCCCGCCGACCGTCTTTCCGATGAGCGGGTCGAGCACCAAGCGCAGCAACGAGGCGTCCTTCGGACAGCGTTCCGCGTCGTCCGGATAGAGCTCGGAGCAGCGCGGGCAGACCTTCATCGCGTGCGCATGGTACCCGAATCAGGCGAGCGGACGCAGACGATTGCGCGTCACGCACCGGAGTGTCGCGAGCCGGACGTCGGAGTCGCGCGCCGGAGTTGTCGGTCAGGCGCCCGAGTCGACGCCCGAGTCCACGGGGCCGGAGTCGACCGGGCCGGAGTCGACGGGACCGGAGTCCACGGGGCCGGAGTCCACCGGGCCGGAGTCGACCGGGCCCGAGTCCGTGGGGCCCGAGTCCGTGGGGCCCGAGTCGGCCGGGCCGGAGTCCGTGGGGCCCGAGTCGGCCGGGCCGGAGTCGGTCACGGGGCCCGCGTCGACGGCCGCTCCCGAGTCGATGCCGGAATCCACGGCTGCGTCGGTGCCCGCGTCCGTCGGACACACCCGCTCGACGGTGTCCGGACACATGCCCGAGGGCAGACAGATGCCGCGCACATCGGCCGCGTTGGCGGGGTCACCTGGGCAAACGCGGGGCGAGCCACAGCACTCGAGGCCCTCGGCGCAGTCCGACGTCATGTCGTAGGTCTGACAGACCTCGCCCTCCTCCTGCTTGCAGCCGAAGGTCAGAACGAGCGCAGCGAGCGCGAATGCGAGTGCATGTCGGTGCAAGGCGGGTCCTCCGAGGGCGCGACTGTAGCCGTTCCGCGGGCCCCGGCAAGCGGGGTCATCGTCGCCGGTCGTGTGCGCACCGGACCCCGACGTCCGCGTGCCGCTCCGCGAGGGGCAGCCAGGTCCGGTGGGTCACGCGCATCACCTCGGGCGGCTGGGACCACGAGCCGCCCCGAATCACGCGGTAGACCCCCGGGTCGGCGCCCATCCCGACGTCGCGGGTTCGCGGGCTGCTCGACGTCCACTCCCACGCGTTGCCCGCCGCATCGAGCAGGCCGTGTGGGCTCGCGCCATCCGGGAACGAGCCGACCGGCGCCGCCATCGCGAACCCGTCCCGATCGTCTGGGCCCTCGGGCCACGCGCCGTGGTTCGCGAGGTGCGAGTTGTAGTTTCGGCCCCACGGGAAACGACTCCATGGACGGTCCCCGCGCGCGGCGCGCTCCCACTCGGTCTCGGTGGGCAGGCGCCCCCCGGCAAACGCGCAGTAGCGGGCAGCCTCATCGACGTTGATGCCCGTGACCGGCATCGTCGGCGCGGCCAACCGCAGGTCGTCGTCGGGCACGTTGCTCGGTCGGCACCGGCCGGCGCGCACACAGCGGCCGTACGCGGCACGGGTCACCTCAGTGCGGTCGATGCCAAACGCGTTCACGAACACGCGCCGGCGCGGCGATTCCACCAGGAAGCGGGCGGGCGAGCAGCCTCCGTCGCCGCTCGGCGCGAGCGAGCGAATCGGAAACGGGCGCGAGTCGACGCACATCTCCACGGCGTGCAGAACCTCCGGGTCGCTCGCCCCCATGGAGAACTCGCCCGCCTCGATCCAGACGATGTCGGGCGGGGTCAGCCGGAGCCGGCGCGGCCCTCCAAGCTGCATGAACACCGAGGCCAACAAAACTCCGGCCGCGATCAGGGACAGGCGCGCCATACCGGAGGTGTAGCAGCATGCGGCGCTCGATTCTCACCGGCCGCGATGGGCCCGGAGGGCGAGCCCTGCCGCGACGACCAAGCCGAGCAGCGCGATGCCCTGAGAGGTGGACATCCCCCCCAGCCAGACGCCGCGGATCCGGTCGCCGCGGAACGCCTCGACCACGAGCCGAAGTGCGCAGTAGGCCGCGAGGTAGAGCGCCGCCCGGGCGCCCGTCCCCGGTCGTCGAATCGGCAGCAGCGCCAGCACCAGCGCGATCAGCACGAGCCCCGCGGCCTCGTACACGGGCGTCGGATGCCGTGGGACGGGTGGGTGGGCGCCGGGCGCGAACGGATGCGTGTACGTCACGGCCCACGGACCCGAGAACGGCGCGCCGTAGCAACAGCCCCCGAGAAAGCAGCCGAGCCGGCCGAGCGCGTGCCCGGCGGCGAGCCCGGGGGCGGACAGATCGAGCGCCGCGAGCACGTCGAGCTTCAACCAGCGCCCCGCTGACCAGAGGCCCAGCGCGCCGCCGGGCACCGCGCCGAAGAACACGAAACCGCCGCCGTAGAACGCCGACACGGGCGAGCCGGTGCGCGCCCACTCCACCAAGAGAAACGTCAGCCATGCGCCGAAGAAGCCGCCTCCGACGGTGAGGGCGAGCGCGGCGAACGCCGCCCCGACATCGAGTCGCGCCCGATGGGCCGCGCGAATGGCCAGAGCACCCGCGACCAACACCCCGAGCCCGACCATCGCGCCGTAGCTGCCGAAGACGCGCTCGCCCTCACCGAGACGGAGGACCCCGAGGAACGGGTGCACGTCAGCCGGGTCGCGGCGGCTCGGGCGGCGGGATCGGTGGCGGCGGCGGCACGACTTCGGGCTGAACCGGAGGCACCTCGCTGGGCGGGTTCGGGTTCGGCGGCAGAAGCTGCGGCGGCGGCGCATTCGGGTCGGTCGGATAGACCGGCGGCGGCGGCGGCTGGCCCAAGCCTGGGCTGGTGGCGCCGAAGCCGGCGTCCTGCATCCAGTAGGGCGTGCCGTTGGTGTCCCCCGAGGAGCTGCGCGACGGCGCGTCGAGCATGGCGCTGGCGCACATCATGTCGCAGAGGCCGCACGTGATGGCGACGAGGAACGCAGGAAAAAACGCGATCACGGACACGATGAGGCCCGCGGTGGGCAGGCCCGTCTCCGTGCCCTCGCTCTTGGCGCGCGACAGCCCGACGCCGCCGAGCACGATGCCGATCAGCGCGAGCAGCGGCGCGGTCAGGGTCAGGAGCGCGCCGGGGATGGCCCCCACGCTCGGCACAAACGAGATGAGAAAGCCGCCGGCGGCGAACATCACGGCCAAGATGCCGAGCACGATCGAAGCGATGCCCATGAAGCGGCAGGGTCGGCCGGAGACGCCCTCACGTCAACCCGGGTGGACCCGGCGCCCAGCCGCTGCATACTCGCGCGGAATCATGACGGACGAGTCCAACGCACCCCGAAGCGGCCGTGTCGCGATCGTGGGCCGACCCAACGTGGGCAAGAGCACCCTGCTCAACGCGCTGCTCGGCCAGAAGCTCGCGATCACCACCCCGCGCCCCGGCACCACCCGCTCGCGCCTGCTCGGCGTCTTCGCCCAAGAGGCGCCCCCCACGCAGATCGCGTTTGTGGACACCCCCGGACTCGAGCGCCCGCGCTCGGTGCTCGGCAAGGTCATCGCAGAAGAGGCGAAGGCGTCCCTCGAGGACGTGGACGCGGTGGTGCTGGTCATCGACGCGACCCATCACGGCAAGGGCGGCGACCCCATCCACCCGGCCGACGAAGACGTGCTGGCCCAGGTCGCGCGGGTGCGGGTGCCGATCGTCTTGGCGCTCAACAAGGTCGACAAGATCAAGGACAAGGGCAAGCTCCTGCCTCAGCTCGCCTCATGGGATCAGCGCCACGACCTGGCGGCGCTCGTGCCGATGTCCGCGCTGAAGAGCGACAACGTCGACCCGCTGGTCCGGGAGCTCCGCGCTCACCTGCCGGAGGGGCTGCTCTACGAAGAGGACGTGCTGACCGATCGGCCGACGCGCTTCTTCGCCGCCGAGCTCGTGCGCGAGGCGATCATCCGCCACACTCGGGAAGAGGTGCCGCACACTGTGGCCGTCCAGATCGAGGAGTTCACCGAGGAGTCCGCGATCACGCGCATCGGCGCGACGATCATCGTCGACAAGCCCACCCACAAGGGCATCCTCATCGGCTCGGGCGGCGAGCGCCTCAAGAGCATCGGGACGGCCGCCCGGACGGAGATCGAGGACTTCATCCAGCAGAAGGTCTTCCTGAAGCTGTTCGTGCGCGTGGAAGAGCATTGGACGCGCAACCCGCACAAGGTCCGCCAGCTGACCCGGGAGACCGAGTGACCCGCCGCATCGCCAAGACGGCGCGCAAAGACACGAAGCAGCCGCTGCCCGCCAACGCCACCGGCGGCCGGCCGGTGGTGGCCATCGTGGGCCGTCCCAACGTGGGCAAGAGCACGCTCTTCAACCGGTTGGTGGGCAAACGCCTCGCGATCGTCGAAGACGTCCCGGGCGTGACGCGAGATCGGCACTACGCCGACGCGGACTTCCTCGGCCGCACCTGCGTGGTCATCGACACCGGCGGCTTCGACCCGGACAGCGACGACCCGATGAAGGAGGGCATCACCGGGCACGTGTTGCTCGCGCTCGAAGAGGCGGACGTCGTCATCTGCCTCTTCGACGCCACGACCGGCGTCATCCAAGCCGACCGCGAAGCCGTGCGGCTGCTCCGAGAGACCGACAAGCCCGTGTTGTACGCCGGCAACAAGTGCGATTCACCGAGCCGCGCGCACGAGGCGATGTCGCTGTACGAGCTCGGCATCGACCAGCTCTTCCCGATCAGCGCGCAGCACGGGCTCGGCGTCGGCGACCTCGAGGAAGCGCTCTGTGAGGTGCTTCCCGATCCGGCCGAGCTCGAGCCGGGCCTCGACCCGAGCATCCCGCGGCTGGCCATCATCGGTCGGCCCAACGCGGGCAAGTCCAGCCTGACGAACCGACTGCTGGGCGAAGACCGGCAGATCGTCGACCACCGCCCGGGCACGACCATCGACTCCATCGACGCGCTCATCGAGGTCGACGAGCAGCCCTTTGTGCTCATCGACACGGCCGGCATCCGTCGCAAGCGCGCCGTTCAGAAGGAGCGCGGGGTCGAGGGGCTCAGCGTCATGAAGGCCATCCGCGCGATGGAGCGGAGCAACGGCGTCATCCTGATGATCGACGCCGACGAGGGTGTGGCCGAGCAGGACGCACGTCTGGCCGGCCTCGCCGTGGATCGAGGCCGCGCCCTCGTCATCGGTCTCAACAAACAGGACCTCATCCGCAACCAGGAGACGCGCCGCAAGGCCATCACCCGGGCCAAGGAGATCCTCGCGTTCGCGCCTTGGGCGCCGATCATTCCCGTGAGCGCCAAGTCGGGCCGAGGCACGCACAAGCTCCTTCGCGCGGTCGGCGCGGCGCTGGTGGAGCACAAGAAGCGAATCTCCACGTCGGAGATCAACCGCTTCGTCGAAGAGGTCCTCGAGCACCACCCGCCACCGACGCACAAGGGCAAGGCGATCCGCCTGTTCTATGTGACGCAGGCCGCGGTCGAGCCGCCCACGTTTGTCGTTGTCTGCAACTACCCGGACGCGGTGCACTTCAGCTACCAGCGGTATGTGATCAACTCGATCCGGCAGCGCTTCGGCTTCGAGGGCGTGCCCGTCCGGGTCTTCTACCGGGCGCGGCGCCGTCGCGAGTGAGTCTGCGAGGGCCCGTGGGTGGGGGCGCTCTGAAGCCCGGGAAGCTGCCTGCTACGCTGGGTCCATGCTTCGCTTTTGGGTCGTCTTCGTCTTCGCGCTTCTGGTCGTGGGCTGCGACACGGACCCGGTGCCGGCCGACGGGGGCCCGGACGCCTCGGTGAGCGGCCCCGCGGCGGCTCTCGCAGACTACGCGGGAAGCGACTTCTACACCGCGCCCTGGCCGGACGAGCGGCTCCGCCAGGCGGACGGAACCATCCGCATCGATCATTTCCCCAACCCGCGCGGGGTCGCGATCGTGCAAGCGCTCGTGGACGTGCTCGAGGGCGTCGAGGGCTTCGGAGTGAGCAGCGGCGTCTTCTTCCCCCTGTCCGCGCCGATCGACCCGGGCTCGCTTCCCTCCGGACCGGAAGCCAGCCTGCAAGACGGCGCGTCGCTGTTTGTGGTGGACGTCGATCCCGACTCGCCCGAGCGAGGCACCCGCCACCCCGTTCGGGCCTACTTCGAGACGGACACGGGCCCGTTCGGCGCCCCGAATCTGTTGGCGGTGCTCCCCGTTCAAGGCCGACCGCTGCCCGCGGACCGCCTGATGGCCGCGGTGGTGACCACGTCGGTGCGCAGCGAGGACGGCAGCCCCCTCTCGCCCGCTCCGAGCACGGCGGAGATCCTCGCCGGGACCCGTCCCGAAGGCCTGAGCGAGGCGGCGTTCTTGGCGCACCAAGCGGCCGTCGATGCGCTGCCAGACACCGAGGTCGCGGCGATGGCGGTGTTCCGCACCGACGACCCAACCCGGGTCTTGCACGACGCCAACGCCCAGTTGGAGGCGCACACGTTGGCGGTAGATGGCCCGTTCGAGGCGCGCGAGGTGTTCGACGACTACTGCGTCTTTCGAACCACCGTCCCGATGCCCGACTTTCAGGGAGGCGAGGCACCGTACGCCACCGAAGGCGGCGGCTGGGTACGGGACGCGGCCGGGATGCTCAGCGAGCAGCGGAGCGCAGAGTCGGCCGTCTACGTGACCGTGCCGCGACAAACGATGCCCAGCGAGGGCTTCCCGACGGCGCTGTTCGTCCGCACCGGAGGGGGAGGCGACCGGCCGCTGGTCGACCGCGGCCGGCGCGCCGAAGCGGGCGGCGAGGCCATCGCGCCCGGCACAGGGCCCGCTCTGACGTTCGCGCAGGCGGGCTGGGTCGGCGTGACGGTCGACGGGCCGCTCGGCGGGTTGCGCAATCCGCGTGATTGGGACGAGCAGTTCGCCATCTTCAACATCAACAACCCCCCTGCGCTGCGCGACTCCATCCGCCAGAGCGCGTTGGAGCTGGCGCTTCTGGCTCGCGCGCTCGAGACCGTACGATTTGACGCGAGCAGCTGCCCCGACCTCGACGCGCCCGATGGCGAGGTCGCGCTGGACACCCGTCACCTCACCCTGATGGGGCACTCGATGGGGGCCACCATCGCCCCGCTCGCGGCGGCGATCGAACCTCGCTTCGCGGCGCTCATCCTCAGCGGCGCGGGAGGCAGCTGGCTTGCGAATGTGGTCTTCAAGGAGAGCCCCCTTCCCGTCCGGTCGACCGCCGAGACCCTGCTTCAGTACACCGCTCGCGGACGCACGCTGGACGAGTTCGACCCTACGCTTTCACTGCTTCAGTGGGCCGGGGAACCGGCCGACCCGCAGGTCTACGCCCGCGAGGTCACGGCCGCCCCTCTGAACGGCGCGCCGCGTCACATTCTCATGTTCCAGGGCATCCTCGACACGTACATCCCGCCCCCCGTCGCCAACCCGCTGACGCTGGCCTTTGGCCTCGACCTGGGTGGGGACGCGCTCGACACCGGGATCGCGCGGTTCGCTCCGCTCGAACCGCTGCTCCCGCTGAGCGGCCGCGCGCGGCGTGGGCTTCCTCTCAGCGGAAACCTCCGTTCGGGGGCAGTGACGGGGGTGGTGGTTCAGCACCCGGCCGACGACGTCGAAGACGGGCATGAGGTCGTTTTCCAGACCGACGGGCCGCGACAGCAGTACCGGTGTTTCCTTGAATCACTCGTTTCTGAAGACGTCCCTGTCGTTGTACCCTCAGATTTAGACGCTTGCCCGTGAGGGAAAACGACACGACAAGTTACCTTGTCACCTGAGACGTTGGCGGGGGCCGCTCTTGGTGTAACTATTCACCGCAGATGGAACCTCTCCCCGTGATGTACTCGTCCGAACGCCCCCCGGCCCCTCCCGAGTTTCCCAGCGGATCGTCGATCGGCAGCTATGTCATCGACGAGCTCATCGGCGTGGGCGGCATGGCGGACGTCTACCTCGCGCATCACGTCAGCCTTCACAAGAAGGTCGCGGTCAAGATTCTCCAGTCGCACTCCCGCGGCCGCTCCGACCTGCGGGCCCGCTTCCTGCGGGAAGGCCAGGCCGCGTCGCGCATCCACAACGCCAACGTCGTGGAGATCTTCGACGTCGGAACCCAAGACGACGTGCCCTACCTGGTCATGAAGTACCTGCCAGGGCCGACCCTCGCAGAGCACCTCGCCGAACACGGGACCCTGAACAAGGAGGAAGCAGCGAAGATCTTCCTCCCCATCTGCGCGGCCGTCGCGGCGGGGCACGAGCAGGGCGTCATCCATCGCGACCTCAAGCCCGAGAACGTCATCCTCGTCCCCGACGGGGGACGCTTCCGCCCGACCGTGCTCGATTTTGGGGTCTCCCGCTTGGTGACGTCGGACCCCGCCCTAACCATCGATTCGAGCGTCATTGGCACGCCGCACTACATGTCTCCCGAGCAGGCCCGCGGGGAGCGCATCGACACACGCACGGATCAGTATGCGCTCGGCGTGATGCTCTACGAAGCCGCCACCGGACGACTCCCGCGAGACCGGCCGTCCGTCCTCGAGCTGCTCAATGACGTGGGTCACAAGGGCTTCGACCCCCCGACGCTGCATCAGCCGACGGTCCACCCGATGCTCGAGGCGGTGATCCTCAAGATGATGGCGGACGACCGCAAGCAGCGGTTCGCAACGACCCTCGACGCCGCGGCGGCGTTACTCCCGCTGGCGGACGACCGCACATGCGGGCTGTGGATGGACACGCTCGGCGTGAACCCGGTGGTGCTCCCGACCCCGGATGATGACGCACCTGAGCTGGTTCTGGACGACGCGGACGACCACGCGGAGGACGGGGCGGACGAGACAGCGGGCGACACAGACGCCAAACCCACCCTCGTCAGCACGCCGCCGCCGGCGATTCGACCGACGCCCGTGGAGCCCACGCCCGCGCCCGCGCTCAGCCAAGCCGAGGCTTCCGAAGGCTCATCGTCCAGTCGCGCGGGCTTGCTCGTGGGCCTGCTCGCGTTGCTGTTGCTGCTGGGAGGCGCCGCGTTCTGGTGGAGCCAGCAAGCCGCCCCCGCGCCGGCCGCCGAAGCCGATTCGCCCGAGGGCTATGCGGTCCACATCGAGGCGACCCCGGCCATCGCGCAGATCTTCGTCGACGACGAGCTGCTCGGCACGGGCGAGCTGGTGACCCGACTGGACCTGGACGGCCAGACCCACGAGCTGCGCGTCGAGGCACCGGGCTTCGAGACCCGGCGCGTGTCGTTCCGCGACTCCGCCCCGCCACCGAACATCGCTCTTCAGGCGTCGGAGCCCTCGCCCGCCGCAGCCCCCGAGCCGCCGCCCAGCCGCGAGGGCGAGCCCGCCGCTGAAGCCGCGGTCTCGACGGAAGCCGCGCCCGCACGGCCTGGCGTGCGTCGGCCGCGGCGCCCCCTCGTGCGCCGCCCCCCCGCTGCGACAGCTCCCTCGCCCACCCCGACGGAGGCCCCCGCCCCCGCGGATCCTCCCGCTCCCGCCGCAACGCCGACCCCAGCGCGTCGCGGGTGGGAGCCGGATCCCCCCTCCACTGACAACGTCAACCCGTGGGACCGCTGAGCGGCCACCGGAAGGGAACCATGAACGACCTCTTCAGGGCCTCGTGCCTCCTTCCCGCATGCCTGCTTCTGGCATCGGTCACCGGCGTCGCACACGCCCAAGACGAGGGTGCAGACGCGCCCGCGGACGAAGCCGCCCCGGACGACCAGGCGCGCTCCCTTTACCTCCGTGGCGACCGCCTGTACGCGGAGGGTCACTACGAAGAGTCGCTCGCGGCCTTCGAAGAGGCGCACCGGCTCAGCGGCCGTCCGGTGCTGCTCTTCAACATCGCCAACGTCTACGAACGCCTCGGTCGCCTCGATGAGGCACGTGCCGCGCTGCTTCGGTACTCGCCCGACGCCCCCGAGGAGCAGCGGAGCACCGTCGTCACGCGGATCGCGAACCTCGAGGAGCGGCTGCGCGCCGAAGACGAGGAACGCCGCGCCGCGGCAGCCCAGGCCAACGCTCCGGCCTCGACCGCGACCAGCAGCAGCGCCACCGCGCAGCGCAGCAGCGCCCCGGCCGCCACGGAGAGCAGCTCCTCACCGCTGCCCGCCGTCGGCGGCGTCCTGCTCGGCGTGGGCGGCCTCGCCATCGTCGGCGGCATCGTCATGGGCGTGTTGGCGGGCGACCGCGGCGCCGAAGCCGAAGCGCTGTGCGTGAACGGGGTCTGCCCGGAAGGCGCGGAGGGCCCGGTCGGCGACCAAGCCTCGCTCGCGCTGGGCGCGGACATCCTGTGGATCGGCGGCGCCGCGCTCGCCGCAACCGGCCTCACTCTTCTCATCATCGGGCTCACGTCCGATGACTCCGAATCGGTCGCTCTCCGCGCGGGGCCGACCTTGGGCGGCGCTCGGCTCGAGCTCGCGGGAGCCTTCTGATGACCGTTCTGATGAAACTGCGAAACGGCCTCCTTCTCGCCAGCATCACCGCGCTCAGCGCGAGCTGCTCGCTCTCCAACGTCGACCGCACCGACTGTGAGACGGACGGCGATTGCGCCGCGTTCGGCGCGTCGAGCACGTGCCTCGGCTCCGGGTATTGCTCGGGCACGGGCGGCCCGGTCGAGTTCGAGCCGCGCATCGGCTTCGTGTACTCCAGCGGCATCAACGACCGCGGGTGGTCGCAGACGCACCACGCCGCAGCGACGGCCGTGTCCGAGGCGCTGGACGCCCCGCTCGCGTTCCGCCCCGCGGTTCAGAGCGCCGACGTCGAGGCCGCGATCGAAGACCTCATCGCGAACGACGACAGCAACATCATCTACACCGTCTCGTCCGGCTACATCACCGAGACGCTCAACGCCGCCAACCGGCACCCGGACCGCTACTTCGTGAGCTGCTGCGGGGACGTCAGCGGGGACAACATCACGTCGTACTTCGGGCGCATGTACCAGCCCATGTACATCCTGGGCTTCGTGGCCGGCCGCATGACCTGCACCGACCGCCTCGGCGTCGTCGCGGCCCTCCCCCTCCCCCAGTTCATCCGTCACATCAATGCCTTCACGCTCGGCGCTCAGCGGGCCAACCCCAACGTCGAGGTCGACATCCGCTTCGTGGGCGCGTTCTTCAACCCAGACGTCGAAGGCTCCTCTGCGGAGGCGCTGATGGACGCGGGGGCGGACGTCATCCTCGCGCAGAGCAACAGCTCCGCCCCTGTGGAGATCCGCCCGGGGGCCACCGTCACCTGCGACGAAGCGGAGAGCCCCGTCTACCGCATCGGCTACCACAGCCCGACCGCCTGCGAGGCGAACCCGACGCAGTGCCTCTCGTCGGCGCACTGGGATTGGGAGGGCCTGTACCGCACTCAGATCGACTCGATCCTCGACGGCACGTTCGATCCCGCCGACGTGGGGTGGAGACCGATGACCAACGACGCCAACTCCGTCGTCGACTACGCGCCTTTCGCGGCGTTCGTGCCCATCGGAGTGACGACCGAAGCCGATGGCTTGCGCAGTGAGGCCGTCGCCGATCCGCAGCTGCCGTTCCGGGGGCCGCTGAGTGACAACACAGGCATGATGCAGATCGCGGCGGGCGAGGAGCTGAGCGACGCCGACCTCGACCGCGTGTGCTGGTTCGTCGACGGGGTCATCGACAGCTCGAGCGGCTCGGATGAGGACGCGGTTGTGCCGTCCTCCTGCGCCGGGATCTGACCGGCTTCTCTACTCCTCGAAGAGCGGTGCGAACGGGTCTTCGCCGCCCGTGAGGGTGGCGAGGTCGGCCGCGCCGCGCACGTTGGTCAGCTGCAGCGCGAGACCAAAGGGGCCGACGTGGTCGGTGGACACCCACGCGCCCGTGTCGAGCTCCTGCCAGCCGTCCCATGAAGTCTCGACGCCCCCGACGGGGATGATCGAAACCCACATCTTCCAGCGCGCCGGACGTCCGTTGGAGTCGGGAATCCAGAGGTACGCGTCTCCGGGCGTGAGCCCGCCCGCCCCGTAGCCGATGAGCAGGCCCTGGCGCCCTCCGTCGAGGCGGACGAGCGAGCGCGTGACTCCTTCGTCGCGGAACTTGGCGAGTGGGTTGAGCCAGAACGAATCGTTGATGAACGACGCGTACGCTCGCTCGAGGATCGCGGCCGCCTCCTCACCGTGAACCTCGGCCCCGTTCACGTACGCGCGCCCGTGTGGACCGCCGACGTGGATGAGCGCCTCGGCGTCGTCGAAGCGCACCCGGGCCACGTGCCGCTGTCGGTCCCAGAGGTGCTGCTGCCGCCCGCCGAAGTCCCACTGCACAGCCCCGGTCTGCTCCCAGGCTTCCAGGTTGACGGACTCCTCGAGCGAGGCCGCGAGGGCGTCCGCGGCTTCCCCGGTCGTGCCGTTCGGGCGCGGCTCGTTGGCGACCACGATGAAGATGCCGAGCGCCGTGCCCAGCCCCACGAACACGAGCCCGATGCCGAGCAGGACCTTCTTCCAACGCTTCATGCGGACGTTCTCTCCTAGCAGCTGGTGGATACGAGAACGGGGACGCTGCCGTCTGGCAACGTCCCCGTCGATTCGTGGGTCGGGTCTCAGACCGTGGCGAATGCCTCGAGCGGAATCTCGAGCGCGCTCTGGTCTCCGGCCGCGAGGATCTTGCTCTTGGCGATGACCTCGGGAAGCACGTTCTGCGCGAAGAAGATCGCCGCCTGCTTCTTGCCCTCGTAGAAGTTCCAGTCCGGGTGGTCCTTCGCGGTGTCCGCCTGCTTCTCGCACGCGATGGCCGCGCCCTCGAGCAGCAGCCACGCGACGGTGACCTCGCTCATCATGTCGAGGAAGCGATTGGCGTTGAGCGGCACCTTCTGCATCTGGCCACCCTTGAACCAGCCGAGAAGCTGGAACGCCGCTCCGCCCACGGCCTCCTGGGCCTTGGCGAGCTGCTTGACGCTCGAGCCGAGCACCTCGTGGTCCGACGCCTTGGCGACGAACTTGCCGACATCGGCGAAGAACTCCTGCGCGTGCTTGCCGCCAGCCTGGCCGAGCTTGCGGCCAACCAGGTCGAGCGCCTGGATGTGGTTCGTGCCCTCGTAGATGCTGAACACCTTCGAGTCCCGCGCCGCCTGCTCGACCGGGTAGTCCTGCACGTAGCCCGAGCCGCCGTGCACCTGAATGGCGATCTCCGAGACGCGGTAGGCCTGGTCCGACGCGTAGGACTTCACGATCGGCGTGAGCAGCTCCACCTGACCTTGGTGGTACGCAGCGCTCTCGTCGTCCTGGCCCTGCAGCGCGGTGGCGCGGTCCTGATGCATCGTGAGCTTCGTGATCAGCGCGCGGATGCCTTCGACCTTCGCCTTCATCTCGAGCAGCATACGGCGCACGTCGGCGTGCTCGATGATCGGCACGCGGGGCGCCGTCGGGTCCTTCCACTTGTCGACGCTGGACCCCTGCTTGCGGTCCTTCGCGTAGTCGAGCGCCGCGAGGTAGGCGCCGCTCGCGACGGCCAGCCCCTGCAGGCCCACCCCGATGCGTGCGAAGTTCATCATCTTGAACATCTGGCGCATGCCCTGATGCTCGACGCCGCCGCAGAGGTATCCGATGCAGTCGTCGTTGTCGCCGAACTGAAGGACGCACGTCGCGGAGCCGTTCAGGCCCATCTTGTGCTCGATGCCTGCGACCGCGACGTCGTTGAGCCCGCCGAGCGAGCCGTCGTCGTTGATCTTGTGCTTGGGCACGATGAAGAGACTGAGGCCCTTCGTCCCCGCCTGCGCGCCCTCGATGCGAGCGAGCACGAGGTGCACCACCGTCTCGGCGAGCTGGTGGTCGCCGGCGCTGATCCAGCACTTCGTGCCGGTGATCTTGTAGACGCCCTCGGAGACCTTCTTGGCCACCGTCGTCGACGCGCCCACGTCGCTCCCCGCCTGCGGCTCACTCAGGCACATCGTGCCGCCGAAGCGCCCGTTCATCATGTTCTTGGCGAACTGATCGACCTGCTCGGGCGTGCCCGAGTGCGCGATGAGGTCGGCCGCACCGTGCGTGAGGCCCGGGTACATCGCGAACGCCGGGTTCGCGCCCGCCATCAGCTCCTCGCACACCCCCTGCAACGTCATCGGCGCGCCCTGTCCGCCGAGCTCTTCGGGCGCGCTGAGCACCCGCCAGCCCTGCTCGTAGAGCGCGTTCCACGCCTTGTCGAAGCCGTCCGGGACGATGACCTTTCCATCCTCGAGCTTGCATCCGACGCGGTCCCCCACCGCGTTCAGTGGCCCGACGATCTCGGTGGCGTACCGGTAGCACTCCGAGACGACCATGTTGACCTCGTCGGGGCCCCAGTCTTCGTACGGCGCTTTGCCGAGCAGGTCCGAGAGCCCGAACTGCTCGAAGAGAAGGAACTGGATCTCCCTGAGATCGGCCTTGTAGCGATTCTGCGGTTGCGACACCGAGGTACCTCCGACGCCCCTGGGGTGGGGGTGATTTCAAAAACTGAATGACGCTTCAGTCTCTCGCGGTATGGATCCAGCGACGCATTGCGTCAAGGGGAGGCGGGCGGCGAAAGGAGCGCCTTTGCAGCGCGGGGAGTTCCGAGCCGTACGGGTCCGAGGAACCGCGCAAATGGAGCGCGACACCGGGGGTGCCCCCTGGCCCTACAAGTCGCTACCATCCGCGGCATGTCGAAATCCAAGCCGCCGCCGTTCGCACGGAAGCTACGAAAGCTGCGTCGCGACCCTTGGCTGTTCGCGACAGACGCGGTCAAGAACCGCGTTGACCTCCTCGAGACGCTACCGCCGGGCGTACGGGCTCCGCTCGGACTCGAAGTGCCATGCCAGCACCGCTACACGGTGGTCTCCGCCGTGTACAACGTGGAGGCCTACCTCGACGCCTTCCTCCGCTCGCTCACCACGCAGACCGTCGGGTTCGAGCGGCACATCGAACTCATCCTGGTCGACGACGGATCCACCGACGGGTCCCCGGAGATCATCCATAAGTGGCGCCGGAAGTACCCCCGCAACATCCAGTACGTGCGCAAGGACAACGGCGGCCAAGCCTCGGCGCGGAACCTCGGCCTCACGCTCGTCACGGGCGACTGGGTCACGTTCATCGACCCCGACGACTTCGTCAACACCAGGTACTTCGAGCACGTCGAGGCATTCCTGACGAAGCACCACAAAGTCCCGCTCGGCCTTCTGTGCTGCAACTGGATCTTCTTTCACGAGCGCGATGACCGCTACGTCAACAACCACCCGCTGTCCTACCGATTCAAGGGCGGAAGCCGGACGGTCAACCCTCACAGCGAGCGCAACTTCATCGCCCCCTCCGCGGCCACGTCGTTCTATCGCACCGACCTCGTCGCGCGGCACGGATGCCGCTTTGACGAGAGGATTCGCCCCAGCTTCGAGGACGCACATTTCACGGCTCGATTTCTCATCGAGTGCGCAGACGCGAAGGCCGGGTACATCGCTGAATCCGAGTACTACTACCGAAAGCGAAGCAACGAGTCCTCCACGCTCGACGGCGCCTGGACCCACCCAGGGCGATACCGCGAGGTGCTCGAGCATGGCCATCTCGACCTGATCGAACGATCGCGAGACCGGTGTGGACACGTCCCCCCGTTCATCCAGTGGCTGCTCCTCTACGACCTGTTCTGGAGCATCAAGCGCATCGTCGCCAACACGGCATCCGTGTCCTTCTTGAGCGATGCGCAGAAGTCGAAGTACCGAGAGCTCATCGAGCGCATCTTCGACCACATCGACACCGACACCATCGAAAAGTTCAACCTGGCCGGGTGCTGGTTCTTCCACAAAGCCGGGATGCTCGCGCTCTTCAAGCAAACCTCACCCGACACGCATCACGCCTACGTGCGGGACTACGACCGAGCCAAGGGGCTCGTTCAGATATCGTACTTCTTCCGCGGCGCCCCCTTGCTCGAGCGTTTCCTCGTCAACGGCCGGGATGCGACCCCGCACTTCGCCAAGTCGCGCATCCATCGTTTTCTCGAGGAGGTCTTTGTCGAGGAACGACTCTGCTGGGTTCCTGTCGACGAGACCTGTGCTGCGCTCGAGTTCGAACTCGATGGCGCACCCGCCCGCCTCAAGATCCTCGGAAGCCCCACGTCAGGCCCGCTCACTCACGGAGCCATCGCGCGGGCCTTCAAGGGCAAGACCAGAGAGAGCTCTCCGTCCGCGACGGCCCTGCGCACGCTGGCTACGTCACCCGCGGTCGCCGCACGGTACCGAAACGCGTGGATGCTGCTGGACCGAGACCAGCACGCGGACGACAACGCGGAGCACCTCTACCGGTACATTCTCCGCAACCACCCCGAAATCAACGCCTTCTTCGTCCTCGCCAAGGAGTCCCACGACTGGGATCGGCTTCAGGCAGAGGGGTTTCGGCTCGTCCCGTTCGGCGGCATCGAGCACAAGCTGCTCGTCCTGAACGCGGACCACGTCATCTCGTCCCACGCGGACGCCTTCGTGCTGCACATCCTGCCGGCCAGCCAGTACGGAGACCTCCTCACCTTCAAGTTCACGTTCTTGCAGCACGGCGTGATCCGCGACGACATCTCGAGTTGGCTGAACAACAAGAAGATCGACCTGTTCGTCACCTCGTCGCCGGCTGAGCACGAGTCCGTCGCCGGAGACCGGTCCAACTACAAGTTCGGGCGGCACTGCACCAAGTTGGTCGGCCTGTCGCGGCACGACGGTCTGCTCGAGCGAGAAGAGAAGACGGAGAAGTGCATCCTCATCATGCCGACGTGGCGCAACTACCTCGTCGACAACGCCAAACACGGCACGACCCATCGCGGAAAGTCGGAGCGGTTCTACAAGTCGAACTACGCCCGGACGTGGAAGGCCCTTCTGCACTCACCCCGTCTTCAGGAGGTCGCTCAGCAGCACGGCTACAGCGTGGTGTTCTTCCCGCATGCCAACGTGCAGATCTACAACGACTGGTTCGAGGCCCCCGACTGGATCGAGGTGCACAGCCACAAGTCGGAGCCGATCCTGCAGCGCCTCTATCGTCGCGCCGCCATGCTCATCACGGACTACTCCTCCGTGTTCTTCGAGATGGGCATCCTCGAGAAGCCGGTCGTCTACTACCAGTTCGACCGTGATGAGATGTACGGCGGAGGGCACCCGTCGCGCGTGGGGTACTTCGACTTCGACCGCGACGGCTTCGGCCCGGCGGTGACGACGGAGCCGGAGCTCCTGTCGACGATCGACGGCGTCCTCCAGCAAGAATGCCAGACCCCGCCCGAGTACCTGCGCCGCATGCGCACGACGTTGCCCCTTCGCGACGGCGAGAACCGGCGGCGAACGTTCGAGGCCATCACCGCGCTCGACGCCCCGACGGTGCTCGACTCGGAGTCCGAGGGGATTGGCTTGGCGATGGCCGAAACGGCGAGCCGCGTCGCGCAGCGCACCGACTCGAAGCACACGTGGGGACTCGCGAAGGCGCGCTGGAGCTCGCTGGCGGCCACGAGTGCGCTCAGCCCGGCAGCGACCGCGCTTCGCCTCGCACAAGCCCACCGCGGCCTCGGCGAGCTGCCGGCCGCGCGCACGCTGCTGCGCGACCTCCCCGCGGACGACGCCCGCGTTCGCGGAGAGTCTGTTCTCCTCGACATCCTCGAGGGTGTGAGTGATGGGCGCGACCGCGTCTCGACGCTCAGTGGGATGTCGTTCCCCGACGGGGACGAGGAGCGGGTGACCGTCGTGCTCGAGGCGGCGCGCGCCCAGCGGCGGCGCGGTCACCTCGAGGCTGCGTCCGAGACGCTCGACATGCTCGACGCGAGCCCCGGGCGAGAGCAGGAGTTGGCGTATCTTGCACTGGACCGGGGTCGATGGGGAGACGCCGTCGCGCGGCTCTCGTTGTCGCTCCGGCGCGTGCCCGTGTGTCGTCGCGCCGAGATGCACCTGGGGCTCGCGCGTGCGCTGGTCGGGCTCTCCTCTCCCAACAAGGCGCTCCCGCACGCGAAGCGCGCGAGCGCGCTGGACCCGGGTGGCGCAGAGCCTGCTCTGACGCTCGCGGAACTCCTCGTGGCGGCCGATCGGTTCGGCGACGCTCACGAGACCGCGGTCGCGCTGTATCACACGCGTCGCCCCTCCTGGCGCGTGGGGCAGGCACGTCGTCTCGCCGGCGTGCTGTGCAGTCTGCAGCGCTTCGACACGATGGCAGGGCTACTCGAATCACGCGCGGCCCGCTGGCTGCGGGAAGAGGATCGATTCGCCCTCCTGGAGGGCCTGGAACGATGGAAGGGCCTGCTGGCGATGGACGGGGCCTGGAGGGAGGCTCTCGACGCCGCGGACGCGGAGGCGGTGGAACACGCACTCTCCCGGGCGCGCACGGAGCTCAGCGCGCCCGCGTCCACCCTTGAACGATGACGGGACGGATCCGGGCGTTTCTCGACGACCGTGCGTTGATGGCGCGTGACTTCCTCCGCGCAAAGGCGCAACGGTCGCGCAAGGTGCGAAAGCTGGTCGACAACCCCGGCCTCTTCTTCGACGACATGATGGAGAAGCGGGCCGGCTCGACCGCTGTACGCGCCGCGCGGAGCCTCGTCCGTGACCCCCTCGGATTCGCGGGCCGGGCAGCCCGGGACCGTCTGGAGGAGGCGTCGTGGCGCGCGACGCGGCAGCCGCGCCGGTACAGCGTCGTCAGCGCCGTTTACAACGTCGAGCCGTACCTGGACGCATTTCTCGACTCGCTCTCCCGTCAGACCCTGGAGCTCGACCGTTTCATCGAAGTCATCCTGGTCGACGATGGGTCCACCGACGGCTCGGCTGAGAAAATCGCGCGGTGGCAGCAACGACACCCGGAGGCGATTCGTTGCGTGCGCAAGCCAAACGGGGGGCAGGCTTCGGCGCGAAACCTCGGTCTGACGTACGCCACCGGAGAATGGGTCACCTTCCTCGACCCGGACGACCGTGTGGACCGCCGCTACTTCCAACGGGTGGACCAGCTCATCGGCGGCCCGAACACGAAGCAGCTGCGCCTCGTCGGGACGAAGATCGTCTACGACCGGATGGGGGTCCGGTCCGACACCCACGCGCTTCGCTCGCAGTTCGAGGCCGGCGACCGGATCGTGCCGTTCGACAGCCGCTCCACCGAGCTTCAGCTGTCGGCCGCGAGCGCGTTCTTTCGCCGTGACCTCATCGAGGCGCACGCCCGAAGGTTCGACGAGGCGCTGCGGCCCAACTTCGAGGACGCACACTTCGTCGGCCGCTACCTGCTCGACACCCCGGGGGGCCAACTCGGACTCTGCGCGCGCGCCGAGTACGCCTACCGCAAACGGGCGGACGGCTCGTCCACGCTCGACGCTTCCTGGAACGACCGACGGCGCTTCGACCTGGTGTGGGAGAGGGGCTACCTCGACCTGTTGCGCGCGTCCGCGCAAACGACGGACGACGGCCGCGCGACGGTCTGGGCACAGCGCACGGTCCTCTACGAACTCGGATGGCTCCTCCGCGCGCTCGCTGACGACCGGTTCGCCGTCGCCTTCCTCTCGGACGCCGACCGCCAGACGCTGCGCGAGCACATCCACGAGGCTGCTTCGTTCATGCACCCGTCGGTCGTGTGGGCCTTCGAGTTGGCGCACCTGGGCGACCGCGAGAAGGCGGGGATCGTGGGGCTCATCGGCGGCGAGGCGAGTCGACGACACCGTGTGCATGTCGAGAGCTACGACGCGGCCAAACATCTCGTGAAGCTCGCCTATCATTGTGCCAACCGCGCGCCGAGCGAGGCGTTCTTCGTCGGGGAGCGGGAGGTGCCCCCGGCATTTGCGAAGGGGGTGCAGCACCCGTTGCTGGGGCAGCCCTTCGTGCAAGAACGGGTCGCGTGGGTACCGGTGGCGGAGAGCTCGGAGCGGTTTCGCGTGCTGCTGGACGGCGTGGAGGCGGAGCTCATGCATGAGGGAGAACCCTGTTCCGACATCGACACGGTCCAGCAGGCCGCCCGACGGCGACCCGATCCCAGCGCGCTCCCGCGCCTCGCACGGCGACGCCTCCGTTACCCCACCTCGTCAGCGCAACGCGAACGGTACCGGGACGCGTTCGTCTTCCTCGACCGCGACACCCACGCCGACGACAACGCCGAGCACCTCTATCGGTACGTCCAGCGACAGCACGCCGAGGTCAACGCATTCTTCGTCCTGCGACGTTCGTCGGTCGACTGGGACCGGCTCGAGCGCGAGGGCTTCGACCTGCTCGCGTTCGGCTCTCGTGAGCATCACGCGGCGCTGGCAAACGCGACCCATTTGATTTCCTCGCACGCCGATCACTACGTGACCGACTACCCGGGCGGCCAGCTCGGACCGTACTTTCGCCCGCCGTACTTCACGTTCCTCCAGCACGGCGTGATCAACTACGACCTCTCCGCCTGGTTGAACCGAAAGAAGATCGACTGCTTCGTGACGAGCACCCCGGCGGAGCACCACGCCATCGTCGGCGACGGGAGATACAAGTTCACCGAGCGTGAGGTGGTGATGAGCGGATTGCCGCGACACGACGCCCTGTTGAAGACAAGCGCGCGCCCCGAAAGGACCGTGCTCGTGTGCCCAACGTGGCGGAAGCAGCTCGCGGGGTCGGCTGGGGGCGGCAGCCGCCGCACCGTCAACGACACGTTTTTCACGTCGGACTTCGCCCTTCAATGGAGGGCGTTCCTGCACTCCTCGGCCGTCCGAGACCTGCTTCTCGAGCACGGCTACCGCATGCGCTTCTTGCCGCACCCCAACCTGAAGCCCTACCTGGACTGGTTCGCGCTGCCTTCGCACGTCGCGCTCGTGGAATACGGGACCGGGGAGTCCGTCCAGGGCGAGTTCGCACGGGCCGCGCTGATGGTGACGGACTACTCGTCGGTCGCGTTCGAGATGGCCTACCTGGAGCGCCCGGTGCTGTACTTTCAGTTCGACCGCGATGTGATGTTCGGCGGAGGCCACACGGGCGGCTGGGGCTACTTCGATTATGAGCGCGACGGGTTCGGGCCGGTCGCGATGAACGCGACCGCGCTGCAAGACGCCCTGAGAGAAACCCTGGCTCGCGGGGGCGAACCGACCTCCGAGCACCTCGCCCGCATGGGGGCCGCGTTCGCCTGGCGGGACGGCCGCTGCTGCGAGCGCACCTTCGACGCCATCCGCGCGCTGACAGCTCCCCGACATCCCCGAGACCAGACCGAACGTCTCCTCGAACAGGCTTCGCGAACACCATGACCTCAGTCCGAACTCGGCCACACCCCGCCTCCTCCGACGGACGCCTCCGCGCGCTGTCCGCGCTCCTCACGCTGGCCCTGGCGACGAGCTGTGGGGGCGGAGACGCTCCCTCCCAAACGCCCGGCGGCGAGGAGGCCGCGACGGGCGGCGGTGAGGCCTTCCCGCTCCGCACAGCCAGCCTCCGTTCGCGCGCGGCGCCGGACGCCGCCGACATCACGCTGCTCGGCTACAACGTGCTGTACGAGTACCGGCAGACCCCGCGCGCGAACGGCAGCTTCTCCCCTTGGGTCTGCCGGGGGTATCCGCATGTGATCGACCACCCCGAGTTCCGCTGGGAGCAGCGACGGCGAGGCGTCTTCGACCTGCTCGAACAGGAAGACGCCGATGTCTTGGGACTGACCGAGATCCGAGGCGGCTACGAGGTGCCCGTCGAGGGTGGGCCCGCGCCGGCGCCGCCCAGCTACGTAGGCGCCCCGATCATCACCGAGATGACGGGCTGGCTCCGAGACCACGGCTACCGCTGGGTTTCGGTCGACACCGTGGACCCTGCGTCGCTTGAGGCCGACCCCACCTCGGCCCAGGGGTGGCCAGGGGAGGCGTGTGGCGACGACAGCTCCGAAAACGGCTGCCGGAGCTGGGATCCCCGCACCGACCAGTTCAGCACACGAGGCTATGTCGCGTATCGCGCCAGCCGGTTCGAGCTGGTCGACTCCGGTGCGGTGGAGACCCCGACCGCCAACCTGCGCGAGCGCCGCTTCGCACCGTGGGCCCGGCTCCGCGACCGCGCGAGTGGCCTCGAACTCGTGGTCGGCGTGGCGCACCTCGATCCGAAGTCAGGGCCGCACCGCGTGGAGGGAGCACGACGCCTTCGTGCGCTGAGCGCGCGCATGTCTCCGACCCCGACCGCGCTGCTGGGCGACTACAACACCCTCCCCGAGACCGCCCCGGACTGCAGCTGCTGTGCGGGCTGCGACTGCAGCGCGATCGTGTGCGAGGGAGCGTCGCCCTATGCGGTGCTGACGGGTGAGGACGGCCCTGGGCCCCGCCTCCAGGACACGCTGCTCGTCGCTCCGAACGCGCAGACGCGCGGCACCGTGGTGCTCATCACCCACCCGCCGGGTGTTCCCCGCTGGTCGAGCGAAGAGACCTGCTGGCGGCGAAGTGACGCGGCCCCCGGCCGGGAGCACGTCGGCGCGGTGGCCGCCGTGCCGTCGGAGCGCCGGGTGGACTACGTCTTTGCGAGCACGGCGCTCGAGGTGTTGGACGCCGCCGTGATCGAGCCCACCGCGCCAGCGGTCAGCGTGGATGGCCAGTCCCGGACGGTGACGCCCTCCGACCACCTGCCCGTGCGCGCTACGGTCCGCGTGCGGAGGCCAGCGAACTGAGAGACGGTCGGCCCAGACCTCAGCTGTTGGCGTCGGGGATGGCCTTCGTCGCCCATCCGATGATCTCGCCCACGCGCTCCGCGCGCTCCGCGGTCGCCGACGACGTCACGCGGGACCGGTCCCAGGTGACCCCGGTCCGCAGCGGGCGAGCAGGGTGCCCCGTCAGCACGGAGGCGATGTCGTGCGCGACGTCGGCCAGGACGACCGAGTGCATCGTGACGACGGATCCGGCGCGCACGTGAGCACCGCGGCAGAGGAGCGCCTGCTCCTGAATCCACACGTGCTGCTCGACGACGATGTCCGCATCGGGGTTGACCACCTCGAGCGTCTCCAGGTCGACGATGGGGCGGGTGTCGCTCGGGCGAAACCACACCTCCTTGGAGACCATGCAGTCGTCGCCGAGCACCACCGCGATGCCTCGCCCGTGAATGGACACGCGGAGCCCCTCCGAGCTCGTTCCGCTCCCGAGGAACAGGCGCTGGCTCGGCGCGAGGAGGTCGGCGCGCACGTCCAGTCGCCGCCCCTCCTGTCCCCCAGTCACCACCACGCGACCATCGTCCGAGAGGAAGCGAATCGAGCCGCGCACATGCCCGTCCGCCCCGAGGACGCACACGTTGTTCGAACCTCGGAAGGTGAGCGTGACGCCGGCCTTCACCGACGGGTCCACGGCCACGACGTTGCCGAGCGCACCGTCCACGTAGTCACACCGCACGCCGTGCGCGCGCGCGAGTTGCTCGACGGCCGATGGCGAATCGAGGCGGTAGACCTCGAGCTGCGCGCCGTCGGGGAGCGAGAAGCCCGGTCCCCCGACCCGTGGGTGAAGCGACTCCTCCGACCGGCTGAACAGCCGAGCGACCGCAGGATGCGTTGCCGCCCCCACTTCGAAACGCGCGGCGGGCTCCTCGGCCGGTCCACGGCGAGCGGGCGGTACCGGCGCGGCTTGGTGCGCTTGGGGGACGCGCTTGGCCAACGCGTCGAGCACGAACCCCCGCGGGTCCTTGACGATGTTGAGGCCCTTGCGAGCCCAAGCGTCGGTATCGAGGGGCATCGAGGCGGCTTAGCATGGAATTTGGACGGTGGCGGTGCGGTTGAAGCGCGGTCTGCCCCGTGCCAGTTTCGCGTTCGGTGACATGCCCGTGAGCGAGACTAAAAAAAGCCACCCGTACAGCGCGCTCGAAGACCGCGCCCTCTGGCGCAAGGCCGTCGGCACCGTCAACCCGCTGATGGTCACCGACCTCTACCGGCGGAAGTTCGAGATTCGTCCCGAAGACCGGATCGTGACGGCGGGAAGCTGCTTCGCACAACATCTGGCCCGCAAGCTGCGCGAGAGCGGCTTCAACTTCTGCGACTACGAGCCCGCGCCGGACCTCTTTCCTGCGTCCGAGGCGAAGGCCTACAACTACGGCGTCTACTCGGCGCGCTACTGCAACATCTACACGATCCGTCAGCTCTGGCAGACGTTCGAGCGGGCGTTTGCACACCGCGAGCCGGCGGAGGGTGTGTGGGAGGCCGAAGACGGTTGCTACGACCCGTTTCGGCCGGTGGTGGAGCCGGGGCCCTTCGCGAGCCGCGAGGACCTCGAGGCGTCGCGCCGGTCCCACCTCGCCGCGTGCCGGCGCGTCTTCACGGAATGCGACCTCTTCGTCTTCACGCTCGGACTGACGGAGGCGTGGGAGTCGAAGCTCGACGGAAGCGTCTACCCGTTGTGTCCCGGTACCGTGGCCGGGGAGTTCGACCCCTCTCGACATGGCTTCCGGAACTTCACGTTCGGTGAGTGCTACGCGGACATGACGTCGTTCATCGACGCGCTCCGCGAGGTGAACCCCACGGTGAAGATCCTCCTCACGGTCTCGCCCGTCCCGCTGACGGCCACGAAGGCGCCCGAGCACATCATGGTGGCGACCTCGTACTCCAAGTCCGTGCTGCGTGCCGTGGCGGGGCAGCTCGCGAGTGAGAACGCCTTCATCGACTACTTCCCTTCGTTCGAGATCATCGCCGCCACCCCGATGCGAGCCATGTTCTATGAGCGGAACATGCGATCGGTGTCCCCGGCGGGGGTCGACTTCGTGATGTCCCATTTCTTCGAGAAGCACCGGCCTCGAGCCGATGCACCCGCACCACGACAGACGCCCGCGGACGCGCCGTCGAAGCCGCGGCCGGTCGACCCCGACGAAGCGGATGTGGTCTGCGAAGAGATGCTCCTCGACCAGGGCCTCTGATGCTCGTGGTCTTCGGCGACTCGCACACGATCGCACTGCGCGAGGGGTTTCAGCGGCTGCGTGGCATCGCGCAGCTCCGCCCGGCCTCGATGCTCAAGCGCGCCGTCGCGACCTGGGAGCCGGCTGCGCGGATCGTCGAGCGGCACCCCAAGGCCATCGCCGCGGCCGAGTCCATCGTGAGGCGCGCGCGGTCGCTCCGGCCTGCACCGACGCCGACGCCCAAAGATCTCGCCCGCGAGTTCGACATCCGCGTCGGCCAGATCGACCACGGCTACACCTTCCATCGGCCGTTCTTTCGGGTCGACGCGAAGGGCCTGCACTTTACGCGTCCGGCGGCCGCCAACTTCTTTCGCAAGCTCGTGGCGCCGTCCCCCGCGCACATCGAGCGCCGCGACGCCCGCCGCTTCGTGATCTGCTCGGGGTTCTATCCGAGCAGCGCGTTGCTCTCGAAGTTCTGGCAATCGCACTCGACCGCGCACAACACCGAGGGCCGCCACTACCTCTCCCGAGGCGCGTACCACGCTCTCGTGCGTGACTACACCGCCCCCCTCCTGCGCTTCCTCGTGACGCTGCAGGACCTGCAGGTCGACGTCTCGGTCGTGGCGAGCCCGCCGATGTCGCCCAACGGGCTGCTGTCGTGGAAGACCGCTTCCTTCGGAATCGAGGAGGTGAACACGGTGCACGACGAGTTTCGGAACGCGTTCGCGGCCGAGCTCGGGCGGCGTGGCATCCCCTACACGCTCCCTCCGCCGGAAGTCTACGGCGCCGACGGCCTGTTGCGGCAGGAGCTCGCGAGCACGCGGAAGGTGAACGACTATCACGCCAACGCGAAGTACGGCGAAGCGATGGTCGCGCACCTGCTCGAGGATCTGGCGGCGCGCGGGGTGTTCTCCACGCCCTGAGACTCAGACCCACTCGGGGAACGCGAACCGGGCCACCGAGTCCCACATGGCCTCGAACTGAGGCCGCGCGAAGTTCGATTTGGTGCGCAGCCAGTCGACGTGCACCGGGGCGTGCGCCGGGTCGTGGAAGTGGCCGATGACGTCGAGATGATCAGCCCAGGCGGCGTGCAGGACGTCGCCCCACACCTGGCTCAGCAACGGGACCATCGCGTCGTTGGCGCGCGTCGAAGGCAACCGGCCGTAGGCGGCGAGAAGACGGTTCTGCTGCGACTCGGTCAGCGGCGGGAGGAGGTCGGCCGAGAGCGTGGAGCCCAGCTTGTAGAGCGCGCGAAAGAGCCCGTAGTTCGCCTGCTGAAGCGGGTCGAACCCGACCTCCAAGTTCCGGCCGAGGGACGGCGGCCGGGCCTGCGCCACGACGCAGCCACGCCGCACCCCGGGGCGCTCGGTGGCCATGGCGTTGAACAGGTCGAGACCCTCGGGCGTGAGCTGCGGAAGGAGAGACAGGTCGTCCGTGACCGAGCCGAAGAACTCCTGAATCTCCGTCTGGCGCTCCTTGTCGAAGTCCCGAAGGACCTGCGTGTAGACCTGGTCGATCACGCCTCCGGAGATGGACTCGAGCGCGCCGGTGGATCCGATCGCGCCGGCCAACGCGAGCAGCGCGGGCATGGGGATCGACCCGACGCGGATGACCTGGACGGTGGTCAGGGAGAGCAGCTTCAGGATGCGCTGACCGAGCAGGCTGGTGAAGAACGCCGCGGTCGGCGCGCCGTAATGTGGGGCAGTCACGGACACGACCGTCTTGACCCGCCTCGCCAAAGGCTCGGGGTCGACCTTGGAATGCAAGGAGACGCGCGGCGCGACCGCCAGGCGCACGTCGAGTCCTCCGGTGGAGTGGCCGACGAGGTGGATGGGGCCGCCTTCGTCGCCGGCCGTCTCGGCGATGCGCTCGACGAGGCGCCCGGCTCGCCGGCGCAGGGACGCCGTGGGGTAGGTGGGCGCGTAGTGAATCGCGGCGGTCACCCCACGCACATCCAGCCACTCACGCAGGTGGTCGCGCACGTGCGCGAAGTAGGTGAAGTCGCCGAAACTCGAGAAGCCGAAGAAGCCTGGGACGAGGTAGACGTGGTGCCGCACACGGCAGGTGTATCACTCGTCTGGTTCAGTCATCGGTGGAGCGGTAGCCCTCGAGCAGCGCGCGTGTGAGTTCTTCCCCCCAGCGGCGGTAGCCTTGCCGTGTCAGGTGCTGGCGATCGTCTCGCATGTAGGGAGGGTCGTTGGCGAGCCAGACGAGCGAGGCGCCGAGGCCGCCCTGGAATGCGAGCGTGTCGAAGAAGCCGCAGCCGCGGTCAAAGGCCACGCGCCGCTGCATCTCGGTGAGGTCGGCGATGACCGGGCGGGGTTCGAGCGCGCCGTCGTCGCGCTCCCGCGGGCGGTCGGTCGGTCCGATCAACAGACACGACGCGTCGGGAGCGGCGCTCTCGAGGCGATCCATGACCCGACGCAGGTGTGCCTCGTGCTGGGCGATCGTCAGGTGCGTATCCGTCGCCTCGTTGTTGCCGTACGCGAGCGCGATCAGGTCGGGCCGGCGCGACTCGAAGTGCTGACGCCAGAGCGGCTCGTCCCACAAAAGCTGCAGGCGTGCCTTGCTTCCCACGAGGCCGAGGTTGTCGACGAGCACGCCCGGCCGGGCCCGCTCGAAGACGAAGCCGTACGCGCGCACCGGCCCGTCCCCGACGACCCGAACCTCCATCCGGTGCGTGGTGTCGCTGACGTCGTAGATCGCACGCGCGCCGGCCGGGGTGTCTTGGTCCGTCTCCAGCGTCTCGACACGGCGGCCGTCGATCCACACTTCGAGGCTGCCCCCGCCCGGGATGCGGTCGTAGTGGAGTTCCAGGCGCGAGGCCTCACGCCCGTTGCCCCAGTGGTCGCTCGACAGCGCTGCGAACGCGCCCGCCTCGTCGCTCTGAAACGCCGCGCCCGCCACGCCGTAGCGATCGACGTCGCGCGCCTTGAACCCTGGCTTGAGCGTCTCCCACCCTTCGGCCGCGTCGAGCACCATGCCCCAGCGCCATTGGTTGGTGACGATGGGCGCGAGGTTGACGAAGCCATGGCCAGCGTCCCCGAAGGTGCTCTGCAGCGCCTCGCGCATGCGGCCCGTGTAGTGGTCGCCCGCGGTGTGGCTGCCGCCGTAGAACAAGAGCCGCGCCTGCCCCTGTCCGCGCTCGGCATCTCGGAGCGCGGCGTGCACCGCGTCGAGCGCATGGCCGGTCGGATCCTCGATCGCGGTGCGATGACCGAGCGAGTCCGGCGCGGGCTCGAGCTCGGACCGAAGCGCCTCCACGGTCGGCGGAGTTCCGCCTTCGAGCAGGCCGCCGACCAACGGCGGCAGCGGCGCGTCAGGACCCACCGAGAGCCCCAACACCACAAAACCGACCGCCACCCCGAAGCCGAGCCCGGCGGCCGGCACACTGCGGCTCTCGCGCAGCACGGTCAGTCGTGAACCGCGTGGTGACGCAAAAGGTGGTCTACGAGAACGAGCGCCACCATCGCCTCTGCCATCGGAACGAAGCGCGGCAACAGGCAGGGGTCGTGGCGGCCCTTCGTCCGGATGCGCGCCGCCTCCCCGGCGCGATTCACCGTCGCCTGCTCCTTGGGGATCGAGCTGGTGGGTTTGACGGCCGCGCGCAGCACGATGGGCATCCCGGTCGAGATGCCGCCGAGCATGCCCCCGTGCCGATTGCTCGATGTGGACAGGCTCTGTGGCGGGCCGGGTACGTACAGGTCGTTGTTCTCGCTGCCCCGCGCCGTCGCACAGCCGAAGCCTGCGCCGTACTCCACGCCGAGCACCGCCGGCAGACTGAAGAGCGCCTTTGCGAGGTCCGCCTTGAGCTTGTCGAAGACCGGCTCGCCGAGTCCCGCGGGCACACCGGTGGCGACGATCTCCGCGACGCCGCCGATGGAGTCCTGGTCCTTCCGTACGGCGTCGATGAGCGCGATCATCTTCTCCGCCGTCTCCGCGTCCGGGCAGCGCACGGGGGTCGCTTCGACCTGAGCCAGGGTGACCGCGGTCGGGTCAGGGGCACGCCACGTCAGCGAACCGACCTGCGTGACATAGCCGAGCACCCGTGTCCCGAAACGCGCGCGCAAGAGCTTCTTCGCGATGGCCCCTGCGGCGACGCGCGCGACCGTCTCTCGAGCGGACGAGCGCCCTCCCCCGCGATAGTCCCGCGCGCCGTACTTGGCGTCGTACGCGTGGTCTGCGTGGCCCGGCCGGTAGAGGTCCTTGATCTTGGAGTAGTCCCGCGAGCGCTGGTCCTTGTTGCGCACGAGGATGGCGATGGGCGTGCCCGTCGTCTTACCCTCGAACACGCCACTCAGAATCTCCGGGGCGTCGGGTTCCTTGCGCTGCGTCACGATCTTGGATTGGCCCGGGCGACGGCGCGCAAGGTCGGGCTCGAGATCGGAGACGTCGAGCGAGAGCCCCGCCGGACAGCCGTCGACGATGACCACGTTGCCCGGGCCGTGAGACTCGCCCGCGGTGGTGACACGAAAGAGGACGCCAAAGGTGCTGCCCGCCATGCGCGGAACGTCCACCAAGGCGCGGCGGGGGTCAAACGCCCGGGCGAGTGCGCCGGCGTTGCCGCCCGAACCTCACTCCACTTCGTGGAGCGCCTGCTTCGGGTCCAGCCAGCGGTAGACCATCGCCCCCGCTACGGCGAATAGCACCCTGGCGAGCTTCGGACTGGCACCGTCAAACGCTCGACAGGAGGGACGCCGGGTGACAAGCCGGGGGCCATGCGGATCGAACCCTTCCTCGACGCGCTCGCGCGCAACGCGATCAAGGACGCTCACGGCCTGGAGGCGCCCGCGCTCCTGCGTCCCAGCAAAGACCCAAAGCACGGCGACTACCAGGTCAACGGCGTGATGAGTCTGGCCAAGCGACTGAGGAAGAACCCGCGTGAGCTCGCCGGCCCAGTGGCCGAGAAGCTGGCTGCCTCCGACGCCATCGCATCGGCCGAGGTTGCGGGGCCGGGTTTCGTCAACGTGCGGCTCGAAGACGAGTGGCTGGCCGCGCAGCTTGGTTCCGCGCTCTCCGATCGCGAGCGGGACGGCGTACCCGCGGTGGAGTCACCCGAGACAGTGGTCGTCGACTTTTCGAGCCCGAACATCGCCAAGCAGATGCACGTCGGGCACCTGCGCTCGACCATCATCGGGGCCGCGCTGGTGAGGATGCTGCGCTTCGCCGGGCACACCGTCATCGGCGACAACCACCTCGGCGACTGGGGCACGCAGTTCGGTCTGCTCATCGTCGGCATGCGCGAGTGGGGCGACGACGCGGCGCTCGAGGCAACACCGGTCGTGGAGCTCGAGCGCGTGTACAAGCTCGCGAGCGCCAAGGCCAAAGAGGACGACGCGTTCGCGTCGGCGGCGCGCGCGGAGCTCGCCAAACTGCAGTCCGGCGACGAGGCCAACCTGGCGATGTGGAAGCGCTTCGTCGAGGTCACGCGCGCGAGCCTGGACAAGGTGTACGACCGGCTCGAGGTGGGCTTCGACGAGTGGCTCGGCGAGTCCGCGTACGACGCGATGCTGCCCGGCGTCGTCGAGACGCTCATCGACAAGAAGATCGCCCGCGAGGACGACGGCGCGATCGTCGTCTGGTTCAACGAACTGGATGGCGTCGAGGGCAAGCTCGCGGCCCAGAAGGTGCCGTTCATCGTGCGCAAGAAGGACGGCGCGTTCCTTTACTCGACGAGCGACATCGCCACCGTCGCCTACCGGCGTGAGAACTTCGACGCGAACCGGGCGCTGTACGTCGTCGACAAGCGCCAGGGCGGGCACTTTACGCAGCTGTTCGAGGTCGTGAAGCAACTCGGGGAGGAGATGGCGCTCGAGCACATCGGCTTCGGCATGGTGCTCGGGACCGACGGCAAGGCCATCAAGACGCGTGACGGCAAGGCCATCACGCTCGCGAGCCTGCTCGACGAAGCGGAAGAGCGCGCCGAGGCCCGCATGATCGAGGGAGAGGAGGGCCGCCCCGGCATCCCCCCCGAGCTCGCCCGCGAGCTTCGCGGCCCGGTCGGCATCGGCGCGGTGAAGTACGCCGACCTGTCGCAGAACCGGACGAGCGACTACCGGTTCGACTGGAACAAGATGATCTCGTTCAAGGGCAACGCGGGGCCGTACCTCCAGTACGCGCACACGCGCTGCTGCGCCATCTTCCGCAAGGCCGACATCGAGCACGCATCGCTCGCCGGCCCCATCGCGCCAGAGCACGAGCTCGAGAAGACCCTGGTCCGGCGCCTCGCCGCGTTCCCGGACGTCGTGCACAAGGCCGTCGAGCAGCGCCTGCCGCACTACATCACCGACCACCTCTACGCGCTCGCGCGTGACTACAGCGCCTTCTACAACGACTGCCCCGTCTTGAAGTCAGAGGGCGGGACGAGGGACAGCCGGCTCGCCCTGGTGGATCTCACTCGACGCCAGATGGCGCGTGGCCTCGGGCTGATGGGGATCGCCGCGCCCACGCGGATGTAGCGACCCGAGGTAGAGTGAAGGTGTGACACGCCGCGCCGCCTTCGTTCTCACCCTCCTTTTCTCCATTGGCTGCGATACCTCCGGCACGCTGGACGCGTCGATGAGGGATGCGTCGGACCACCGCGACGCGGGTCGCTTCAACGCCGGGACGACAGACGCCGGGACCGCAGACGGTGGCCTCGATGCCGGGGCCTCAGACGCGGGCCACGACGCCGGGAGCGCGGACGCCGGCGGTTCTGATGCGGGGCCTCCCTGTTCAGCCTTCGAGACCGTCGCGAGCCCACCGGACGCTCCCCCGTTCACCGGCACGGCGTTCATCACAGACGACTTCCTCACCGACGCCGACCCGAGCTCCTTCATCGACCTGACCTACACGGGGCAGGGCGTGCGCACCATGTTCGACCGACGGCCGGCCGCGTTCATCGAGCTGAACGCGCACCTGTTCGACGCGCGGTTCGGCGGCGCCGTCACGGTCGAGATTCAGGTCAACCCGGAGTTCACGCGAGACCAAGCGGAGACCGAGGCGCGCTTCTACGCCGCCGCGATTGGGCGCATCCCTGCGTTCCTCTTCCGTGACATCGACACCGTGTGGATCCACGCGGGCATGGAGGCGTTTGGCGGCGGTAACCGGAACCTCCTCATCCACACGGAGCGAGGCGAGTCCCATGTGGCCCGCGGATCGCTCGAAGAGATTTTCCTCCACGAGGCGTCACACACCTCGATGGACGCGTATCACAAGTCCGACCCACGCTGGCTCGATGCGCAGGCCGCCGATGGCGTGGCGCTCTCGACGTACGCGCGGGACAACCCGACACGTGAGGACGTCGCTGAGACAGTCGGGCCGTACCTCGCCGCCCGCTTCGGGGGAAGCCGGATCTCTGCTGAGCGGCGCGCCGCGATCCTCGACACGGTGCCGAACCGCGTGCGGTACCTCGACTGCCTCGGCCTGACGATGGATCTCGTGCCCTGACCCCGGCGGCGCGTTCGTCACATGGGCGACCGGGCTGCTATTGTCGGGGCCTGTCTTGGAGTCCCGATGAAGCCGCATCTCGTCGCCGCCCTCACCCTCCTCGTCGCGCTCTCTGGCTGCGATGATTCGACCCCCCGTCCCGACGGAGGCACCCCGCCCGGTACCGACTCGGGCACACCGCCCGGCCAAGACAGCGGCACGCCAGGCACCGACAGCGGCACGCCCGAAGAGGACGCCGGCTCCGTGACCCCGACGAGTCCGCTCGTGGATCCGAGCTGCCTGGACGGCCAGTTCTCCGAGACGCTGCCCGATCCGGACGCGGACATCTCCGACCTGGTCGCAGGCTACTCCGCGGCCGACCCGGTGGCCTTCATCGATGGCTCGCTGCGACGCCGATACCCTTCCGGCGCCGAGATGGTGGCCGGCGGCCGAGGCACCACGGACTGCGCGACGGTCTTCCTCCGCGACACCAGCAGCGCCCAGGAGATCATCGAGCAGCTCGGCACCGTCGTGCACGAGTGCGGGCACTTCTACGACAACACGCTCAGCCGCACCGCGCGCCAGAGCTACTACATCAACGACAGCCCGCTGACCCTCGTTTGCCAGATGGGCGACACCACCTCGCGTGGCGGCCTGACGTTCGAGCGCAGTCGCATCCTGAACGACTCGTGGTCCAGCGGGCGACCAGGCTGCCCGGAAACCGGTCCGCGCCCCGACAACTGCGACTTCTACGCCCGCGTCTACCTCGATGGGAACCCTGACGACGACGAGTTCGAGGGCGGGGACCAGGGCTTCAACATGCTCTTCGAGGAGCTCGTGCAGTACGTGAACTCGCTGGCCACGTCGTTCGCCTACACCAACGAGCTGAACAGCGGTGGGCGCTCCAGTCAGAAGGACGGCCTGCTGACTTTCCTCTGGTACACGATGCGCTACCTCCACATGGCGCGGAACGACTATCCCGCCGCGTACGAGCACATCCTCAACGGCGACGGCGGCTGCTGGCGACGCGCCATCCTCCAGGTCTGGGGCCGCGCCTTCCTGTACCTCGAGGCCACGGAGGGCATGACGCACCTGGGCATCAACGACACGCTCTTGATGGGGCTCGTCGAGACGCCCGAGCTGCTCCAGGAGATCCAGCGGCTGCGCGACGCGGAGGGCTGCGGCGCCTGACGGTCATCCACTGCGCAGCCCTGCCTCACCCCGACGCCCGCGTTCTAGCCCGCGCGTGCCCGTCCTCAAGAATCCGTCAGCCCCACCCGTAGTTCCTGCTGCGCGCCGCACCGAGGCCGCAGTTTGGAACACCGAAGTGAGGATGCTGATGAAGATGCGAAACACAACCACCATCCGGGCGGCCGTGCCGGCCACGCTCTCGGCCCTCGCGCTCCTGGTGAGCGGGTGCACGGGCGCAGCGAGCGGCAGCACCACGCTCGTCGACGTCTCCGCGGAGCCCGCCGGAGACAACTGCGCGAGCGCCGGAATGCGGATCGAGCGCGGCGTGGATATGGACGACGACGGAGTCCTCGCCGACTTCGAGGTGATGGCGACGAGCTATGCCTGCAATGGCTCAACAGGCACGTCGGGCACCACGGGCGCCGCCGGTGCAGCAGGAGCCGACGGAGCCGACGGAGCCGACGGAGCTGACGGAGCCGACGGAGCCGACGGAGCCGACGGAGCCGACGGAGCCGACGGGACCCATGCGTTGGTCCGTATTACCGACGAGCCAGCGGGCGAGGACTGCACAAGCGGCGGGAAGCGAATCGAGACGGGCCTCGACGACGACGACGACGGCGTCCTGGCGGAGGAGGAGGTGGATACGACCAGCTTCATCTGCGACGGGCTCGACGGGATGGCCGGCTCTGACGGCGCCGCCGGAGCCGAAGGCGCGGACGGAGCGGACGGGGCCGACGGCACGAATGGGGTCGACGGTGCGGATGGTACCGATGGCACGGACGGGGCCGACGGAGCCGACGGTACGGATGGAGCCGACGGCACGGATGGAGCCGACGGTGCGGATGGTACCGATGGTACGTCTTGCACCGTCTCCACCACGTACGTCTCAGCGAGCGGAACGCCCGTGATCCGGTCGACCTGCTCGGACGGAAGCACCGTTGTGCTCAACGCCTCCCCGCTCACCCCCAGCGCGGTCAGCGTCAGTTCGGGCAGTGGCGGAGACAACGCGCTCGACCCGGACCAGGCGTGGTGGCAGTCGGCAGTGGATAGTGGAAACCCCGAGTGGATCGAGTACGACTTCGGGGCCGGGACGAAGGTCCTGCCCACAGGCATCCGGGCGTACATCGTCAACGGCCGCGACGGGAGCCCGGTCTTCCGGGGCAGCAACGACGGGGCCACCTGGACGGACCTCGGTTCGTACGACTTCAGCCTCTTTGTGTTCAACGGCGCTCCGTATGGGGGTTGGGGCAGCTACCTCGATACGATTCCGGCGCCGACCAACACCGGCTACCGGTACCTCCGCGTATATTCCGCGGGCGCGCCCTACCTGAACTACAGCTGGCTCGCCTTCGACGGCGTGGTCGTCGAAGCCCCGTAGCCGCGCGTCATCTCAGCTCGAAAGCCGAAACGCCCGTGGCCTTCGCCACCGGGCGTTTCGCTGTTGCGCCTGTCGCCGCTCATCAGCGGCGTTAGCCCGCCTCGAGCTTATCGAGCCACGCATCGACGACCCAGTGCACGTGCTGGCGCCGCT
Source organism: Sandaracinaceae bacterium (assembly GCA_045106715.1). Taxonomy (GTDB): domain Bacteria; phylum Myxococcota_A; class Polyangia; order Polyangiales; family Sandaracinaceae. Next base: position 72,160 of record JBGCFC010000014.1, read on the forward strand.
CGGCGCGCATCGCGCGGGAGGAAGCCTCTTCGCCGAGCAGCACGGGCCCGTAGGTCACCCAGTTGATGACCACGGCGCTGAGGCTCACGTGGAAGTGCTTCGCGCTGGTGGGGCCTTGCTTCGGCGTGAGGGGCGCGAGCATCTCGGTCGTGAGGGACAGCACCTCCTGCAGGTGCTTCTTCACCAGCGGGAGATGCGCGCCCCCGCTCGCGATCTGCTGCTGGACGATCCGGGCGTAAGCGTCGTGCTCGTCCATGAAGTCCAGGTACACGTCGACCACGTGGTGGAACCGCGCGCGCAGCGGGCCTTCGAGCAGGAACGCCTCGGCCAACGAGGCCTTGTGCCGCTCGTAGTAGCGGGTGAGCACCTGCTCGAAGAGACCCGTGGTGCTCCCCCAGTAGTAGAAGACGAGGCCCTTGTTCACCCCGGCTCGCTCGGCGACCGCGCGGGCGCTGAGCGCGTTGACACCGCCCTGCTCGAGCAGGGTCTCCGCCGCGTCCAAGAGCGCCTGGGCCCTCACCGTGCGCGCCGGGTCGGCGCCTCGTTCGACCTTCTGTTTGACCACGTGGTCAAGAAGATGTAGGAACTTGACCGACCGGTCAAGGCCCGGGTTCTGGAAGGATAGAGCGCATGTACGACCTGAAGATCGAGGGTGGGACGATCGTCGACGGCACCGGCCGTGAGCGGTTCGCGGGCGACGTCGGCATCAAAGACGGCAAGATCGTCGAAGTCGGATCGCTGAGCGAGTCGGCGGCCGAGACCCTCGACGCCAAGGGCGCGATCGTGACCCCGGGCTGGACCGACATCCACACCCACTACGACGGCCAGGTGTCATGGGACGAAGAGCTGGCCCCGTCCTCGATCCACGGCGTGACGACCTGCGCAATGGGGAGCTGCGGCGTCGGGTTCGCCCCCGTGCGGCCCACCGACCACGAGCGCCTCATCGAGCTGATGGAGGGCGTCGAGGACATCCCCGGGACCGCGCTCAGCGAAGGCATCACGTGGGGCTGGGAGAGCTTCCCCGAGTACATGAGCGCGCTCGACGCGATGCCGCACACGATCGACTTCATGTGCCACGTCCCGCACGACGCGCTGCGTGTCTACGTCATGGGGGAGCGCGCGCTCGCGGAGACGGACGCCACCGAGGCGGACCTGAAAGAAATGCAGCGGCTGTTGCGCCTGTCCCTCGAAGCGGGCGCCGTCGGCTTCTCGACCGGGCGGAGCGACAACCACCGCAGCGTGCACGGCGAGGCGACCCCGGCATCGGAGGCCGTCGGCCGGGAGCTGATCGAGATGGGCAAGGCCTTCGTCGGGCTGAAGCACGGCGTGCTCCAGGCGGTCAGCGACTTCGACATCATGCAGGGCGACGACCGGTTCGACGGGGAGTTCAAGCTCCTCGAAGACATGGTGCGCGCCGCCGGCGGACGACCGATGAGCATCTCGACGATGCAGCGCGACCACTCGTCGAAGCAGTGGAAGTGGATCTTCGAGCGCTCCCAGAAGCTGGTCGACGAAGGCTTCAACGTGCGATGCCAGGTGGCGCCCCGCGGCATCGGTGTGCTGCTCGGTCTGCAGGCCACCTTCCACCCCTTCATGGGTTTCCCGAGCTTCAAGAAGGTCAGTCACCTGCCGCACGCAGAGCTCGTTCAAGCGATGCGGGACCCCGCGCTCAAGGCGCAGATCATCCAGGAGAAGAGCGAGCAGGTCGCCGGCGACGGTTCACCGCTGCCGCCCCTGGCCGACTTCTTCTTGGCCAACCTCGACATGGTCGCGATGCGCCTGTTCCGACTCGGTGAAGACCCGAACTACGAGCCGACGGTGCAGGAGAGCTTCGCGGCAGAGGCGATGCGGAACAGCGAGCCCGTGCTGAGCGCCATCTACGACGCGATGCTGGAGCAAGACGGCGACGCGCTGCTCTACTTCCCCGTCTACAACTACAGCGGGATGAACCTCGACGTCTGCCACGAGATGCTCACGCACCCCCTGGCGATGCCGGGGCTGAGCGACGGCGGCGCCCACGTCGGCACCATCTGCGACGCGAGCTTCCCGACGTTCCTGCTCACGCACTGGGCGCGGGACCGGGAGAGCGGCCGCATCCCGCTCGAGAAGCTCGTCAAGATGCAGGCTTACGACACGGCTCGCTTCGTGGGGCTGGAAGACCGTGGCTCGATCGCGGTTGGCCAACGGGCCGACCTCAACATCATCGACCACGACAACCTCCGGTTGCACAAGCCCGGCATGGTCCGTGACCTCCCGGCCGGCGGGCAGCGTTTGCTGCAGCGGGCGAGCGGCTACGTCGCGACGCTCGTCGGCGGTGTGACCATCGCCAAGGACGGTCAGCTCACGGGTGCCCGACCCGGGCGTCTCGTCCGCCTCGGGCAGTAGCAGGCGGGGCGACCATGGCGTACTCGGGAGCGGGCGCGCGAATCGCTTGCGTCCTTCTCCTCGGCGCTTCGGGCGTGGCGGGATGCGTCGAGGACGCCGCGAGGTGCGAGCCGCTCGCGCAACTCGACCCCAGCCTGCGGGAGGAGGGCGCGGTGGAGCGGCCCGTTCGCTGCGACGTACGCCCCGACCTCTGCGCCCTTTCGGTCGAGTCGTTCGTGCGCGAGCCGAACCTGGAACGCGCCGTCGATCTCGTGTTCGTGGGCGACGGATACGCGGCGAGCGACATGGACGCGTATCGGGAGCGCGTGGCGCAGCTGTCTCGGGGGGCGCGCGGAGACCCCGTCGGCATCCTCGCCCGTGATCCCGACCGCTTCAATGTCCACCGCATCGACCTCGTGTCGCCGGAGGGCGCGTATCCGCTCTCCACCTGCACAGACCTGAGCACAGTCGACGGTCGCTCCCTTCTGAACAGCGACGAGGAGGCGCTTCGCCGCGTGGTCGCGAACGCGCCAGACGCGGACGTGCTGATCGTGATCGCCCGCGGCGGAGGTGGCGTGGCCAACGCGTCTTCCCTCTTCGACCTCCCTCGTGTCTTGCTTCACGAGTCCGACTCTCATCGGGTGCTGACACACGAGCTTGGCCACGCGTTGTTTGGGCTCGGCGACGAATACGTCAGCACCGAAGACCGCCACCCCCACTCCGACCGAGACGCGGTTCGGAGCGACGGCCGGATCGTCCCCAATGTGAGCTTCGACGCGAACGAAGCGTGGGCGGTGCACACATCGGCGCGCGCGAGGGGGCGGCGCAGTATCGCTCCGGGGTGTACCGACCAACCGACCGCTGCCGGATGCGGGACTCGGAGAGCAGCGACCCGTTCTGCCCCGTGTGCTCGGAGCACATCGACGCGTGGCTGGCCGAGCAACGCGGCCGCTCGGAGGCCCCGACGTGCATCGTAGAGATGGACCGCGAGACCTCTCTCCTCACGATCCGCGCGTGGGACGGGAACGGCGTGGAGGCCGTCGGACACGCCACGGACAACTCCCCGGTGTTTCAGAGCCCGTCTCGGCCATGCCCGAGCTGCCGGGCTCCAACGTCCACGGTGGAGACGATCGATCTGAGCCTGGTGCCCCTACCGGCGCGGATTCGTGTCGAGTGCATCGACACGGAGGGGGCGACCTCGGAGGCGACACTCGAGCTGTGACGCAAGAAGGCCGCCTCCCAGGGCTGGGCGACGGCCGCCCGACGTGGCGCGAAGCGCAGTTCGGGGGAGCTCGAGGGGTCCCCCTCGACGTGGCGCGAAGCGCCACCAGAAAAGACAAACGGAGCGGTTCGTTTGCGAAGCGAACGACCGCTCAGCCTTCGGTCGCGAAGCTGATGCTACCCGACGGGTTGTTCATGCTGGCCATGTTGGCCATCGACTGCGTCGCGGGCGCCATGACGTCCTCGACGTTGGTGTCGACGAGAGGCTTGAGCACAAAGGGCATCGGGCTGTTGTCCGGCACCGGCTCGACGCTGATGACGGCCATGCCGCCGGTGAGCGTGCGGGCGGGGGTGATGAAGTCCTGGCCCGGGAAGGGAGGCGCGCCGTCGGTGCCGGCGGTCGCCCCCGCCATGTCGGAGTCAGCCGCGTCGCCCGCGTTGAAGGTGCCGGTGCTGACGGGACCGTCGTCGCCCACGACCCAGCCCTCGTAGGTCCAGCCGGCCGGCAGCGCCGGAAGGTCGAGGCCCGCGCTCATGCCGGACTCGCCGGGGACGAGCCACCAGATGCCCTGGTTGTAGTCCTCCATCACCGAGCCGGAAGTCGGCGTCTCGAGGATGTACTCGCCGGTCGCGCTGCTGAAGTCGGTGCCGATCGCGGCCATGTGGTCGACGCTCAGGGACGCCGCGCCGCCGGAGATGTCACCGGCGAGGATGTGCACGTCGGACGGCGCCGGGTCGTCGCCCACCGTGGGCTCGATGGTGAGGATGTACGCAGTGGCGATGTCCGCCATCGCCGAGTCGATCTCGAAGGTCGCCGGGCTCGGGTTTCCGTCGGCATCGACGGTGAAGCGGCCGGCGCTCTCGGGTGCGCCGTCCACCATGATCCAGCCCTCGTACTCATAGTCGGCGCCGAGCTCGGGCAGGCCGGCGAAGCCGAGAGTCATGGTCGTCGTGGCGGTGTCGCTGGCGCATCCGCCAAGAGCGAGCGTGAGGATCGTGGCGATGAGCGTGATGGTCTTCTGCATGTCTAAGCCTCCGTTGGGTATGCCCTCTACGCCCTTTCTCGAAGTTCGTTTCGTTTTATGCGTTACAAAGATTGCAGGATTCCGTTCGAATCTGTGTAATGGAGCAATGGAGCGCGCGACGCGGCTGAGGAGCCTCTGGAGCTGGCTGCCCGACTTCCGCGCGGTGGCGGAGACCGAGCACCTGCCGTCCGCGTCGAAGGCGCTCCACGTCAGCGCGTCGAGCCTCTCGCGTACCATTCGCCTGCTCGAGGAGGACGTCGGTCAGCCCCTGTTCGACCGGATCGGTCGTGGGCTGGTCCTCAACGCCGCCGGCCGGGAGCTGCTCGGCGCCGTGCGAAACGCGATGCGTGGCGTGGACGAGGCCCTGTCTCGCATCGGGCCCGGTCAGTTCGTCGGTGAGGTCACCATCTCCGTGGCCGGCCCGTTTGCCCCGGTGTTCGTGCTTCCCGCGCTCGGCCCGCTCCGCGACGCCCACCCCGAGCTCTGCCCGCGCATCGTGTCCGTGGCCGACGATCGTGTCTCGCTCGCTCTCACGCGGGGCGAGCTGGATGTCGCGATCCTCGACGCCCCGGCCGCGCGTGAGGGCTTGAGCATCCGTGAGCTCGGCCGGGTGCCGCACGGGCTGTTCTGCGGTGCAGGGCATCCACTTCACGGTCGGGCGAATGTGACTGTCGAGGACATTGCCCCGCATCCGTTCGTGACCCCGCCACCGGACCCGGACGGGGGCTCGGTGGACCGGTGGCCACTCGACTGGCCGCGGAAGGTCGGGCTCGTCGTGCACCAGATGCAGGTGGGGGTGGACGCGTGCGCGAGCGGCTCCTACCTGGCTGTTCTGCCCGCCCCGATCGGCGCGCGTGCGGGGCTGTACGACCTGGGTGTGCCGGGCATCGACGGGGCGCCCATGTTCGCCGTCCACCGAGAGACGCTGGGTGACGAGGGGCGCGTTGAGGCGGTGCTGGCCGCAATCGGCGCGGTCGCGCCCCCACGCTGACTCAGCACTGCTTGGACGGGACCCAGGCCGTCGTGCGGCCGGCGATCTGCACGAACTCGATGGCGTCCCCCCCCGCGGTCTTCGCGTCTGCGTTCTTGCCCCACCGGTGGTGAAACAGCCACGACGCGGGGAAGCGGTCTTTTCGAGCGTCGACGCCCACCGCCGTCGCGACGACCCGCCGGAGGGTGCGGTGCAGCGCGGCGACCTCGGGATCGCTCAACGAACCCACGCGACGACGCGGGTCGATCCCTGCCTGGAAGAGCACCTCGTCCGCGATCCAGTTCCCCACCCCCGCCGCGAACTTCTGGTCGAGCAGCAGCCCCTTCAAGACGGCTCGCCGACGCCGGACGAGAAGCGACCGGAAGTCGGCGAGGCTCGGCATGTCGGTCCACGGGTCGAAGCCGAGCGCGCCGACGGGCTTGTCGTTGCGCGGGTTGTCCTTGAGGAAGACGCGGCCGAGCCGCCGTGCGTTGGTCATCGCCAGCTCGCCTCCGTCATCGAAGACGAGATGGAGCTTGGTGAACCGCGGGGGCCAGGCCCGGTCGACCTCTTTCGGGCTCGAGGAGAGCACCAGTGGTCGGTCATCCGGCTCGCGCCAGGTCCCGGTCATGCCCAGGTGAAACACGGGGTGCGGACCGGAGGAAAGCACCAGCCAGTGGTACTTCCCACGTCGATGCGCGAACTCGACGCGCTTGCCCGTGAGCGCGCGGCGACACGCCCCGGCTCCGCCCTCGGACGCGAACACGATGTCGTCTTCCGCGCACACGACGCGCTCGAGGACCCGCCCAACGGCGACGCGCTCGAGTCGGGTTCTGGCGTGCTCCACCTCGGCGAGCTCTGGCATCGCGCCGGCATACCTGAGATACACGCGTGGTGCATCTGGCGACGTGTAGGCTCCGATCATGAACCCGTATCTCATCGCCGCGCTGATGGCGGCGGGCGTCATGCCGTACGTGCTGACCTCGGTGGCCAAGGCTGGCGCGTTCGACGCCACCCAGAACCACCGCACGCGCGGCTGGCAGTCCGAGCTGAGTGGCTGGCGGCAGCGGGCCCACTGGGCGCACAACAACGCCTTCGAGGTCTTCCCGCTGTTCGTGACGGCGGTGTTCGTGAGCGCGCTCGCCGCCCCCGAAAGCCCACTCTCCGTGGGCTTGGCGTGGGGGTTTGTTGGGACGCGCGTTCTGTTCTCGGCGTTCTACTTGAAGGACTGGGCGCGGCCCCGCTCGATGAGCTTCCACCTCGGCATGGCGTGCGTGCTGGGCCTCTTCATCGACGCGCTGCGCACATGAGCGCGCTCACTCCGCCCGGAACGCCTGGCCGTCGATGGCGAAGGCGTAGCGCGCGCGACCGTCCGTGAACGAGAGCGGGACCACCCGCACGACCTCGTCCTCACCGCCCTCGTTCCACACGAGGATGAGTTCGGCTGCCATGTCCGTCGGGGCGTCGGGATCCGCGCGGCGGACCTCCACGCGGTAGGTACCGTCTTCCTGCTCCGGGACGTCGAACGCCTCGATGCCGTGTTCGGGCGCGATCTCGTGCGGGCGCGCCAAGGTCTGCCCCGGGTGCGCGGCGTACAACGCGAGCTGCGCGTCGGGGTGAGACCAGGCCAACGTGGCGCGCAGGTCTCCCGCCCCTCGCAACACACCGCTCCGGCGCATGCGTCGCTCGAGCGCTTCGAGGCGGTCGTCGTTGCTGTTCTCCCGAGCATGACTTCGCAGCTTGGCCAAGCGCACCGACGTCCAGAGCTGCGCCACGCGGGCGATGCCACGCTCCGCTCCGGGCTGGGCCGTTTCCATCAGCCTCTGCTCGAGTCGCAACGCCTCATCGACGCGCCCCGTACCGGCCGCCGCCTGCGCCAGCAGCAACAGCGCAGTGGGGTCGTCAGGACGGATCTGAGCGAGCGTCTCGTATTGCCGGTAGGCGTCTTCGAACCATCCGTGCGCACGGTAGAGATCGCCGAGGCGACGGCGCGCGAGCTCGTCGAGCGGGGAGAACTCGACGATCTCGCTGAACACGCGGCGCGCCTCGTCCTCCATCTCCATGCGCAGGTACATCTCACCGATGGCCGTGCGGATGCCCGCGTCCGCGCGCGGGTCGACGCGAAGGGAAGCGGCCAGGCGCCGCGCCTCCGGACCGAGCCCCGCAGCCTCGAGCGCCTCGAGCAAACGAAGGCGCAGGTCGAAGCTCTCCGGGAACTGCATGACCAGCCGTCGCAGAGCACGCACCCGGCCCGCCTCGCCGCGGCTGCGCTCGAGGATCTGCTCGACGAGCGTCCAGTCGGGCTCGTTGCCGAGACCAAACGCCTGGCGCGCGACGCGCAGGTCCTGGGGCGAGCGCACGCGACGCAGGATGGCCGCCCGAAGCGTGCCGCGTGCCGACCCCGAGGTGAACAGCCGATACACCGCGACCATGCGTTCGATGGATCCGGCGCGCTGCAGAATCGCGTGCAGCAGCGCGCGACGGTCACGCCACACGGGCGCCTCGCACGAGCGGATCGCCCGCCGGTACTCGGCCACCCAGCCGCCTGGGCTGGCTTGCTCACCGAGGCGCTCCCCCCAGAGCATCCGGCGGTCCGACAAGGGCTGGTCGGCGGCGTCGCTGCATCGACGGAGCGCATGCGAATCGGGGGTGGTGCTCACCACGACGCGGGTGCGCAACGGCTCTCCGTTGAACCAGCCATCGCCTCCCCCGACGCGTACCTCCGACGCGTCGCGCCCGACGAGGCCCCCGAGCGCGACGCTCGCTGTGCTGCCGCGCCCGGTGTCGCTCCCAAACACCGCGCCGGTCTCGTCGTCCCCGTGGAGCCCGTCGAGCAAAGCCTGCTCCTCGCCACCCTGTTGCTGGACGACCACAGGCCGCGGGCGGCTCGGCGCTCGACGACCGGACGCGACCGGGCTCGGCGCATCGTCGGCCCGACCACGTGGGGCGCGCCGCGTCCGCTGAGAGCGCTCGACGACCTCCTCCATCGGCGGCGCGGGCTCCGCAGACGGCGCAAGGTCCATCGGGGCGGCGGCGCTGCCTCCGCTGGGGGCGTTGCTTGGAGACACGCTGCCTGGCGCGACGCCCACCGAAACCGGCTGCGGCGGAGCGCTTTCCGTGGCCTCTTCCATGATGTCGCCTTGCGCGAGAGGGGAGGACGACGAACCCACCGCCTCGGCGTCGTCGGACATCATGCAGCCGCTGATCGAGAGCGGACCGAGGACGACCGCGAGCGCGACCTCGCCGGCGCTCCAGTCGCGGGTCCGTCGGCGCTCCGCGAACATCGTCGGGCGGTCGATGAAGTCCAGCGCCGACGCGCCCATCTGCCCCAGCTCTTGCGCGCTCGGCACGTAGAAGCTGGTGAACGGCGTGATCATCCCATAGCGCGTGCCCAGCTCCGCGACCTCCTCGCGCGCCGCGCCCTCGAGCAGCAGCTGGCGGAGTCGCTCTCCCGCCCAGCGCAAACGAAGGTCCGTCGTCTCTTCTGTCTCGACCGTGGAGATGGCGATCACCCGCTCGAAGGGCGTGCCCGCGATGACGCCGCGCACCGTCACGCTCGTCGGAGGCGTCTCGCGGACGCGGCCCGAGACGGGCAACACGTCGCCGAGCACGGTGTCGACGGGGCGACGCGGATAGACGTTGTCGATGCCCGGACCGAGGTCGACGGTGACCCGATGTGCGGCCGGCCGGGCAACGTGCTCGAGCACACGAAGCGCCGCGTCCGCAGCCGCGCTTCGCTCCTCGACTCGGAGCGCAAGGCCGCCGCCGCGCGTGATGGCTTCCAGCAGGTCGAGGTTGGCCTCGGCCCCGACTCCCACCGCGTAGAGCCGAAGCGGGGCTGGCAACCGCGCCAGGTGCTCGAGCATGCCCTCGGCGCCGAGTTCACCGACGGTCGGCGCACCGTCCCCGATGTAGAGCACGGCGCCCGGTCGGTCCTCGTCGAGCAAAGAGGCCGCGCCCGCGAGCGCCGCGCCGAGGTCGGTCGCGCCGCCTGCAGGGACCCGCGCCAAGCCGTCGAGCAGCACGTCGACCCGCGCTTGGCTGACGTCTCCGAGCGCCGCCGGTCCGCCGTCCACCGAGCGAATCGCGAGGTCGCTGGTCACGATGGCGAGGCGGTCGTTGGGTCCCAAGTGAGCGGTGAGCGCCTCAGCCACGGTTCGACCGAGCTCCAAGTGCTCGCGGTCCGTCGCGGCGCTCACGTCCGCGACGATGACGAGGTCCACGCCGTCCGACTGCGCATCGGCGAAGAGATCTTGCGGCAGGCGCAGCGGCAGGTACCAATAGTCCCGCTCGTCGGCCTCACCGAACACCGCGGCCGCGTCCGGCGCCCGAGGTGGGGGTTCGTGGTCGGCTCTCCACGCGCGCTGCGAAGGCTCTCCTCCGTCGAGCTCCAGCCAGAAGTCCGCATGCGGAGCGAAGTCGCTGCGACGCAGCGCCACCCGGCCCTCCTCGATCGCCGCGCCCATCCCGGCGCGCACGTGCTGTGCGGCCGCCCCCTCGAGGTCGACGACGAGCGACATCTCCTGGATATGAGGCGCGTTGCGCCCGGCGGCCATCGGGTAGCGATAGAGCCGCGGGCCGCCCTCCCCGCCCGGCGCGAGCCACTCGGCGTAGCGTATGACGATGCGCCGCGTCTCACCGGGCCGGATCGGGTAGATGCGCGCCGCGTACCGGCCCGGCGCGACCCACTCCAGCAGTGCTGGATCGAGGGTCGAGCCGCGGTACACCTGCGCTTCGTACGCCTGCCTCGCCTGCGCCTTCTCACGAACGTAGCCGTCCACGAGACGCCCGCTCCGGTCGACCGCGAAGCGCTGGAGCACGGCCGTCTCCGGCACGCGGATCCGATAAGTGCCTTCGACCGTCTCCGACGCGGGGTTGAAAAAGACCTGCTCCACTTCGGTGACCGCGAGGTCGGCTTCGATGCGCACGCGCACGTCGAGTCGCCGGATGACCAGCGGCCAGCGCGCGAGCCCCACCTCGTCGGGCACGCGCGCCTCGAGCACGCCGAGACCGGCCGCGCCACGCGCGTCGGCCGGCCCGGGCTGCGCCAGCCCTCCGGTCCAGTCCTGGAAGAGGCGGACGGGCGTGACCTCCGTCGCGGCCGAGGTGGCGTGAAGCTCGTTGCCGGCCCCCACGTGCTGGCAGGCGCTCTCGACGCAGAAGGTGACCTCACCGCGTACCACGTAGAGGCGCAGGCCGTCGTCGATGCGCGCGCTGAACGCCGCGTCACGGGCGCGCGTGACGCCGTGTGCGGTGGAGAGCTGGAGAAGCTCGCCTTCGCCCGCCTCGCCGTACAGCCGGCCCTCCGTAAAGGAGACGGTAAACTCGTCTTCGATGGCCACCTCGGAGCCCGCGTCGAGCAAGAGTCGCGAGCCGGAGTCGAGCGCCAGACGGGCCAGACTGGCGTCACCGACGGAGAGCGACTGCGTCGCGGCGCGCGCGGTCTGGACGAGCGGCTCATCGCCCACCGTCGCGTCGCCCCGAACCAACGAGAGCGTCGCCAGCGTGCGATCCAGCGACGCGTCGTCACCACAGCCACCTGCGAGCACCGCCGTGAACAACACGCAGCTGCTCAGACGTAGGACGCTCGCCCTCGCGGAGGCCGCTTCTGGATTCATCGAGGCCACAGCACGCACGTCGGAACCCCCGGTGGGTGGAGTCTACCAGGCCGCCACCGCGCAACGCAGCACGACCCACGCAGCACGACCCACGCAGCAAGACCCACGGAGGCGAGGTCACCTTGGGCCGGGCGCAACGGCCAACCCGAACACAATGGCGCAGAGACGGGGCTGATGCGTTACGGTCCACGGGGATGGGAGCCGCCGGCAGAGGACGAGACAGCCTCCCGCCCGCCGGGACCGTGCTCGGCGAGCGGTATCGACTCGCGCGACTCATCGCCGAGGGCGGCATGGGGGCGGTGTACGAGGCGGTCGATCAGACGACGGACACGGTCGTCGCGGTGAAGCTCCTGCACCCCGAGCTGAGTCGCGAGAGCGACATTCGGCGGCGCTTCCGGCGTGAGTCGAGCGTGCTCAAGGCGCTGGACCACCCGGCGATCGTACGCATCTTCGACATCGGCGCGGGTGACGACGAGCTGCTCTACAGCGTGATGGAGAGGCTGGAGGGCCGGACGCTGCTCGAGGTCCTCACGGCGGCGGGCACGATGGAGGCGTCCGGCATCCTGCCGATCGTCCAGGGCATCGCGGGGGGCCTTGAAGCGGCTCACGAGCACGGCGTGATCCACGGGGACCTGACGCCCTCCAACGTCTTCATTCTCGGCGACGGGTCCGAAGGGCTGGGCGACGTGAAGCTGCTCGACTTCGGCTTGTCCAAGGTCCTCGGCCTCGAGCGGCTGACCCGCACCGGCGAGCTCATGGGCACGCCTGCTTACATGGCCCCCGAGCTCCTCACGGGCAAAGGCGAGCTGGACGAGCGCATCGACACCTACTCGTTTGGGGTGCTGCTCTATCAATGCCTCTCAGGGCGCCCTCCGTTCGAGGGCAACGTGCCCGGCAAGCTGATGATGGACATCGTGATGGGGAAGGCCACGCCGCTCGACGAGGTCACCGACGGGGTTCCGAGCGACGTCGTCGCCGTCGTGGCACAGGCCATGAGCCGGCAGCGTGAGGCCCGTTTTGGCTCCGCGCGCGCACTCTGCCGCGCGTACACCAGCGCGCTCGCCGGCTGAACCCATCTTCTCGGCACCCTATGCTCAGCACGACCAAGCGCCAGCGCGGGATCGCCGCCATCGTGACGGTGGCCGGTGCGCTCGGCATTCTGACTCTCTCGGTCGTCCAGCGGCAGGGAGAAGACGAGGCCGGGTCCCGACGCTGGGTCGGCGAACAGTGGGACGTGGCGCGCGAGTGTCTCGTCGGCACCCCCATCGGGCGCGGCGACTCGGAAGCCGCGATCGCGGAGCGCATGGAGGTCGAACTCTACGGGGCCCTTCTCGAGGCCGCGCTCGCCGAAGCGCCCGACCCGCATTCGCTCTGGCCTGCGCGCTGCGTACCTCGCTTGGCGGGACTCCATCGCGAGCGCGCCATGTTTCGGCAAGACCCTGACGCGGCGCTGGCGCAGCTCGAAGTCCTGGCGCCTCGGCTGCTTCGTCCGGAAGGGGCCGTGCCCTACGCGGTCGGCGATCGGAGGGAGCAGCTCCGCGAGCTCGCCTCCGCCGTGGCTGAGCTCGACGCAGCCATGCCGTTCGGAGCGGAGTACGCCGCCGAGGACTTCCCGACGCCGACGTTGGACCCGGCGCAGGTCGTCGCGAGCATGGCATGCCGCGTATCGCCGACCCGGCGCCCGTTTCTCGAGGAGGGGGTGCTCGACGCCCTCGAAGGCGAGGTCTCGTGGCGGCTTACCGAAGACGACGGCCGGTTCACGCGCACGATCTCCGGGCCCGTCGGGACGCGGGACGTCGAGCTCGAGCGCCTCGGTACGCAGCCCCGCTTCATGAACCTCGACGGTGACGTCGCCTGGCTCGACGCGGAGAGCCAGGAGCTGGTCATGGGCGAGGACCGGCACACGATCGGCCCCGGATCGGTGCGGCGCTTCGCGCCCTGCTTCTTCGACGGACGGACCCCGCAGCTCGTGTGGGCGACCGACACGGGAGTCGCCTGGTCTTCCTGGTCCGAGGACGCCGTCCCGTCTCCGCCGCACCCCGTCGAACCGACCCCGCCGCTCGCCGGGACCCAGGTGGCGTGCAGCAACGAAGAGTTGGTCCTCGCGTGGTTCGAAGACGGTCGTTGGCAGGTGGTTCGCTGCGCGGACGACGCTTGCCGTGCGCTTGGCCTCGAGGCCCACGGAGACCTTCAACTCGCTGCCGGGCCGGCCGGCGTGCTCGCGCTCTCCACCACACCCGGAAGCGATCTGACGATGGTTCGAATCGCTTCGGACGACACGTGGAGCGAACCGCGCGTAGGCCTGCGCGGACGGCTCAGGTCGGTCCCCGGCGGCTACGCGCTGGACACGTGTTCGGGGTCCCTGCGCTCGGAAGACGGCATCCTCTGGTTGGCGCCGGCGCCGTGAGGCACGTGCCTCCGGCCCCCCCGGACGCTACGATCGCCAACATGCGGCGAAGCCTTCTGTCTGTCCTGCTCTGCGTCTCGGGCCTGTTCACTGGTTCCATGCTCTCGGGCTGCGACAACGGCCCGTATTGCGGCGAGTTCGAAGACATGGCCGGCCGCCGCGTGGCCTTCTGCCCAAACCCTCGGCAGGACCCGGTGTGCGACCTCCCCGGCGAGGAGGCGCGCTTCGAAGAAGGCCCCGGCGGAGGGCTCACACTGGTGGGCGGCGAGCGCGGCAGCTGCAACGCCGAGGGCATCGTCGTCTGCCCCATGGGCACGATCGGCGAACCCTACTGCATCACCGACCCGCAACTCTGATCGCGCGGACGACCGGGACGCAACACCCGGTCGTCAGGCGCGCGCCGCGACCGCGGTGCTCGCGTAGAGCCCCTTGATCAGGTCGGCGTACTTCTCGTTGACGACGTTCCGCTTAACCTTGAGCGTCGGCGTGAGTTCACCTCCGTCCACGCTGAACACGTCCTCGAGGATCTCGAACTTCTTGATCGTCTGGTAGCGCGCAACCTTCTGGTTGCAGGCGCTCTCAATCTGGTCGGTGAGGAAGGCCTTGATCGCGTCGTTGTTCGCGGCGCCCTTCACCGTACTCAACCCGCTCACGCCGCTGGCGGCCTCGAGCTCCGGAAGCGCCTCGGCGTCGAGCACGATCAGCGCGGACAGATACGGCTGACGATCCCCGACGACGACCGCCTGACCAACGCCCGCGATGCCCTGAATCAGTCCCTCCATCTCCGCCGGGGCGACGTTCTTTCCGCCGGCGGTGATGATGATGTCCTTCTTGCGCCCGGTGATGCTGAGGAAGCCGCCCTCGTACGCGCCCAGGTCACCCGTGTGCATCCAGCCGTCGGTGTAGAGCTCGGCCGTCTTCTGCTCCAGCCGGTAGTACCCCTTCACCATGTTGGGGCCACGCAGCAGGATCTCGCCGTCCTCGGCGATGCGCGCCTCCACGCCGGGCAGCGGCTGCCCGATCGTGCCGAACTTGGGCCGCCCGTAGGGCTGGACGCTCGCGAACGCCGTGGTCTCGGTCATGCCGAAGCCCTCGTGGACGAGGATCCCGAGGCCGGCGAAGAACTCCAGCGTCGAGCGGGAGATGGGCGCCGCGCCGCAGCCGGCGAGCCGCAGCTCCTCCAGCCCGAGCTTGCTCTTGATGCCCCCGATGACGAGCTTGCGCGCGATCGTCCGGAACAGCGAATCCCCGTTGCCTCCCGCGGCGTCGCTGAGGCTCGCCTCACGCTCCACACGCATCGCCCAGCTCGCCAGCTTCGCCTTGAGCCCGGTCGTCTCGGCCAGGCGTCCGCGGAGCGCCGCCTCGAACTTCTCCCACACCCGTGGGACGGCGAAGAAGAGCGTCGGACGCACCTCGAGCAGGTGGTCCTTGATCTTCTTGAGGTCGCGACAGAAGTAGACCTCGAGTCCCGCCCTCAGCGCCGTGAAGTTCGTCAGCCCCTGCTCGGCCGCATGGCAGAGAGGCAGGTAGCTGATGTAGCGCCCGCCCTCTTCGATGGCGTTGCTATACACCTTCTCCATGGAGCTTCCGATGTGCTCCATGCCGGCGTACGTGAACATCGCCCCCTTGGGCTTGCCCGTCGTACCGGACGTGTAGATCAGAAGGCCCACGTCATCCGGACCGCACCCATTGATGCGCGCGTCCAAGTCCTCGTCGGACACGTCGGCGCCCTTTTCGATGAGCGCCTCCAGCGTGAGCACTCGGTCGTCGTCGCTCTTGTGGTCGTCCATGGTGATGACGGTCGACAGGGGTGCCGTGCCCTCGTCCATGATGGCGACGTACTTGGCGAGCTGGTCCGCCTCGTCGCAGATGGCGATGGACGCCTGCGCGTTGTCCACGATGTAGGCCATCTGATCGGGCAGGAGCGTCGTGTAGAGCGGCGCGGGCACGCCGGCGGCGGCGTTGATGCCGTGCTGGCAAATGACCCACTCGGGGCGGTTGTTGCCGACGAGCGCGACGCAGTCACCGACCTCGTGGCCCAGCGCCATCAAGCCCTTGCCGACCGCGCGCACCTGCTCCCAGTACTGCTTCCACGAGATGGCCTTCCAGCTGTTGGCGGCCTTCCGGTCGAAGAGCGCCCCCGCGTTGGGCTTCTCCTGGGCGTTGCGCTCGATGAGCGCGAGCATCGTTCCGTCGACGGTCATGGTTCCCCTCCTGCGCGGGCGCGTCGGCCCGAGGGAAACATGTAGTGGATTCACCCGGTCCAAGCACGTCGACGCTCCAGCGCGGGAGGGCGCCCAAGCGTCAGCGCTCGCTCTCCTCGACTTGGTCGGCCAGCCTGTGGGTGACCGCACGGGTGAGCGGCTTGACAACGTAGTCGCTCACGATCGTGTACTGGGCCGCTCGCTTCCGGTCCTCCGTTGCGTCGGAGCTGCTCAGCATGACGACGACGTGCGGAAGCGCGACCCCCTCGAGCGAGACCATCGTCTCGAGCACCTCGAAGCCACTCGCTCCCGGCATGTTGATGTCCAGCAGCATGAGGAGCGGCGGAAACCCGTCCTCCACGGGATGCCCCTCCGAATATTTCTTGAACGCCGCGACCGCTTCGGCACCGTCGCTGGCGGTCAGCACCCGCTCGAAGCGCTCCGAGCGGAGAAGGTGGCGTCGTGCCAGCGCGAGGTCGTCCGGATCGTCATCGACCACCATCGCGGACTGCAGTTTCTCGCTCATATCCACACCCCTTTAGGTAGACGGGCCACCACGGTGGTGTGCTTTGCCGCGCGATCAATGCTCAGCTGGCCACCCATCGCGCGCATGTGCTTCGTCGCCACATGGAGGCCGAGGCCGTGGCCGCCGTACCCTCCTACGCCGCGAACGAACAGGCCAAAGACGTTGACGTTCTCCGCAGGCATCCCGATGCCATTGTCTACCACACGGATGGCCCCGTCATCGGAAGTCTGCAGACAGACCCAGCGTGCCTTCACGTCCCGCGAGGCGAACCGGATTCCGTTGTCGACGAGCCGGCGCAGGACGGCTCCGAGCCGCTTCGCCGGGACCCGAAGCCGGATCGGTTCGGGCACGTCGTTTCGCAGCTCGACGTCGCCGGCGTGCTCGATGGAGTCGAACAGGGCGGCGACCATCGAGCGGAGCGACACCTCCACGGGCGCCTCTTCACTCACGTCGGCCAGCGCAAGGTCACTCAGCTCGCGCACGCGCTCCGAGAGCTTGACCAGGCCCGCCTCGGCTCGATCGACGCCTTCCAACGCAGCGCTGCGGTCCTCGTTCTCCAGATCCTCACGGATCATCCTGACCCAGCCGAGGGATGTGCGCAGCGGCGCCACCAGGTCGTGTGATGCGCGGTAGGTGAGCTGCGCCAGCTCCTCGTTGAGCGAGCGAAGCTCACGCTCGCGTCGACGAACCGCCGTCACATCGATCGCCAGGACGATGACGCCCCCGAGCCGCCCATCAATGAGCTGCCAGGGGTGAACGTGCAGGTCGAAGAACGTGCCCGGCGTCGCGCCAACCACATCGGTATTCTGCTGTGGCGCCCCCTCCGCGATCGCACGCTCCGTCAGCGAGTCCAAGGACAATTTCTTTGGCGTATTCAGGAGCACACCTCGCTCGTGAGGTCCGGGGAAGGTGTCTCGCCACAGTCGACTGCAGGAGATCAGGCACTGGTGGACGTCCACCATCGCGACGGCGACCGGCAGGTTGTCGACGAGCGTCTGAAGCCCTGCAATGTCGGCGTGACGCTTCTCGCGTTCCTGGCTCGCCACCGTCTGAGGGCCCTCGAGGACCTGAGAGATCCCGATCGTGCCCACGATCTCGCCGGCGCTGGACCTCAGCGCTGTCTTCTGGGTATCGAGGTAGCGGACTTGGCCGTCGGAGGTCACGGCTGGCTCGATCACCTGAATCGGATCCCCAGTCGTGAAGACCTGATGATCGTCACGAACGTACTGCAGGGTGTCGTCCGGATCGGAGTGCGCCGTGTCCACGTTTCGCTCAGACGCGCTCGCAGCCTGGGCCAGCTCATCATTGTCGAGGCCATAGTAGTCACGCATCGCGCGGTTGGCCCAAAGCAGCTGGCTTCGCGGCCCCTTGATCAGCACCAGCGGCTGAATCGCGTCGAGCGCGGCCGCGAACCACGCCGCGTCGTAGCGTTCCATAACCACCGGGACCGTCACGGCGCGGCGGGCGCCGGAAGGGTGAAGAAAAACGTCGAGCCGCGTCCGACTTCGCTCTCCGCTCCGAGCTCGCCTCCGTGGAGGTCCACGATCGCGCGGCAGAGCGCCAGTCCCATCCCGACCCCCGAGAACTCACCACGGCCTTGGAGCTGAACGAACGGCGTCATCGCCCGCTCGAGGAGGGAGATGTCGAAGCCGCGCGCGCTGTCCTTGACCCTTACCGCGACGCGCTCACCCACCTCCGCGGTGATGGTGATCGTCAAGGGCCGTTCCGGGTCGGCGTACTTCACCGCGTTCCCGATCAGATTTGAGAAGAGCGAGCGCAGCTGGACCTCGTTGCCCTCCACTTCGGGAAGGTCGGCCGCCTCGACCTTGGCGCCGCACGCAGCGAGCGTGCTGGCGTGATCTCCACTGGCCGCCGCCACGACGCGCGTGAGGTCGACACCTTCTCTCACCTCGGCTCCGCCGCGCAGCCGGGACAAGCCCATGAGCGCATCCAACATCGACCGCATGCGGGTCGCCGCCTTGACCATGCGCTCCGCGGAGGCCCGAATCTCCTCGGCGGGCGCCCCTTCGTCGAGGTCTTCGAGCAGAATCTCGCCGAACCCGCGGATGCCTCGGAGCGGCGCCCCGAGGTCGTGGGACACCATGTATCCGAGCCGCTCGAGGTCGTCGTTGCGCTTCTGCAGGAGTCGATTCGCTGCCTGCGACGCCTCCTCGGCCCGCTTGAGCGCCGTCACGTCCTGGTGCGCGCCAAGCATGCGCCGAGGGGTCCCGTCGTCTCCTCGAACGATGATCCCCCGGCAGCGAATCCATACCGTCGAGCCATCGCGATGGCGGTAGCGCACCACCTGGTCGTAGGGGTGGCTGGGGTCCGCGGCGTGTTGTTCGAAGTTCTCAAGGGCCAACGCGAGGTCGTCCGGGAAGATGTTGGCCTGCCACCACGCGGGGGTGTGCTCCATCTCGTCTTCTTCAAATCCGAAGACACTCTTGAAGCGCGGACTGAGCCACTCGTGACCGTCGTCCTCCAGATCCCAGTACCAGACCCCGTCTAGAGACCCCTGTTCGAGGAAGTTGAAGATCGCGGGATTGCTGCGGAGTTGTTCACGCAGCTCCCGCTCCAGGTAGTGCATTTCTTTGCCGGACATGACAGGTCCATCGCTTCTATCACAGCCGGAGGATGCTCAGGCAACGGCCAGGTTCTCCACGTGCTCGAGCGGGTTGGCCGCGAAGGCACCCAGCAGGGGACCCTGCCCAAGCTGGCAGCACTGCTCACGCGCAAGATCGAGCCGCGCAGGCGAGTCGATCCCGGTGGCGACCACGTCGAGCCTCAGGCCTTCCAGAAGCGTCACCAGCCCTCGAGTCACGGAAGGCTCCTCGGCCCGGGGCAGCTCCTCCAAGAGTCGTGGGTCGAGTTGGACCGATTTCACACGGAACTCCCGAAGACGCAGGAGCGACGAGGGTCCGGACCCAAACCCGCGCATTCCGATGCCCACCCCCAACGCCTGGAGCGACTCCGCCACGGCCGCGAATCGAACCGGCTTCAGCATCGCGTCGTGCTCGTCGAAGCACAGCTCGAGGGACGATGGCTCGATGGGATGTGCTGCGAGCGCCGACGCCAGGTCCTGGACGAGCCTGGCGCTCGAGATCCACCCGCGTGTCGCGCGCAACGACACACTGAGGTCTCCGCGACCGATGTCCTCCAGCTGCGCCAAGGCGAGACAGACCTGATCCAACACACGACCAGGAGAGACCGAGCACGCATCGCAGTCCGAACAGCCCGTATTCCCATCGATGTCTGAACACGAACACTTCGGCCTATGCGCACGCGCCTCAAACCCGGCCACTTCGCCCGTCCCCAATCGCACGCGCGGTCGATAGCCGATGAGCGGCACGTCAGAGTCGGCCGTCGCCATCGCATCCGGGCTCGAGCGACGCGCGGGTCCGCGCTTTCCTCCCGAACCGACCGCACGGTTGCGTCCGCCACGCTTCGCTTCGTACATCGCCGCATCGGCGGAGCGCATCAAGACATCGAGGTCCCCACCCGCCTCATCGAGCACGATCACGCCGACGCTCGCGGTCACCGTGACCGGGCCCGCACTCAACTCCACAGGACGGGCCAGCGAACGGACCACGCGCGCTGCGATGGACTCGGCGTCGCGGGCACTACTCAAACACGACAGCACGATGGCAAACTCGTCGCCACCCAGGCGGGCCACCGTGTCCTCGTCCCGGACGGCGCGTTGGAGCCGGTTGGCCACCTCGACCAACACCTCGTCACCGGCCTCGTGCCCCAGCGTGTCGTTGACCTCTTTGAAGTGGTCGAGGTCGATGCAGAGCAGCCCCATCTCCAGCTCGGACGTGGCACAACGCGCGCTCGCCATCTGCAGCCGGTCGATGAACGTGCGGCGGTTGGCCAACCCCGTCAGCTGGTCGTGCCGCGCCATGTCGAAGAGCTCGCTCAGGTACACCGAACGCTCGAGCGAGAGTTCCATCGCGCGCAGCATCTCGACGGAGCTGCCGCCCTTCTTCAACACATCCTGCGCGCCCATACGCACGAGCTGCCGGTGCAGCGCCGGATCTCCGCGGCCCGTGAGGACGACCAAGGCCGCCTCTGGAGCGGCTCGCCGGAGCCGGCGCACCGCATCGAACCCATGTGCGTCGGGCAGTGACAGGTCCACGACGAGCGCATGGAAGCCCCCATCGTGGAGCTGCGCCTCTGCGCCTGAGACACGCGTCGCGACTTCCACGACGTAGCCCGCGCGCTTCAGCTCACGTCGTGTCAGGAGCGCGTCGTCGGGGTCGTCCTCGACCAGCAGCACACGATGCACCGGCGGCGCGGCGCTGGGTCGGCCGCACCACTGTCGGGACTGGACCTCGAGGGCACGCTCGACCGCCTGCGTCAGCTCGTGGGAGGAGCAAGGGCGCAGCACGGTGCCGACGACCGCGCCCTTGGCCCGTCCGCTCAGTCGGTCCCCGAGGACCGGATCGGCGGTGGTGCCGAGGAATACCGCGAAGGGGTCGAGCGCGTGCACTTCGCCGAGCAGGTCGCCTTGGCGACCGCTCGCTTCAACACGGCACACGACGAGATCGGACCCTTCGACGGCGGCCCAAGCGAGGGCGGCGTGCTCGTCCTCGAACGCATTCACCGCGTGGCCGGCGGAGGTCAGCGCCCGGGTCAGCAGCGCGCGGAAGTCCGGGTCCGGCTCGACGACCAGGATCCGTGCCCCCGCGGGCGCAGACTCGGCCCGGCTCGACAGACGACGTCGCTCGGAGCCCATGACGGCGAGAACGGCCGTTCCGCAGAGCGCTGAAGGGCGCGCCGCCGACTTTGTTCGTGGTTCGCCTAGGGCGCGGGTCAGAGCGGCGAGTTGGTGTCGAGCAGGCGTTCGATGGTCGCGAACAACGACGCACGGGCGATGGGCTTCTCGATGACGAGCGGCGCCGCCTCGGAAACGAACCGACGCGCGCGGCTGCTGAAGACCCCACCGGTGATGAACGCCATCCGACGGGTCAGCGCCGGGTGGGTCTTCTCGAGCTCCTGGTAGAGCGTGATGCCGTCGGTCCCCGGCATCATGAGGTCGCAGAGGATGGCGTCGAAGGTGTCGTCGGCCTCGAGGATCTTGAGCGCGTGCTGCCCGTCCTCGGCTTCGATGACCTCGTGGCGCCCCTTGAGCAGGCGAACGATGGAGCGCCGCACCAGCGGCTCGTCGTCGACGAGAAGGATGCGGCCTGGCCGCACCGCCGACATCGCCGGGGTCGCGCGGCTCGGGGTGTACGAGGGGAAATAGGGCGTCTGCTCGGGCAGGATGATGTTGAACGCGGTGCCGTCGCCGACTTCGCTCTCCACCTCGATGCGTCCGCCGTGCCGTTGCACGGTGTCCGCGGAGATCGACAGCCCGAGACCCGTGCCGTGGTCGCGACGTTTGGTCGTAAAAAACGGCTCGAAAATGCGCCCCAGCTGCTCGCGCGGGATGCCGCACCCCGTGTCGCGAACCGTGATGAAGATCTCTCCATTCGCGAAGCGCGAGCGCACCTCCACCACGTTGTCCTCCGACTCATCGTCCAGTGCGTGAGACGCGTTGACGAGCAGGTTCACCAGGACCTGCGCCATCTTGCTTCGGTCACAGACCAAGGCGGGGAGGGGCGCGAGGTCGAGCTCGAACCGGGCGCGGTGGCGTAGATCGTGCCGGACCATGCGGGCGGCGTCGTGCACCAAGTCGTTCGGGTCGATGAGCTCCGCGCTGTCTTGGTCGACCCGCGCGAACGAGCTGAGCGTGCGAACGATGCTCGTGATGCGCGCCACGCCGTCCAGGCCTTCGTTCGACAGGTCCGCCATCTCCCGCAAACGCGCGTCGAGGTTCAGCGCGGTGTACTCACGCTCAAACTCCCCGCGCTCGCTCTCGGGAAGCCGCTCGACCGTCCGGGTGAAATACGCGTTCAGCTCGTCCAGGAGCTGCAGGCTGTCGCGGGCGACCATGTCGAGGTTGACCTGAATGAAGGTCGCCGGGTTGTTGATCTCGTGGGCCACCCCGGCGGCGAGCGAGCCGATCGACGCCAGACGGTCCGCGTGCTGCAGGCGGCGCTCCAGCTCCTGCGCGCGACGCCGGTCGGTCACGTCTCGGAGCGAGACCAGGTGCGCGACCTCATTGTCCCAGTCGATCTCGGCGGAGCGCATCTCACAGAACACCGTCCCGTGAGTCGGGGAGTGCAGCTCGATGTCCGCATGTTCGCTGCCGATGACCGGGAACCCGAACGACTGACCGAGCAGCTCACGCTCCGGGCGCCCCAACACCTGAGAAGCCGCCCGGTTGGCGAACAGGATGTCGCCCTCCATCGACACGATCAGGCATCCGTCGACGTTGTCGGACACGATGCGCCTGAGGCGGGCGAGGTGGCGGCCTCGCTGCACCGCGAACGTGAGGCCACGTACGAGATCGATGCGCTCCACGCCGTGTTTGGGCACGAAGTCCTGCACGCCCAGCTCCAGGACCTTCTGCCGGAGCTGATCGTCCACGCTCGAGGTGAACACCACGAGCGGGGTCAACGGCGCGGCGTCCGTCAGGCGCATGACCGTGTTGGAGCCGAAGCTGTCGGGAAGAGCGAGGTCCGTCAGGACGACGTCGAACCGCTCCTCCGCCAGGGTCGTGAGCGCGTCGCCAAGCGAAGCCACTTGTTGCACGTCGAAGCGCATCCCTTGGGAACGCCGGAGCTGGCGCTCGACCAGCTCCGCGTCCATGGGTTCGTCCTCCAGAAGGAGGACGCGAATGCGCGCGAGGGCGCTCATGGCTCCGAGAACATCTCCTTGAGGTGGGCGCGCTCGGTCGCCGCGCTCGTGATCGTGGGCGTGCCCGTGAGGATGCCGCTCACTCCGCGGAAGGCCTCTCCGAGCTTCATGCCGTCGTTGGTGATCTTGTATTCCCGGACGTCGCGGTCGTGCTGGCTGCCGCGCATCTTCAGCACCGTGAGGGCCCGCCGCATCTGGCCCTGCAGCTCGACGTAGCGGAGCAGGATGATCGAGTCGGTGATCGAGGAGATGTGGGTCTCGGTGATCGACTCCGAGCCGCGGTAGAACGACGTCGTGTTCGTGAGCAGGCCGGCGATCTCTTTGTGCTTGATGTGCGAGGTCAGGCCGATGACGAACTCGCGGAACGACTTGATTGAGCCAACCCGCTCCAGCGCCGACACACTGTCGATCGCGATGCGGTGGGGGTTGTATTGCTCGATGTCACGCTTGATCTGAATCAAGTGGTCCTCGAGCCCATTGGACTCGGGGTAGCGGCAATGGATGCGGAGCTTGCCGTCGGTCTCCGCCGCGCCGAGATCGATCCCGCAGGAGCTCGCGTTGCGGAAGAGCTGCTCTCGGCTCTCTTCGAACGCGAGCAGGAGCGCGCGTTCGCCGCGCTTGACGGCGCCGACCACGAACTGCGACGCCGTCAGCGTCTTGCCAGTGCCGGTCGCGCCGGAGACCAACACGATGGAGTCGCGGAAGATGCCGCCGCCGCACATCTGGTCGAGCTGTTCGTTGCCGCTCGAGACACGCGTTTCGGACGAGCTCTGGGTCAGCTGGATCGCGGACAGCGGGATGACCGTCAGCCCGTCCGCTGCGTCGATGGTGAACGGGTACTCGCCCTTGCGGTGCATGCCGCCGCGGAACTTGAGCACCTCCACGGTCCGGCGGCGCTTCTCCTGCTCGAGCCGGTTGCGCAGGATGATCGCGTTGTCGGCGACGAACTCCTCGACGTCCCACCGGGCCACGCCGCCGTCCTCGTCAGTCCGCTCCGCCGTCATGATCGTCGTAACCGACAGCCGCCGGAGCCCGGCGGCGATGCGGTAGAGTTCAAAGCGCACGGCCTGCGCGTCGCCGAAGCGACTCAGTAGCGCGCCGATCGCGTCGATCGCAACACGCGTGGCCTTGGTGCGCCGGGCCGCCGCTTCGATGCGCGCCATGAGCGCAGACAGGTCGAATGAGCCCGCCAAGACGGTGTCCTGATCGGGGTCGGGCGTGGCGTCGACGATCGCGACCTTTCCCGCCTCGATGTAGCCCGCCAAGTCCCAGCCCAGGCTGAGCGCGTTCCGCGTGAGGTCTTCAACCGTCTCTTCGAAGGTGACGATGACGCCGCCCTCGTTGTATTGGCGTACGCCCTCGACCACGAACTGGAGAGCGAGCACGGTCTTGCCGCTGCCTGAGGTTCCCGCGACCAGCGTGCAGCGCCCGGCCGGGAGGCCGCCGTGCGCAATGTTGTCGAGTCCCTCAATGCCTGTGGGAAGTCGCTCGATGGTGTGCGTCATCTTTGGTTGGTTTCCTTCATTGCGGCCGAAGTCCGGCATCGCGGCCGAAGTCCGGCATCGCGACCGGGGTCCGGCAGCGCGGCCGGAATCTGGCATCGCGCCCGAAATCCGGCATCGCGATGCGCGGCTACTCGCCTCCGCTGTCCGTGGGCGTGACATCCAGGCCAAGAAGCACTTCGTCGCTCTGGCTCAAATCCCCGATGATCCGCCGGATCGGTGGCGGGAGCTCACGGATGAGGGTGGGTGTGGCCAGAACCTTGGCGGCCTCAGCCTGCTCGGGTTGTTCGAGCACGTCGATAATCTCGAGATCGAACTGATCTCCCAGCTCGTCGCGGCAGATGCGTTTGAGATTGCCCACCGCGCGAAGCGAGTGGCTGCTCGATCCGCTCACGAAAAGGCGTAGTCGATACTTGGGATTGGTCATGGTTGGTTCCAGCGTCGGTGGATGGGAGAGCGATACCGCTCCACCAACAGCCCCATCATCTCGATGGCGAGGAGGCGTGATTCGAGGAGGATGGCCTCCGCGCGGACCGGCGCGGCGGTCTCCTGCGCGCGTTCGACGACCGCGACGTGAATGTCGAGCAGATCGCGGGCGCTGGCCGAGTGCGCAGCGGCCTGGCCCACCAAGTACTTCATCGTGCGGAACGGCCGGGGACGGGTCGTGAGCAGGCTCTCGAGGTAGGCTTCCAGCAGGCCCGTGTACTGCTCGATGAGCTCCGCAACCAGCTCCGGCTCACGCTCGCTGAGCGGGACCTCACCGGCCAGACGCCCCGCCTCGGGAGCCGTTCGCCCCGCGCTCGAGAGTACGCGCACCTCCTCGAGGAGCTGCGAGAGGGCCTTCTGACGTGGCCTCGAGATGGCGAAGCGGACCGATTCGAGCACACGCTGATTGGTCCACTTCGACTTCGGGACGTAGTCGTCCGCTCCCGCGTCGAAGCACACTTTGGCGACTCCCGGTCCGTCGTCGCCGGTCAGCACCACGATCGGGACGTCACTGCGCGCCGCACGCACCCGCTCCACCGTCTCTCCCCCCGCGGCGTCGGGCAGCCCGAGGTCGAGCATCACCAGATCGAAGCGCCCTCCGTCGAGCATGTCGAGGGCCTGCGCGAGGTCGGGGGCAGACTGGCAGTGGTACCGCTGCGGCGTCGTAAGCCAGCGCGCGACGATATCGGCGTCATCCGCGCTGTCGTCGACGATCAGGATTCGAGTGGGTGTCGGCATCGCGGCGTGAACGCACGTCAAGGGACAGGCAAACGGCCCACTCCCCCAAGCGGCGAGCGTACTGCAATCCGGCGCTCATCGCATCGGGAAACAGGCGAATCCGAGTGCGCACTCAAGGCCGACACACAAACTGCCGTTTGGCGAGGCGAGATGCCCCGCGGTCCACTGGCTCCCCCGCGTCCCGCTGTGCGGCGACAACCGAGGCGAATGGATCGGCATGTCTGAGCCTCTCCGCGTCATGGTGGTCGACCACGAACCTGTTTCCCGGGGAGCGGGGCTTCGCCTGCTCACCGCGTCGGGCCACGAGGTGGTGTCGTTTGCGTCGGTGGCGGCATGTGTTCCGCACCTGAGCCGCTCGCATCTGGACGCCATTCTGGTGGAACTCCACCTGCCGAAGCTCGGGGGGCTTTCTCTCCTACGCAGCCTCCGAAAGCGCGCTCTGGCGATTCCGGTGGTGATCACCGGCGCCACGGTCAGGCCGGCCGAACGGCGGGAGATCAAACAGCTGGGGGCCGTGTTCCTCAGCAAGCCCTACGGCGGTCCGCAGCTGGAGAGCGCGCTCCGGGACGTGCTCCCGGCGGGCGCGCTGGCGGCGGCCATGGCGCCCTCACCCGTGCCGTATTCCATCCTCGATCACCTCGACGGGCGCGGCCTCGAGCGGCTGCTCTCCAAGGCGAAGCTCCCTGTGCTCGATCCCCGCGTGACGGAGGTGCAGCGCTTTTTGACGGCGGCCGATCCGCCGAGTTCCACCGTGATCGCGAGCGTGGTCGAGGCCGACCCGCGCCTGAGCGCCGCGCTGGTGCAGCGCGCCAACAGCGTGTCCTACCGCGGGAGCGTGGACGTCGTGGCACTGCCGGTGGCGATCACGCGGCTGGGCATCCGAGAGGTGCTGCGCGTGGTGCTGGAAGTCGTTCTGCAGGAGGGCTTCAAGGTCCGCAGCGCGTTGCTGCGCACGGTGCTCTCGGACCTCTGGGAGGACTGCGTCGCCGGGGCCCGGGGCGCGCGGGAGATGGCGGCCCACAACGAGAGACTGGGGCTCGATCAGGACGAAGTGTTCATGGCGACGCTGATGCACGACCTGGGTCGTCCGTTCCTCGCCTGCGCGCTCGACCGGGTGGACGAGCCGCTGGATAGAGAGCGCGTGGATCAGATCCTCGACGCGCACCACGCACGGGCCGGCGCGCGACTGCTGACCGAGTGGGGAATGCCGCCGCAGCTCATCGGCATGACACGCACCCACGACGGTCCACCGTCGCGGCTGACCGAGCTGGCCGCGCTCGCGAAGCTCGCCTCGCTCCGCGTGCGCAACCGGGAAGAGGACGCGGAGATGATCGCCGCGCTGGAGAGCCGGCTGCACATGCGGCGCCATGCGGGCGCGGCGTAGCGGTTCCCGCCCGGGTCAGCGACCGTGCACGCGGCGCACCTCGAGCACGTCCGGGTGCCGCGCCAGCCGGCCCAAGACCCTGGCGACCTCATCGGTGCTCCGGCACTCGAGAGAGAGGTGGATCCACGCGGCGCCGTTGCGGTTGCCCTCCGCGCGCGCGGCTTGGATGTTGACCCCCATGGCCGAGACGAGCTTGCTCAGCTCGCCCATGAGCCCAGACCGGTCCTGCGCGCGGATCTCGATGTCCACGCCGTGTCCCTCGCTCGTCTGCGGCCCCCAGTCGATGTCGAGCACGCGCTCGGGCTCCTTGGTGTGCACCATGTGGCGACAGCGGCGCTGGTGAATGACGATGCC
>JBGCFC010000140.1:0-3339 GCA_045106715.1 Sandaracinaceae bacterium
GTGACGCTTCCGCGCCACGTCGAGGGGCGAGGCCCCTCCAGCTCCCCGTCTCCGATGGAACGGCCGTCTTTGAGCGTCGGGCCGTTCAGCGCTCGACGCAGGCCGGTCGGTCGCCGTGAGGGCACCGGATTCGAATGTGGAAGTGGTCGGCGTGCGGATCCATTCGCCGGCCGCGCGGGGTGCGCAGGACGTCACGGAACTGCGCCCGGTGAGCCGCGGACGCCGCATCCAAGACCGCCCGCTGAAGGTGGGGCGCCATGAAGAGGTGGCTGACTTCGATGCTGCGGTCGGCGAGCAGGGTTTCGAGCAGCAGGACGGTGCGGACGGCGTCGAAGGTGGCGCGACCGGCACGCACGCGGAGCGAGCGCGTGAACCACAGCGAGCGCGAAGGGTTCAGCGGGCCGCCTTCGCCCCTCTCCGCGTAGTAGGCCACGTCGGCGTCCCGGCCGCTTCGGTGGGACCGGTGCCCACGGATCCGGCCCCCGCTGGGGCGCGAGAGATCCTCGATCAAGAGATCGCTCCCCGGGTGCGCGTCGGCCACGACGCCCGCGGCGTGCACCAGGGCATGGACCAGTTCCTCGGTCCCGTACCGGCCGTCGGCGTTTCGGCGTTGGGTCTCCCAGTGAAAGCCGTGGCCGCGGAGGGGGAGCTCCGCCGCGTTCGTCAGGTGCCCCCGTTGGGGTGTGCCCTCGCTGACGCTCTCGCTGGGCTCGTCCTGGGCGACCGCATGGGGCTGCACGAAGGCAACCACCAACAGGGTCCCAAAGGCGAACACCCACGCGATGGCACGGTGATGCCGCGGACGGGAGAAGGCGTGCTCTCGTGGACTCGAAGACTGTCGATCAATCTCCCGTCGCGGCGCGGCCGATCCGGGCCCCTCCGTGCCCCCGCCGCTCCTCGACGTGCCCCCGGCACGCCTCGTCACGTCGTGACCCCGGAGGCACCCGCCTCGATTGCGCCGACTCGGTCCGATTTTTCGACAGTCTTTCAGGCGCACGACCCAGGATGACGAGGATCGCGCGGAGCGGCAAAGCCCAGCTGGACAGCCCGCGGGCCCGACCCAAGGTATGGGGCATGGATAGCTGGAACGTGGAAGTGTTCTTCGACGCAGACTGCCCGCTCTGCATGCGCGAGATCCGCATGCTCCGGCGTTTGGACACCCGCTCGCGCATCCGGTTCACGGACATCACCGACCCTGCGTTCCGGCCCGGCGCGTTTGGCAAGAGCCAGAGCGAGTTCATGGCCAAGATCCAGGGCCGGCTCCCTTCCGGCGAGTTCATCGAGGGCGTGGAGGTGTTTCGCCAGCTGTACGCGGCCGTGGGGTTTGGGTCGGTGGTGGGACTGACCCGTCTTCCCGGCGTGAGCGGAGCGCTGAACGTGGCCTACCGCGCGTTCGCGAAGAATCGGCTCCGGCTGACGGGACGCTCCGACTGCGAGACCGGCGCCTGCCAGGTGCCGAAGACCGCGTAGCTTCCCAACTCGACGGACAGCAACCGCGCCTCAGGTGGAGGGCCCCGCCCGCAGGTCTTCCGCCACGTCGCCGGCGCATCGGGCGAGCTCAGCAATCGCGCGCACCGTCGGGTCCGGGTGCCGCGTGAGACGACGCTGCGCGAGCACGCGCCGCTCCGGGCTCCCGCAGGGCACCGTGGGCGTCTGGGCGGCGACAAAGGCGAGCCGCCAGGTCACGTCGGCCACCATGTCAACGTGGGCGGCGAGCACGCCCGGCCGCGACAGCGGATCCACGCGTCCGAGTGTGTTGGGGTCAACCGACGCCCGCGTGAGCAAGTCCAGCAGGAAGGCCATGTCCTGATGGACGACCCGGAGCACGCCAAACTGACGGAGATGGGATCAAACGTGATCCGGCCGGGCGCTACCCAATGTTGGGACAGGCCCCGGTCGCGTCGTCGGTGCCGTTGTTGTCCGGGCGGCACTCGTTGAACCCGACCACCGGGTCGCGCGCCGGGTCGTTCAGCACCGCGTTGAACGAGTATGTCTCGCCCAGCGTCACGGGCTCGAACCGCAGCTCGACCACCTCGCTGGCACCGGCAAACAGCGTGCGCGTGGTGGCGACCTGGCCGATGTACGTGCCGTCGACGTAGAAGCTGACGGGGATGCCCGCGGGCGCACCCGCGCGACCGTTGTTGAAGACCCGAACCCGCATGATCAGCGCCGAGTCGGCGCACGCCGCGGTCGAGAAGAACGGGTCACGAAGCACCAGGTCGGGGGCGTCGAAGAGCCCGTCGGGCTGCACGTTCTGCCGGAAGTTGTTGAGGCGCGGGTTCGTGTAGTTGCGCTCCTCCACGAGCGGGAGGGTGCCGTCCTCGTTGATGTTCGTGACGTGGTAGCTGTGCTGGTTCCAGATGCGCCGCGTGCGTACCCAGTCGTTGGTGGGGTGACCGAAGGCGTGGATGCCCGCGCTCGAGTCGGTCCCGTCGTCGCAGCTCGAGAAGGCGTAGTTGTTCTCCGCGACGATCACCTCGGCATGGTCGTCGTTGTCGACGTCCACGACGATCGGGTACTCGGTCAGCGTGCCGCTGGTGTTGCAGTCCTCCAGGTACACATCACCGGTGCTTCCGCGGAACGCGCGCAGGTAGCGTTCGTCGTTGTAGAGCACCTCCGCGAGGCCGTCGCCTTCGAAGTCGAACACGCTCGAGCCGGTCGCGCGGGACGACGTGTCCTGCGTCTCGAAGAACCAGTTGCGGCTCGTGTCCGCCTCGAACACGGCGTACGCGTAGCCGCCAGCGAGGGAGAACTCGGGCTCCGGGTCGCCGTCGAAGTTTGCGATCGTCGGCGGGCCACCCCCGGAGAGGGCGTCTCGGTCCGGCCGCGCCGCCATGATGGCGGCGACCCGGGCGTCGATCGTCGCGACCCCGATCGGTGTCACCTCGGTCGGCCCGCCGAGCAGCGTACCGGTCGCGCCGTCGCGCACCGTGACCATGTGCAGGGACGAACTCACGGCGACGATGTCGGGGTCTCCGTCGAGATCCATGTCCGCGACCGCGGTGTAGCCCCCGCCCGCGTTGAACACGGACGTGTCCTGCCATTCGATGGCGCCGTTGTGATCGAACACCGCGTTCAACCCGATGACCTCCAGCTCCGGATCGTCGTCGACGTCGTAGATCACCGCGATCGAGTTTCGCGGGTTGGCGGCCGTGGTCACCACCCCGCTGCCATCGGCCTGAACGATCCGGTTGTTGACGACGATCTCGGCCACGCCGTCGCCGTTCATGTCCGCGACCGCCGGGCGCCCGCAGGCCACCGAGTCGAATCGGGTGAGGATGGCTCCCGTGGTCGAGAACAGCGTCAAGCGGGCTTCTGTCCCGCGGTACTGCGGCGGCG
>JBGCFC010000141.1:0-25043 GCA_045106715.1 Sandaracinaceae bacterium
GCGCGGGGTGCTGGTCTCGGGTGTGCGGGCTGCCAGGCTTCGCGAACTCACCTCGGCCTGAGGGGCCTATGGGGCGGGGATCGTGCCCGGCGAGTTGTCCACCAGCGAGCCGAGGAAGTCGTAGACCTGCGTCTCGGCGGTCTCGTTTCGGAAGATGGCGAAGTGCCCGTCGTCCGGAAACTGCAGGAGACCACCGGTCGCGGCTCCGTCCGCGAGGTTGCCCGTGACGGGGCCGGTGATCGGGGCCACGCCCAGCACGCGGTGTGCGACCAGCTGCCGGCTCATCGGTTCGATCGTCGGCAAGTCCATCGCCGCCGCGAGTGCCTCGATGGAGATGGGCGGGGAGTACTCGTCCATCAACCCCTCGGTCATGAGGATGCTCTTGGGCGCGAACCCCTCGCGCGGAGAGCGCACGATCAGGTGGGCGTAGTTGACCGTGTCGCTCGCCTCGACCCACGACTGAAGCAGCGTCGCCACCGGATGGGAGTAGGTGAACCCCTCCAGCTCGAGGGCTTCGTCCGAAGAGCCCGGCAGGTTGAGCAGCAAGCGAACGAGGTCCGGGATGGAGAGCGGCTCGACCTTTTCGACCAGCGCGGGCGTGATGATGCCCGAGGCCGCGCTGAGCACGGCGCCCCGGGCGGAGTCGTCGATGGCGAGGAACAGCGGCCCGTTCAGCCCGCCCTGCGAGTGGCCCATGAAGTACGTCTGCGCCGGGTCGAAGCGTACGGCCTCCCCGTCCCGGTTTACGATCTCGGTCGGAATCGTCAGGTTGGCGACGAGCCGCGCCTGCTGCACGACGTCGAGCGCGCTCTGCCGGTTGTTGTCGCGCGCCGCGTCTGGGTTCGGGATGTTGAAGAACAGGATCGACGGATCGCTCGTGCCTGGGTTCCGCGCCCCGTGGTGGATCTGATCCACCCCCATGACCGCGATTCCGCGTCGGGCGAGCTCCCGCGCGGCGTCGTTGCCGAGCGGGGTGCGGTAGTCGCCTCCGGTGCCGTGGGCGTAGAGCACGATGGGGTAGCCCGCCTCGGGCATGTCGGTGGTCGGGATGGCCAAGGCGAAGCGCGCGTCGTACTCGCCATGCACCGTGGGCACGCCATCGGTCAGGTCGATCGCGCCGCCTTCGTTCACGTAGGGAAGGGTGCCGTCCTGGAAGATGGGGACAGGGCCGTATTCGCCCTCGATGTCGTCGAAACGGGGGGACACCGCGTTGAGTTGAAGCGTCTCCGTTCGCACGACCGGGGCGGGGTACTCGTCCATCATCCAGTCGCGGATCGCGATGGTGTCCGAGATGGCGTCCTGCGTCGTGAAGACGGTCGCGGCCAGCACCGTGTCGGGCGCGATCCCCGCGGCCTCGAGTCCAGCCGCCAGTGGCTCGAAGACGTCCGTCGCGGCGGTGCCGGCCATGACCGACTCGAAGTCCGCATCCCGCTCGAACGTCGTGCCCTCGAGCCCTGTGACCGACCTCGTCACGACCGCGGCGTAGCGTCGCGCGCTGGCGAGCGGGATGCCGTAGACCGGCCGAAGCGCGACCGAGTGCGCCGCCCAGTAGCGTCGCGGGCAGTCCTGGTAGCTCACGACGATGGGATGGAGTGCGCCGGTTTCGAGGTCGATCAGCGCGACCGATGTGCCGTCTTCGAGGGACGCCTCCGGGGTGTCGGGCAGGCTCGCCGGGTCGACCGACTGCGAGAACCGGAAGTACACCGCGCCGTTGGTGCCGAAGCCCTCGAGGCGACTCGTGAG
The DNA here is from genome assembly GCA_045106715.1 of Sandaracinaceae bacterium. Taxonomy (GTDB): domain Bacteria; phylum Myxococcota_A; class Polyangia; order Polyangiales; family Sandaracinaceae. The sequence goes on from JBGCFC010000141.1 coordinate 1,744, forward strand.
GGCCTCCAGGTAGGCCTCCACGAAGACGTTGCCGCCCGGGTTCGGGAAGTCGAGCACGTCGATGGTCCCGTCACTCGTCCGGCGGAGATCCGTCGGCCAAGGCAGATCAAAGAACGCCGACTCGTCCGCGTCCAGTCGGAACACCGCGCGCGCGGGGCCGGCTTCGGGTTCGGCGCAGGCGGTCTCGCCGGGTCCCCCATCCGTGGTCGGCGTGCCCGTGTCGGCGTCGTCGACGACCGGGTCGCACGCGGGAAGCAGAAGAAGGAGGAGAGCGAAGAAGAAGGTAAGGCGGACGTTCACGGCGGCAGTGTAGCAGTCCTGGCCTGAACCTCCGCCGCACGCGGCCGCCTCGATTGACGCCGTCTGAGGCCCTCCCCATACTCGCCCGCGATGGCCAAGACCTACTCGGATCTGCTGCAAGAGGTGAAGTCGGGGGTCACCACCGTCTCCCTCGAGGACCTCAAATCACGCATGGACGCCGGCGAGGCGCTGACGCTCGTGGATGTGCGCGAGAAGGACGAGTACCGGCAGGGGTTCATCCCCGGCGCGGTGCACATCCCGCGCGGCTTCCTCGAGATGCAGGCGGAGGGCAAGCTGCCCGACAAGGCGGCCACCATCGTCCTCTACTGCGCGGGCGGCACCCGGAGCGCGTTCGCGGCCCACACGCTGGCGGGCATCGGATACGAGAACGTCGAGTCGGCCAACCCCGGCTTCGGTCGGTGGAAGGATGTCGGCTTCCCGACCGAGCGCCCGCCGGAGCTCTCGACCGCTCAACTCGAGCGCTACTCGCGCCACCTGCTTCTCCCGGAGGTCGGAGAGAAAGGCCAGGAGAGGCTGCTCTCCTCGAAGGTGCTCTTGCTCGGGGCCGGCGGTCTCGGCTCGCCCGCGGCGCTCTACCTCGCGGCCGCCGGCGTGGGCACGCTGGGCATCGTCGACAACGACCACGTCGACGCCTCGAACCTGCAGCGCCAGATCCTCCACGGCACCTCGCGGGTCGGCGACCCCAAGGTCGAGAGCGGCGCGGATCGCCTCCGGGACCTGAACCCGGACGTCGACGTGATCCCCTTCCCCGAGCGGCTCACGAGTGAAAACGTCGACCGCATCTTCGACCAGGGCTGGGACGTGATCGTCGATGGGCTCGACAACTTCCCGACGCGCTACCTCGTCAACGACGCGTCCGTTTGGAAGGACATCCCCGTCGTGCACGGCAGCATCTTCCGGTTCGACGGTCAGGTGACGACCTTCTGGCCGAAGAACGGCCCCTGCTACCGCTGCCTCTACCCGGAGCCGCCGCCGGCCCACCTCGCGCCGAGCTGCGCCGAGGCGGGTGTGTTGGGCATCCTCCCTGGCGTGATCGGGACCATCCAAGCGACCGAGGCCATCAAGATCATCCTCGGCCAAGGCGAGCCGCTCAACGGACGCCTTCTCACCTACGAGTCGCTGAAGATGCAGTTCCGCACCCTGAAGCTCCGGGCCGACCCGGGCTGCCCGGTGTGCGGCGACACGCCGACGATCCACGAGTACGTCGACTACAACGAGTTCTGTTCGCGCTGACGCCGGCGTCGCCGCAGCGCCCACGCCGCGAGCCCCAGCAGGAACCCGGCCCACGGGCGTGACGCGGCGTAGCCAACGCGGCAGCTGCACCCGTCGGCTGGATCCGGCTCGACCCCCGCGTCGGACGAGCCCGCGTCCAGCCTGGGCGCCGCGTCGCTCAGGGGGCCGCCCGCGTCGACCGTCCCCGCGTCCGTGGCGCTGCCGGCGTCAGCCGCACCTGCATCCAGCCCTCCCGGTCCCGCGTCGACCAGAGGCGGGTCGCCCCCACACGCCGGGGCCATCACGGTCGGGGCTGCGACGGGGGTGTGCGGTGGCCGGTGGTTCGAGTCGAACCGTGGCGGAAAGCTCCCGTCGTCCTCGCAGTCCAGCACGTAGCGGAGCGCGTCCTCGAGCGACTCGGCGTCGGCCGGCCGGTGCTGCATGCCGGGCACATCGAAGAACCGCGTCGGCAGGTCGCGCTCCCAATACTGATGCAGGCTCTTGAGGATGCCCTCGTAGTTCGCGAAGTCGCCGCCCGACATCGCGATGATGTCCTCCTCACCGGAGATGAACGCGAAGCGCCGGCCGCGGGAACGCAGGCCGGACAGCACCATGGCGTTGTCGTGCTGGTCGAGCTCGGCCGCGAAACGCTGCCCGGGCCGCGTCGCGATGGGCTCGGGTTCCCACGGGACGGTGCGCGCATGGCTGATGCCGCCGCGGAAGAGCTCCTGCCAGGCCACGACGATGTCGAGCGCAGAGACGCCTCCCGCCGAATAGCCGCCGAGCACCACGCGGTTCATGTCGATGTCGTAGGCCGCCGCCAGGGACGCAACGCAGTCGACGACACGAAAGAAGCGGCGAAACAGGTTCTGGGCGCCGCCCGCGTTGTCCGGGCTGCAGTACGCCAGGTCCATGCTGTCGAGAGTGGACCCCCAGCTGCCCGGTCGGTGCGGTGCGTCGCCCGCGTTGAGGTGCACGTAGATGCCCATCGGGCGCCCGGCCGCGAGCGCGTCGTCGGGGACGCGGATGTGCGCCGTTTGCTCGGTCGCGACGTAGCCGAGCTCGCCGCGCGCGCGGTCGAAGTCACCGCCCGCTGGGAACGCCCAGGCGTCGGTGTAAGTGAAGTCGTCGTCCTCCAGCGCGTGGGCGGGCGTGACGATCAGGAGCGACGCGAACAGGGCGAACAGCAGCGAGAGCGAGCGCATCGCCACATCCTACCAGCCGCGGATTGCCGGGAACCTCACCGTCCAAACGCTGTCCGCCGCGTGGTATGTCGACTTCCATGCGGTGCGCCCAACCCTCGCTCTCCCGGCCCCTCGCTCGGGTGGCTCGAATCGTTCTCGTCTCGGCCCTCTGTGGCCTCCTCGGCGCCGCTTGCAACAGCGAGCAGGGCCGAAACGAGCAGCGAACCATCCACGACGAAGACGCGCCGACCGCTCGCCGGGTCGTGCGGCAGGACATCAACGCGGTCACCTCCGGCGTCGCCCAGGCGGCGCGGGTGCTGCGACGCGGCTTCCAGGTCGAGGACCCTGCCCAGCAGGAACGGGAACTCCGCGGCATGCTTCGGCGCCTCCAGCAGCCCCAGTCCCGGCATGCCATCCCGGGGCTCATGGCGACGCCCATCACCTTCGTCGCCGCCGTCGGGCTCGACGGAAACGTCATCTGCCGCGACGCCGAGAACGACCTGATGCGCGGCTTCGCCATCGGGGAAGCCGCCCCGGTCGTCCGGCGTGCGATCGCGGGGGAGGCCGGGCGCGAGCTGAGCCGACTGCCCAGCCTGGAGGAGGGCGAGCTGCCCTCGGTGACGCTCATCTTCGCCGCACCCGCTGTCATCGACGACGAGGTGGTGGGCGTCATCGCGGCCGGGCTGCCGCTGTGGCGGGTGGCGCAGCAGATCTCGCGTCAGCTCCAGCTCGAGCACTCCGACGCCCGCGAGCGCGGTCATCAGATGTGGGCGATGATGTACGACGACGAGCAGGAGCTGCACTACCACGGAGGGTTCCCGGACACGCTGATCGATCTGGCGCCGGACGCCCCGGCCCGCTCGCGCGGGCTCAGCGGAAGCCCAGGCGGCTACACCGGCGAGTTCCAGCAGTTCGGGCGCTGGTACGGCTACGGGATCGTGCCGATCCAGAGCATCCACGACGACGTGGGCGTCATCCTCTTCCGCAGCGAACCCTGAGGAACGCTGGACCCACGGCCCTCGAGCCCTCAGATCGGGGTCGTGACGTCCCGATGGCAGTTCTGGATCGACCGGGGCGGCACCTTCACCGACTGCATTGGGAGGGCGCCCGACGGCTCTCTGTCCGTCGTGAAGGTGCTCAGCTCGGACGAAGCGCCGCTCATCGGGATCCGTCAGCTGCGCGGCCTGGGGGACGACGCGCCGATCCCCCCGTGCGACGTCCGGATGGGCACGACGCTCGCCACCAACGCGCTGCTCGAGCGGCGCGGCGTGCCGACGGCGCTCCTCATCACCGAGGGCTTCGAGTCCCTCTGCGAGATCGGCGACCAGACGCGCCCCGACCTGTTCGACCTCGACATCCGGCGCCCGGCTCCGCTCGCGAGCCACACGGTCGGCGTGCCGCATCGCGCGACGCCGACGGGCGAGGTGCTGGTGGCGGGCCCGATGCCCAACGCGGCCCTGCCGGGGGCGATCCGGTCGGCCGCCGTGGTGGTCCTCCACGGCACGCGATGCCCTCAGCTCGAGAAGGACATCGCGGCCGCGCTGCGCGCCGACGGCCTCCACGTATCCATGTCGCACGAGGTGGACGGCGAAGCCGGGCTTCTCGCGCGGGCCGACACCACGGTGGTGGACGCGTACCTCACGCCGCTGCTCTCCGACTACGTCGCGCACCTTCGAAGGCAGCTTCCCGGCAGCACGATCCGGATCATGCAATCGAGCGGCGCGCTCACCGAGGCGTCGGGCTTCCGCGGGCGCAACGCGGTCCTCAGCGGGCCGGCTGGCGGGGTGGTGGCGGTGGGGCACATCGCCCGTGAGCTGGGCCTGTCGCGCGTGGTCGGCTTCGACATGGGCGGGACCTCCACGGACGTCTGCCGCTTCCATGACGGCTTCGACCGCACGTACACCACCGAAGTCGCCGGTGTGCGCCTGCGCGCCCCGATGATGGCCATTCATACGGTGGCCGCGGGGGGTGGGTCGCTCATCCGGTTCGACGGCGGCCGCGTAACGGTGGGCCCCGAGAGCGCAGGCGCAGTGCCCGGGCCGCTCGCCTATGGGCACGCCGACGCCGTCGAGCCGGCGCTCACGGACGCCAACGTCGCCCTCGGGCGCGTGCCGGGTGACCGTTTCCCCTTTGCCCTCCACCAGGCGCGGGCCCGGGCCGGGCTCGAAGCGATCGCGCAGACCGTGGGCACGTCCTGGGAGGGGGTGGCGGCCGGTGCCATCGACATCGCCGTCGCGTCCATGGCCGACGCCATCCGACAGATCACGGTCGAGCGCGGCCACGACGTCCGAGACCATGCCTTGCTGGTGTTCGGGGGCGCCGGCGGGCAGCACGCATGTGCGGTCGCGCGGCGGCTCGGGGTCGACACGGTGATCTCCCACCCACTCGGGGGTGTGCTCAGCGCGTTCGGCATGGGGGTGGCCGACGAGGGCTGGCACGCGGAGGCGGACCTCGGCGGACGGCCGCTCGAAGCGGGCGCCCTCGAAGACCTCGAGCCCGTGTTCCTGTCGCTCGAAGAGAGAGGCCGGGAGGCCCTGAAGGACGCCGTCAGCACGCGCTTCGTCGACGTGCACTACCGCGGGATGGACACGACCTTCACGCTGCCGCTGTCCGGCGACACCAGCGTGAAGGGCTTGGGCGAGGCGCTGGACGCGGCCCACTCGGCCCGGTTCGGCTACTCGCGCCGAGACCCGCGCGCGATGCTGAGCACGGCTCGAATCGAGCGAATTCGCCGCCAGCCGGTGCCCGCCATGAGGCCGCACCGAGCCCCCGAACCGGCGCCCGCGGCGTCCCGTCGTGTGTACCTCGAAGGACGATGGCACGAGGTGCCCGTGGTGCCTCGCGAGTCGCTGGGGGAGGGCGCCGCGCTCACCGGTCCGGCGCTGCTGCTCGAAGACACCGGCGTGCTCGTGGTGGGCCTTGGGTGGCGGCTCTCGGTGCGGAACGGCTGCATCACGCTCTCGGACACGCGGACGACTGCGCGTTCGGTGGAGGGCGTCGAACGTGATCCGGTGCGGCTCGAGATTTTCGCGAACGCCTTCATGGCGGTCGCCGAGCAAATGGGCGTCGTGCTCCAGCGGGCGGCGGTGAGCACCAACATCCGGGAGCGGCTCGACTTCTCGTGCGCAGTCTTCGACGCCAACGCGCAGCTCGTCGCGAACGCGCCGCACATCCCCGTGCACCTCGGCGCGATGGGCGAGACGGTCGCCGCGGTCGTGCGCGCACGCACAATGAGGCCGGGGGACGCGTTCGTCAGCAACGACCCGGCCGCGGGCGGCTCGCATCTTCCTGATCTCACCGTGGTCTCGCCGGTGCACGGGCCCGATGGCGCGCTGCGGTACTTCGTGGCGAGCCGCGGGCACCACGCCGACGTCGGCGGGATCACGCCGGGTTCCATGCCCCCGTTCTCCCGGTCGCTCGAGGAGGAGGGCGTCGTGTTTCGGGCGGAGCCGCTCGTCTCGGCGGGGCGCTTCGAACGCGATCGAATCCGCGCGATCCTGACGGCCGGTCCACACCCCGCGCGGCGCCCGGACGAGAACCTGGCGGATCTGGAAGCCATGCTCGCGGCCAATCGGGAAGGCGCCCGTCGGCTTGCGGCGCTCGATGCGCGCCACTCCCCCGAGGTGGTCGCGGCGTACATGGAGCACGTCTTGACCGACGCCGCCGACCGCGTGGCGCGGCGGATCGGGCGCATCGAGGACGGCGTGTACCGGTTCGAGGACGCCCTCGATGACGGGGCGTGCGTCGCGGTTGCGCTCACGGTGTCCGGCGAGACCATGGATGTCGACTTCGCCGGGACCGCGTCCGAGCTGACGGAGCAGAACCTCAACGCGCCGCGCGCCGTGACGGTGGCGTCGCTGCTCTACGTGCTCCGCGCGATGGTGGACGCGCCGATCCCCCTCAACGCGGGGTGCCTTCGTCCGGTCACGTTGCGCGTGCCTCCGGCGAGCCTGCTCGACCCTTCGGCGGGCCGCGCGGTGGCCGGTGGGAATGTCGAGACCTCCCAGCGCGTGTGCGATGTGCTGCTCGGCGCGCTCGGCCTCACCGCAGCGAGCCAAGGCACCATGAACAACGTCACGTTTGGCGATGCGGGCTTTGGGTACTACGAGACGCTGGCGGGCGGCGCCGGGGCGGGGCACGGTTTCGCCGGCCAGAGCTGCGTGCACACCCACATGACCAACTCCCGCATCACTGACCCCGAATTCCTCGAAGCGCGCTTCCCCGTGCGCCTGGAGCGCTTCTCGCGGCGTCCAGGTTCGGGCGGCGCTGGGCGATGGCCGGGCGGAGACGGCCTGGTTCGGGAGTACGCAGTCCTCCGCCCGCTGACGTTCTCCATCCTGTCCGAGCGCCGCACCCGGGCTCCGTTTGGTCTCTCGGGCGGGGAGCCGGGCGCGCGGGGGCAGAACCTCCACAACGGCCGTCCGCTCGGTGGCTGCGCCGTGGTCGACGCTGCCGCGGGCGATCGCATCCGCATCGAGACGCCCGGCGGCGGTGGATTCGGAGGGCCGCGATGAGTTGGTGGAGACGGCTCAAGAACGTCATCGTCAACCGCATCCTCGGCCTGCGGGACACGCCGCACCGCATCGCGTGGGGGGTGTTCCTCGGGTTTGTGGTCGCCTTCACGCCGACCGTCGGGGTGCAGATGATGCTGTACCTCGCGGTCGCCGCCGCGCTCCGTGCGAACAAGGTGGCCGGGCTGCCCATCGTCTGGCTCACCAACCCGGTGACCGTGGTGCCGATCTATTACGCCTGCTGGCGGGTGGGCGCGTTCGTCTTGGGGACGGACGCGGACCCGGAGCGCGGGCAGCGCATCATCGACCGTCTGGTCGGGGCCGAGGCCGACTTCAACTTCAGCCGCATCCTCGAGTACCCGTTCTGGGCCGAGCTCGGCGCGACCATGTGGGCGCTCGGGGCTGAACTGTGGCTCGGCGGCGTGCTGGTTGGCATGCTGCTGGGGTCGATCTTCTACCCGATCACGCTGTTTGGCGTGCGGGCCTACCGACGCGCAAAGGGACACTGAGATGGGGCGACGCAAGCGCATGGTGGACACCTCGGTGCCCGAAGAGGACATCGACTACGGCCCGTCCCGGAGCGACAAGCGCACCGTCAAGCGCGCTCTTCAGGTGCGGCTGGAGAACATCGGCTATTCGTTGACGAAGCTGAGCCAGCCGGCGCTCGAAGGCCTCGAGCTGGGCGACACCCTGGAGCGCGAAATCGAGGTGCTCGGCCGCGTGACGACGGGCAGCGTGGTGCCACGGCAAAGGAGGCGCGTCGCGGGTTTGCTGCGGGACTACGACCTCGACGTGCTCGAGAGACGCATCGAAATCGCGGCGGGGCGCCACGAGTCCCAGCCGGGCACATACTACCGTCTGGAGCGGCTCCGAGACGCACTGCTCGGCGACGCGTCCGACGCGGCCCTCGCAGCACTCTTCGACGCCAACCCGCAGCTCGAGCGGCAGCCGTTGATGCGCGCCATCCACGCCGCGAAGCGGGAGAAGCCGGGCGGGGACCGACGCGCGTACAGGGCGCTGTTTCGATACCTCAAGGAGCAGGGGCTGGGCGAGGTCGAAGGGTAGCGGTGTCGTTCCTCGGATGATTCGGTGGAACGGGCTAGACTGCACAGGCTCGATGGAGACTCAGACGTGCGCTCACGCGATGGCTATCGCGGCTGGGCATCGTTGTCCTCGTCTTCTGCATTGCGAGCTGCGACTCCGATCCAAGGGTTGCCTTGCTCGTCCAGCTCCGGACCGACCTGGTCGCGAGCGTGGAGTTCTTCCAGGTCCGGACCGAGGTGGGCTCGCTCGATCTGCCGCTGCAGCAGACGACCGGCTCTTTGGGCATCGACGACCCTGTCGGTGGGCTCTACCGCGTCGCCGAGTTCAGCGTGCCCCCAGGGGAGCGCGAGATCCGTGTGACCTTGTTCGACCGGGACGCTGAGTTCCTGGCCCGAGGCGTGCTGCGCGCAGACATCCAGGGGACGAGCATTGTCACGGTGACCATTACGCGCGACTGCGTGGGGGTGATGTGTCCTGGCGCGGAGGGGAACGCAGGTGACACCGCCTGTCTTGCCGGCCGGTGTGTGGACCCCCGGTGCTCCCCCGAGACGCCCAGCTTTTGTCCGCCTCCGCGTTGTGCCACCGACGCGGAGTGCGCCACCGTCGACTGTGTTCGGGCGGCCTGCCTTGACGGCGTGGGTGTCTGCTTCGAGCAACCCGACGACACTCGCTGTGCGCGAGGTGAGATGTGCTCTGCCGCCGTCGGATGCCAGCCGACGCCATGTTCGGACACCCCCGAAGGGTGTGGCGACGCCGGACTGAACGACGCCGGGCCGTTCGACGCCGGGTTGACCGACGCCGGTGTCGACGCTGGAGGGCTCGATGGTGGAGCCGAACCCCATGTGTTTGTTCAGCTCGCGCCCGACCTCTCTCACTCCTGCGGCCGGACCTCGCGCGGCGAAGCCCACTGTTGGGGGGGCAATCTGAACGGCCCCCTCGGGGACGGCACGGTGACCTCGTCGGAACTCCCCGTCCGCGCGCTTCTTGCGAATGTGGTCGAGCTGGCCACCGGGAGTAACTTCTCATGCGCAGCGACGGTGACCGGGGAGGCCTTTTGCTGGGGAGTCAACACGAACGGCCAGCTCGGTGACTCGCGGACGTCGTGGAGGTGGCCGCGGGAGGCTCGTCGATGTGCGCTCGGCAGGCTTCTGGCCAGGTGCTCTGCTGGGGCAACAACGCGGCGGGGCAGCTGGGAGACGGCACCAACGACGACAGTCTGGTTCCCGTCCCGGCGCTGGGCTTAGCGAACGCCGCTGCCGTGTTTGCCAGCGCATCCTCCGCCTGCGCAGTCACTACGGAACTCGACGCGTTGTGTTGGGGCAGCAACAACATCGGCCAACTGGGAGATGGGACCCGAACGAACCGCAATGTTCCAACCCGGGTCTCCCCGGCGGACTAGATGTGCGAGGCGGACTTGATGAGCCTGATCTCGGAGCGCGACACGGCTCAGCTGCGGTCCGCGACGACGAGGCGATGCCGTGCATCGGCGAGGAGCCACGCACCGCACAGGGGCCCGCTCCCGACGAGGCGCGTCGCGACATCCGCCATCCGGCGCGTCTGCGCCGGAGTGTCCTAGGAAGCCGGAGCCGCCCCGTGCAGGCCGCGTGCGCCCGCAATCCCATGCTCTGGAAGGCCGAGTCGCGCACGAAGCTCGCCCACCGTGCCCGCGAGGACCGCTGGGTACTCGCCGTCGATGGCCAGCTCGAACAGCGTCTCTCGCGGCCCGTCCTCCCGTCCTGCGCGGTGCGCGGCGCGGGTGCGCTTCGGCCAGAGCAGAAGACCCGCGAGGTAGCCGCTGAACACGATCCCGCGGACAAACAGGCTCAGTCCCCGCAGGCCGCGCGCGACCTCCCAGGCTGAAATTTCGAACTCGCCGGCCGGGTCCGTTCCGTACCCCGTGGCCACGTGGTGAAGGTCATGCTGCCGGACGGCGCGTTTCCGACTGGCCGGGTTCGGGAACGGGAAGGTCAGCCACCAGAACGTCACGCTCACCCAGTCGTCGTCGTACGCCTTCAGGCCGAAGCCGTTCTCTTCCAGGTACGCGTCCAGCGCCCGCTGCACGGTCCACGCGGCGGGGAAGGGGGAAGACAGGTCCGTCATGACCGGAGAGTGGTGTCGTGGTTGGCGCGAGAACAGTCCTCTTCTCCCGACGTTGCGGCTCTTCAGTTCGCGGCTGCACGAACCGAACGCACTACATCGCCGATGGGGTCCCTCCCAGCCCAGGCGCGCGGTTGTCTCGTGTGGGGACGGAGCCTCTCAATCGAACGACCCGTGTCGCCCGGCGCCGTCGGCGAACCGGCCGGCCCCGGCGACCATCTCCGGGTCCGCCAGCGACGCCATGCCCAGCTCCATCTCACGCCGCATCGCCGCCTCGAAGGGAAGGCCGAGTCCCTCGTATGCGGACCGTCGGTCGTTCCGCATGCAGGTCTGCGGGAACGCCGCGATCGTGGCCGCGAGGGCTTCGGCGTCCGCGCGGGCGCTCCCCTTCTTGACCACCCGGTTGGCCAGCCCGATGCGCGCGGCTTCCTCCGCGTAGACGGGCCGGCCCGTCAAGATGAGGTCGAGCGCGTGGCTCAGGCCGATCAGCCGGGGCAGGCGCACGGTGCCGCCATCGATGAGCGGTACGCCCCAGCGGCGGCAGAAGACGCCGAAGACCGCGTCCTCCTCCATGACGCGCAGGTCGCACAGAAGCGCGAGCTCAAGCCCTCCTGCGACCGCGTGCCCCGCGACGGCGGCGATGACCGGCTTTGAGAGCGGCATGCGGGACGGACCCATGGGCGCGTCGCCGTCCATCTCGAGGCGGTTCGGCGTGCCCTCGGCCACCGCTTTGAGGTCCGCGCCCGCACAGAAGGTGCCGTGGTCCCCGTACAGCACCGCGACGCGCGCGCGATCATCGGCTTCGAACGCGCGGAAGGCGTCCGCGAGGGCCTCGGCGGTGGCGCGGTCGACGGCGTTCCGGCGTTCTGGACGGGACAGGACAATCGTGCTCACGGGGCCCGAGGTCTCGACGCGAATGCTCATGGCGCGAACGTAGCGCATGCGGCCGTGCCCACAGAGCGTCAGCCGAGCCACCAGTAGAGGAGAAGTGCCAGGACGCCGAGTGCGCCCAGCACGACGAGGCAGCTGCGGCCGCTCGCGAGATCGGTGGGATCGCCCATCTCCACCGCGGACGGGTGGGCGCGGGCTTCCTCGAGGAAGGCTTCCCAGGCGGCGGGCTCAAGCGCCTCGAGCTTCCAGGTTCGGTCGTCCAACCAGACGAAGCTCTGATCGCCGAGCAGCTCGCCGAGCGCGTCGCGGTCGATGCTGAACGAGGGCTTGGCGTTCGACACGAGGATCATCTCGGCGGGTCCCATGACCTGGCCGACCTGACCCAGATAGGTGGTCGCCGTCAGCGAAGTCCCGTCCAGCTTCGTCACCTCGTAGTGGTTCATGCGAACGTAGTGATCGGGATCCAAATGAAGCGCTTCGCGCATGAGCCCGAACAGCGCGTCGGCCTGATCGGGCGTGTCTTGCAGCCAGCTTCTCACGCGGGGCCCAAGATAAAAGCAGCCGAGCGCACCCGGCATCTTGAGGATCGCGTCGCCAGACGGGCTTGCCCCGACCGCCGGCATCTCGATGGCGATCTCCGCCTGCGACCGGGCGTGCTGTTCGGCCCAGGCGGTGCCGAAGGTCTCCTCGCGGGCAGCAGCGGGGAAGGGCTCACCGTCTTCGGGGACGACGTCCACCCCGGCCTCTTCGGCGAGCGCACACACCAGGTCGAGTGCCAGGGTGCAGTCCTCGACGCACGCTCCGAAGAGGATCCGCGCGCCGAACTCGCCGTTCTCCCAGCTCAACTCCACGGGGCGCGTCGTCACAAGAGGAACCCACACCGCGCCGACTTGACCGTCTTCCCAGGAGCCGGACAGGGAACCGAGATTCGTCTCGAACTCGGACGGTGCAGGCCAAAACGTGTCCTCAAACGTCGGTGCTCGGTCCAGCGGGACGTAGAACGAGAAACTCATGACCGCCCATCCCATCATCGCGCGCGGCGTTCAACTCGCTTCTGAACGGTGCCGAGGAAGCGCCCGGCCGTGGTTGCGCCGCCCCCGACCGCTTGATAGGCGAGGCCCGTGTTCACACGACGTCTTGTCTCGGCCGCCCTCGTCTTTTTCGCCGCGCTGGCCGCCGCGGCTCCGGCGCACGCCCAGCAGCTCTTGATTCAGCCCGGGTCCGCGGACTGCTCGACACCGCGCCGCGCGCTCGAGACCTGGCTCAACAACCTGCAGGGCGAGGAGGCCCACCCGGCGCAAGCGACGCGCTGTTTCGACTGGGGCGCGGTCCGCCTCACGGATCCCCAGCGGCAGTCCGACGTCGCGAGCCGGCTGAAGCGTGTTCTCGACGCGCGGGGACTGTATGTCCAGATGGAGGACATCCCAGACGTTGAGGACCCAGAGGACGTCACCCATGTGCGCCCGTTCCCCGACGCGCTCAGCGCGCTCTACCTCGTTCAGAAGCACGGCCAGTGGGTGATCTCCGCCGACACCATCCGCGCGGTCCCCGAGCTGCACGAAGAGACCTTCGCCTTCGACGTCGACCACTACCTCGACCGCGGCCCTGGCTTCCTCCGCGAGACCGTCTTTGGCGTCGCGTGGTGGCAGCTCATCCTGCTGTTCCTGTTCCTCGGGTTTGCCGCGCTCGTGCGCTCGGTGGTGAGCGCCGGGGTCCGAACCTACGGGACGCGCCTGCTGACTCGGCTGGTCAAACGGCTCGATGGAGGCCTGCTCCGGCGCGCGGCGCTCCCGATCGGCACGGTGGTCGCGACGCTCTTGCTGATGTGGGTCTTCCCCATCCTCGAGTTCGGCGTCGAGGTGAACCGCTTCGTCAACTTCGGCCTGCGCGTCGCGGCGGCCGTCAGCGGGGTGCTCATTGTCTACCGGCTCGTCGATGTCTTCGCCGACATCATGGCCAAGCGGGCCGAAGCCACCGACACACGCCTCGACGATCAGCTGGTCCCGCTGATCCGGAAGTCCTTGAAGACGGTCACGGTGGTGCTCGGCATCATCTTCGTTCTGCAGAACATGCAGGTCGATGTGGCCTCGCTCATCGCGGGCGTCTCCCTCGGCGGTCTCGCGTTCACGCTCGCGGCGCGGGACACGGTCGCGAACCTGTTCGGCAGCGTCAGCATCTTCGCCGATCAGCCTTTTCAGGTGGGCGACTGGGTCGTCATGCAGGGCGTCGAAGGCGTCGTTGAAGAGGTCGGTATGCGCAGCACGCGGGTGCGCACGTTCTACCGGTCGGTGGTCAGCATCCCGAACTCGAAGGTCGCCGATGGCATCATCGACAACTACGGCCAGCGCGACATGCGCCGCACCTCGATCAAGCTGGGGCTTCAGTACGACAGCACACCGGAGCAGATCGAGGCCTTTTGCCAGGGCGTGCGCGCCGTCCTGGCCCACAACGAAGCGGTCAAGCAGGACGCCTATCACGTCTACTTCACAGGCTTCGCCGACTCGGCGCTCGAGGTGATGCTCTACTTCTTCTTCGACGTGGAGACGTGGACCGAGGAGATCGAGAACCGGCACAACATCTATCTCGAGGTTCTCCGGCTCGCCGATTCACTTGGCGTGCAGTTCGCCTTCCCGACCCGCACCCTGCATCTCGCCAGCCGCGCCAAGGAGACCGACTTGGCCCCGTCTCCACCGCCGTCCTCGGAGGCGCTCCGAGACGCCGTCCTCGGCTTCGGGCCCGGCGGTTCGCTCGCCCGCCCGGGCGGGCCAGACCTCGTCGATCACGGCTTCCTGCCGGGCTACCTGGGTCTGCTCGAGGCGAACCACACGCAGGGCGACGACCCCGACGCGGACTTGGACGACAGCCGTGAGGAGTGACGCGCGAACCGTGGGTCAATCCCAAAGGAGCACACCAAAATCGAGGCTCCCGCCGACGGTCACACCGTGAAGAAGCGGGCCCTGCTCGGGGGCGAAGACGTCGTGGCTGACGAACACGCCGAGCGCCGCCAGCTCGAACCGGAACAGGTGCCTAAAGCCGACGAACGCCTGGTCGTTCAGGGTGCCTGCGGCACCCGTACCCCGTACGAGAGAAGAAGGATGCTGAGCTCGAAGCCCAGGTCCACGCCGAGCTGGCCGGCGGCTGCAGGAGCGTCGCCTGCCGCCGCGAACAGGCCGACCGCCGGGTTGATCGCGAACCCGGAGTAGCGATCGATCAGGAGGCGGACGCCCAGCTCGACTTCGGTGACAAACGCCTCCGCGTTGCCGGGGTCGGTGAACACAACCTGTGCTGCTGTCGACAGCCGGAGCAGGGGCACGGGGACTTCGCTGCGCGGGCTGAGGGGCGTGCCCCGGGACGCGGGAGGAGGCACTAGGGGGCGATCCTCTGAGGCATCGGACTCGCTCTCCGCTTCCGGGGCGAGCCCGAGATGCAGCGGCGCGAAGAGGCTACTTCCTTCGTTCCCAGGGGGTCTGCTCGCCATCGGTTGCACGCGACACACGGGCACGGACTTGCGGAAGGATTTCGCTCAGCGGGCGGGTCGCGTCTTCTTCGAGTTCCGCGAGCAGGGCGCCGAAGAACGGGCTGAGTCGCGAGCCCCGAAATCGGTCGTAGGCGACGGTGCCCGGCGCGCTTGCGTAGGCAATCAGCATGTTGTCTGGTGTCGGAAACGCCCCAGGGCCCTGGCGCTCCGGTTCCGACCAAGGGTTGTCGCGGCATGCGTTGAGCAACACCGCGGTTTGACCGCGTCCCGCGCTTCCTAACCGTGACAGCAGAACGCGAAGGTCGAGCGTCCCGGCCGAAAGCCACGTCTGAGCCGGAGAATCGTCCGCGAGCGGCGCGTCGACACCGAGGAGGTAGTTCTCGCCGTCCCACTGGAGTCCGTGCCCAGCGTACGCCACGACCACCGTGGCGCTCGGCTGGTCGCGGACCGCAGCCACCAGGACGTCGCCCGCGGCGCGCAGGCTGCGGCCGTCGAGGGAAAACCCGTTGGCGCGAAGGAACGCGCCCATCCTCCGCGCGTCTGTGTGCGCGTTGTGCAGCTCGGCCTGGTGAGCGTAGCCCTATTGTCCAATGACGAGCGCGATGCGCGCCGGCGCCGCGGGTTGGGCTTGGCATGGAGCGGCCATCCAACACAACGCCACCAACGCCGTCCATCGGGTCACGCCGTTTGCTACGCGCATCCGGCCTCGTCCTTCCCTCAGTTAACGGGGTCAGAACACGGTCCCCTCCACGCCTCGGAGCATCGCCTCCACCATGCGGCGGAAGCTCTCGTCCAGATCCTCGGGCAGCTGAAACTGACCGGACGCCTCGAGCAGCACGAACCCGTGCACGGCCGAACGCAGCCCACGAAGCGCGTGGACCCGCGACTCGGGCGGCACGCCCAGCTGCTCGAGAGGGCGCCCGAAGAGGCTGAGCATGTCTCGCACGACCGGCCCAAACTCGGGGTGGTCGTTGTCGGGTTCGACGCGGGCCATCAGGGCGTACCAGCCGGGGTTGTTTCCTACCCAGTGCCGGACCGCGTGCGCGAGCGCGAGGAGCTGCGCACGGGGCTCAGAGACGTCGTCAAGCGACGCCCGGAGATGCGTGAGCAGGCGACGGGTGGCCTCGGTGACGGCCGCTTGCGCGAGGGCTTCGCCGGAGCCGACGTGGTTGTAGAGGGAGGGCGGCCGAATCCCGAGCTCCCTCGCCACGCGCGACACCCCCAGCGCGGCGGGACCCTCTTCGCGAACGACCGCGAGTGCGGCCTGGACCACATGCACGCGCGTGAGCGGCGGACCCTTCCTGCGACCCATCGGCTGGTGTTAGCCCAGGAACTCCAGGATCGCCGCCGCGGTTTGCTCCGGGCGTTCGACCTGCGGGTAGTGGCCGGCCTCCTCGATCAGGATCACCTGGTTGCCGCCCCCGAGCCGAGAGGCCTGTGAATGTGCTTCCTGAGCAGGGTTGGGAAAGTCTGGATCGTTCGCGCCCATCGCGATCAGCGAGGGCACGGAAACCTCGGCCAACCGGGCCGCGATCGACGCCTTCGAGGCGCCCATCATCGCGCGCAGCGCCCGGAGGCGTCCAGGCTCTCGGAGGTTCTCCATCACCTCGGCGTGGTTCTCCTCCATGTCGGCCGGCGCCGTTTCGAAGAGCGTCTTTCGGTACTTCCCCCACATCCAGACGCCCCATGGCCAGGCGAACATCAAGAGAAGGAGCGGACGCATCAGCCAGAACCGCGGCGGGTCGTCCACAAACCCGCTCAGCATCACGAGGCGCGAGACGCGGTCGCATTCGAGCGAGGCGTGCGCGATGGCGGCGGCCCCAACGGAGTTGCCCAGCAAGGTCGCATCGCGCACGTCCAGTGCCTCGAGCAACGCGACGACGTCGTCTCCCACGTCCTCGGCGGAGTGCGTTCCGAAACCCACCCCTGAGCCGCCATGTCCCCGGAGGTCCATGAGGTGCACGGTGTGGCCCGCCTCGACCAAATGGGGGACCAGCGCCCGGTAGCTCGCGCGGGTGTCGCCGATCCCAGGGACCGCGACGATCTGGGATGGCCCGGCGCCGAAGGTCTCGTAGGCGACCCGGCCTCCACTCACGCGCAGCATCCTGCTCATCGCACCCTCCAAACTAACGGTCTTTGTTTAGGCTAACGGCGTTAGTTTGGGGGCGCAAGCGGATTGTCGACGGCTGGCGTCCCACGGACTGCGCGATACACCGGGGGCATGTCCGAGGATCCGCCGCCTGAGGAGTCGCTGCCGGTGAAGCGGCGCAACGCCCGCCGCCGACTCGCGGTCGAGGTGGGCTTCGTGATCCTGCTGTTCATCGGCATTCGTCTTTGGCAGCAGCGCGACGTGGTCAGCGGGGAGGCGCCGTCGCTGTCCGGCGTCGACGTGGCTGGCGAGCCGTTCACCCTCACGCCGGATCCCGACCGGGCGACGCTCGTGCACTTCTGGGCGACCTGGTGCGGGGTCTGCAAGACCGAAGAAGACAACATCGACGCGCTGGTCGGCACCGACTACCGCGTGGTGACCGTGGCCAGCCAGAGCGGCCGGTCCGATGCGGTGGCGCGCTACCTCGAGGAGCACCAGCTCGAGTTCGACGTGGTGATGGACCCCGCGGGGCGCATTGCGCATCAGTGGGGCGTGAGCGCGTTCCCGACGAGCTTCGTCATCGCGCCTGACGGGACCATCGAATACACGGAGGTGGGCTACACCAGCGAGGCGGGGCTGCGAACCCGGCTGTGGTTGGCCGAGCGGTGAAGCCCGATTCGGAGAGTTGACCCCCGAAACGAGGGGCACATGGATGCGGGTGCCCACCTCGATCGGGTATCGTCCCGCGCCCGATGAGCACGCCCTCCGAGCCCGAGATCCCCGCTGCGCCCTTCGCCGTGAAGTGGGGTCTGCTGGCCGGTGTCGTGAGCGTCGGCGTCGCGGTGGATCAGCTGACGAAGGCCTGGGCAGACGAGCATCTCTCCGATCGGTCCGTCGTGCGGCTGGTCGACGGCTTCGTGGAGCTCCGATACGCGCGCAATCCGGGTGCGTTCTTCAGCATGGGCGGGGACCTCGAGCCGGATCTGCGCCGCGCGTTGTTTGTCATCGTGAGCGGGATCGCGTCGGTCTTGATCACCCGGCTGTACCTCAAGGCCGACCCCGCTCAGCGGGCGCTCCGGGTCGGCTTATCGCTGTTGCTCGCGGGCGCGGTGGGCAACCTGATCGACCGGGTTCGGAGCGGCGAGGTCATCGACTTCGTGCACATGTACTGGCGTGGCGTCTTCGACTGGGCCACGTACAACATCGCAGACGTTCTGCTCGTGGCGGGCGTGGCGTGTCTGGTGGTCGATCTGCTGACCGCACGCGCTGCCCCGGGCTCGAGCAGCCCCACACCGAACGAGGCGGACGCGTGAGCGACGACCGAAAGAAGAGCAAGAAGAAGCCAGGGACGAAGCGGGCCAAGAAGGCGGACGTCGACACCGTCGAGGATGCCGACGCTGCGCAGGATGCCGAAGAGGTCCAGCCCAAGGCGGCCCCCGAGTCGGTGCTCGAGCGACGCTCGACCCGCGCGCTGGTTCTCTGTGTCTTGGCGACCGTCGCTTTCGTCGCGCTCGATCTGTGGACGAAGGACCTCGCGGTCGAAAACCTGTCTCGCGAGCGGATCGGCGCCGCCCCCGAGGTCTGCACGGACGGCGGCATGCGCGGCATGCAGCGCTTCCCGGGCGAGGCCCACGTGGTGATCGAGGACTACCTCGAGTACCGCTACGCCGAGAACTGCGGAGCGGCCTTCGGGTTGCTCGACGACGCGCCCACGCTGGTGCGCCAGATCGTGTTCGGCTCGGCGGGGGTGATCGCCACGGTGGTCCTGTTCATGCTGTTCTTCCGCGGATCGGGCGGCGTGCTCTTCGCGTGGAGCGTGCCGCTGATCGTCAGCGGCGCGGTCGGGAACCTCGTCGACCGCGCGCGCCTCGGCTACGTCGTCGACTTCATCCGCTTCCACCTCGCCGACAGCTGGGAGTATCCGACGTTCAATGTCGCCGACATCACCATCACGGTGGGGGTCGTGCTCCTGGTGATCGACAGCATCCTGGAAGAGCGCCGCAAGGGGGCCTCGGAGCCGAAAGCCCCCACCGCCGTCGTCGACTGATCCCACGCGCCCGGGCCAACGCGCCATCAACAGGCTATGACTCTGTCGTGATCCCCCAGTTTTTCCCTCGTCTAAGCGCGCTCCTTGGGGAGCCCATCCCCGCCTACTTCGCGATGCTCATGACGGGGTTCCTCGTCGCCACGGGTCTCGGCGTGATCTGGGCGCGGCGAAGCGGGTTCGACCACGACGTCATCATCGACCTCGGGTTGGCCAGCCTCATCGCGGGCGTCGCGGGCGCGCGCATCCTGCACGTCTTCGTCGACGGCTACCTGATGGACTACGTGCACCTCTGCACGGATCCAAGCCTGGTGGGCTGGCAGATCACCCAGGGCCAGTGCGTGGGGATCGAAGGCGTCTGGGACGCGTCGGCCAACGTATGCCGGCCCGCCGAAGGCGACTGCTTCGCCTGGGCCAAGTTCTGGCAGGGCGGCCTCGTCTGGTACGGAGGCCTGCTCGGCGCCGGCGTCTACGGCATCTACTTCCTCTGGAAGGAGGGCTTCCCCGTCCTCAAGGGCATCGACATGACGGGGATGACCATCCCGCTCGGCGTGTTCTTCGGTCGGCTCGGATGCTGGTTCGGCGGCTGCTGCTTCGGGCTCCACAGCGACCATTGGACGGCGGTCTCGTTCCCCGCCGGGTCGCCCGCGAGCGAGGCCCAGTACCGCGCGGGGGAGCTCACCAGCCCGCTGCTCGAATCCATGGCCGTGCTCCCCACGCAGCTCTACGAGGCCATCGGATGCCTGGCGATCAGCGCCTTCTGCACGCTCTGGCTCCATCCCCGCAAGCGCTTCGACGGTCAGGTCTTTGTCGTGTCGATGGCGCTCTACGCGGTGGTGCGCTTCTTCCTGGAGTTCGTCCGCGCGGACGACCGCGGCGGGGTGTTTGGCATCTCGACTTCGCAGTGGATCGGCATCGCGCTGATCGGGGTGGCGGTCGGCGCATACGTGAAGCTGAAGCAGCACGCCGAGGCCAAGACGGCCGAACTCGAGCAAGCCGCCTGAGCGCGTGCGCCGCCACCGTGAGCCCTCGCTCGGTGCGTCGATCAGGCGGGGTCCCGGCGAGCACATCGCGTGCTAGAACCGCCCCGTCATGTTCGACCCCGTAGCACCGCGCGTTTCGTTCCCTGAACTAGAGGAGAAGCTCCTCGCGTTTTGGAAGGAAGCGGAGATCTTCGAGAAGTCCGTCGAGAGCGCCAAGGACCGCCCTCGGTTCGTGTTCTACGAGGGGCCGCCAACGGCCAACGGCATGCCGCACCCGGGGCATGTACTCACGCGGGCGATGAAGGACGTGATCCTCCGCTACCGCACGATGACGGGCTACTTCGTCCCGCGTCGCGCGGGCTGGGACACGCACGGACTGCCTGTGGAGGTCGAAGTCGAGAAGGACCTGGGCATCTCCGGCCGCCCTGCGATCGAGGAGTACGGCGTTGAGGCGTTCGCGCGGCAGTGCGTCGGATCGGTGTTCAAGTACATCGACGAGTGGGAGCGGATGAGCGACCGGGTCGCCTTCTGGGTCGACAACGAAGAGGCCTACGTCACGTTCCACAAGCGCTACGTCGAGAGCGTCTGGTGGGCGCTCAAGACGCTCTTCGAGAAGGGCCTGCTCTACCAGGACTACAAGGTCGTCTGGTGGTGGCCGCAAGGTGGCACGGCGCTCTCCAGTGGTGAGGTCGGCCAGGGCTACAAGAAGGTCGACGACCCGTCGGTGATCGTGCGCTTCCGCGTCGAGGACGAGGAGAACACGAGCTTCCTCGCGTGGACGACGACCCCATGGACGCTGCCCAGCAACGTCGCGCTCGCGGTCGCCGCGGACCAGTCGTATGTGACCGTCGAGCTCGATGGCGAGCGGCTCGTCTTGGCCGAGGCGCTCGTCGGCAAGGTCCTCGGGGACGCGGAGCACACGGTCGTCGAGACCCGCCTGGGCAGCGCGCTCGTCGGCAAGAAGTACCGTCCGCTGTTCACGTACGCCGAGCCCGAGGGGGGCAAGGCGTACGAGGTGGTGGCCGCGGACTTCGTGACGCTCGACAGCGGTTCGGGCTTGGTCCACCTCGCGCCCGCCTTTGGCGAAGAGGACTTCGCCGTCCGCCAGAAGGAGGGCCTCGGGTTCCTCCAGCTGGTCCAGCCCGACGGGACGTTCCCCCCCGAGGTGACCGAGTTCGCCGGCCGCTTCTGCAAGGAAGCCGACCGCGACATCATCCGGCTGCTGAACAAGCGTGGGGACCTGTTCAAGGAGGAGGTCTACTCCCACGACTACCCGTTCTGCTGGCGCCGCATGAGTGATCCTTTGATCCAGTACGCGCGGCGTTCTTGGTTCATCAAGACGACCCGCGAGATCGACCGCGTCATCGAGAACAACAGCCACGTGAACTGGGAGCCGCGCCACATCAAGGACGGCCGCTTCGGGGAGTTCCTGCGCTCAAACGTGGACTGGGCGCTCAGCCGGGAGCGCTTTTGGGGCACGCCGCTGCCCATCTGGGTGAACGACGAGACGGGCACCAAGGTCGCCATCGGCTCGACGGACGAGCTGCGCGCCTTGAACCCGCACGCGTTCGATGCGTTCGACGCGGCGCGCGCGGCCGATGAAACGGTGCTCGAGGACCTGATGGTCCACAAGCCGTGGATCGACTCGGTGACGTTCCAGAAGGACGGCGAGCCAGGCACCTACCGCCGGGTGACCGAGGTCATCGACTGCTGGTTCGACTCCGGCTGCATGCCGTTTGCGCAGCACGGCTACCCGCACGTCAACAAGGAGCGCTTCGAGCGTGAGTTCCCGGCGGACTTCATCTCCGAGGCCCTCGATCAAACGCGCGGCTGGTTCTACTCGCTCATCACGATCAGCACGCTGCTGTTCGACGACGCGGAGTACGCCCACCCGTACCGCAACTGCACCGTGCTCGGCCTGTTGACGGCGGGCGACGGCCAGAAGCTCAGCAAGCGCCTCAAGAACTACAGCGACCCGATGGAGATGTTCGACCGCTTCGGCGGAGACGCGGTGCGCTGGTCGCTGTACGCGCAGTCGGTCCCCGGCCAGAGCGCCAAGTGGTTCGACGGCGGCGCGAACGACGCGATCAAGGACTTCTTGCTGAAGGTCTGGAACGTCTATTCGTTCTTCGTCACCTACGCGAACATCGACGGTTGGGACCCGAGCGGGCCACGGCCGGCGGTCTCCGAGCGGGCGGACCTCGACCGTTGGATCTTGGCCGAGCTCGACGCGACCGTGCGTGAGGTGCGCGAGCAGATGGACGCTTTCCGCACGCACCCTTCGGCGCGTCGCCTCCAAGCGCTCGTGGACGGGCTGAGCAACTGGTACGTGCGCCGAAGCCGGTCCCGGTTCTGGGCGGATGGAGATTCTGCCGACAAGGCCGCCGCCTTCGCCACGCTGTACGAAGTGCTGACCGCGCTCTCGGGGCTCATCGCGCCGTTCACGCCGTTCCTCGCCGAGCACCTGCACCAGAACCTCACGCGGCGCGGTGACGGCGCGCTCGAGTCGGTGCACTTGGGGGCGTTCCCCTCGTCCGACGACGCCCGCGCGAACCCCGAGCTGCTCAACCAGATGGAGGCGACACGCGCGGTGGTCGCGCTCGGCCAGCGGGTGCGCGCCACCCACAAGCTCAAGGTCCGGCAGCCGCTGTCGGAGGCGATCATCGTCGTCGCGTCGGACGCGGACCGCGAGACCGTCGAGCGCTTCGCCGACGCCATCCAGGAAGAGCTGAACGTCGAGAAGGTCACCTTCTCGGATCAGCCGAAGACCTACGTCGACTACGCGCTCGTCCCGAACTTCCGGGTGTGCGGCCCGCGCCATGGCAAGCGGGTGCCGCTCATCAAGAAGGCGCTCGGCACCGCCGACGGCGGGGCGCTTCACGCGGAGATGGAGGCGAACGGCAAGATCGTGATGGAGCTCAGCGATGGCCCCATCGAGCTCGCGCCGGACGAGATCGAGATCCGTCTCGAGGCGAAGCAAGACTTCGCGGCGGCGAGCTTGCGCGGCCGGGTGGTGGTGCTCGACACGCGGCTGACCGATGCCCTCAAGCGCGCGGGCATGGCGCGCGAGGTGGTCAACCGGGTTCAGCGGGCGCGCAAGGACATGGACCTCGCGTTCGAGGCGCGCATCGCGCTTTCTTACGAGGCCGACGGAGAGCTGGCGGCCGCCTTGAAGGAGCACGGCGACAAGATCGCGGGCGAGGTGCTGGCCGATCGAATGAGCGCGGGGCTGGACGCGAGCCAAGGCGGGGACGCGACGGAGACGGAGATCGACGGTCACGCGTTCCGGTTCGCCATCCACGTGGAAGGAGCGGCGTCATGAGCGGCGAGAAGCTGAACGGGCGGGCCCTCGCCAAGCAGGTGCGGGCGGAAGTCGCCGCGCAGGCGGCGAAGTTCACCGAGCAGCACGGGCGTGCACCCGGGCTCGAGGTCGTGCTGGTGGGGGA
>JBGCFC010000142.1:0-60942 GCA_045106715.1 Sandaracinaceae bacterium
CCCGGCCATGCGCGAACGCCGGCGACTGCCCGGGTGGCTTCGCGTGCGCCGACGCGGGCGGCGCGTTCGTCTGCGTTGACGTCGAGCGCCCCTGCAGCGCCGCCGCCGATTGCCCCACCGGTCTGTGCCTGAGCGGAGGGCTCGGCTGCACCACCGCCTGCCGCAACGTCGCCGACTGCCCCGGGCGCCTTCCGATCGTCGAGCCCTACACATGCGCCCCGCTCCCCGGCGGAGGCCCGCCCGTGTGTCTGCCCCCGTCCGACATCCTCGGCAGCGACCCCATCGGCACCGCGTGCGCGGTGACGGGCGCCACCGTCTGCCGGAGCGGCGCGTGCGACATCGCCGCGCGCACCGGCCCGATGTGCACCCAGAGCTGCACGCAGGAGGGCGGCTGCGGGCCTGGCTTGGGCTGCTTCCCCAGCCCCGAGGACCTCGACGGCAACGGCACCCCCGAGACCATCGTGCCGATCTGCTCGCGCGGCGGCACCCGCCCGGTCGGCGCCGCCTGCGCCAACGGCGGTCAGTGTGACTCCGGCATGTGCGACTCCGACGGCCTGTACTGCACACGCCTCTGCACCGACGACGCGCTCTGCCCGAGCGACATGGCCTGCCGCCCCGTCCCCGGCTTCTCGGTCTCGGTCTGCCGGCGGTAGGTGTCGGAAGCCTGACGGCGCGCGAGGGTTTTCGGAGTCCGATGGCGGCGGTGAACGATGGCACCCCGCTTGCTGCGTAAGCGGGCATGTCCCTCCAAGAAGCCCACCCGCAGGTCGAGGTCTATCGCCTGCTCAACGAGATCGATCAGATCGACGGCCAGCTCGCGCGCCAAGACCAGCACCTCCGCCGCCGGTGGAGCGTGCGCGGCTACGTCGAACGCGTGGCCACGCTCGCGACGCGCTGGGCGGTG
The DNA here is from genome assembly GCA_045106715.1 of Sandaracinaceae bacterium. GTDB lineage: Bacteria > Myxococcota_A > Polyangia > Polyangiales > Sandaracinaceae. The sequence continues at coordinate 905 of JBGCFC010000142.1, forward strand.
CAGCAGACGCTCGACACGCAGCTGACGCGACTCGCGCTGACCGCCGCGTGAAGTTCCCGGCTCAGCGCGCGACGGCGGGGCCCCAGGTCTCGTTGCCGGGGCTCCGGACGACGAGGCGGTAGTCGCCGACGGGAAGGTCGGGGGGCACGCCGAACACACCCCGGAACCGGCCGGCCTCGCGGCTGACAGTCACGCCGAGCAGCCATTCCCGGTCGCCGCGCTGGGCCTGCAGCACCGCCTCGACGCGGAGGCCCTCGACGCCCTCGTCGTTGCCGCGGGTCGAGCCGGTGATCTCCAGTTCGTGTCCGCGGAAGACCTCGTAACGCTCCCGATCGAGGTGGAGCATGAGGAAGCCGCGGCCCGAGGCGCCGCCGTTGTCGGTGGCCGGTCGCGAGCCCGTGCCCGAGCCCGTGCCGTTGCCGGCGCCATCCGGCCCGCCGGACATGCCGGCCGCTTCGATGGGTGGGGTGCGCAGCCCGGACATGCGGCGCGCCTCTTCGTAGGCCTGCTCGTACTCGGCGGGGCGAGGGAGCGGATCGATGACGGGGGGATCGTAACGCGGCCGGTCGTCGCTGCCGCGCGCCTCGAGGCCGGTCGCGGCGCCCCCGAGATCGACGCGCATCCAGCCGCCCGCGGGGCGCTCGACTTCGACCCAGGCGTGCGCCTCGTTGTGCACGAACCGCGCGTGCATGCCGAGCGCCTGCGCCGTGATGACAAACCCATAGGCCCGGTGGCGGCAGATGCCGCGGCGGCTGCGCACGAGGTCGAGGTAGATGTTGCCCGAGTCGCGCGGGTAGTCGGACGATTCCTCGAAGCCGCGGAAGTACGCGCTGAGCGTGTTCATCGCCTCCTCGAAGGTGCCGCCGCGCGCGAGGCCCAGCTCCGCCGCGAACGCGAGGGCGTCCGACTGCACGGCGACCGGCACGGGCGAGAGCCGACCGGCGTGCGCGTCGGCTTGGCCGCCGCCGAGAGGCTGGCCGAAGTACGTGCGGGGTGCGTCCATGAGGAACACCAGCCGAACCTGCGCGCGCACGCCGCGCTGCGAGACGGCGTGGAAGTTCCCGGCCGGGTCCCGCTCGAGGCGGATGTCGGTCGGCGGCTCGGTCTGCAAGGTCAGGACGCGCGACTCCGGGGCGACGGACGGCAGCGGCACGCTCGTGCCTTCGCGGAAGTCCGCCACGACGGAGCCCCAGAAGCGATCCCGGGGCCGGTCGTCCGGCGCAGCCACGCTGGCCCCGAGCACGGGCACGGGGATGCGCCGTGAGTCGGCCACGGCGAGGATCGGCGTCCCGTCCGGGGCAAGCCGCACCGCGTCCAGCGAGGTCACGCGCTTGTAGGGCGCGATGGTGGGTGTGAACACCGTGAAGTAGCCGACGTTCCCCTCGAGGTCGGTGACGCGGTCCGGGTGGAAGTTCGGCGAGCGCCGCCCGACCTCTTCCTCCTGGCGGCTGTCGCCCGGCCCCGCGCGCATCGCTCGCTCGTCTCGACCGAGCCCGCCCCCCTCGGGCGCCGGCAGCACCTCGCCCTGGTAGACGATGGCGTCGGGCTGCGCACCCCCGCTCGAGACGAGCAGCGAGCCCTCGTCTTCCGCCACGTCCGGCACGAACTCGTGCAACGTGGGCCCATCCGCCCGCGCCCCCTCCGTGAGGACGACCGCGCTCAGGGCCACGAGAGCCAACGTCAGGATGCGAGGACGGCGCAGCACGCTCCCGCAAGGTAACCCGGATTGTGCGTGGCCGCCCCGGGCACAACCCGTTACCCTCCCCCGACGCCGCATGGACTTCACCCCGCTGAACGTCACGCTCGCGATCCTGGGCATCTCGCTCCTGGTGATCGTGCACGAAGCAGGTCACTACCTGGCCGCCCGCGCCTTTGGCATGCGGGTGCTCCGCTTCAGCATCGGGCTCGGCCCGGCGCTGTGGAAGCACCAGCCCAAGGGCAGCGACACCATCTTCCAGGTCTGCGCCTTGCCGCTCTTGGCGTACGTGCAGATCGACGGGATGAACCCGACCGAGGCCATCGATCCGAAGGACGATGAGCTCTACGCCAACAAGGGCGTGTTCGGCCGCATCGTGACCATCTTCGCGGGCCCGCTGGCGAACTACCTGGCCGCGGGCCTGATGGTGTTCACGCTCTGCTTGGTCGGCGGCTACCCGGATGTGCGCACGCTTCCATATGCCCAGGTGGGCGTTGTGATGGAGGACAGCGCCGCGTCGGAAGCGGAGTTGCAGGTCGGCGACCGGATTCTGGAGGTCGACGGCACCGCGGTCAGCAACCACACCGAGCTGGTCGCGGCCAACGCGGACCGTGGTGGCGTGCCCACGCCGTACCTGATCCAGCGCGACGGCGAGCAGATGGAGATCACCCTGACGCCGCGCGAGTCCGAGAGCGGGCAGGTGCTCATGGGCGTGCAGCTGGCAAGCGAGCGGTACTTCCACACGATGGGCGCGTCCGAGGCGATCGGGTACGCATTCCTCGTCCCGTGGCGGACGACCGTGAACACACTCGAGGGCCTCGCCCACCTGGTGCAGGAGCCCGACCCCGACCAGGTCCAGAGCGTCGTCGGCATGACGAAGATGCTCGCCGACTCCATGGAAGTCGCGCCGCAGCTCTACGTCGCGCTGCTGATCCACCTCTCCGTCGCGCTCGGCTTGTTCAACCTGCTCCCGTTTCCCGCGCTCGATGGCGGGCGGCTCGCGTTCCTCGGCTACGAGCTGGTGACCCGCCGCCGCGCCAACGAGAAGGTCGAAGCGGTGGTGCACACCGTGGGGCTCCTGTTCCTGCTCGGCGTGCTCGTCTTGGTGATGGCCAAGGACGTCATCAAGATGATCTGATCTCGCCCTCGCTTGTCGCGGCGTGGCCTCCGACGCACGCTGCGCGCATGAGCATGATGTCGTCCGTCCGGGAGCTCGTCCCCAGTCTCGAGACCCGGGGCAACCTCATCCGGGACAGCTGGGACCGTTTGAGCCGCGTTCCGGGCGGCAAGATCGTCTTCTCACGCCTCGTGGGCCGCGCGGCGCCGTACACCGCGACGATGGGTGCGCGGGTGACCGAGCTTGGACGGGGCCACGCCCGCACCGAGATGACCGACCGGAAGAAGGTCCGGAATCACCTCGATTGCGTGCACGCGATCGCGCTGGCGAACCTCGCCGAGCTCACGGGCAACATCGCCGTCGCCTACACGTTGCCCGACGACGCGCGCTTCATCGTGGCGGGCATGACCCTCGAGTACGTCCAGAAGGCGCGCGGGACGATCCACGGATACGCCGAGTGCCCGCTGTTCGACTCGAACGAGCGCGTCGAGGTGCCCATCGAGGTCACGCTGACGAACCCCTCGGGCGAGGTGGTCACGAAAGCCGTGCTTCAGACGCTGATCGGCCCGAAGAAGCGGCGCTGAGGGCCCTCTTGACGCTCGACAGGATCTCTTCGCCAAGCGCATACTCCCGCATATGCGTTCGGCGACATTGCATTCGGGACAACCGGTCTTCGTACTCCTCGGCGCGTTGCTTGTCGCTTCACCCGCCGCAGCTCAGAGCGTTCCGCCAGATATGGTGGAGTTGTCCGACGGCGGATTGATCCGCGGGACGATCGTCGAGTCCATACCGAACGAAAGAGTCACGATTCAGCTCGTGACCGGTGAGGTTCGCACCATCGCAGCGAGCGAGGTGGCTCGCGTGGTCAGAGGGGACGTGCCGTCGGGTGATTCCCCCGCTCTGCCGCCGTCAGCGGCACTCCCTGCCGCGGCGAGCCTGGCGCCCGCAACGCCTCCTCCGGCAGCAACAACACAGCCCGCGGTGGTCCCGTCTCCCGCTTCGACGTCCGCCGCATCGAATGCGCCGCCGCGGCATCCGGTGATGCGATCGAGCGCTCCTGGAGTCGTGCCGATTCGCGTGAATGGAGAGGCGGACGGTCACCAGCTCCACCTGAGTCGTGCCACGTCCACGCTGCGTGGGCTGATGGTCGAACACTGGCAGGCCGTCTGCATGATCCCCTGTCAGGTAGACGTCCCCGCGGCGACCTTGACGCTCGGCTTGTCCACTGGAGGAGTGCCGAGACGGGCCTTGATCGCCAACACTCAGAGGTGGAACGAGTTCTGGCTCCACCAAGACAGCAGGGCCGACGAGCGCCTCTTTGGCGGACTGGTGATCGCCAGCGGCGTCGTCTTCGCCGGGCTCGCCCTTCTTGTCGGAAAGCTGGAGACTGGCGGACCGATCTTGTCCGGCGGGATGGATCTCGGCTGGGGGATCGTCGCGATGGTCTCCGGCGCGGTCGGTCTCGGGCTTGGGCTGCCATTCGCGGCGCTGTTCGATCACACAAGCTTGGAAGTCGAAGACCCAAGGGACCGCTGATCAGTGCGCCTACGGAGGGGCCAAGAAACACCCCGCCCCGCTGTGTGGCGAAGTCGGGGTGACAAACACCGGCGCTGCACTCACGCGTGCGCGGGCTGCACGACGGGGGTCGACGCGGCCGCGGCCGGCTGCGTCTTGGCGCGGAGCACCCCGCGGAAGCTGTCGCGGTAGGCCCAGGCGAGGCCCAACTCGATGGCGAGCACGGCGAGCGGAACGACCATGCCGGCCGGGTCGAGCACGGCGTGGAACAGGACGATGTTCACGACGACGGGCGCGAGCAGCACGAGCGCGAGCGGTACGAAGCGGTTGCTCAGCAACATCAGGCCGGCGACGACTTCGGTGCCCTTGATCAGCGGGAACATGTAGCCGGTGGCCGCGAGCGCGCCGAGGAAAGAGCCCGCCTCGGCGCCGACTTCGGGCTGCGGGAGGAAGTTCAGGAAGCCGTTCAGGCCGAAGACGAAGAAGATCAGGCCAAACAGGATGCGGGCGGCCGGGGGCGCGAAACGAGTGACGGTGTTCATGGCGTGTTTCCTTTGTGAGGGAAGCATGTGCGTGTTGCGCTGGTGTGACTAGATGACCTGTGCGAGAGTCATCGTTCCATGAGCGGAACGATCGATCTGGCCCTCATCCCCGCGTTCGTCGAAGTCGTGCGGCGCGGCACCTTCACCGCCGCCTCGGCGTCTCTCGGGCTCCCGAAGTCGACTCTGAGCCGGCGGGTGAGCCGCCTCGAGAAGGAGCTCGGTGTCCAGTTGCTGGTTCGCACCACACGGCAGCTCCGTCTCACGGATGTCGGCCGCGTGTTCTACGACCGGGTGGCGCCGACGCTCGAGGCGGTGGAGGACGCAGCGCGTGAGGTCTCCGAGGTGGACGGCGAGGCGCGCGGGCATCTCCGGGTGGCTGCGCCACAGGACATGGGCGAGCTGCTCGCGGAGTTCATCCTGGAGTTTACGCGCTCGCACCCCGAGGTGGAGGTCGAGCTGCGCCTCTCGGGCGAGGTCGTGGATCTCGTGGCGGAGGGCTTCGATGTTGCGCTTCGGGCGGGGCGGCTGCCGGACTCGACGCTGGTGGCCCGGCGCCTGGCGACGGGCGTGATGCGTCTTCAAGCATCCGCGGCCTACTTGGAGGAGGCGGGCACGCCGAAGACGCTGGCGGACCTCGCCTCCCACGCGTGCGTGCTGTTCCGTGCGCGCGAGGGGGTGCAGAAGTGGCGGCTCGACGGACCGAACGGGCCGGAGGAGGTGGACGTGCGCGGCGCCATCTCCGCCGACGACTACCGTGCGGTGGCGGGGGTGGTCCGGGCCGGCGGCGGCATCGGCCTGTTGCCGAGCATCGCGGGCAGCGAGGGGCTCGCCTGCGTCTTGCCCGAGTACAGCTTGGCCGGCGGCGGGCTCTACCTCGTGTACCCCGGAGCGCGCCACGTGCCGGCGAAGGTCCGCGCGTTCCGCGACTTCTGCGTCGCCGAGTTCAAGGCACGCTTGCCCGCCCCGAAGGCCTGCTGAGCTACTCCTTCTTGGCCGCCTCGGCTCTCTGCTTGCGTGCGAGCAAGCGAGCACGGAGTCGCGACGCGTAGCCCTCCTTGTTCTCTTGTTTCGTCCGGGCGACCGCGAGGGCGTCGGCGGGCACGTCTCGTGTCACGGTGGTGCCGGTCGCGACATAGGCGCCCTTGCCGACGGTGATGGGCGCGACGAGCTGCGAGTCGCTGCCGATGAAGGCTCCGTCCTCGAGCGTGGTCGTGTGTTTGTTGAACCCGTCGTAGTTGCAGAAGATCGTCCCGGCGCCGACGTTGACCTTCTCGCCCAGCTCGCCGTTTCCGAGGTACGCCAGGTGGTTGGCCTTCGAGCCGCGCCCGAGGCGGGTCTTCTTGGTCTCGACGAAATTGCCGATCCGAGTCTCGGGGCCGAGCTCGGTGCCCGGACGCAAGTGGGAGAACGGGCCGACCTGCGCGTCCTCACCCACCGTGCTCTCGGACGCGACGGTGTAGGGTTTGAGGTAGGCGCCGGAGGCCACGGTCACGTCGGTCAACACGCAGCCGACGTCGACCCGCGCGTTCCGCGACACGTGCGTCCGGCCGCGCAGGGTCACGTTGGGCTCGAGGACGGCATCCGGCTCGAGTGTGACCTCCGCGTCGATGTCGACCCGGTCGAGGTCCCGAATGGTCACGCCCGCCTTGGCGTGCGCGAGCGCGATCCGTCGGCGCATGGCGACATTGGCCACGGCCAGGTGAGCGCGGTCGTTGACGCCCATCAGACTCTCGAGCGGCCAGCTCACCGCGTTGGCCCCGGCTCCCTTGGCGGCGACCTCCACGATGTCGGTCAGGTAGAGTTCGCCTTGCGCGTTGTCGTCCGAGAGCCCGGCCAGCGAGCTGCGCAGGAACGCGATGCTCGACAGATAGAGGCCCGGGTTGATCTCGTCGATGGCGCGCTCCGCCTCGCTCGCGTCCTTGTGCTCCCGGATGCCCACCACGCGGCCGTCGTCCCGGAGGATGCGCCCGTAGCCCGTCGGTTCTGGCGCGATGCAGGTCAACAGCGCCAGGTCTCCGTCGCCCCGGGTCGCCTTCAGGGCCTCGACGGCCGCGGCCTCGATGAGCGGGACGTCACCGTAGAGGGTGGCGACGTCGCCCTCGAAGCCCTCGAGCGCGGGCAGCGCGCATTGCGCGGCGTGGCCGGTGCCGCGCTGTTCGTCCTGCACGGCGGTAGTGACGCGGTCGTCGAAGCGGGCCGTCAGGCTGGCCTCGACCTCTTCGCGTCCGTGTCCCACGACGACCACCACCTTCGTCGCGCCCGCGGCCAGCGCGGCGTCCACGGCCCACGCGACCATCGGCCGCCCCGCGACTTCGTGCAGCACCTTGGGCCGCTCGCTCAACATGCGGGTGCCCTGGCCGGCGGCCAGGACGATCACTGCCAGATCGCTCATGGCGCGACTGTAGCGGAGCCGGCGAGTCGTGCGAGCGCGCTTCCGCGTTGAGCCCGTCCGACGCTATCGTCGCGCGATGAAGTACGTCTACCTCTTGGGCGCCATCGCGGGCGCACTCCTTCCTTGGTACTTCAACGTGCTCACGTTTACCGAGGGCCCACCGTTCACCCCCGTGGGCTTCTTCATGCAGGGCTTCGAGGGCCCGCCGATGCTCGGCTCGCTTGCGGCGGACTTTTGGGTTGGCGCGACGGTGTCGACCGTCTGGATGATCGCGGAGGGGCGCCGGCTCCGCATGAAGTGGCTTCCGGCCTACATCGTCTGGGCGCTGCTGGTCGCCTCGGCGAGCGCGCTGCCGTTGTTCCTCTTCATGCGAGAGCGGCACCTCGAGGAACGCGCGTAGATGTCTTCGGCGGAAGTCGCGACGCGCCTCGCCGGCGGGGCCGAGCCCCCCTGCGGCGCGTCGCTCCTCGCCGGTGCACCGCATCGCCTCGTCACGCCGCACCACAGCTGGACCCGGTCGCGCTCGTCGGCCGCATCATGACTTCCGCCTCAGCCATCGAGTCTCGGCTCACGGGCCGTCGTCGTCGCAGCAGCGGAAGCCGAGCGTCGGCAGCAGGGTGTCAGCGGTCGCTTGAGAGAGCACCGTGCCGCACGTCAGGCCGAGCTGGGGCGACTCGTGTGAGCCGCCGCGGATGACGTAGATGTCGGTCCCGCCGGCGGTCGCTCCACGGGGATCGTTCGTCCACTCCTTGACGTTGCCGGAGAGGTCCACGACGCCGTCCGGGCTCACGCACGCGGCCACGGCACCGGTCGGCTCGACCTGGCTGTCGATCGCCCCGCCGGGCACGGCGTCACGGTCCGCGCCGTTGCACATCGCGGCGCCGTAACTCGCGCCGTAGGGGTAGGCCCTGCCGTCGGCCGCATCGCACGCGACCTGCCACTCCGCCGCCGTGCACAGCCGATGTCCCGCGACCGCGCAGGCCGCCGCCGCCGCGTCGAAGCCGACGTTCGTCCAGGGAAGGGCGCCCTCGTTGCTGCACGTGCGCGCGTCGGACACCCCCGCGTCGACGCCGCTCGCGTCGGGACGCGAGGCCTCGTAGCGGTAGATCCAGAAGTCGAAGGAGCCGGTCGTGATGTGCACCATGTCGTCCATCACGCGAGCGCCGTCCGTGGGGTCGGCGTTGTCCACCACGCCGTCGCAGTCGTCGTCGACCGCGTTGCACAGCTCAGCGCTCGGCGCGCCCGGCACCGCATCCGGCAGCACGCTGAGGTCGCACAGGACGGCGCCATCGTCGCCGGGGTCACAGACGATCTCACCAGCGTCGCGGCACGCGCCTCGCTCACCGTTGTCGCAGACGTCGCCCAGCGTCTCGAAGGACTCGTCGCGCAGGCCGTCGCAGTCTCCGTCGAAGCCGTCGCAGCGGGTCTCCTCGAGCGCGATGCCGTTGGGCACGACCGGGTCGAACTCCACCTCGGAGGGGTAGTCGCAGAACCAAGTCGTGCGGGACTCGCGCGTCGTGCACACCGGGACGACCGTTTCACACGGGGTCCCCGCGGTGGTGCGGCACAGGCCCGGCGGTGGCGCTGCGAGCCCGGTCGCCTCGTCCACCATTCCGTCGCAGTCGTCGTCGAAGCCGTTGCACTCTTCGCCCGTCGTCGGGAAGACGGGGCACGCGTATTCGCAGCCCGCCTCGTCGTCCAGGTCCACGAACCCTTCGAAGCAGTCGCCAGCGGCGCAGCGCCCCTCGGCGCAGGTCGCGTCCGCGTTCGGGAAGACACAGCCGCTGCCGCAGGCGCCGCAGTTCCGCACGTCGGTCATGAGGTCGAAGTCCTCGTCGACGAGCCCGTCGCAGTCTTCATCCGTCTCATCACAGCTCTCCACCGCGCCGTCGATCGGCACGCACGTCGACGCGTCTCCGACCCCTGCGTCGCCCATCCCGGCGTCGGCCATGCCGCTGTCGGCGAGCCCCGCATCACCGCCATCCGAGATGCAGTTGGCGATGCAGATGCCATCCCGATCGCAGCCCGCGAGCGCAAGAAGCGCAAGCGGCAGGACGACCATGAGCGCCTTCCGCCCGCTCATCGGTTCCTCCGTCGCCAGACGAACAGCCCCATCAAGAGAAGCAGCCCGGCTCCCCCGCGGCCCTGGCCGCCCGCCGCGCACCCGCCGCCCGTGCTCACGAACCTCGGCCCGCCGGCGTCCACCATCGGCGGCGTCGTCGAGTCACACAGCGCAAGCCCGCGCGGGTCGACGCGGCACTCCGTCCCGCCGGGACACCGCACGCCGAGGCAAGCGTCGTCCACACACCCGACTGCCTCGGCGCACACCGTCCCGCCCGGACACGCGCCGCACGCGGGCTCCCGGCAGGAGCCGTCGACGCACACGCGTCCCGCGTCGCAGGTCGTGTCCGCGCAGGGATCCGCCTCGCAGCTTCCGTCGGCCCCACAGCGTTGTCCCTCGGCGCAGCTCCCGACCCCGCAGGCGTCTTGGCAGGCGCCGCGCGCGCACACTTCGTCGGCTCCGCACGTGATGCTGTCGCACGGGTCGTCGACGCACTGCGCATCGATGCAGAGCTGTCCGCCGCTGCACCCGAGATCGCGGCAGCTCAGGCAGTCGCCTCCATCGCAGGTCTCTCCCGCCTCGCAGGTCACGCCCTCGCAAGGGTCCACGCACATGTCGTCGACGCAGCGTTCCCCAGCCGTGCAATCCGCGCAGGCTGTCGGCAGGCAGAAGGCGCCGTCGACTCCGTCCGGCGACAGACACGCGAATCCGAGCGGACACGCGAACTCCATCAGCGGGTCGCACGGACGCCGGCAGGACGCCTCGATGCAGAGGTTGGCCCCGGGGCAGGGCGCCATGTCGTCGCCCTCACCGTCGCAGTCGTCGTCGAGGCCATTGCACACCTCGTCGCGCGGACCCACGCCGCCGATGCACTCGAGCGAGCCGCCCACGCAGCGGAGCGTGCCGGGCTCGCAGGTGCCCTCGGACTCCCCGCACGCCGTCCCGATCGACGGGTCGACCTCGTCGATCAGTCCGTTGCAGTCGTTGTCCATCCCGTCGCAGATCTCAGCGCCGCTCGGGGTGCAATCGCCGGTGCACGTCAGCATCTCGTCGATGGCCTCGTCGCAGTCGTCGTCCATCCCGTTGCAGACCTCTTCGCCCGCGGGCATGCCCGGGTCGGTGATCTGGCACTCGGTGGTCAGCTCGTCCGACGCACACACCGTGCTGCCGGTCCCGCGGCACAGACCGCGCTCCCCGTCGTCGCAGGCGAGGCCGACGTTGAAGCCTTCGTCCACCCGGCCGTCGCAGTCGTCGTCCATGCTGTTGCAACGCTCGGTGCGGATGGAGCCCTCGATGATCGCGGTCAGCGCCGGCACCAGGTCGGCTGGGGCGCGAACGAACGTCGCTGTCGGCCGCGCGCCGCCGGAGCCGGCCGAGGCCAGCGCATTCAGGGACGCCTCCTCCTCGGGGAGCACGCTCACCGCGACCACGTAGGTCTCGACGCCAAATGTGCCGAACAACCGCGCGGCCTGCGTGGCGGGATCGCCGCCGCAGCTCTCCGCTCCGTCGGTGACGAGGATGACGGAGTAGGTCCGGCAGTCGGCGGCGCCGTCGACCTGGCGGATGGGGACGACGTAGTCCTCGACGGCCTCGAGCGAGCCGCCGAGCGGGGTCTCGCCGCTCGCCCGCACCTCGCAGTCGCCGCCCGAGGTGTGCTCGCAGACGTCGCCCGAGAGCGCCGAGGGGCGGAAGTCCGTCTCCTGGCCGTCCAACCAACGCACCAGGTCGCGCGTCGGCGTGCCAAACCCACTGAGGATGTCGGCCCCTCTTCGGGGCGAGCCGCACGTGCCGGCGTAGTTGATGCACTCGTCGCCGCCGCTCATCTCGCGCACCTCGACGCTGGTCGCCGGCCCGGTGTCCACCGAGCAGATGGTCGGGCCGGTGTTGTCGGTCGGGTTGTCGTAGGTGCCGATGAGGTTCTGGCATTCGAACCACTTGGCCGTCTGGCAGGAGCGGTTCACGCCCTGGTCTTGGTGGTAGCGTGCCAGCGCGAAGTCGATCTCCGGGTAGGCGCTGATCACCTGGCCGAGCGCGTTGCGTGCCAAGAACAGCCGGGAGTCGTCCGGCTGTCCGTTGCCGTCCACGTCGAGACCGGGCCGCTCGAGGCTCCCGTCGCCGAAGGTCGGAAAGCCAGACAAGCTCAGCAGCATCGACGAGGAGGTGTCCAGCACGACCGCGATGCGCGGGCGCGCGTCCGCGGCGGCCGCGGTGCAGGTCGCGTCGATGGTGGTGTCCGGCGAGCAGGTCACGGGAGCGCCGCTGCTGCACGCGTCGATGCTCGCCGCGCAGCTACCGAGCCCACACGTCTGGCTGCCGAAGCCCTCGTCGACGGTGCCGTCGAAGTCGTTGTCGTACCCGTCGCAGAGCTCCCCCACGTACGCCCCGTCGAGCAGCAGCTCACCCGCGCCGCCGCCGGCCTCACCGCGGCAGATGGGGCACACGCCTCCGTCTGCGCCCCCGACGTCGAAGTCGGCGCCGAAGTCGAGGTTGGAGCGCAGCGAGAGCACGTTGATGATGCCGCCGCCGCCGCCGCCGCCGCAGTCGTCGCAGGTCCCGCTGTTCTGCGCGCCCGCTGGGCAGTCCTGGAAGTCCGGTTGTCCCGTCGCCGCTGCAAAGGTGTCTCCCCCGAGGCCGCCCGCCGCGCTCACGCGCGCGGTCGCGCCGACGGTGACTTCGTCCCCGACGATGAGTACCGAGCCGCCGGCGCCCCCACCGCCCGAGTCGTTGCCGGTACCGCAACCGCGCCGTCCGGCGGCGTCGACCGTGCCCTGGATCTCCACGGTGCCCGTGCCGCCCGCCGTCAGCCCGACGAGCACCAGTCGCCCGCCGCCCGGTCCCGCGACCATCACGGAGTTGTCGAAGGAATCCCGGCATCCCTTGTCGCCGCCCGCTGCCCCGAACTCGACGTCGTAGATGCTGTGCCGGTAGGCCACGCCCGCGACCGAGGGCTCCCCGTCGCCTGCCACGCAGCCGCCACGGCAGCCGGCGTTGGTCGTGCACGCGGTGCCGGCGGCGTTGAGCGAGTTGCCGCAGTCGGTCTCGAACTCTTCGGGGAACTGACAGCTGTCGCGGTCGCCACAGATGAAACAGTCGATCGTGCCGCGGCCGCCTCGCCCGAAGTGTGCGCCTCCGCCTCCCGAGTCGGGGACTGCGCAACCGCCTTGGCCTCCCGCTTCGGGCGTGGGCCCTGCGCCGTCGCCGCACATCGCCGTCCCGTAGCCGGCGCCGCGCGCGTCGATCCGCGAGCTTGCGTCGACGAACACCGTCTGGGCGATGAGCTCCAAGTTGCCCGTGTTCACGCGGTCCGTTCCGTCGAACGGAGGGACCTGGATCACGCCGCCGTTGATCACCCGGACGTTGTCGAAGCGCTGGACGCCGCCGAGCGTCATCGTGGTCCCGTCGACGATCAGGTCCTGAGCGAACGCTGGGGTGACGACGAGGAACGCCGCCAGGACGGGCAGGGCCACGAAGAGAGCGGCACGGAGGGCGAAGAATCGGGGGATCACGGAACTCCTTGGCGTGGGTCCTTCAGTCTATCGGTCCTCGTCTCAGTGCCCTATAGGGATTCTGCCCTCTCTGTCGTTTTCCACCGGTGATTCGGGTGCAGAGGCGGGCTGCTAGACTCTGCGGCGATGCGTCGCCTCTTGCTTTCCGTCTTGCTCGTCTGCGTCACTCCCGCGCTCGCGGGTGCACAGGACGACCTCGTCGTTCCACCGCCGCCCGGGGCCGAGCCGGCGCCGGTTCCTGATGTGCCGGCTCCGGCGACTCCCGCCGCAGTCCCGAGCCCAGACGCCCCGCCCCCCATTCCCCCGGCGCCCACCGGCGTCGGAGGCTCGCTCGCGTCGCCCACCGGGGAGGCCGCTCCCGCGCCGTTGCCACCGAGCACCGCGGAGCCGCTCCTTCAGGCGGCCGAGCAAGACCTCGCCCAGGGGAACATCGGGTTGGCGACGGCGCGCCTCGAGATCGCGATGTCGGTGCTCGTTCCGAACACGCCCCTCCACGTCCGGGCCCAGGCCCTCGCCGCGCTCGCACAAGCGCGGCAGAGCGAGGTCACCGTGGTGCGTCCTCCTGAGCAGGTTGTCTCTCCGCTGCTCGTGCAGGCGGAGCGAGACCTCGCAATCGGCCAGCCTGCCCTGGCGCACGCGCGGGCGACCCTGGCGCTGACGCACCTCCCCGAGGCCTCCCCCCTGCGCGCGCGCGCCGCGCAGATCACCGGGCGCGCCGCGACGGCGGCGCCGACCACCCCGCTGACGACCCAGGCGGCGACGCCGTACTCCGCGCGTCCCTACGCGTCGGCCGCGCAGCCGTTCGAGCCCTACCGCCGGGAGCCCCACGTCCCGCCGCCCGATCCGAGTCACCGCGGCACCGGCGAGATCGTCGAGCTGTACATCACCGCGGGGCTCTTCGGGGTCGGCTCTGGCATCTACCTTACGAGCGCGGGCGGTGGCGGCCCCGACGGCGCGGCGTACGCGTTGACGGCGGTCGGCGGCGGCGCCGTGATGGCGGCCTCGGTGTTGCTGCTCGACCTCACCGACAGCATCGAGACGGGCATGGCGCCCGCGATCAGTACGGGCATTCGGGCCGGCCTCGCCTTCGGTCTCACCACGGCCTACATGCTCTCTGAGGTGGGGGTCTCGCCCGACCCGCTCGCGGTCTCCTCGCTCATCTGGGGGGGCTCCGCCCTCGGCCTGGTGGCGGGCGCGGCCATCGGCTTCGGGGCCAACCCGAGCGTGCGGCAGGTGCGCTTCATCGAGTCGACCGAGCTGTGGGGGCTCGGGCTCGGCGTCGGGCTCGCCATGCTGACCGATTTCCAAGACGCGGCGGGTTCGGTGCTCATGTTCGGTGGCTTGTCGGTGGGACTGCTGTCCGGTCTGTCGGTGGTGGCGGCCAACGCCGAGCTGTCCACGCGCCACTCGCTCTTCCTGGACCTCGGCTTCATGGCGGGAGGCGGTGTCGGCGCGGCCATCGTCGGCGCCATCGCGGTCTACGGCGACCTCGGGGGCGACGAGACGATCGCCGTGGGAGGCGGGCTGCTGGCCGGCTCCATCGCCGGCTGGGCGCTGCTCTACGGGCTGACCAGCGGGATGGACGACAGCGAGGAAGAGGCGGACCCGGAGAGCCCGGAGGTCCGGATGGGCATGAGCCCCGTTGAAGGCGGCGGCGTGGGTTCGCTCTACGGCACGTTCTGAGCTGCGCTTGAGCCGGCCAGGTACTTCGTCTCGGGGTTGTCGCGTCGCCAGATGACGCTGTCCATGAAGTAGTGGTGCAGGTTCACGAACGTCGCGATGGCCGCCATCCAGGGCGTCGGGCCGAGGTCGGGGTTGTCGCTGGCGGGTGCGAAGCTCGCGTCCATCACGTCGGGCAGCACGTCGAACAGCACGAACCCCAAGGCCAGCGCGCTCGCCGCGAGGACCGCCAGCCGGGTGCCGACCGAAGGCTCGAACCACGGCGCGCCCTGCCGCTCGCGGGCCTGGTTCCCTTTCAAGAGCTGGACGAAGTAGAGGTACTGCAGGCCGTGCAGCGCAGGCACGACGTAGCGGACGAGCGGGTCGACGCCCGAGTAGATCAGCCACGCCCAGACGCTGCAGACGAGCGCGGTGACCGGCGTCAGCAGGCCCGTCGTCTCCTCGCGCCAGCGCTTGCGGACGAGCATGCCGAGCAGCCCGACGCCGGTGAGCAGCGTGGCGCCGAGGGCGACTGGCTCGATCCACGTGGGGTGCGCAAAGCTGTGATAGACGAGGCCCTTCTCGACGAGCGCGCGGCCCGGGTCCCAGGGGTTGGCCCAGGCGTAGGCCCAGCCGGCGTAGCAGTGGGCCAGCAAGACGCGCCGCTCCCATGTCGCGTACCGCACGCCGCGCCGCGCCGAGAGGACCAGTGCAACACCGAAGCCTTGCTTCACGTAGTGCCATCCCACGAGCAGGAACATCAGCTGCACCATCCAGCCGAGCCGCTCGTTGTCGCCCGTCGAGAGCGCAAAGAGCAGCCAGCCGAGCAGCGCCAGCGGACCGACGACGCCGGCCAGCGCGTAGCGGATCCGTTGCGGCCGGCTGAACACGTCGCCGAAGAGCCGGCCGCGCATGTCTTTGTAGAAGAGCAGGTACGTCACCGCGAAGTGCGGGTCGTTGATGACGTGCGCCAGGTGGAACATCGTGAACCCGACGAGCAGCTCCGCCGCGTCCAGCCCGAGCTGGGCCTGCATCGCCCACGAGATCGGGAACAGGAGCGGGGTCAGCCCCCCGACGGCGAGGAATTCGACGAAACGGAGTGGCCCGGGGCGCGCCGCGCTCACCGCATCGTGTCCGGGTCGAACCACCAGACGAGCGTTTGTGCGGGCCCGACCGCGCGCGGCGTCTCACGCGTGGCGAGGTTCACCGGGATGCGTCCATGCCGCCCGAACAGCGAGGCGCGCAACACGTCCGCGGCGGTGCTCTGCGCCATCGGGCCCACGCGGTGATGGACGTGCTCGACCATCTCGATGAACAGCCGGCCCACCGGACCGAAGCGCGGGATGACCTCGACCGCGCGGACCGAGCCGAGCCCCACCTCCGCCGCCAGCTGCGCGTCGAGCGATTCCGGTACCCCCAACACGGCCACGCGATCGCAGGGCGGACGCGTCATCTCGAGCAGGCCGGCCGTGCCGGCGACCACCACGCACTCGAGCCCGAGCGCGGTCCGGTCCAGCGTTGCGCCATCCCAGCCGAGCACATCCACCGCGGGCGTCTGCTCGGCCCACCACTCCGCCATCGCGGCCGCCCACGAGTCGGCCCCGGGCGGGATGGGTTGCGCGATGGCGCCCGCGTCGTCGTCCTTCACAAAGAGCCGGGTGGGGCGTCGTTCGGCCCACGCCAGGGCGATGACGGCGGCCGAAAACACGCCGGGCGCGCCTTCGGCGGCGAGCACGGCAAGCGGGCCGGAGCCCGGGAGTGCGGAGGCGGGGTCGTCTTGGAGAAGGCTCATGATGGATGTCCCGGACAGCGCCCCGGCGGGCTGTTATACCCCCTCGCATGTCCGACACGCCCTCCGTCGACCTCGCTTCGGTCGAGAACCCGCTCCTGTCCATCGGACACGCGATCCCCTTCGACCTCATCGAGGCCGAGCACGTCGAGCCCGGGATCGACGCGCTGATCGCCGCGACGCAGGCCCGGTTGGACGCGGTGGGCGAGGAGACGGCGGCGCCCACGTACGACAACTCCCTCGGTGCGCTCGAGGCCGCGACCGAGCCGCTCGAGCGTGCGTTTGGTGTCGTCGGTCACCTCGAAAGCGTGGCCACGAGCGAGGCGCTCCGTGCGGCCTACAACGAAGTGAAGCCGCGGGTCTCTGCGCTCTTTACGTCGATCGCGCTGGACGAGCGGCTCTATCGACGGCTGCGCGCGTTCTCCGAGACCGACGAGGCCAAAACCCTGCCGCCGACGAAGAAGCGCTACCTGGACAAGGAGCTGCGGGCCTTCCGGCGGTCCGGCGCCGAGCTCGACGAGGCAGGCAAGACCCAGCTCCGCGCCATCGACGTCGAGTTGTCGAAGCTCACCACGAAGTTCTCGCAGAACGTGCTCGACGAGACCAACGCCTTCGACCTGGTCGTGGACGACGAGGCGAAGCTCGCTGGCCTGCCCGAGAGCGCGGTGAAGGCTGCGCGCGCGTCCGCCGAGCAGAAGGGGGTCGAGGGCTGGCGGTTCACGCTGCACGCGCCGAGCCTCATCGCGGCGCTCACCTACCTCGAGGACGCGGGCATCCGGGAGACTCTGTGGCGCGCCTACAACACCCGCGCGACCGCGGGCGAGCGCAACAACGGGCCGCTGATCGCGCGCATCCTGAAGCTGCGCCGCGACAAGGCGAAGCTGCTCGGATACGCCACCTTTGCCGACTTCGTGCTCGAAGAGCGCATGGCCAAGACCGGCGGAGACGCGCGCGCGTTTGTCGACGACCTGGGCGCCAAGACGACGCCGTTCTTTGCGAAGGAGAACGAGGCCCTCAACGCGTTCCGCACGGAGACCGAAGGCGCGGACGCGCCCGCGATCTCCCCTTGGGATGTGGGGTTCTACTCCGAGCGGCTGCGCAAGGCGCGCTACGACTTCGACGACGAACAGCTGCGGCCGTATTTCGTGGCCGACCGCGTGCTCGGCGGGCTGTTCTCGGTGGTCGAGCGGCTCTACGGCATGACGGTCGAGTCCGAGCCCGACGCGTCAGGCTGGCACGAGGACGTGCAGGTCTATCGAATGCGAGACGGGGAGGGCGTCGAGCGCGGCACCTTCTACATCGACCTCTACCCGCGCGACGACAAACGCGGCGGGGCGTGGATGAACAGCTTCATCACGGGCGGCCCGACCGCCGATGGGTTCGTGCCCCATGTCGGGCTGTTCTGCGCCAACGTCACGCCGCCGGTGGGAGGCGAGCCCGCGCTGCTGACGCACCGCGAGGTGGAGACGCTCTTCCACGAGTTCGGCCACCTCATGCACCACCTGCTCAGCGAGGTGGACGTGCGCAGCCTCGCTGGCACCTCGGTTGCCTGGGACTTCGTCGAGCTCCCCAGCCAGATCATGGAGAACTGGACCTGGGAGCGTGAGGCGCTCGACCTGTTCGCGCGTCACGTTGAGACGGACGCGACCATCCCGGACGCGCTGTTCGACAAGATGAAGGCGGCGCGCACCTTCCGCGCAGCCAACGGGATGATGCGGCAGCTCGGCTTCGCCACCGCCGACCTCGCGCTCCACGTGGAACTCGACCCTGAGTCGGACGTCGACCCGGTGGCCTTCGCGCGGGAGCGCATGCAGCCGTTCGCCGCCGTCCCGTACCCCGATGACTACGCGATGATCTGCGCCTTCACGCACCTGTTCGCGAGCTCGGTGGGCTACGCGGCCGGGTACTACAGCTACAAGTGGGCCGAGGTCCTGGACGCCGACGCCTTCACGCGTTTCCGAGACGGCGGGGTGTTCAACGCGGAGGTCGGACGCGAGTTCCGCGAGAAGATCCTCTCGCGTGGCGACAGCGACGACCCCGGAGCGCTGTTCCGCGACTTCATGGGCCGCGAGCCCCAGGTCGACGCGTTGCTCGAGCGCTCGGGCCTCTCCGCCTGAGCTCGCTTCTGCGCCGGGGGCCTCTATCCTGAGGCCAGATGCGCGATCTTCGAAGCACGCTTGGGCTCCTCGTGTTGCTCGCGCTGCCCTGTTCAGCGGCGGCGCAGACGGAGCCCTCGGTTGTCGCGACCTTCGAGGCGACCGGCGCGCAGATCGATTTCCGCCTGCTCGTCCGAGACGGGCATGTGTACCTCGTGCACGCGTACGGCGGTCAGCAGGTCGCGGTGGGTGGGCGTCCCATGCCCTGGTTCCGGGTCGACGGATACTCTCCCCCGCACGCGGCGCTTCTGTCGTCGGGGCGGGTCATTTGGGGAGCGGGCAACGACACCGTTCGGCGCCGCCGCGGCGAGACCCGAATCCTCTCCGCGAACCTCGACGGGACCGGGGTCCGGGAGCTGGCGCGCGCGGACGGACGGCCCTGCGGCATCGTCGCTGACGGTGCCGACATCTTCTTCGTCGACACCGACCACGGCACGCTTCGAAGGCTCCGCGCAGGCAGGGTGCAGACACTGGCCCGGCCGCCGACGGGCCGCGTGTTTGCGCCCGACTGCAACACCCCGATGGGCATCGACGCCGACGCGCTCTACCTCCCCTCGCGCGCCCCGACCGGAGCCCCGGAATGGGAGGTGCACCGCGTGGCGCGCCAAGGCCGGAGTCGCACCGAACTGGCGCGAGGCTTCCCTGCTGAAGTCGTCCAGCGAAACGGCCCAGACGTCTTCTTCTACGGCCGGCTGGGCGGGCCCGTCATGCGCGTCTCGCCCACCGGCGGGCCGGCGACGGAGTTCCTGCCCGCCGAGCGACGCGGGAGCCCGCTCGTGTCGTTTGGCGCGCACTTCTACTACGCGCGCATCGGTCTGACCGACGACGTGCCGTACTCCATCGCCCGCGTCTCGAGGACCGGAGGCGTGCCCGAAGTGCTCTACACCGGCGACGCGCGCCGCGTGTTCCACCTCGCGGTCGATGCGACGGGCGTCTACTGGCTGACCTCGGGCCATCCGCCGGGCGACTGCCACGTGGAGTTCTCGGGCTGCGGCCAGATGCCCATGCGCGACACGGTGTGCGATTCCCCGGATGTGTCTTTGCTGCGTGTGGCCGTGCCGTGACGCGGAGTGGGCAACGATGAGCGCTGAGCCGAATCTCGTCCCACCTGAGACCGTCGATGCCGAGGTCTCTGTTCGGCGGATCCTGCGCCTCGCGTTCGATGCGCTCAAAGCCCAGCCGCTGACCTACGCGCTGCTCGCGGGCCTCGGCGTGATGCCGGGCGTGTTGGTCGCCAACGCCAACCGGGTGATGGGGCGACAGAACTGGATGGTGGGGACCGTGCTGTTCGTTGGAGTCGGCGGAGGCGCCTTGCTCTTCGCCCATCTCGCGATGGCTCACGGTGTCGTCTCGCACCTTCGTGGGAGCCCTCGTTCCGCCCCTGAGATGCTGTCCGCTGCGGCCCTTCGATACCCAAACTCTGCGGTTGCTTTCGGGCTCTTTGGTCTCGCGGTGCTGCTTGCAGGCGGCTTCGCTCTCGTTCCAGGCGTCATCGTCCTGGTCACGTGGCTGCCCCTCGCCGGGGTCGCACTCGAGGGCCGAGGGCCGCTCGCGACCCTGAGAGTGACCGCGGCACTGACCCGCGGTCATCGCTGGACGCTGCTGGGCGTGTCCGCAGTGCTGTTCGGGGTTTGGCTCATCCCCTGTTGTGGGGTGTTCGGCTGCATCACGTACAACATCGTGACGTCCGTTGAGACCGGGGCGCCGCCGTCGCAGGGATCAGAGGCTCTGATGCTCGTCTTCAACATCGCGCACACGATGCTGTTCGTGACCGCCGGGTCGGTTGTTGCGGCCGCGGCGCACCACGTGCTTTGCGCCACGCCGCAGTCAACGCCGCCACGCACGTTTTAACCCACGCCGTCCCCCTACCTCGCCAACGCCGTCAGGGCCTCCCCGTCGAGCCGCCAGGTGGTCCAGCCGTTCATGCCCGTCGCGCCGAGCCCGCGATAGAACGCGAGCGCGAGCTCGTTCCAGTCGAGGACGGCCCACTCGAGGCGCGCGCAGTCGCGCTCCTGCGCCGTCTTGGCCAGGGCCGACATGAGCTGGCGACCGACGCCTCGGCGCCGCGCGGCCGGCGTGACCCAGAGGTCCTCGAGATGGATGCCCTGGCGGCCGCGCCACGTGGAGTACGTGTGGAAGAACAGCGCCATGCCCAGCGGGGTCGCTCCGTCGAACGCCAGCAGGCACTCGAAGGGGGGAGGGCTCGCGCCCAGCTGGGCGGCCAACACGTCGGGCGTGACCTCCACCGCGTCGGGCTCCCGCTCATAGACGGCGAGTTCCACGATGAAGCGGTGGATCGTGTCGGCGTCCGCCACGGTCGCCAGACGAACGCGCGGCTCTCCCACGATCAGTTCGACGCGAGGATGCGGCGCACGCCGGCCATCGAGTGAGAGAGCAAGGCGTCCCGCGCGACGCCGCCGCCGACGCTCGCCAGGAACAGCGGGATGCCGTGCACGTGGACGATCCGGACGGCTACCTCGGCGCCCCGTAGCATCGGAGGCATCGGGATCCCGAGGATGGACTTGCCCATCAGCGGCGCGATCGCGGCGAGCTCTCGGCAGACTGCGGGATCGCCCGCGGTCGAAAGCGCGAGGCCGTCGTCGTCGGCGAGCACCAATGCCTCGAGTCGGCCGCGGTCACGCACGTGGGCGAGCTGGAAACCAAGGGCAAGGTCACGGTGGCTGCTGCGCTGGCGGCGACGCTCTTCGAAGGGGATCATCAGGGGCTCCAAGGGGACGATGTATGACTATGTAGGTGTGAATCGTACTCATGGACGATCGCGGGACCAAGAAACGGGCCGCCGCCGCGCGTTCGGTCTGCTACACCGGGGCGGTGAGCCTCCAAGCGGTTCTGGACGCGCATCGGGTCGTCGTGGTCGTCGGGTGTGGTGGGGTCGGCAAGACGACGACCGCGGCCTCTCTCGCGGTGCGCGCTGCGATGGGCGGCAAGCGAGTCCTCTGCCTGACGATCGATCCCGCGCGCCGGCTGGCCAACAGCCTCGGCCTCGAGGAGATGACGACCGACGAGCAGCGTGTGCCCGCGTCGTTGTTCGAGGCCAAGGGCCTCGAGATGAAGGGCGAGTTGAGCGCGATGATGCTCGACACCAAGCGCACCTTCGACGAGCTCGTGGCGCGCTACGCGTCGAGCCCGGAGATCGGCGACCGCATCCTGAAGAACAAGGTCTACGCCTACCTCAGCACGTCGCTCGCCGGCACGCAGGAGTACATGGCGATGGAGAAGCTGCACTCGGTGCGCGCCGACGATCGCTACGACCTCATCGTGCTCGACACGCCGCCGACGTCCAACGCGCTCGACTTCCTCGACGCACCCGAGCGCATGGCGGGCCTGGTGGACTCCCCCGCGATGCGCTGGTTCATCCAGGCGTTCGAGGGCGCCGGCAAGTTCAGCTTCAACCTCGTCGGCAAGAGCGCGGCCTTCTTGCTCCGCGGCCTCTCGAAGTTCACCGGCACGGGGTTCCTCGAGGTCGTGGCCGAGTTCGTCACCGACTTCAACGACCTCTTCGGCGGGTTCCGAGAGCGGGCCAAGGAGGTGTCCGACGCGCTCCGCAGCCCGGAGGTCGCGTTCGTGATCGTCACCAGCCCGAGCCCGCTCGCCATGGAAGAGGCGATCTTCTTCGCGGAGCGGCTCGAGGAAGCGGGCATGCAGCGGGACGCGTTTGTCATCAACGGGATCCGTCCGCTGTTCGCCGAGTCGGCTGCGTCCTCGAAGGAGCTGACCGAACTCGCCGACCCGCACCTGCCCGACACCGTCGATGCGCGCCGCGCTGTGGAGCGCATGCGCCGCGCGGTCGACGACGCGCGGATCCGAGCCATCGCCGACCGTCTCCAAGCCGACCGACTCCGCCAGCGTGCGGGAAGCGATCAGCTCTACGTCGAGGTCCCCGCGTTCGACGAGGACGTGCATGACCTCGGCGCGCTCTCGCAGGTCGCGCGCTACTTGATGGGGGACGAGAAGGTCCCGACGGTCATCAGCTGAACGTTTGACCGGTCTTGGCGTGCCTGGCTCCTGAGCTACGTTGGCGGAGTGGGCTCGTCTCTTGTCGCGAATCAGGTGAACCGTGCCGTGCGCATGGCGAACGGTGTGCGCGAGTTCCCGATGCGGCGTCGGGCCATCGCCAGACGGCTCGATGCGCTCGGTGCCGGAGGCGTGGCGAACTGGCTGCAAGGCTGGCTGAGCATCGCCTCAGAACCCCGCGCCAGACCGCTGTCCTCGGGAGTTGGTGCTTGGCTCGCGGAGCGGCAGCTGTTTGATCCGGACACCATCAACTCTCTGCGGAGGGCGGCAGAAGGCGGCGGTCTCGTCGTGGTTCAAGCGCTGCTGCGCGGCGGAGCGAGCAACAAGTCCTTGCCGCGACGAGGACGTCTTCCCGAGGCCCGCCTGACCGTGGGCCCCTATCGCGCCGCGTTCCGACTCCGGCGAAGCTGGCTGTGTGGGGCAGGGGACCAGAGCCGCCTGCTCGATGCGCTCGAGCAGCACCCCGACGCCGACTTCCTGAAGCGGTTCCTCTCGCACCCCGATCCGGCCCGCCGCCAGAGCGCGCTCGCCGTCGCGCTTCGCCGACCGACGACCCCCGCGCTGGTCAACGCGGTGCTCGCGAGCCGATGGATCGAGGACCCCCGCGTCGTGGCAGCGCTGGTGGAGAATCCGTTCACCCCGGTCGGGGTGGCGTCGTCGTTTCTCCCGGCCACGGGGGTGCGCACGGTTCGCCTGGCCTCACGCAGGGGCCCTCCTCCGCTGCGCCAACTCGCGGGGTTGCTGCTAGCTTCGACCTCCCAGTAGCCCACCCCACAGAACATGGGAAGGGGGGAGCTCGAGTGGGTCCCGCCTCGACGTAGCGCGCACAGAGAGACGTGGCGCTCGCACAGAGCGGGAACATGCGAAGGGGGAGCTCGAGGGGTCCCCCCTCGAGGTGGCGCGCACAGAGAGACGTGGCGTTCGCACGAGCGGGAACATGCGAAGGGGGAGCTCGAGGGGTCCCCCCTCGACGTGGCGCGCCAGCGCCACCAACAGACTAGTGCTTCCCGTAGGGCCCGATCTTGTACGGGTCGTCGGTGTCCTTCGCCGCTTGAATCAGGTCGGCGGCCCCACGGTCGAGCTGAATCTCGGCGAGCTCTACGCCCATGCGCATCGCCTGCTGGAGCTGCGCCGCACGGTCGGGCGCGTCCACGTATCCGTCGACCGACGCGTTCAACATCGTCGTCCCATCCACCGAGCCGACCATGCCGTTCATCTGCATGCGCTTCTCGCGGTCGAACGTCGCGTACGCGGCAATGGGCGTGGTGCAGCTCCCCTGAAGCCGGGACAGGTACGCGCGCTCGGCCTCCACCGCGAGCCGTGTGTCGCCGTGCTCAAGCGGGCGGAGGATGTCGGTGAGGTCCTCGCGGTCGAGCGCGCCCTCGATGCCCAGCGCGCCCTGACCGACCGCCGGGAGCGAAGTCTCCGGCGGCAGGGCAAAGAGCTTGCGCTCCTTGTCGAGGTCGAGCCGGCGAAGGCCCGCATAGGCGAGCACGATCGCGTCGAAGTCACCGCGATCGAGCTTCGCCAGCCGCGTGCCGACGTTCCCGCGGATGACTGCGAACTGGAGATCCGGGCGGGCTGCGCGCAGCTGGCAGCTTCGGCGCAGGGACGACGTGCCGACCGTGGCGCCGCGGGACAGCTCACTCAATTCGAGGCCATCGGCGGTGACGAGCACGTCGCGCGGGTCTTCGCGCTCCGGCACACACAGCATGCCCATGCCCTCCGCCAGCGTGTCCGGGACGTCTTTCATCGAGTGCACGGCCAGGTCTGCACGGCCGTCGACCAGGCACGCCTCGACCTCGTTGATGAACAGCCCCTTGCCGCCGATCTTCGCGAGCGGCTTGTCGAGCACCTGGTCGCCCTTGGTGACGATGTGCACCTCTTCGACATCGATGTCCGGCCGGTGCGCCATGATGCGGGCGGCGACCCAGCGGGTTTGGGCGAGAGCGAGGGGGCTCCTTCGAGTGGCGATGCGCAGCTTCATAGGCCCGGGAGCGTACCGCGGCCCCCGCTCGCTGGGCAGACCTTGATCCGGTCAGCTCACCTTGCCGCGCCCGCGCGCGGGCTGAAGGGGGGCGACGCTGTCCTTCTTCGCCTCGCCGGCGGCGCGCTCCTCGTCGAGGGCGAACAACCGCCGCGCCGCGTCCACGAGGGCTTTGCCGTCGTCCGTGTCGGCCTGCGCCTTCAGCTCGGAGATCGGCCGGTGAAGCAGCTTGTTGGTCATCGCGTCCAGCATCTTGTCGAGGCTCTTGCGGTCGCGATCCGAGAGGCTGTCCATGCGCGAGATGGTCCGGGCGAGCTCGTGCTCCAGCACGCCGCGCACCCGGTCGCGAAGCCCGACGATCGTGGGCGTGAGCACCCCGGAGCGGCGCCACTTCTCGAACTGGTTGACCTCGTAGGTGACGATGCTCTCGGCCGCGTCCGCCTCCCGCCGGCGCGCGCGGAGGTTCTCCTGCGCGACCTGCTCGAGGTCGTCCACGTCGTAGAGGAAGACATTGTCCATCTCCCCGACGCGGGGATCGATGTCGCGCGGCACGGCGATGTCGATGAGGAAGATCGGCCGGTAGCGGCGCGCCTTGATGACGCCCTTCATGAGGTCCGGCGTGATCACGAACCGCGGGCTGGCCGTCGAGGCCACGGCCACGTCCGCGCGCGCGAGCTCCGCCGCGAGCTGCTCCAGACCACGACCCTGGCCGCCGTGCTGGCTCGCGAGTGCCTGCGCCTTGTCGATGCTGCGGTTCACGACCGTGAGCGACGCGCCCGCTTTGCGCAGGTGCTTGGCCGCGGCCTCGCCCATTTCGCCGGCGCCGATCAGAAGCACATGCCGATCCGACAGGTCGCCGAAGATCTTCTGAGCGAGTTCGCCGGCGATCGAGCTGATGCTGACCGTCCCAGCGGCGATCTCGGTTTCGCTCCGGACGCGCTTGGCCACCGCGAACGCGTGGCTGAAGCAACGGTCCAGCAAGGTGCCGATCGCCTTCGCCGACTTGGCGGCGGAGTATGCCTCCTTGACCTGCCCCAGCACCTGGGGCTCGCCGACCACCATCGAGTCGAGGCTCGCGGCGACCCGGAACGCGTGGCGCACGGCCTCGGAGCCGTGGTGCACGTAGAGGTAGGGATCGACCTCCTGCCCTGCCTTGTCTGCGAGCCACGCGCTGACCGCGTGCGCCGTGCGCTCCCGGTCTTCGCCCCCGACGTAGGCCTCCACGCGGTTGCATGTGCTGACGAGCAGGACCTCCGGCACGTTCGCGGCGGCCCGCAGCCGGGCGGTCTGTTCGCCCAGCGACTTGCCGTCCACCGCCAGCCGCTCGCGGACCTCGACCGGCGAGGTGCGGAAGCTCATCCCGACCACGAGAAGATCGCGGCTCATCCGAGCGCACCGTCTTGGATCACGTAGCCGACGAGCACGACCATCGTGCAGAGAAATCCGAGCATCGTGCCGATCGCGGCCTTGCGGCCCCGCCAGCCGGCGGCGACGCGGAGCAGGAGCACCCCCGCGAACAGCACCCAGGCGAGCAGCGCAAAGCCCTGTGTCGCGCTCAGACCGAGGCCCCCGCCTTGGTTGATCTTGACGGCCCACATGGTCCCGGTGACGACCCCGACGGTGAGGAGCGGGAAGCCCACCATGACGGCGCGGAAGCCGAGACCGTCCAGCACGTCGAGCGCGGGCAGCCGTTGGAAGAGCCCGCCGAGCTGTTTGCGACGGAGCTGCCGCTCCTGGATGACGTAGGCGAGTGCGGCCGCGAAGGCGAGCGCAAACGCGGCCAGGCCCAGCACGTTGACGGCGACGTGCACCGGCAGCAACGCCGAACGGACCGGCTCGGGTACCGGTCCCACGCCACGACGGAACGCAGCCCCGAGGAACAAGAGCAGCGTCACCGGCGTGATGAACGCGCCGAGCACTCGCAGACGCTTGCGCGAGCGCGCCGAGACGAGAAACACGAGCACCACGAGCAGCGACATCACCGCGAGGGCTTGGTGGATGTCCGCCGTCGGGACGATGCCGCCAACGATCCAGTTGGTGCTGAGGAAGCCCAGATGGAACAGAACGGCGCCGCCAAGCGCCCGGGCGGCCCACACCGCGGCGTCCTCCGTCCCGCGCGCGAGGAACAGGACGTACGCCGCTCCCGAGATCGCGTAGGACGCCGCCGTCAAGGCGAAGAGGATCGTCACGGCCATGAGCTACCGTGCTTGCAGGAAGCGCGCGAGGAGGTCGATTTCCCCCGAGCCCCGCTTGCCGCTCTCTCCGGTGAGCGCGCGTGCCGCGTCCGACAGGCTGTTCCCGGTGGCGATGCCGACGTCGGCCTCAGCGGCCTCTTCGACGGGCGTGCCTGCGAACCCCTCCAGCACCTCGTACGCGTTGTCTTCCAGGATCACCGAGTCGGCGTAGTGCTCGGCGCTCATGGCGGCCAGCTGTTCCAAGTCTTTGACCCTGCCGATGAGGTCGTGCGCGTCGGGTTCCCCGGTGACCTCGCTCTTAAACAGGACGGCGGTCTCCAGCTGGAAGCGTTGCCCTTCCGGCCGAGTGACCATCTGTTCCCCCTCGACCTCGATGCGGTCTTCGGAGAGCCAGACATCCAGTTGTGCCTGGGGAATGAAGAGGCGGTTCCTGCCCATGACATCGCAGCGTATCGCGCTCCCGCGCCGTCGTCACGGAACGGTGGCGCGTTGACACTGGGGGGCGGGATCCCTATCACTGGCCCCTTGGGGGAGAACGCCCCCGAAGGAGACAGTAGGATGGCCGGAAAGAACGTAGCGCCCGTCAACGACATCAACTTCGACGAAGAGGTCGTGAACTCGGATGTCCCCGTGCTCGTGGACTTCACGGCCACATGGTGTGGCCCGTGCCGGCAGATCGCTCCGCTCGTCGACCAGCTCGCGGACGAATACGAGGGCCGCGCGAAGGTGGTGAAGCTCGACATCGACGAGAGCCCCAACACCGCCCGCCGCTTCAGCATCCGTGGCGTGCCCACGATCTTGGTCTTCAAGGGTGGCGAAGTCGTCCAGCAGCAGGTCGGCATGGCGCCCAAGACGGTGCTCGCCGGGCTCATCGACAAGTCCCTCTGATCGGCGTTCACCCACGGGCCCGCGTGTGAATGGCGTGTGGCTCGGTGCACCGTCGCCCTGACTCTCGTGGTGGGCTTCCGCCCCTGTGCGGCGCGCTTCCTACTGCTGCGACGAGATTTGGTGGATCCGCTCGGCGTTCTGACGCGCGCGGGCTTCGTCGATCGCCGTTTGGCGCATGCGGTAGCGGACGATGAACGCGGTGCCGATGATCAGCACGGCGACGACGATGGCGGCGGCGACGATGTAGAGCCCCGTGCGTGACGGCGCGGGGGTGACCGTGGAGCGGCGCGTCCCCGACGTGGGGGTGTTCTTCGCCGCTTTGACCTGAGGCCTGCGCGGAGCGGGTTGCGTCTGCTCGGGTTTCGCCTGGATGGGTTTCGGCTGTCCCGGTTTCGGCTGTCCCGGTTTCGCCTGGATGGGTTTCGCCTGTCCCGGTTTGACCGGTGGCCTCTGTGCCGGGGTCGCGGGCGTGGGCTGCGGAGCTTGCTCCTGCCGTGGCGGAGGGGTCTTCGGCTTGGCCTTGAGCGGGATGGGCTGCGGCGCAGACTCCGGCTTCGGTCGCACGGTCGGTTGCGCAGCTTCCTTCGGCGCAGGCGGAGTCGGTGAAGGGCGGACGGCGGGAGCCTGGGCCTTCGGCTCTGGAACGGACTCCGGAAGCGCTCGCAGCTTCGGCGCGGCCGGGCGAGGCTTCGGGGCAGGGCGGGCCTTGGCGCCCGCCGGACGAGGCTTGGCGGAGGGGGGACGCGAACCGGGGCGGGCCATCGGCTTGGGTCGAGGCCCTGGGACCTTCTTGACCGGCTTCTTCGGCGCGCTCGGACGTTTCCCGCGTGGGGTGGGTTTGGGCAGCGTCGGTTGGGAGCGGGCCGGCAGCGTGGCCTTCGGAGGCGGCGCATCGAGCGCTTCGATCATGTCCGAGTCGAGCGCTTCGATGCTGTCGCTGTCCAGCGTGACCCCGAGTGCGGCCCGCACCAGCCGCGGATCGAGGCTGTCCGGTCCCTTGGGTCGACTGGGGGCCTCGATCAGCTCCTGAGACGACAGCGAGGCATGTTTCGCGGTGTCATCGGGGCCTGCGACACTCAGCTCCGCAGAGGCGCCGCTCGGCGGAACCTCCCGGTCCTGGGCGCTCGCCAGCGCAGCCCGGACGAGACGCGGATCGAGGTTCCCCTCCGTCGAGTGCTCTTCGAGGATCTGGTCGAGCGAGACCTCTTGCGTGCCCTCGCTCGCGCCGCCCGTGATACGCGGACGCTGGAGTTGCTCGGAGGGCATCTGAACCGTGCCCTCCTCGTCGCCGCCCAGAGGACGGGCCGCCCGCGGCCCACGCGGGACCGACGCCCCCCCCGGAGGGATGCCGACGTCCGCGGTCGGCGGGGCGTGCGGCTCCGGGTCGAGCTGCGGCACCATGAGCCCTGCGTCGTCGGCCAGCGCGCCGAGCAAGCCGGTGAGATCGCGCGGACGGCTCGCCACATCCGACGTCAACAGCTCGATCAGCGCGTCGGCGACCCCCGGCTCCAGATCCGCGCGGCCGGCGTCAAAGCTCTCCGGCTCAGGGGACCGACCGGTCAGCGCTTCCCAGGCGATGCTGGCGACTCCCCAGCGGTCGGCCGACGTGCTGGTGAGCCCGTCTCGCACCTCACGCGGGTACGCCACCTGCCCCGGCCCGAGGTCCTGCATGCGCTCCCGCAGCTCGCTCGGTGGAAGCGCGACCAGGAGATAGGGACCCGTGAGCCGAAGGCCGTCGGTGTCCAGCCAGATCCGCTCCGCGCGAACGTCACCGTGACGCCAGGCTCGCGGCAAGGCGTCGAGCGCCGCCGCGAGCCGCGACACCACGGGCAGCAGCTCGCGCGCGCCGAGCCCGTCGCCGCGCGACCGACGCGCATCCAGGATGGCGCTGAGCTGGGTGCCGGTCGGCCACGCTTCCACGGTGAACGGCGAGCGACCTTCGCGGTCCGCGTCCAGGAGCGACGACAGGAACCGGCCCCCCACGCCCACCAACGCATTCAGACGCTCGACCACCTCGTCGCAGATGCGGGTGTGCAGACCGGCCGTCAGGATGCGGACGAGCACGGGTCGCTCCGTCTCCTGATCCAGCGCGCGGTACCCGATGGAGGGCCCCTCGGTGTCGAGGACCTCCAATAGCTC
This sequence comes from Sandaracinaceae bacterium, assembly GCA_045106715.1. GTDB lineage: Bacteria > Myxococcota_A > Polyangia > Polyangiales > Sandaracinaceae. Next base: position 30,583 of record JBGCFC010000142.1, read on the forward strand.
GTAGCGCTCCGCCAGGACGTCCCCGACACGCGGTCCGCCCATCGTGGCGGGAGAGCCCGTGACCTGCGTCGCGTCCATCGTCATCGGCCTGAGTTACCCGCACCCCGAGCAACGGGCGCGATCGTACCACGGCCGAGAACGCGAGCCACGATCGCGCTTCACGACGATCCGGTGCTCCCGAAGCCGCCCTCACCACGCTCGGTTGCATCCAGCGCCGCGGCGTCGTCCACGGTCTCGATGCGCGGTCGCGTCACCTCGGCGATGACCAGCTGTGCGATGCGCTCCCCGTTTTCGACCGTCACCGGCTCACGGCCGTGGTTGATGAGCAAGACCTGCACCTCGCCTCGATAGTCCTCGTCGATGGTGCCAGGCGCGTTGAGCACCGTCAGGCCATGGCGTCGAGCGAGCCCGCTTCGCGGCCGGACCTGGCCCTCATGACCCGTCGGAATCTGCATGGCCAAACCCGTTGGGATCGCCTCCCACGCCCCTGGCTCCAGGATCCGAGGGGCGTCGAGGCGTGCGCGGAGGTCCATGCCGGCGGCGCCCTCCGTGGCGTAGCGCGGGACCTCGGTATCGGGCCGGAGAGGGAGGATGCGGAGCGTCGCCCCAGCGAGATCGTTCATGCGCGGGACACTAACAGCCCGTCGAAGCATCGACGTTGATGGATCGGGCACGCGACGCGCCGTCCTGGCCGCATGGCGTGAAGACGAAATCCCCCAGGATGTTGGAGGAGCGACAGGCGGCCGGGGCGGTGGGTCACGGGTTCGAGGCGCGGTACAACGGTTCTTCAACGGGCTGCCAACAGTCGGGTGATGCGCCGAGGGAGGCACCTCGATGTCCTCGGCGGAGCGGAACTCGCGACGCGCCTCGCCGGCGGGACCGGGCGCCCTGCGGCACGGGGTGCAGTCGGGCCGCGTCCCGCCCGTGATGAATGGCAAGTGCGCCCGAGCACATCCAATAGGAAAAGGGCGCGCAGGAGTTGCCTCCCACGCGCCCTCAGGCCCGAATGGTGCTCCCTGCGGAGCGCGTCTCGGTCCTACTCCTCGCCGCTGCCGTTGGAGCCACCGTCGTTGGAGCCCCCCTCGTTCGAGGAGCCGCCTTCGCCGCCGCCCTCGCCGGAGGGACGCCGACGCCGCCGCCGACGCCGAGGCTCTTCGCCTTCGCCACCCTCGCTGCGCTCACCCTCACTTCGCGGACGGTCCTCGCGCGGCCGATCCTCACGCGGACGGTCGTCGCGCGGAGGCCGGTCACCACGCGGAGGCCGGTCGCCACGGTCGCGTCCACGTCCGCCGCGATCGCGACCGCCCCGGTCGCGTCCACCACGTCCGCCCCGGTCTCGGTCACGTCCGCCGCGGTCGCGTCCACCACGCCCGCCGCGGTCGCGGTCACCGCCACGATCGCTGCGCTCGCGGCGCTCGGGCTCGACGTAGCCCTCGGGCTTCTCGAGCAGGACCTTGCGGCTGAGCCGGATGCGGCCCTGATCGTCGATGTCCGTGACCTGAACCTCGATGGTGTCACCGAGCTTCATCACGTCCTGGGTGCGCTCCACATGCTCCCACGCGAAGTCCGAGATGTGACAGAGGCCGTCCTTGCCGGGCATGACCTCGAGGAACGCGCCGTAGTTCTCGACGCGCTTCACGACGCCCTTGTACGTCTTGCCGATCTCGGCTTCCTCCGTGAGGCCGCGGATGAGGTCGAGGGCCTTCTCCACGGCGGAGGCGTCGGCGGACGCCACGTTGACCGTGCCGTCGTCCTGGATGTCGATCTGGGCGCCGGTCTGCTCCTGAATCGCGCGGATCATCTTGCCGCCAGGCCCGATGACGACGCGGATCTGGTCGGGCTTGACCTTGATCGAGGTGATGCGCGGAGCGTACTTGCTGAGCTCCGGGCGCGGCGCGGGGAGCGCCTCACGCATGCAGTCGAGGATGTGCAGCCGCGCGTCCTTCGCCTGGGTCAGCGCCTGCGCCATGATCTCGCGCGCGAGGCCCTCGATCTTGATGTCCATCTGGATGGCGGTGATGCCCTTCTTGGTGCCGCACACCTTGAAGTCCATGTCGCCGAGATGGTCCTCGTCGCCGAGGATGTCGGTGAGCACCGCGTGGCGCTGACCGTCGCTGATCAGGCCCATCGCCACGCCGGCCACGGGGGCCTTGAGCGGGACGCCGGCGTCCATCATCGAGAGCGCGCCGCCGCAGACGGTGGCCATCGAGCTGGAGCCGTTGGACTCGGTGATCTCCGAAACGATGCGGATCGTGTAGGGGAAGTCCTCTTTCGACGGGACCAGGCGGCGAAGCGCGCGCATCGCCAACGTGCCGTGGCCGATCTCACGACGGCCGGGGCCGCGCATGAACCGGACTTCGCCGACCGAGTAGGGCGGGAAGTTGTAGTGAAGGAGGAAGTTCGACCACTTGGTGCCCGTCAGCAGGTCGAGCTTCTGCTCGTCGCTCGCGGTGCCGAGCGTGGTGGTGACGATCGACTGCGTCTCGCCACGCGTGAAGAGCGTCGAGCCGTGCACGCGAGGAAGCAGGCCCGCCTCGATCTGAATGGGGCGCACGGTCGTGAAGTCACGGCCGTCGACGCGGCGCTTCTCGTCGAGCACCTGCCCGCGCATGGTGTTGTACTTGAGCTTCTCGAAGGCGCCCTTGATCTCGCCCTCGCGCTCGGGGAACTCCTCGGCGAGCGCGGCCACGGTGGCCTTCTTCGCCTTCTTCATCGCCGCGTAGCGGGGCAGCTTCTCTGCGATGTTGCAGGCTTCCTTCACGCCGCCGAGGCCGACCGCCTCCACGCGCGCCGCGATGTCGCCGTCGATGCTCGGCGGGGTGAACGGGATCTTCTCCTTGCCCACGGCCTCACGGAGCTGCTCGATGAGCTGGATGACGCCCTGAAGCGCCTCCTTGCCAAAGTAGAGGCCGTCCACGAGCTCGGCCTCGTCGACCTCGTCGCACTCGCCCTCGACCATGACGATCGCGTCCTTGGACGCGGCCATGATGATCTCGACGTCGCTCTCCTCGGTCTCGCTGAGGGTCGGGTTGGCGACCCACTTGCCGTCCACGCGGCCGAGACGAAGACCGCCGATGGGGCCGGCCCACGGGATCTCACTGATGTGAATCGCGGCCGAGGCGCCGATCAGCGCAAGCACGTCCGTCGAGTTCTCCTGGTCGTGGCTCATCACCGTGGCGACGATCTGGACCTCGTTGCGCCAGCCGTCGGGGAACAGCGGGCGACACGGGCGGTCGATCAGGCGGCAGGTCAGCGTCTCGTGGTCGCGAAGGCGCGCCTCGCGCTTGAAGAAGCCGCCCGGGATCTTGCCGGCCGAGTACGTCTTCTCGATGTAGTCGACGCTGAGCGGGAGGAAGCTGAGGCCGGGGCGGCCGTCGGCGCCGCAGACGGTGACCAGCACCACGGACTCGCCGCAGGACACGAGCACGGAACCGGACGCCTGCTTGGCGATGCGGCCCGTCTCGATGGTGACTGTCTTGTCACCGATCTTGACACTCTCTCGAATGATCATGGGTTCACTTTCGGGCCCGCGTTCGTGGCTTCGGTCCTCGATTCCAGAGGCGGACCCTCGGGTCCTGCCGCTCGAAGCGAAGTCCGAACGCCGCAGCGTCGCGGGCATCGGGGTTCAGAAAAACAGAGGTTCAGGAACAAAGAAAGGCCGCCGCTCCGAGGAGCGACGGCCAGAAATCAGATCCATCCGTGGCGGAAGCCACGATGAGCGCCATCGGGTAGATGAAGCTCCGCTCCACGCCGCAACCGCGCCACGCCCGGTGGACGTGACCGTCGGCCGACGGCGAAGCGCGCGCAGAAAATCTCCCTGACGTGCACGCAGGGGAGGGCCCCTGCGGCAGCGGGTCGGTGCGCGCCTGCGCCTCCAGCCAGCGCGTCCTCGCGGACGCTGCGGCCCAGAGGCACGACGCCTACTTCCGGATCCCGAGGGCTCCGATGACCTTGCGGTAGCGCTCGACGTCCTTGTTACGAAGGTAGTCGAGCAGGCGGCGCCGCTGGCTGACGAGCTGCAGAAGTCCACGACGGGAGTGGTGGTCCTTCTTGTGCGTCTTGAAGTGGTCGGTCAGGTAGACGATCCGCTCGGTGAGGAGCGCGATCTGAACCTCCGGCGAGCCGGTGTCTCCATCGTGCTGCCGGAACTCACGGATGAGCTCGCCCTTCCTGTCAGGATTCAACGCCATTTCTAGTCTCTCTCGGTGCTGGCCTTCCGCTCGTTGCCCGCGGTGTCTGGGAAATCGTTTTCCTCAGTGATTTCGCGGCCTCGGGTGAGGTCTGAGCGGGGATCGTAGATGATGTCAGCCGGTAAAGTCGGCGGAGTATGTGCGGCGTCCCCACCCTCGTCAAGGCATGTCGCGCGAGGGGAGTGAACACCGCGCAAAGCTTGACGCGCCGAGAGGGAGGGAGTAGCAGCAGGGGTCTGACCGCGCCCCTCGCGCGGCCGCAGGGATGGAGCTTGAAGAGATGATTCGACGAACCACATTGCTTGGGTGCGTGCTGGCGCTTGCCCTTCCGATCGTAGGCTGTGACAGCGACCCCGACCCCGTTGATGGCGGCGGCGGCACCGATGCGGGTGGAGACACCGACGCGGGGATGACGACGGAGCTTCCGGATCCGGTGACGATCCAGGACAGCGCCATGATGGCGACGGCGGCGGACTACGCCTGCCGTGGCACGGCCGTGGCGCCCACCGCGGGCGCAGACGTGTCGTTCACCATCGAGGCGCGCGACTTCTTCGAGAGCGAGTTTGTCGTCGAGGGCCTGACGGTCGACTTCTTCCCCGACGGCGTCGTCACCGACGGCTGCACGGGCACCTGCATGAGCACGACGACCGATGCCTCCGGGCAAGCGACGGTCATGGCGGGTGAGGGCGGCTGGTTCGCGTATCGCATCAGCGCCGGCGACGGACAGCGCGTGGGCCCGGATGCGCCCACCGAGACGGACGCGTACGTGTCCGCCGTGCAGGTCAACGAGGTCACCCCGGCCGCGTCCGAGACCTCGACGCTCAATGCGGTTCGCGCCAGCACCATCACCACGGTCGGCTCCATTGCGGGGCTCGTCCCGCAGCCCGGCACGGCCATCGTGACCGGCACCGCGGAAGACTGTGCGGGCAACGCCGTGCAGAACGCGCAGCTGCGCGTGTTCAACGCGGCGGGCGAGATCGAGTTTGGCTCCGCGTCGAGCGGCCCGCGTCGCTTCTACTTCGTCGGTTCCATTCCGAACTCGATGAGGAGCGCGAGCACCGAGAACGGTCTCTTCGGCGCCGGGAACCTCCCGGCCGACGGCCCGCTTCGGGTCGAGGTTTGGGGAGTGCCGGCCGCCGGCGGTGAGCTCGAGCTGCTCGGCTGCGAGATGGTGGAGCCCGTCGCTGACGGCATCTCCATCGTCACCGTGGGCGGTGTCCGCTCCGACGGACCGACCGACTGCTCCGGCAGCTGAACGAACGCGACTCGTGAGCGAGGCCGGTTCCCTTTGGGGACCGGCCTTTCTCAATTGGCGCGTCTCTCTCAATTGGCGCGTCTCGGTCTCAGCCGGCGATCGGGATCAGCTCCCGCAGCACCCGTGCTCGCTCGCGGGCCAGCGGCACGGTCGGCGTGTCGGGGTGGTCGAGGTGGAGCTCGAAGGTGCCCGCGCCGGCCGGCTCGATGCCCGCGATGCGGTCGAGCCGGACGAGCGTGCCGCGATGACTGCGGAAGAACTGACCCTCGGGGACCCGCTTGGAGACCGCGCTCAGGGTCAGATCGAGCGCGTAGCGATCAGTCTCGGTGACCGCCCAGACGAGTTCGTCTCGCACTTCGAACCAGACGACGTCGTCGATCGCGACGACGACGAGCTTGCCGCGCCGCCGCACGGCCAGGCGCGTCAGCGGTTCCGCGTCGCGGCCCTCGGGCAGGCGCTCTCGGGCGCGTTCCACCGCCTTGCTGAGGCGCTCGAGGCGGACCGGCTTGAGGAGGTAGTCCACCACCCCCGCATCGTAGGCGCGCACGGCGCCGTCGTCGTGCGCGGACACCACGACGATCGGAATGGCCTCGTGCCGCTTCATCAGGCTCTCCGCCAACGCGATGCCGTCGGGGCCAGGCATGCGGAGATCCACGAACACGACGTCCGGCTGGGTCTCGTCCAGCACGCCGATGGCGCTGCCCGCATCGCCGGCTTGCCCGACGACCTCCACCCCGAGCTCCCCGAGCAGAAAACACAGCTCGTCACGCGCCAGCGGCTCGTCATCGACCACGAGCGCTCTCAGTTGGGCCTTCTTGCTCATGCAGCTCTCCGATCTTCGAGACGCTCGCCGGGTTCGATGGGCAGCCGGACCACGGCGCAGGTTCCGCTCTTTGTCGTCGACAGCGCGATGCTCGCGCGCTCGCCGTACCGCTTCTCCAGGCGCTGGCGAAGGGTCGTCAGGGCGATGCCCGCGCCCTCCTCGACCGGCGGGACCGGGCGCCCGCTGCTCACGTCCTCCACGTCGATCGAGAGCGTGTTCTCGTCGACCATGAAGGCGCGAAGCCGCACCTCGCCAGGGCCATCCCGACGCGCAACGCCGTGTTTGACGGCGTTCTCCACCAAAGGCTGAAGCAAGAGCGGAGGCACCCGGAGCGCGGCGAGCTCGGCGGGGAGGTCGACCGAGACCTCGAGGCGGTCGTCTCCGAGACGCGCGCGCTCGATCGCCAGGTAGGCCTGCGCGTGGCCAACCTCGTCTTCGAGCGACGCCTCGTCGGGATGGGACAGCAGGTACCGGTAGAGGTCGGCCAGGTCGCTCACGAGGTCGCGCGCGCGCGTCGGGTCTCGCCGGATGGTCGCGCGGAGGACATTGAGCGCGTTGAAGAGAAAGTGCGGCTCGAGCCGACGACGCAGGGATTCGAGCGCCGCGGTGTCGGCTGCAGCCCGGGCTTCGACGAGGGCGACGGCCTGCTCCTCGCGGCTGACCACCAAGCGCGCCACCGAGACGAACAGCGTGACCCCGCTCGCGACGACGAGCAGCTTCACGAGATGGGCCGGCCACGCTGGGATGTAGCGCGCGGCGTGCCCCACGAGGATGAGACCGACACCGACCACGACGAGATGGATCGCTTGGATGCCGATCGAGGTCACGAAGACCCGTCCGCCGGCGAACCACGAAGGGCGACGCTCCGCCACCAGGCCAGCCAGCACGCCGTCGGTGATCGACGCGGCCAGGACCCACGGCGCGGTCTCCGGGTCCACCAACGCCGCATAGAACAACCCGCCGCCGAGGCCCGCCAGCGCGCCCGCCTTCCAGCCGCCGAGGATTGCGGCGATGAGCACGCCGATCGCGCGCACGTTGATGTGTTCGCCGCCGACCTCGAGACCGAGCAGCGCACCCCACGCCGCGAGCCCGAGCCCGAGGCCCACCGCGGCCAGCTTGTCGGCGCGTCGTCCGACCCCCAGCAGCCGGTTGCGCAGCGGGGGAAACAACACAGCCACGAGCGCCGCCGCTGCCAGCAGGCCCATCTTCTCGGCGAGCTCCACCAGGAGCGCCGCGGCGTCCATACGTTCCACGCGACCCCAGCCTAGCAGCGCGCCGCCCGCCGTCCCGCGCGGAGCCGGCGGGCCGTCACAGGGCTGGGCTCAGCGGTTCTCAGGGTGTGCTGGCCGGATCGGCGACGTCGTCGACCACCGCGTCCACGACATCCGCCACGTCGGTGTCGAGAGACAGGGTCGGCGGGGGCAGGTGGGCCTGTGTATAGAGCGGGTAGCTCACCGTGATGGTGCCTTCGAACCGGGGGACGTCCAGGTCGTCGACCGCGGCGACGAGGCAGTCCCGCAGCTGCGGTGCGATGGTGCCGACGACCTCCGCGTTCGTCACCTCGCGGTCGGCCAGGGTGAAGCGATACACCGCGCGCTGGGTGTAGTTGGCCCGCCCAGCGCGATCGTCCCGGTAGCACGCGCGCGCCGGCGGGATGAGGCGCTGCCGGAGCATGTCGAGCAGGACCCGCCGCGGCAGGCTGGTGGCGTCCGGCACGCTGAGCGTCCCGGGTGTCTCGAGGTGCGTTTCGCTCTGTCGAGGGCGCTCGGGCACGGCCGGCGTGTCGCAGCGCCGGGTGTCCGCGAGGGCGAGGTGGCCGCCTCGGCGCACGACCCCGGATGGAGATTCGAATCGTCCGGAGACCCGGCACGTTGTGACCGGCGCCGCTTCGACGGCGGCCAAGCGAAGGGCCCGGCGGGAGGGCTCCGCGGCGCGTTGCACCCGGTCGGCGAGCGCGGCCGACAGGAGCGCGGGGGCCGTCACCGTTCGCGCACCTTCCACGTTGAGGCGACCGTCGAACGCGCCCTCCCAGACCTGCTCTTCGCCGGCGCGCAGCGGGCCGAGTGTGACGCGCTCACGCCCGGCGCGAAGCACGATGGACTCGCGCACGACGGGGGCGAACAGCCTGGAGATACGCTCGCGGAGAGGCTCGGCGCCATGGCCGCGCGTCGTGGCGTCCGCGGCGGCTCCTGCGTCGATGGCGGTTCCGTCCGCGATCTCGAGGGCGGCGCGCAGGGCGGGCTGGGTCTCGCGATCGGCGAGGTTGAGCGACGCCACCTCGACCCCCGCCTGCCGCGCCGCGAGAAAGGCCTCTCGAGCGCGTCGCCCTTCGGTGAGCCCCCCATCGCCGACGAGCACCAGCAGCGGGCGCCGCATGTTCCGGGCCCAGGGCGCCACCAGGTCCCAGGCCGCCTCGAAGCGGGTTGTGCTCCCGAGCTCGGCCTCCAGCGCCTGGGACACCTGCGTTAGGGAGATCGCGGTGGGCGACACGGGGGAGGCAACGATCGGTACGGCCCGCGCGGCGAACGCGGCCACGGCGACCCGCGAGCGGCTTGGCAAGCTCGAGAGAAGCGCAGCGACCGTCGGCGCGATCCGTCCACGCGCGCCGTCCGCCGTCGACGGGGAGGCGTCGACGAGAAGGATGACGTCCCGCGGTGCGATGGACCGAGGCGCGGCGGCAACGCGGACCCGGGCGAAGTGCTGGTCTCCGTCCCTCACCGTCCAGGCGCTCGTCTCGATGACTGGACCGCCGCGGTCGAGGCGCGCCGTGACCACCATGTCCTCCCACGCGACCCGGTTCACAGGGCGCTCGACCGCGTCGACCCCGTTAACCTCACCGCGCGACAGCTCATCGGACCGGACCCGCACCTCGGCCGCGCTCACGCGGTTGTCGTGCCCACGTGCGGGCAGCTCGAAGCGCACGCGCCCGCCTTGGACCGGGGCCGCGACCACGTAGCTCACCCGCACCGTGAGAGGCATCGCGGGCACCCGATGACCGAAGCTGTTCTGGCTCGCGGCCCGGACCGGCGCTGCGCGAAGCCACACCGCAGAGCCGCGGCGGTCCTCCACCAACGCGGCGTGGGCGACCGGAAGCCCGCTGTCGACGGAGCGCGCGCGCACCGCGTCGTCATACGGCCCGAGCGTCCCGGTCGAGGTGTCGGCGAGCCCATCTCGACAGCCCAGCTGATTGCACACCTCGAGCGACGCGAGGCTCGCCCCTGGCGGCACACTCAGGCGGTAGCGGATCTCTGCGTCGTGCCGAGCCCGGGTTTCGAACCGCATCTCGCGCCGGATGACCGCGAGGCCGTTCTGGAGCTGGATGTCCATCGTGTGGGCTGTCTCGCGCACCCCCGCGATCGCGCTGAGCACCGCGCCCCGGTGCACTGGGACGGACGGAGCCAGTTCCTCCTCCGGCGTGGTGGGCTGGACCGTCTCCAGCCGATCGCCACGGTCGATGCCCAGCGGATCCGACGCGTCGTCGGCGGAGAACGGGTCGTCCTCGACCCAGTCGGGGAGCCCCTCCGGTGCGTCCTGTGCGACCGCCGCAGGGAGCCCCGCCGCGAGGGTGGCGACGATCGCGAGAAGAAACAGGGCGCGTTTGGTGTTGGGGGTCACGAGAAGGCGAGACACACGGAGCGAGCGAAGGTTCCCTGGCATGGTTCAAGGATGGGCCACGGAGGCGCTCCGTGCACATGTTGGTAGATTGCCGAGGGCCGCGTCGTTATTCTTCGCGCGGCTCGTCTGGCCGAGGCGGTTGTCGCCGGGGTTCGAGCAAACGGAGAACGCGCATGGGCATCATGGATTTCATCAAGCAGGGCACGCAGGAGATGATGATCGCGCGTCCCGACGCGGCGAAGCAGCACATCGTCTACAAGCACCCCGAGCAGACGATCCCGATGTTCTCGCAGCTGACCGTCGACGCGGACGAGGCGGCGGTCTTCTTCCGCGACGGCTCCCTCGTGGGCGTGCTGCGCACCGCGGGCGCCGGGCAGCGCCACACGCTGAGCACGGGGAACATCCCCTTCCTCAGCAACCTCGTTGACAGCTTCACCGGCGGCAACATCTTCATCACGGACCTCTACTTCGTGACGATGCGCCCGTTCCGCGGCGCCCGCTTCGGCGGCTCCATTCCGCCGATCAAGGACCCGGAGCTGGAGATCACCCTGACTCCGCGGATCTTCGGCGAGTACGCCTGGCAGATCACGCGCCCCGACGCCTTCATCGTGCAGTACCTCGGCCTCGGCGGGCAGCAGTCCAACGAGCAGGTCGAGCGCTGGATCACGACGAAGTTCATGAACGCGGTGAAGCGCTCGCTGCCGCAGTTCATCATCCGGCAGAAGGTCGAGGTCCAACACCTGGCGGCCTACCACGACGAGATCGGCCAGATGTTCATGCAGCGATGCGAGGACCTGAGCGAAATCGGAGTGCAGTTCCTCGAGCTCGGCGACTTCTCGATCAACTTCGACGACGACGACCAGAAGCGGCTCGAGGAGGCGCAGGCCCGCTACGCCGACTTGAAGGTCAAGAAGCGTGCGAAGGACGAACTCGGCGGCGGCAACTACATGGCGTACGCAGCCGGTGAAGCGATGCTCGGCGCCGGCACCGGAATGGCTCAGGGCGGCGGTGGTGAAGGCGGCGGTGGCGGCGCGATGCAGGGCGGCGCGGGCATGGGCATGGGCTTCGCCATGGCCAACATGTTCGCCAACCAGATGCACCCCGGGCAGATGCAGCCGGGCTACCCGCCCCAGCAGCCGGGCTACCCGCCCCAGCAGCAGGGCTACCCGCCTCAGCAGCAGGGCGGCTACCCTCCGCAGGGCCATCCGCCGGCAGGAGCTGCTCCGGCCGCGGCCGCAGGTGCCGCGTGGGGCGGGGCGACCCAGCCTGGCGCCGCGGCACAGGTCGTGACGTGCCCGGGTTGCGCCGCGCAGGTGCCGCCCGGGAAGTTCTGCGCGGAGTGCGGCACCTCGCTCGCGCCCGCTGGACCTCGCCCCTGCCCCTCGTGCTCCGCCATGGTCGCGCCGGGCGCGAAGTTCTGCGCCAACTGCGGAACCCGCCAGGGTTGAGGCTCGAAGCGCGTGGCGCGCAGGCGTCACCAAGAACTCGGTGAGATTCGATGTTCAGCTCGCCCTTCGGGGCGGGCTGTTCGCGTCTCCGCGTTGACAGGCGACGTCGCGTCCGCATGTTGAGGGGGTGGTTCCGCTGGTCCGAATGCTCGTGTCCGTCGTCGCGCTGCTGTCCTTCGCGCTGATCCAGGCGGACGACGGCTGCGGGTACGAGCCGCCGCCCGACAAGGGACCGGGCGAGCCGTGCACTCGGTCGGCCGAGTGTGAATCCTCGCTGGTGTGCAGCGGAGGGGTCTGCATGCAGCCCGGCTTCGATGCGGGCCCAGATGACGCGGGCATGGACGCGAGCACGACGGCAGACGCCTCGCCGGATGCGGCGACCGACGCTTCCATGGACGCGGCGCTCGACTCGGGAGCGCCGGCGGACGCCTCCCTGGACGCCGGGGATGCGGCGCCCGCGGACGATGGGGCCTCGTCCGATGCGTCCGCGGATGGGGGCGGCGGCTGATCCAGTCGCTTGCGCCAAGGAATCGCGCTCTCCTACACTCCTAGGCCACGAACGATGCGCACCTGCGGTCAGTGCGGCACCCAGTTTCGGGAGCCCGTTCAATTCTGCCCTCTCGATGGGAATCCCACCCATGAGACGTACGATCCGGACGCGCCGGCGGCGGTCGTCGAGGATCCCCTCCTCGGCCGTGTGGTCGATGGGCGGTACCAGGTCGATCAGCAGATCGGCGAGGGCGGCATGGGCATCGTCTATTTGGCGACCCACACTGTTCTCCAGAAGAAGCTCGCGCTGAAGGTTCTTCGCGGGGAGAACTCCAAGGACGCCGAGGTCGTGCAGCGCTTCATGCAAGAGGCACAGGCGGCCACCAGCATCGGCCACCAGAACATCATCGACATCTCCGACTTCGGGCGCCTGCACGACGGCAGCGTGTACTTCGTGATGGAGTACCTCGACGGGACGTCGCTCGCGGACATGATCAAACGAGGCGGCTCGATCCCGATGGCCGACGCGATTCACATCGTGCGACAGATGGGGTCCGCGCTCGAGGCGGCGCATGCGCGCGGGATCGTCCACCGCGACCTCAAGCCCGACAACATCTTCGTCGTCAAACAGGGCGGCGATCCGCTCTTCGTGAAGGTGCTCGACTTTGGTGTCGCCAAGGTCGGCGGCGCAGCCAGCAAGCTCACCAAGACCGGCATGGTCTTCGGCACCCCGCACTACATGTCGCCGGAGCAGGCCGCCGGGCACTCGGTCGATTCGCGGACCGACATCTACGCCATCGGCGTGATCATGTACGAGATGTTCACCGGGAAGGTGCCGTTCGACGCGGACACCTTCATGGGCATCCTCTCCAAGCACATGTTCGAGTCGCCGGCCAAGCCGAGTGACGTCAAGGGTGCGTCGCTCGGGCCGCTCGAGGAGGTCATCCTCAAAGCACTCGAGAAGGGCCCCGAGAACCGTTACCAGTCGATGTCCGAGCTGATCGCCGATCTCGACACGATCGCCGGCGGCGGCAGTGTGGAGGTCGGGGGCCGGGCTCGCGTCGGGACCCCGGGTGGGTTGGCCCAAGCCCTCGAGCCACCCAGCTACTCAGACATGGCGATCCCCGCCGAGCCGAGCGGCGGCGGTCTACGCACCGTCGGGCTGGCCCTCGCGGCCCTGGTCGCCTTGCTGGCGGTGGGCGGTGGCGTGGGCACGGCCGTGTTCTTGTTCACGGGTCAGGGAGACGTCCAGGCGCAGGCGCAGACGGACGACAACGAGGCCCCCGAAGCCCCCCCCACGCCGGCGACCCCGGCAGCGCCTCCCAATGAGGCCCAGCCCACGGCGGTGCTGCCGCCGACGGCGGTGCCGGCCCCCGCCCCCGTGATGGTCAACATCGAGACGACGCCCCCGGGCGCGGAGGTGCTGCTCGATGGCGTGATGGTGGGCAACACCCCCGTGAACGTGCCGCGCCCCGACCAGGTCACCGAGCTGACCCTGCGGCTTCGTGGCCATGAGGACCAGAACATTCAGCTCGGGCCGACGAGCAGCGAGTCGTTGACCATCGCGCTCGAGGCGGAGCGCGCCGCTCGGGTCCGTCCGAGGAATCCCATTCGCCCGGCCGTGGCGCCGCCCGCACCCGTCGTACGGCCCATGCCGCCGCCCGTGGCGCCTCCGCGCCCTCCGCCGACGCACTCGACCAGTGAAGTGGTCGACCCGTGGGCGGATTGAGTCGGGTCGCTCCCGCCGAACGACGGTCTTCCTCGGCAAACCCCGGATCCTCCCGCCCTCACGGGGCACGGGCTGGTACGTTCGTGGGCATGCGCGGTACTTCGTGGTTCGGCCTCGGCTTGGGATGTTGTGTGCTCTTGGGTTGCTGTGTCGTCGTCGGATGCGGCGGCAGCAGCGGGTCTCGGGAGACCATCGGACACGAGCAGGACTTCACCGAGGTCGCTGCTCCCGAAGCCTCCGCGGAGGCGTACAGCACACGCATCGAAGCCGGCGCGGTCGTGCGCGGACCCGGGCCGACCGCCATCGTCGAGCGTGGGGTCGCGACGGCGGCCGAAGCGCACGAGATGCCCGTGGAAGGCGATCCGCGACTCGCCCGGCTTGCCGCGTGGGTCGTGGACCGCCTGGGACCCGACGGCGAGCCCCCGCCCAACGAGGTCGTCGAGTTCTTCGCGCGCACGCTCGGGCTGGTCGAGCCGGTGCCGCACATCATGGTCCTCGGTGTGCCGGCCGACCGCCTCGAGGCCGGCATCACGAGCTCGGTGGGGCAGTTCATGGACCGGCAGACCTACAACCGTTGGGGCGCCGCGCTCACCGAGGACCGGGGCCTCACCATCGCGGTCGTGATGCTGTCGTGGCGTTGGGTCGAGCTCGAGCCCGTCCCGCGCGCAGTGCCCGCGGCGGCTTCGATCGCGCTGCGTGGAGAGCTCGCCGAGGGCCACCGAAATCCGTCGGTCGTGGTGGCTCTGCCTTCCGGAGCGGTCCGCCGGATGCCGGCCGGGGGCGGACCCGGGTTCGACGTCCAGGTCTCCACCGAGGAAACGGGGCCGCACCAGGTCGAGTTGGTCGGGCGTGGACCGCGCGGCGACACGGTCATCGCTAACTTCCCGGTGTACGTGGGGGCCGAGGTGCCCACGGTCGTGCGGTTCGGCGCCGGAGGGGACGAGGGCGGCCGCGATGTCGACAGCGTCCGCGACGAACTCCTCGCGTTGCTGAACGAAAGCCGCGAGCGCGCTGGCCTCACGCCGCTCTCGGCGCACGTGGGCCTGCGTGAAGTCGGGCTCGCGCACAGCCGTGACATGGCCTCGAACGGTTTCATCGGGCACACCTCACCGACGACCGGGACCGCGGCGGACCGGGTGCGCACCGCGTCGCTCAACACCGGCCTCGTGCTCGAGAACATCGGCCGTGGATACTCGGCGCAGGAGATCCACCGCGGCTTGATGGAGAGCCCTGGGCATCGGGCGAACCTGATCAATCCCGACGTGTCGCATGTGGGCATCGGCGTGGTCGCGGAGCCGGAGAACGACCGCAGCGCGTTCATCGTGACGCAAGTCTTCATCCGCATGGCCGAGGAGGTGAATCTCGACGGCGCGGCCCCACGGTTGGTCGAGCAGATCAACCGCTCACGCAGCGCCCGTGGCGCGCCTCCGGTGGAGCTGGAAGACCACCTGAGTGAAGCGGCACAAGCCGCGGCGGAAGCGTTCTTCGAAGACGCGTCGCTCTCGCAGCAAGACACCGTCGACGACGCGACCGCGAGCCTCCGCCGCTTCGCGATCGCCTACCGTCGAATGGGCGGCGTCATGGCGGTGGTCGCCGACCCCGCCGAGGCGGCCGCGCTCGAGCCTACCCTCGAGGCCGGCATCCGCGCCGTGGGGATCGGCGTCGCGCAGGGCACACGCGCCGACACCGGGCCCAACGCCATCGCCGTCGTCATCGTCATCGCGTGGCCTCGCTAGCGCTCGTGTCCTGAGTCTGGGGTTCGCGAGCTATGTCGACACTGGACTAGAGTCGCCGATAGGGAAGTCGATATCGGACGGCTGACGGGAGGTCGGGGCCCTCCGCCGTCACATCGAGCCAGAGGGAATGGCTGTCCACCGTCAGCACCATCAGCTTGGTGCCGTCGTGACCGACGAACGTCTGATACAGGTGCGGCCCCTGAACCTGACTCAGCAAGCGGAACGCCGGAACGCAAAAAGTGCCCGACGCGCGTGGCGACGGGCACTGGTTGGCGCAGGACCTGGGCGAGCGTCGCTCGCGAGCGATGCTGCGGGCCGCGATCGAGCGAAACCTAGAAGCGCTCGGTGCCCTGACCGGACGTCGCGCTGCCGACGTTCTCCATGATGTTGCCGCCCATCTCCTCGTACTGGAAGCCCTCGGCGATGCGGAACGCAGCGCCGTTGTCGGCCTGCACGATGACGTCGACGGCCCCCGGATCGTCCGCGCCAGGTGTGGCGACGAGGAGCGTGTTCTCATCGAGGATGGTGGTGCGCTCCGAACGCTTCGTGCCGAAGTACACCGTGTAGCTGATGTCTCGACGGAAGTTGGCGCCGGAGATCTTGACGGCCTGCTCGCCGGCAGTCGCGCCCGCGCGCGGATCGAGATTGGTGATCCGCAGCTCGCCACCCTCCTCGCCGCCACATGCGTACGCGCCCGCGCTGAACACCAGCGCCGCGAGGCACAAACCAAACACGCGCGCAGTCTTGAGGGTTCGCTTCCGGCTCGACATTCGATTACCTCCTGGCAGGCCTCGGGACCTGACCGGCGCCACGATATTCGAGTCTCGGGCGGGAGGTCAATGGGCACGAAGTCGGTCGGCCATGCGACGTCACGCAGATCTCGCGCGACCCGCCGTTCGATGCCATGCTCCGGGGGCTTCTTGACACCTCTCTGCGTCTCTCCGCATGCTTCGGGCCCGTTGGGCGCTCCGGCGGAGTCGTCGGGACACGCAACACGCTGGGAAGCTGCGAGCGTGCGCCACTGAGCGCTGAACGAGGGCTGACGGGACTGGGGACGAACGGACTGTGGCGAAGAAGAGCCTGCTCCTCGTGGACGCAGACCCCCGAAGCTTGCGGGTCCTGGAAGTCAGCCTTCGCAAGGCGGGATATTCCGTCGCCACGTGCCGTGATGGAAAGTCCGCCGTCGAGACGGTGGAACTCTCCCAGCCCGATCTGATCCTCTCGGACACACGGCTGCCGGGCGTGAACGGCTTCGAACTCGTCGAGATGCTGCGCGCCAACAGCGAGCTCGAGTCGGTGCCGTTCATGTTCCTCTCGAGCGATAGCTCGGTCGAGAGCAAGGTCCGCGGCCTCGAGTTGGGCGTCGAGGACTACCTGACCAAGCCGATCTACATCAAAGAGATCATCACCCGGATCAACCTGACGCTGCAGCGTCAGGAGCGGGAAGGCCTGGCGCGGCGTTCGAGCTCCATCGCCAAGACGCGGTTCACCGGCTCCCTCGGCGACATGGGGCTCGTCGACCTGCTGCAGACCATCGACATCAGCCGCAAGTCCGGCGTGCTCGAGCTGAGCAACGAAGCGCTGGTCGGGACGATCAGCTTC
The DNA here is from genome assembly GCA_045106715.1 of Sandaracinaceae bacterium. Classification (GTDB taxonomy): domain Bacteria; phylum Myxococcota_A; class Polyangia; order Polyangiales; family Sandaracinaceae. The sequence goes on from JBGCFC010000142.1 coordinate 47,470, forward strand.
CGCGACGGACAGCTCGTCGACGCCGAGCTGGGGCACTTGATGGCCGAGTCGGCGATCTACCGCCTGCTTCTCTGGAACGAGGGGGACTTCGAGATCGACTTCCGCCCGGTGAAGGTGGAGCAGCGCATCAAGATGTCGACGCAGGCGATCCTCATGGAGGGGATGCGGCGCATCGATGAGTGGGGGCGCCTGCTCGAGCAGATCCCCTCACTCGACAACGTGTTCGAGGTCTCCGAGGAGGAGCTGGTAGAGCGCCTCGCGGAGATCCCCGACGAGATCAACGGGATTCTTCGGCACATCGACGGCAGAAAATCGCTCCTCAACGTGGTGGACGCCTGCCAGGGCGACGACCTGGAGACGCTGACGGCGATCACGAAACTCTACTTCGAGGGCATCATCTTCCCCACGGGACGCACGAGCGGCACCCTGGACGACGTCGACGAAGACATGCTCGTTGGAGAGCCGGCGGTGACCACTCCGTCGGACAGTCCCGTGGTCCCCCGGCCCCTGACGGATCCGCCTCCGTATTCGACGGTGGCCGACGAGGGGCGTGCAATCCCTAACGCGGATGGCACACTGTTGAGCACGAGTGTGCCAGCCCCGAGTGGCGCGGATGCGGATCCGGACCTCGATATCGGCAACGATCCAGGTGATCAGGGTCCCGGCACATCACATGCACTAGCCTACCCTGAATCACCCGAAACGACCCCGCAGCGAGGTTCTGAAGCGTCCCCGGCGACCCAGTCGACGTTTCCGCCCTCCGCGCACCAATCCGAGGATCGACGAGACATGGCACGCAAGGGCAGGAGCAGGCGCAAAAGGCAATCTCTGGCAGCAGAGCAGAAGCTCGACGGCGCGGACAATGTCATCCAGTTTCCGGCTCAGTCCGCGACGGGGGTCGCGCAGGTTGCGGTGAGCGATGGACTCGTGGGCGACGGCGGGGCCGAAGCTGAAGAGGCCGCGAAGGCGGCGGAGGCCGCGAAGCAGGCGGCGGCCCAGGCGGCCGAGCAGGCCCGCGCCGCCGAAGCGGCGGCCGCCAAGGCGGCGGAAGACGCCAAGGCAGCCGAGGCAGCGGCGAAGGCCGAGGCCGAGAAAAAGGCCGCGGAGGCCGAGGCGGCTGCGGAGGCCAAGGCTGCTGCGGAGGCGAAGGCAGCCGAGGAGGCGAAGGCGGCCGAGGAGGCGAAGGCGGCCGAGGAGGCCAAGGCAGCCGAGGAGGCCAAGGCAGCCGAGGAGGCGAAGGCGGCCGAGGAGGCCAAGGCAGCCGAGGAAGCGAAGGCGGCCGAGGAAGCGAAGGCAGCCGAGGAGGCGCAGGCAGCCGAGGAGGCGCAGGCAGCCGAGGAGGCGAAGGCAGCCGAGGAGGCGAAGGCAGCCGAGGAGGCGAAGGCGGAACAAGCGAGTTCCGCGGCAACGTCGTCTCAGCCGTCCGGATCTGCATCTGTCAACGGCGGACCGAAGTCGAACCGACGTCGCGGCAAGAAGAGCAAGAAGCAGCTTCAGCGCGAAAAGAAGGCGGCTCAGCGCAAGGCGCGCGAGTCCGCCCGCGCGACCGCCGCCGCCCCCGAGCCCGCTCCCCCCGAAGAGATGCCGGCCGTCGCCAAGACCACGAGCGCGCCGCCGCCGGCTCGGGCGAAGAAGAACAAGACGTCCAGCAGCGCCGAGATCCGCGCGCTCTCGGGCACTGGCGAGCATCCGGCGGTGGCCGAGGACTTCTTCAAGACCTCGTCGAAGCCGCCGCCTTCTGAAGAGACGTGGGACGACCTCGAGCGCACGGCGCTCCCGATTGCCCCCGCGGCGAAGAAGGCGAAGTACGCCACGTTCGGCATCTTTGCGATCGGCCTGCTGGTCGTTGGCGGCATTCTCGTTCAGAAGAACCTGATCGAGCCGCCCGAGGCTGAGCTCGTCGGCGGTGCGCCGCCGGAGATGCCCGTGGGCTTTGGCGAAGAGACCACGGAGCCTCCGCCCGAAGAGCCGCAGAACACGCCCGACGAGCCGGCCGCCATCGCCAGCCCGAACGAGCTGGGGACCGACCCTGACGTGGAAGAGCCGGGAACGGACCTGGCCGCGGACGGAGAGAACCCGGAAGCGCTCGGCGAGCCCGGGTCAGAGGAGCCGGCGGTGGAAGACCCGGCGGTCGAGGAGCCTGGCGTGGAAGAGCCCGTTGCGGAAGAGCCTGTTGCCGAGGATCCCGAGGCGCCTGTCGTCGAAGAGCCTGTCGCTGAGGCCCCGCCGGTGGACGTCGACGTCGCAGCCGAGGCCACGCGACTCTCGAGGCAGGCTCTGGCCGCGTTGAACCGGCGACACAACCAGCAGGCCGCGGAGCTGGCGCAGCAGGCGGTCGACACCGACCAGACCAACGCGCGCGGCTGGCTCGTGTTGGGTGCTGCTCGCGGCGAGCTCCATGACCAAGAAGGTTCACGGTCGGCCTACGAGAACTGCGTTACGCACGGCACCGGCCGTTATGTGCGCGAGTGCCGCATGATGCTTCGCTGAACTCGGCGCGCGTTCTTGTGACGGCCAACTCTGCGGGTGCGGAGTTGGCCGTTTCTCATTGGCGTGTCCGAGCGCCGTTTGACTCCGGCGTCGTGTAGCCGTAGCCCGTCGCAACGTCGCTTGGCATCCGCTCCCTGAGCAGGGCCACATCCACAGCCGCGGCGATGGGAGAGTCATGACCGAAGCCGTGATCCTGGATGGACTCCGCACCCCCATTGGCAAGTACCGCGGAGGGCTCGCTGGCGTGCGGCCGGACGACCTCGCGGCGCACACCATCACCTCGCTGCTCGACAAGCATCCCGCCGCCAAGGAGGCGCTCTCCGAGGTGATCCTCGGCAACACCAACCAAGCGGGCGAGGACAACCGGAACGTGGCTCGGATGGCGTCGCTCTTGGCGGGGCTGCCCTTCGAGGTTACCGGCGTCACCGTCAACCGGCTCTGCGGGAGCGGGCTCGAGGCCACGATCCAGGCGTCCCGCGCGCTCCGGCTGGGCGACCACGAGGTCATGCTCGCAGGTGGCGTCGAGTCGATGAGCCGTGCGCCGTACGCGATGAGCAAGGCCGAGGAGGCGTACCCCCGGCGCGCGCCCAAGCTCTACGACACGAGCCTTGGCTGGCGTTTCCCCAACCCCAAGATGGAGGAGCGATTCCCGCTCTCCGGCATGGGCGTGACGGCGGAGAACGTGGCCGAGAAGTACAGCGTGTCCCGAGAAGATCAGGATGCGTTTGCGCTGAAGAGCCACCAGAAGGCGGCCGCGGCGTGGGAGGCAGGGCGCTTTGACGATGAGGTCGTCTCGGTCACCACCCCGCCCGCCAAGCGCAAGGCTCCCCCCGGCACCTTCGAGCGGGACGAGTCGATCCGGCCGGGGTCCACCCTCGAGGCGCTCGGCAAACTTCGCACCGTGTTCAAGGACGGCGGAACGGTCACGGCCGGCAACGCCTCTCCGCTCAACGACGGCGCGGCCGCGCTCCTGCTGTCCACAGACGCCTGGGCCAAGGCCAACGGCGCCTCTCCGATCGCGCGCGTCGTCGCCACGGGCGTGGCGGGTGTGCACCCGGAGTTCATGGGCATCGGGCCCGTGCCCGCCACGCGTCAGGCGCTCGACAAGGCGGGCCTCACGGCGGACGACCTGGACCTGGTCGAGCTGAACGAGGCCTTCGCCGCGCAGTCGCTCGCGTGTGTGAGGGAGCTCGGTCTCGACGAAGAGAAGGTCAACGTCAACGGGGGGGCGATCGCGCTCGGCCATCCCATCGGATGCAGCGGCGCGCGCATCGTGGTCACCCTCCTCCATGAGATGCGTCGCCGGAACGCCCGGCTCGGACTCGCCACGCTCTGCATCGGGGTGGGCCAAGGCCTCGCGCTGATCGTCGAGCGCTGCGAGTGAGCGACGACGAGCTCGGCCCGTTGCGGGCCGAAATCGACGGGCTCGATGGATCCATCCTCGAGCTGCTCGGCCAGCGCGCGGACTGCGTGAAGCGGGTCGCGGAGGCGAAGCGCCGAACGGGCGCGCGGACGGTGGATCCCGAGCGCGAGAAGCGCGTGCTCGAGCGCCTCGTCGAGCGTGGGGCCGGGGCGTTTCCCGCCAGCGGCATCGTCGCGGTGTTTCGGGAGATCATGAGCGCCTCGGTGGCACTGCAAGAGCCGGTGACGGTGTCGTTCCTGGGCCCGGCCGGCACCTGGTCGCATCTCGCCGCGCGCACGTTCTTCGGCTTCGCAGCCCAGTACCTGGAGGAGGCGAGCTTGGAGGGGGTCGTCGATGCGGTGCGAAAGGGGAGGGCGGAGTTTGGCGTCGTCCCGCTGGAGAACTCGTCGGAGGGACCTGTGCACGGGGCGCTCGCCGCGCTGCTGGAGGGGGGCTGTCAGATCCGGCGTGAGCTGAAACTGCCTGTCCGCCATTGTCTGATGGGCAAGGTCGAGACGCTCTCGGCCGCCGAGCGCGTGTACTCCCACCCTCAGGCGCTGGCCCAGTGCCGGACCTGGATCCATCAGAACCTGCCGCGCGCTCAGCTCGTGCACACCGCGTCCACTGCGGCGGCAGTACGAGAAGCCGGCCTGGACGCCGCGGGTGTGGCGATCGGCAGCCCTTTGGCCGGCCAGCTCGCGGGGCTGCCTGTGTTGCGGGAGCACGTCCAGGACCATCGTCAGAACGCCACGCGCTTCGTCTGCATCGGCAGCCGGGATGCCGAGCCGACAGGTGCGGACCGCACGACGGTTGCGTTTCGCATGGCGGCGGACTCCGAGAAGGGCTCGCTCCGCGCGATGCTGCGCGCCTTTGACGACCACGGCGTGAACCTCACTCGCATCGAATCCCGACCGAGCCCCGATCAGGCGTGGCGCTACGTGTTCGTGGTCGACCTCGACGGTCACCGGCTCGACACCCCGATTGCGGCGGCGCTCGCCTCGCTCGAAGGGCTCTGCGATCAGGTTCAACTGCTGGGGTCGTACCCCGAGCTCCGGCTCGACCCGTGACGCCCGCGATTCAGCCGCGGAGAAGCGACTCGATCAGACCCGCCACAGACGCGAAGCGCGCGCCCTGGTGCTGTTCAAAGTGCCCGGCCGGATCGATCAACGCCGCGTGCAGGCCGGCGGCGCGCGCGCCATCGACGTCCACGTCAGGGATGTCTCCCGCGTAGATCACCTCGTTGGGCGCGACCTCCATACGGGATAACGCGCGCTGGAAAATCACCGGGTCGGGCTTGCGAACCCCCTCCAGCGCAGAATCGACCACCACTTCGAAGCGTCCGCCGAGACCGACCCGCTGAAACAACGCGTCCAGCGCGCCCTCGCTGTTGCTCACCACGCCGAGGCGCAGTCCTGCCGCTTGCGCGCGATCCAGCGCTGGGACGAGGTCTGTCGGCACCCGTCGCCAGAGATTGAAGCGGTCGTGTTCTTCCCGGAGCGCGTCCACCGCGCTCGCATCGGACGCGACCCCGGCGGTCTGCAGCAACGTGCGCATGTAGAGCCGCCAGCCGTCCTCGTGGCTCGCCCCGTCATGCAGCAACCGCTGGTAGCGTCGCTTGGCGCTGGCCTCTGCGTTTCGGAGCGTGGCCGCTGACACCGCAGCGCCGCGACGACGGACCACCTCCGCGACCGCCTCGAATTCGAGGAACACGAGCGTGTTGCCTGCGTCGAGCAGCAGCGCGGTGATGTCGGCCGCGGCCGGGAGCGGATCGAAGCTCAGAGCAGATCGAGCAGGCGCTTGGCCCGCTCCTCGGACGCCGCCAAGAGCTGCGTCGCCTCGCCCTCGGGGATGCGCAGCCGCGCGATGAGGTCGCCGAGGACCTTCTTCTCTTCTTCGGACTGGTCGCCGTCGATGTACGTCAGGATGACCGCGTGCTGCAGCAGCAGGCGTCGGTCGGACGCGGACAGCTCCGTGAGCGGCACGTCGTCGAGCGACTTCGACTCCTTGGCGAACTCGCGGATGGCGCTGGCGTCGGCGTCGCCGATCTCGAACGCGCTGACCAGCGCCTCGATGACTTCAGTTTCTTCGCCGTCCATGCGCCCGTCGGCCCATGCGACCGCGACCAGTGACTTGACCATGGCCTCCTGGTGTTCCTGCATCGCTATCCTCCTGCCGTACCGTTGACGCGCCGACTGTAGCAGATGGGGGTCGGTGCGCTTGACCCTTTGGCGTCCGGGGGTCGCGGCCTTACAGTCGCCCCGATGACGCGATACACCGCTCCTTTCGCCCCCGGAGGGCCGGCCGCCGTCGACGCCACGATTGCGCGCCGACTGCTGAGCCTCGCTCTGGCCCGTGGCGGCGACTACGCCGATCTCTTCTTCGAGTACAACGTGACGGGCAGCTACGGCTTCGAGGAGAGCATCCTCAAGGCGGCCGGGCGCTCGGTCAGCGCCGGGCTCGGCGTGCGCGTGCGCAAGGGGGAGGCGACCGGATACGCCTACGTCGAGGACCTGTCCGTTGAGGCGATGGAGCGCGCGGCCAAGACCGCGGCGCAGATCGCGGACGGCGGCGGCGCGCCAGAGCCGGTCGGGCTCGCCGCGCTGAGCACGCCCAGCCGCTATCATGTTCCCACCCCGACCCTGGACCTCGCTGGCGAGGACAAGCGCGCCTTGCTCGCTCGCGCTGACGCCGCTGCGCGCAAGCTCGACCCCCGGATCGAGCGGGTCAGCGCGTCGATGGCCGAGCAGATCCGCGATATCCTCATCGCCACGAGCGACGGCCGGCTCGTGCGGGATCACCAGCCGCTGCTTCGGTTCGGCATCAGCGTGATCGTGGCCGACGACGGCAAGCGCCAGAGCGGGAGCTCCGGAGGCGGAGGCCGGGTCGGTTGGGGCTACTTCGACGACAAGTCGCCCGAGTGGCACGCCGAGGAAGCCGTCCGACAGGCGGTCGCAATGCTCGACGCGCGCGAAGCGCCCGCCGGCGAAATGGACGTGGTGTTGGCCCCCGGAGACAGCGGCATCCTCCTTCACGAGGCGGTGGGCCACGGGCTCGAGGCGGACTTCAACCGCAAGAAGACGAGCAACTACTCCGATGCCATCGGTGAGCGGGTCGCGTCCGAGCTGTGCACCGTCGTCGACGACGCGACCATCGAGCACTCCCGCGGCTCCATCAACGTCGACGACGAAGGCGGCCTGCCCGAGAAGGCCGTGCTCATCGAGAAGGGGATCCTGCGCGGCTACATGCAGGACCGGCAGTCGAGCGAGTTCTTCGACACCCCGGCGACGGGCAACGGGCGGCGCGAGAGCTTCAAGTCGCACCCCATGCCGCGCATGACGAACACGCTCCTGCTCGAGGGTCCTCACGACCCGGACGAGATCCTCAAGAGCGTCAAACGCGGCGTGTACGCGAAGAAGTTCGGCGGCGGCCAGGTCGACATCTCGAACGGCGACTTCGTGTTCTCGCTCACCGAGGGCTACCTCATCGAAGACGGCGTGATCACCGCGCCGCTCAAGGGCGTAAACCTCATCGGAAACGGGCCGGACGTGATGCGCAAGGTCACGATGCTCGGCTCCGACCTCGCGCTCAGCGATGGCAGCTGGACGTGCGGCAAGGACGGGCAGAGCGTGCCCGTCGGGGTCGGCTGCCCCACCATCAAGATCTCCGGCATGACCGTCGGCGGGACGCAGGTAGGATCATGACCGAAGCACTCGAAGAGCTCCTCTCCCTCGGTCAGCAGGTCGTCGATGGCGCCCGGAGAGCCGGCGCGGACATCGCCGAAGCCGTGGTCTCGGAGGGTTCTCATCTCTCCACCAAGGTGCGGCTCGGGGCGCCGGAGCTCGTCGAAGAGGCCGGCAGCCGTGGGGTCGGCGTGCGGGTGATGGTCGGCCAGCAGGTCGCCGTCAGTTACACGAGTGACCTCACCGACGCCGGCATGGCGCGCCTCGTCGAGGACGCGGTCGAGCTCGCACGGCTCTCGCAGCCCGACGAGTTCGCCGGCCCTCCTGATGCCTCGCTGCTCAGCCGCGCCGAAGACCACGCCGAGCTGAACCTCTACGACGAGGGCCTCCACCAGGTCGACGGAGCCATCGCGCTGGGCCACGCGATCGCCGCAGAGACAGCCGCTCGTGAGCACGACAGCCGCATCACCAACAGCGAAGGCGCGACCTTCACGCGTGCGTCGGGCGCGAAGGCGCTCGTCACGAGCGGCGGGTTCTCGGGGGTCACGCGCGGCACGTACGCGTCCCTGTCGGTGCAGCCCGTGGCGGACGACGAAGACGGGAAGAAGCGGAGCGGAGGCTACTGGAGCGCCCGCCGACACCTCGACGCGCTAAAGCCCGACGCGGAGGTCGGCGCCGAAGCAGCGCGCCGGACGCTCGCGAAGCTCGGCGCGAAGAAGATCGACTCGCAGCAGTGCGCGGTCGTCTTCGACCCGGACGTCGGTCGCTCCATCTTGGGCCTGCTCGCGGGCTGCTTGAACGGAGGCGCGATCTGGCGGCGCTCGAGCTATCTGCTCGACCGTGAAGGCGACCGGGTGGCGTCCGAACTCGTGACGATCGTCGACGACCCGCTGATCCCTGGGGCACCGGGCTCGCGTCCTTTCGATGGCGAAGGCCTGCTGTCGCGCAAGACGACGGTGGTCGAGAAGGGCGTGCTGAAGACCTACCTCATGGACAGCTACGCCGCGCGGAAGCTCGAGAAGGAGTCCACGGCGAGTGCGTCGAGAGGGGGCAGCGGAGGGGTCGGCGCGTCCACCACGAACTTCTTGCTGCAGCCGGGCGAACAGAGCGCCGAGGACCTGCTCGGTTCGACAAAGAGCGGACTCTACGTGACCGAGATGATGGGCTTCGGTTTCAACGCGGTCACCGGCGACTTCAGCCGAGGCGCCTCCGGGTTCTGGATCGAGAACGGGGAGAAGACCTACCCGGTGAGCGAGATCACCATCTCGCTCAACCTCGACGAGATCCTCAAGCGCATCGACGCGGTGGCCTCCGACCTGGACATGCGCACCTCCATCGCCGCTCCGACGTTCCGCGTCAGCTCCATGACCGTCGCCGGGAAGTGACCGACAAGCGACTCGCGCGACTGCTCCCCATCGAGCGCTGGCCGACCGCCGACGAGGCATCGGCCATGCGTTGGTTCTCTCCGTTGTCGGTGGGGCGCCTGTCGTTGCACCAGCGAACGTGGGTGCCGGCCATGGTGCCGTGGCGAGCGACGGACGACGGTGAGGTCACGCGGAACGTGATCGATTGGTATCGGCGTTTCGCCGCGGGGCGCCCGGGCGCTGTCGTGGTCGAGGCCACGGGGATCCGAGATGTGCCAAGCGGACCGCTCTTGCGGATCGGTCACGAGCGTTTTCTGCCGGGCCTCGCGCGACTCGTAGAGGCCGTGCGTGAGGCGAGCGACGGGCAGACGCGGCTGTTCATCCAGCTCATCGACTTCCTCGCGATCAAGCGCCGGGTGGAGAGCGAGAAGTTCCTCCGCCGTTTTCTGCGTGTCGACGCGGGGCTGCGGGCGCGCTTAGCAGAACAGGACGGCGAACACTGGCGAGACGCATCCGAGGAATCGGTCCGTTCGCGGCTGGTCGAGCGGGCGTCCGAGGGGCTCGAGGGTGTGCTCGACGCGCGCGACCTCGAGAGCCTTCACCAAGGTTACCGAGAGCACGTCACCGACCTTCACCTTCCCCACATCCAGGACCTTCCGAAGACGCTGCCGCCGCTGTTCTCGGCCGCCGCGGCCCGTGCGCGGGAAGCCGGGTTCGACGGCGTGGAGCTGCACTACGCCCACGCCTACACCATGGCGTCCTTCCTGAGCGCACGGAACACGCGGACGGACGGATACGGTGGCCCGCGGGAGCAGCGCGTGCGTTTGCCACTCGAGGTGCACTCGGCGGTGCGCCGGGCGGTCGGCGAGGACTGCGTGGTGGGGGCGCGGTTCCTTGGCGACGAGGTCATCGAAGGCGGGAGCCGGTTGAACGACGCGGCCTGGTTCGGGGTCCGGTTCGCGGAGGCGGGGATGGACTTCCTCTCGGTCTCGAAGGGCGGCAAGTTCGAAGACGCACGCCAGCCCAAAGTCGGTCACGCCGCCTATCCCTACACGGGTCCGAGCGGTCACGAGTGCATGCCGCACGCAAAGATGAAGCCCGCCTTCGGACGCAACATTCCCCTCGCGGCGGGCGTGCGCGAGGCAGTGAGGGACGCGGGGTTCGAGACCCCGGTGGTCGGCGCTGGGGGCATCGCTTCGCCGTGGCAAGCCGAGTCGATCTTGGAGGCCGGGCACGCGGACGTCGTCGCGGCCGCGCGCCAGAGCCTGTGCGACCCCGACTGGTTTCGGAAGATCCGTGTCGGTGCGGGCGAAGATGTGCGGCGCTGCTACTTCACCAACTATTGCGAGGCCCTCGATCAGGCGCACAAAGAGGTCACCTGCCAGAGGTGGGACCGCGAGCCGAGCGACGCGCCGCTTTCGCGTGACGGGAAGCGTCGGCTGCTCCCTCCGATCTGGGAACGCGACGCGCGCTGAGTCGCGGCTCGGCAGCCGCGTCGAGATGGAGTTCAGGGAAGGATCTGGCAGTCGTCGAGGCTGGCACGCCCAAACCGCTCGACCACCGTGCCGCGCACCCGGATCTCCGTGTACTGCCTGTGGTCCACGGATTCGGGTGCGTTGTCCCCGAACGCGCACATCATGGAGTGGGCGAGCCGGTTCTCCTGGTAGTCCTCTTGGCTCACCACGAGGCTCACGTTGTTGAGGCTACCGTTGACGCTCGACGCGCTCATGAACTGCGCCGTGACGGTCAGCTCTCGCCCCATCCAGGCGGCTTGCTCGGAGGCGAACCCCTCCCGCAGCGCGAGCAGCGTCACGCTGTCGCCGGTCGCCGTGTCGTCGGCGACCTCCTCGGACGGGGGCTCTTCCGGCGGGGCTTCCTCAGCCGGGGCCTCTGCTTCCTCCGCGCTTGCCTCTTCGGCGGCGGTGCCTTCGACTTCGTTCGCCGAAGCCAGCTCGTTTGACGCTCCCGTCTCGTCGCTTTCGGTGCCACACGCGCTGCCGAGTGCAGCCATCAGAGCCAGGATCAACAGGGTTCGCAGATGTTCCATGGGGTCGGCCTCGTTAGGGTGAACGACCCATGTCGATTGGGTCACCTTACATACGCGTACTGCTCGGCCCTTGCCCCTTCGATGGCAGGCCTGCGCACTACGGAGTTGTGGCTGCGGGAGCGGACTGCTTCGCCGCCTGTTGCTGGCGGACGTACTCGACCATGACGCCCACGTAGTCCTCGAAGCTCGGGCAGCGCACGTCGTGCTCGGCCAGCAGCTCGCGGGCGTTGCGGTCGTCGTACACGACTTCGGTTGCGACCTGCTCGAGGAACGCGCGCGGGACATGCGCGAAGCGTTCGAGCCCCGGCGTGCGCATCAGCGCGGCCGCCAGGTTCGTCGGGAGGAACCCGCGGGGAAGGGGGCGCCCGGCGGTCTCCGCGATCAGCTCGAACACCCGACGCGTGGTCTCTGGGTCCGGGTCGACGAGGTGGAAGGTCTTGCCCAACGAGCGCCGGTCTCGCGCGATCGCGCAGCCCGCGTCCACGACATAGTCGATGGGCACGAGGTTGAGCGGACTGTCGCCCCGGCCGGGAAGCGGCAGCCGGAGGTCCGGCGGGGCGTTGAGCATCAGCATCACGAGGAGATAGGGCCCCTCGAGGCGCACGATCTCGCCCGTCACCGAGTCGCCCACGATGATGGCGGGCCGGAGGATCGTCGTCGGCACGCGTCCCGCGAATCGCTTGACGGTCGCCTCCGCACGGAACCGTGTCTCCTCGATCACGTTCCGGAACCCCGACGGAGCCTCCAGCTCCTCTTCGAGCACGTAGCCTCGGCGCGCGCCGCTCACCAGCGCCGACGACCAGTGCACCAGCCGCTCGAGGTGGTCGGCCTCCTGCGCCAGCTCCAACACCTCGCGTGTGCCCTGCACGTTCACATGGCGCGCGACCTTCGGATCGACGCCGAAGTAGGTGATGGCCGCGCAGTGGTGAATGAGGTCGACCTCGCGCGCCAGCGTCGTGAACTCTGCGCCGCTCAAGCCGAGGTCCATCGCCGCGGCGTCGCCCTCGAGCAGCGTCACGCGAGCGCGGTCGCTGTCCTCCATGGCGTCGAGGAGCGTCACGGCGTCCTCGATGTGTTGGCTCTGCACGACGAGCCTCCGCCTGAGGGTCGGCTCGTCCGCCAGCAGTTTGCGGACCACCCGTACCGCGAGGAAGCTCGTCGGGAACCCGGTCACCACCGCGACCCGCCCTTCGGGAGCCCCGCTCACGCGCCCTCTCCCAGCCGCGCCAGGAGGCTCGCATGGACCTCCGCAACGCGGCTCTGGGTCTGCTCCACCGGGCCGTCGTTGCGAATCACGAAGTCCGCCGCGGCTTCTTTCTCCGCGAGCGGGAGCTGAGAGTCGATGCGGGCTTGGGCCTGGGCCGCATCCAGGTCGTCGCGCGCCATCACACGCTGCTTCTGGGTTTCGCTGTCGACCGACACCACCACCAGCGCCCCCATGGTCTCGTGCCGTGCCGTTTCAACAAGCAGCGCCGCTTCATAGAGGGCGTAGTCGTGGCCCTCGGCATCCAGCTGGGTCAGACGCCGAACACTCTCCATTCCGATCCGAGGGTGCAGGATGGCCTCGAGCTTCTTTCGCTCCTCGGAATCCCCGAAGACGTGCTCGCCCAGCCGGCCACGGTCGAGGTGCCCACGCTCGTCCAAGATTCCCTCGCCGAACGCCTCGACCAAGGCTGCGAGCCCATCTGTGCCGGGCTCCACGACATCGCGCGCCACTTGATCCGCGTCGACCACGGGAACACCCAGCGCGTTGAACATGCGGGCGACCGTGCTCTTGCCCGAGCCGATCCCCCCGGTGAGACCCACGACCAGAAACGCCACCTCTGGTTCCTACCACGTCCAGCGCCGTTTCTCAGTCTCGACCCTCACGCCGCTGCCGTGGTACCCGAACGCATGCGAGCCGTTGCGCAGCGCGTGTTCGAAGCCTCCGTGCTCGTCGACGGGGAGACCGTCGGGGCCATCGAGCGCGGCCTTCTCGTCTATCTGGGGGCGGGTCGAGAGGACGGCGCGGCTGAGGTCAGCACGATGGTGGGGAAGATCGCAGGGCTGCGGGTCTTTCGGGACGACGACGGCAAGATGTCCCGCTCGGTCGAGGACATCGGGGGCGCCGTGCTCATGGTCTCCCAGTTCACGCTCTTTGGCGATGTCCGAAAGGGCCGTCGGCCTTCGTTCACCCGCGCTGCGCCCCCCGAACCGGCGGAGGCGCTCTACGAAGACGTGGTCGCCGGGCTAAGAACGCGCGGCCTGACCGTCGCGACTGGCACATTCCGCGCGATGATGGACGTCCGGTCCCGCGTCGATGGACCCATCACCATCCTGATCGACACAGAAAAGAAGTTCTGACGTGGACCACGTGATTCGAGCTGCGACGCTCCGCGACCACGACTCGCTGCTGGCGCTCGCCGCGCACCTCGACTCCGTCAACCTGCCCCACGACTCCAAGGAGATCCGTGCGCTCCTGCAACTCTCGGAGGACTCTTTCTCCGGGCA
>JBGCFC010000143.1:0-13157 GCA_045106715.1 Sandaracinaceae bacterium
GGAAGCGCCACCAGTAAACGGTGAGTTCTCGCTCGTGCAATCATGGCGCGGAGCGCGGCCGCACGCGCGAGAACGACTCAGAGACTGTCGATCCATCGGAGACGGGGAGCTCGAGGGGCCGCGCCCCTCGTCCGTGGCGCGGAAGCGCCACCAGTAAACGGTGAGTTCTCGCTCGTGCAATCATGGCGCGGAGCGCGGCCGCACGCGCGAGAACGACTCAAAGACTGTCGATCCATCGGAGACGGGGAGCTCGAGGGGCCGCGCCCCTCGTCCGTGGCGCGGAAGCGCCACCAGTAAACGGTGGGTTTTCGAATGTGCAAAAATGCGCGAAGCGCGCACATTCGAACACTCAGTGCCGGAAGTGCCGCACGCCGGTCATGAGCATCGCGATGCCGGCCGCGTTCGCCGCCGCAATGACCTCCGGATCCCGCTTGGATCCGCCGGGCTGCACCACTGCCGTGATGCCAGCGGCGACCGCCGCCTCGACCCCATCGGGGAAAGGGAAGAACGCGTCGGACGCCATGACGGCGCCCTTCGCCTCGTCGCCCGCTTTCTGGGCGGCCAGCTGCACCGCGACGACGCGCGACATCTGTCCTGCGCCCACGCCGACGGTGCGGCCCGGCTTGGCGAAGACGATCGCGTTTGACTTCACGTGCTTGCAGACCCGCCACGCAAAATCGAGCGCGGCGCGCTCCTCGTCGGTCGGCGCACGTTCCGTGGCGACCGTGGCCTCCGCCAGCTCGGCGCCGCCCGTGCCGTCGCGGTCCTGAACGACCATGCCGCCGCCGACGCGCTTGAACGTCAGCCCCGCGTGATCGGCCGCCTGCCAGCCGCCCGTCGCGAGGATCCGCAGGCGCTTCTTGCCGCGGAGCGTCGCGAGCGCCTCTTCGGTGAACGAGGGGCCGATGACGCACTCCACGAAGCTCTCGGTGATGGCCGAGGCGGTGGCCCCGTCGACCTCCTGGTTGAGCGCGACGATGGAGCCGAACGCGCTTAGGGAGTCCGCCTCCCGCGCGGTGCGGAACGCCGCTTCGAGGGTGTCTCCGGTCGCGGCGCCGCACGGGTTGGTGTGCTTGATGACGACAGCGCCCGGCGATTCGAGGTCGCGCACCGCGTCGAGCGCGGCTTCGGCGTCCACGAGGTTGTTGAAACTGAGCTCCTTTCCGCCTGCGCCCAGCGACTCTGCGCGGGCGAGCGAACCGTCCGGGGCGTTGCGCTCCGCGTAGAAGGCGCCCTTTTGGTGAGGGTTTTCGCCGTAGCGGAGGTCGTAGACCTTGCTGAACGTGAGCGCGAGGGAGTCGGGGAACGCCTTCTTGTTTCCCTCCGCGTCGAGACCGCTGAGGGTGCTGGCGATCGCGGCGTCGTACGCGGCGGTGTGCGCGAACGCCTTCTTGGCGAGCTCCGTGCGAAGCGCGGCGCTCGGCCCGACGTCCGAGAGGGACGCGATGACGCGCGGGTAATCGGCGGGGTCGACGACCACCGCGACGCGCGCGTGGTTCTTGGCCGCGCTCCGGATCATCGAGGGACCCCCGATGTCGATGTTCTCGATGATCTCGTCGTAGGGCGCGCCCCGCGCAACGGTGGCCTCGAACGGATAGAGGTTGCAGACCACCAGATCGATCGGCCGGCCGCCGATCTCGGTCAGCTGCGTGCGGTCGCCGATCGTGTCGCGCATCAGGATGCCGCCGTGGATGCGCGGATGCAGGGTCTTGACCCGGCCGTCCATGACCTCGGGCGATTCTGTGTACGCTGAGACATCCATGACCTCGACCTCGGCCCCGCGGAGCGCGCGCGCCGTGCCGCCGGTGGAGAGAAGGGTCACGCCCGCTTGCGCGAGGGCGCGGGCGAGGTCGATGACGCCTTGCTTGTTGGAGACCGAGAGGAGCGCCGTCTGGATTTTTCGTGCCACGGGCTCTGCCTACTCGAAGGCGGGCAGGCAGGTCAACGGCGCGCCGCCACGTCATGCGATTGGCACGGGCGTGGAACTTGACCGGCTCGCGACGGGCATCTCATCGTGGATGCATGCGCCGTCGGCTCGCCCTGTTGTTCCTTCCCCTCGTGGCGTTGCTGCTGGGGAATGGCCCGTGGTTCGCGCGCCGGCGCCCCATGCCGAGGCCCAACCGGATCGCAATGATGCGGGTGACCGTCGCCGACTGGCCCGATGAGCCGGCGTCACCGAGCGAGGTGGATCCGGCCCAGTTCGCGACCGCACTGCGCGCCCTGTGTGGCTGGATGCGGCCCGGACGTGCCACCGAGTACACCGGGTGGATCCTCGCCAGCGCGGAGGAGTTCGAGATCGACCCGTTCCTTCTCGGGGCGCTCGCGTTTCGGGAGGGGCGATGCCGAGCCGATGCGGAGGGCCGCCCGGGCTCGGAGCGGGAGTCCGGCGTGGGACTGACCCTGATCGACACCCGGATGTACTGGGAGAACCTCCGCGGGGGGACGCTGCGCTATCAGGTGCGCGAGGGCGAGGACTGGACGCCTCGAACGGCCACCGTAGACCGGTTCCCTTTCAACGGGCCACGCGTGGCGAGCAGCGAAGCCAACCTCTATTTCGCTGGGGCGCTGCTGGCGATGTGGCGTGACCAGCACGAAGCGCTCGACGACGCGTTCGAGAACACGCCCCACCGGCACTTCGTGTCGCACTGGATGTGGGGCGACCGCGTGCGGAGTCATCGTCAGGAAGACGCCGTGCTGACCGAGCGCCGACGGCTGCTCGAGTACTACGGCTCGCACCCTGGAGCCCCGCACGTGCTCTGGGGCGGCGTGGATTTCGGGTGCCCGCTGGACGGGTGCCCGCGCGTGATCACCAGCTGGATCGGCTCGGAGCGCGAGGACGGTCGGCGGCACCATCGGGGCATCGACCTCGAGAGTTTGCCCGGCGAACCCGTGAGGTCCGTGGCGGACGGGCTCGTGGTGTTTTCGGGCGTGGACTTGCCGGGCGGTCAAACCAACCGGCAGCTGCGGACCACCGCGGAGTTCGAAGCCGTCCCGCGGGAGAGCCTCGCAGCCGGCGGTCGGTACGTGTGCGTTCGGCACGCGCGGGAGGGCCTGCACTCCGTGCGCTCCTGCTACATGCATCTGGACGGCGTGCTCGTGCACTACGGCGATCGCGTCACGCAGGGACAGCAGCTGGGCACCGTGGGACGCACCGGCATGCAGCGGTCCGCGGCGCACCTTCATTTCGAGCTGGCGACCGAGCATCTCGAGGACCCGAGCGAGATCTTGCACGGCCTCGTGATGGGCAACCGCGAAGCCGACCCGCTCTGATCGGCGACGGGCGGCGGAGAGTTCGCCGCCGAGCAGCTACTCTTCCGACCATGTTGGCATTGCGCTTCGACGGCCAAGCGCCGCGCCTCGAGACTGTGTCGCCCCCAACGCCCAAACGAGGCGAGGCTCGCCTGCGCATGCTGCGCGCCGGGATCTGCTCCACCGACCTGCACATCATCAACGGGTACATGGGCTTCGCTGGCACGCTCGGCCACGAGGTGGTGGCCGAAGTCCTCGAGCACCCCGACGAGAGCTGGGTCGGGGCGCGGGTCACGGCCGAGATCAACCTCGCCTGCGGCGAATGCACACGGTGCCGCGAAGGTCTCGGGCGTCACTGCGAGACGCGCACCGTGCTGGGCATCCTGGGCAAGGACGGCGTCTTTCAGGAGGAACTCACGCTCCCTGTCGCGAATCTCCATCGCGTCCCCGATGGCCTCTCCACGGAGCTCGCGACCTTCGCCGAGCCTCTCGCCGCCGCGTTCGAGATCCTCGAACAGGTCCACGTGAGGCCGAACACGCGGGTCGCCGTACTGGGCGACGGCAAGCTGGGCTCGCTGTGTGCGCTCGTTCTTGCGGGAACCGGCGCCCATGTCTCCGTCATCGGGCGACACCCCGCGAAACTCGCGCGGCTCGAGGCCCACGTGGAGACGCACCTCGACACCGACGCCCTCTCCTCCGGCTTTCCCTTGGTCGTCGAGGCGACCGGCACGGCAGCCGGGTTCGAGTGCGCCCGTTCGCTGGTCGCACCACGCGGCACCCTGGTCCTAAAGAGCACCTTTCACGGCGTTAGTGAGATCGCCACCGCACCGTTCGTGATCGACGAAATCGCGCTCGTCGGCTCACGCTGTGGCCCCTTCCCCCCCGCGCTCCGCGCCCTGCACCGTGGCGTGATCGACCCGAGCCCGCTCATCGAAGCCGAGTATCCGCTCTCCGACGGGCTCCGCGCCCTCGAACACGCCGGCACGCGGGGAACCGCGAAGATCCAGCTCGTCCCCGATGGCCGCTGAACCGGCCGTTTCTCTGTTGGGCGTGACAGTGCGCTTCGGCGAGGTCACCGCCGTCGACGCGCTCTCTCTCGACGTGCGGCAGGGCGAGCTGCTCATGTTGGTCGGCGCATCCGGCAGCGGAAAGACCACCGCGCTCGAGACGATCAACCGCCTCGTGGAGCCCGACGAGGGCGAGGTCCGCCTGAAGGGGGAGCCGGTACGTGATCTCGTGCCGCACATCCTCCGGCGCCGCATCGGATACGCGTTTCAGGGGGTGGGCCTGTTCCCACACATGACCGTGGCGGAGAACATCGGCATCACCCCGAAGCTGCTCGGCTGGGCGCCGTCGCGCATCGCGGACCAGGTGGCATCCCTCCTCCGCCTCGTGGACCTGAGCCCCGAGGAACACGGCCCCCGGTTGCCCTCGGCCCTGAGCGGTGGCCAGCGTCAGCGAGTCGGAGTGGCCCGCGCGCTCGCGGCGGAGCCGGAGGTCGTCCTGTTCGACGAGCCGTTCGGCGCCCTCGACCCCCTCACCCGCGAGCAACTTCAGTCCTCGTTCGCCACCCTGCGTCGAGAGCTCGGCTTCACGGGCGTCTTCGTCACGCACGATGTGCACGAGGCGCTGATGCTGGGCGACCGAGTGGCCGTGATGCGGCAAGGCCGGCTGCTCCAAGTGGGCACGCCAGCAGAGCTCTCCCGGTCTCCCTCGGACGTCTACGTGAGTGAGCTTCTCAGTGCGCCCCGCCGGGCAGCCGACCTGGTCGCGAGCCGGCTCGACACACCATGAGCCGCCTGGCCGAACTCACCCTGGCGCATCTCTCGCTGAGCGTATGGGCGCTGTTGCTGGGCTCGCTCATCAGCGTGCCGCTCGGCATCGCGGCCAGTCGACGCCCCCGCCTGGAGCGCGTCGTACTCGGGGTGGCCAGCGTGATTCAAACCGTGCCTGGGCTCGCTCTTCTGGCGGTCATGGTGCCCGCGCTCGCTTCGCTTTCGTCTGTCGGAATCGAGGCGCCGAGCATCGGGGCACTTCCGGCCGTGCTCGGACTCACGCTCTACAGCCTGCTGCCCATCCTCCGGAACACCGTCGTCGGCCTGCGCGAAGTCCCCCGCGAGGCCAAGGCCGCTGCGCGCGGGGTCGGCATGAGCACGCGGCAGGCGCTCTTCCAAGTCGAACTTCCCCTGGCCATGCCCACCCTCGTGGCGGGCCTCCGCACCGCCACGGTGTGGACCGTAGGCATGGCTACGCTCGCCACTCCGGTCGGTGGTTCGAGCCTCGGCGACTTGATCTTCGCCGGGCTCCAGACGCGCGACCACGGCTCCGTCCTGCTCGGGTGCGCGGCGTCGGCCGGGCTTGCGCTCACCCTGGACGGACTCCTCCGACTGGCGGAGCACGGGCGCGCTCAACGAAAGCGAGCCGTGTGGGTGGGTGCCGTCGCCGTGATCTCGTTCGTCTTTCTTGGTGCGATGATCCAACCGGCTCTCTCCTTCGTTCAGAGCGGAGACGACCCCATCCGCATCGGCGCAAAGCCGTTCACCGAGCAGTACATTCTGGCCGAGCGGATCGCCTCGGAGGCGCGCGCGTCGGGGGAGACGCCCGAGGTGCTCAGCTCACTGGGCAGCAACGTCGCGTTCGATGCGCTCGTCGCCGGCGACCTCGATCTGTACGTGGAGTACACCGGCACCGTCTGGACCTCGATGATGCACCGGGCCGACCTGCCCGCCGACCGCGACACGCTGCGCGGCGAGGTCACCCGCTGGTTGAGCGAGGAGCACGGCGTGACCGTCGTGGCCACGTTGGGGTTCGAGAACGCCTACGCGCTCGCTGTGCGCGCCGAGGCGAACGGCGGCCCGCCGATCACGCGCATCTCCCAGCTTGGCCCGCTCTCGACGCGCATGACGGTGGCGGGAGACTACGAGTTGTTCGAGCGAGGTGAGTGGCGGGCGCTGGAGTCCACCTACGGGCTGCACTTCCAGGAACAGCGCACCATGGACCCCACCCTGCTCTACACCGCGCTGGCCGAGGGTCAGGTGGACGTCATCGGCGCCTACACCACCGACGGGCGTATCGCGGCCTTCGATCTGCGCGTTCTCGAGGACGACCGCGGTGCGATCCCACCCTACGACGCGATCCTTCTGGCCAGCCCGGCGCTGGTGGCGCGCGCCCCGGAGTTCGTGGAGGCGCTCGGCTCCATGGAGGGAAGCCTCAGCAACGACGCGATGCGGCAGCTCAACCGCGCCGTGGACGTTGACGGACAGACCCCCGCGGAGGCCGCAACAACTCAGTGACGACCGCGGCGGTTCCCCGATTCCGTTGGATCCCCGTCCGCGGTCGCTGCTAGCGTGACCGCATGCTTCAGCCCCGCGTCCGCCTCTCCCTCGCCACTCTGCTCGTCTGTGTTGTCGCCCTCGTGGGCTGCCAGCGTGAGATCGGCGCTGATGACGCCAGCACCCCGACCGACTCCGGCGGCGGTGCGGCCGATACCGGAACGCCACCCGTGGATGCGGGCCCCCCGCCCGTCGACGCGGGGCGTGACGCGGGCCCCCCTCCCATCGACGCCGGCTCAGACGCGGGACCGATGGACAGCGGCACCGACGCCGGAGACACCGATGCCGGCGGGACAGACGCAGGCACCGACGCGGGCGGGACCGACGCTGGCGAGACCGACGCGGGTGGGACCGATGCGGGCGGAACCGATGGAGGCGCTGGCACCACCGTCGTGTACCCGCTCGACGATCGGTCGTTCACGGATGAGACGACGGGCATGACGATCGAGGACCTCGAAGCAGCCACGATGATGCTCACAGTTGCCGGCGTCACCATGACGCTCGCCGCGAACGACGGCGTGCTCAACCAGACCGCGAGCGGCTTCGGCATCAACCACTCGGGCGGCACGGACGACACCGACGGCATCGACGGCAACGACGGCGTGGAGGTCCTCACGGTGACTTTCGGCGTCGACGTGAGCCTCACCGAGATCGACTTCTCGTCCTTCAGCAGCGCGGACGAGGGCGCGGTCGTCATCAACGGCGGCAGCCCCACCAGCGTCACCAGCTCCGGCGTGCTCGATCTCGCCGGCGCCGCCCTCACGGCGGGTCAGACGCTCACCATCGCCCACGTCGCCGGCAACGGCTTCCAGGTGGACTCCATCACCGTCACCGTGCCCTGAGCCCGTGACGCAGGTCGCGGACTACTCCGCGGTGTGGGCCAGGAGGAACGCGGACACATGCTCGATCGACGGCGGCGCGCTGTCGAACAGGCGCGTGCCGTGGGAGCCCGGGTCGTACTCGCGGAAGCTCCAGAGGTCGTTGACCATCGCACCCTGGGTGTCGTTCCACGCCGCCTCCGCCACGGGGTAAGCAAACAGGCTGGGGATCGCGCTGAGGCCAGACGCGGTGAGCGTCGTCTGGTTTTCCGTGTAGCTACCGCCGGACAACAGTACCGCTGCCGCCAGGGTCGGGAGCGTCGCATCGCCCCCCGAGAGCGCCACGTAGTCGAGGAGCGTGGTCGTGCCGTTGGACGCGCCGACGATCGCCAGCCGCGCGGGCGCCACCGATCGCGCGGTGAGGTAGGCGATGGCCGCGCGGGCGTCCAAGACGCCGTTCGGGCCCGTGTACGCCTCCGCGGCCACGCCCGCGGATCCTCCTGCGCCGCGCCGGTCTACGTTCAGCACGCTCATGCACTGGCCGGTCAGCGTGTCGATGAAGGCGCGCGGGTAGTTGGCGCGCGTGTTCCCAGGCGGGATCATGTGGAGCAACACGACGCCGGCTCCGTCGTCGACCCCGGACGCGTAGTAGTCCGCTTCGAGAGCCACGCCATCGTCGGTCGTCAACGTCACCACCGACGGCTCGACCGCCGCGCAGCTCGTGCCGGCATCCACGGAGCCCGCGTCCACGGAGCCCGCGTCCGCCGAGACACGTGCGTCACGCCCCGCGTCGGAGGTGGCCGGATCAGTCGCACACCCGAGCGCGGTGAGGATCAGGAGCATCGAAGTCAAACGTCGCATGAGGATCCTACGCTGTCGCACGCGTGGGGTCACCGAGCACGCGGTCCTCGCCGTTCGCCCAGCTGCAAGCGCGGGGACGTGATAGGACCCGGGCCGTGCGCCCCGACCTCACCGCCCTCGCGACCGCCGCGCTGCTTCTGCTCGCGGCGTGCGGCGCGGACGAGCCGGTGGGTGCGCCCGAGCCCAGCGACGCCTCGACCGTCGTGCCCGTCGCCCCAGCGCCATACGCATGGTCGGGCGAAGGCTGCACCCGCGCGGGCTGCCACCTCGAGGTCGAAGCCATCCGGGACCCCGCGTCCGAGATGATGCAGCAGATCTTCGAGCGAGGAACCGACGTGGGGGACGGCGACGGATGTGTCGTCTGCCACGGGGGCACCCCGAACGCCGAAACGGCCGAGCTCGCGCACGTGGGCACGGTCGACGCGCTGGCCGCCGAAGGGGGCCCGGACACGTTCTTTGCGGACCCCGCCTCGCCGTGGGTCAACGCGCGGAGCTGCGGTCCCTGCCACGAGGACCACGTGCGCGCCCAATGGTCGAGCCTGATGATGACCGAGTCAGGCAAGATCCAGGGCACCACGTGGGGCTTCGGCGCGCTCGAGGGCTACGAGCACACCTGGGGCAACTACGACATCCAAAACCCGGAAGACCCGCACGCGCAGCTCGGCACCGACGCCTACCGGGAGTACATGCGGGTCAAGCGGGACACCCACCCCAACGTCTACCCCGATGCCCAGGAGGTCGTGCCCGAGGCGCCGACCGCCGAAGAGGCAGCCGCGCATCCGGAGCGCGCCGCGTTCACGTACATTCGCGCGGAGTGCCAGCGCTGCCACCTCGGCGTGCGAGGCCGGTTCCGACGCGGTGACTTCCGCGGCATGGGCTGCGGCGCCTGCCACGTGCCGTACGGCAACGAAGGGCTCTACGAAGGCAGCGACACCGCCATCGACCCGGACGAGCCAGGCCACCCGTTGGTTCACGCGATGCAAGCCACGCGCGAGTCGGTCGTGTCGGTGCACGGCGAGGCCTACACGGGCATTCCGGTCGAGACATGCACCACGTGCCACAACCGCGGCAAGCGCATCGGCGTGAGCTACCAGGGGCTCATGGAGAGCGCGTGGGGCTCTCCGTTCACCGAGGGCGGCGGAGGGCAGCTGGATCTCCACAGCAAGCACTACATGTCGATGCAGCAGGACATCCACTACCAGCGCGGGATGCTCTGCCAGGACTGCCACACGAGCCTCGACGTGCACGGCGACGGGATGTTGGCCGGCACGAACCTCGCCGCGGTGGAGATCGAGTGCAGCGACTGCCACGGGACCCCGGACGCCTACCCCTGGGAGCTGCCCCTCGGATGGGGCGACGAGAACGGGCCGGGTGAGGCCGAGGGCCCGGCGCGCGGCGTGGGCCGAGAGCTCAGCGAGATGCTCCAGCAGGGTGCGCCGGCGGAGGTCGCCGACGGCTATCTCCTGAGCGCGCGCGGCAACCCGATGCCCGACGTCACGCGCCACGGAAACCAGGTCATCGTGCACACGGTGGGCGGACGCGACCTTCCGCTTCGCCCATTGCGCGCCATCTCCGAGGCGGACGAGCTCGACGTCGACGCCCGCGTCGCCATGGTGCACGTCGACTCCCACGTGCGCACGATGGAGTGCTACGCCTGCCACACGCAGTGGGCGCCGCAGTGCTACGGCTGCCACATCGAGATCGATTACTCGGACGGCAACACCTCGTTCGATTGGGTCGCGGCGGGCAACCAACACCTCGACCCCGCACGCCGCGCCGCGCCAGACGAGCGCGACTTCGGCACGATGCTCGCCGGCGAAGTCACCGAGATGCGCTCGTTCCTGCGCTGGGAGGACCCGCCACTCGGGATCAACGGCGAGGGCCGCGTTACGCCGGTCATCCCGGGCTGCCAGACGACGGTCACGGTGATCGGGCCGGACGGCGAGGACGTCATCCGGAACCGCATCTTCCGCACCCCGCCCCACACCGAGGGCGGCGGCGAGGAGGGGCAACTCGGCATCGACATGAGCCCGGTTCAGCCCCACACCGTGGGCCCCGCACGGCCCTGCGAGTCGTGCCACGGCCCCGGTCGCGCGGCCGGCTACGGAGTGGGTGGGACGCGCCCTTGGGACCAGGGCACGACCGTCGATCTCACGACCGCGGACGGCCGCGTGCTGCCGCGATCCGCCCGGTTCCAGATCGAGCCCATCGAAGGCCTACAGGACTGGTCCGCGCTCGTGACACCCGACGGGCAGCAGCTGCAGACGGTGGGACATCACTTCGAAGGCTCGGGGCCGCTCGATGCGCGCCAGCGTGCCTTGCTCGACCGACGCGGCGTGTGTGTCGGCTGCCACCAGGAGATCCCCGAGGCGAGCCTCGCGGTCTCGGCCCTTCATCACATCGCCGAGTACACCGGTCAGATCCCGGTCGAGGCCGACGAGCACAACTCCCTGATCCAGAAGATCTCGCTGACCGCCGCATGGGGACAGGTCGGTGGAGGGTTCGCCGTGGGCCTCGGCGTCGGGTTGGCGGTGCTCATCTGGGTTCGCCGACGGCGCGCCTGATCGCAGGAGTTGAAGAATCGACGTTGAAGGGTCGGGTCCGCGACGTGCTGTGCAGGTCGAATGACGTGACGATGAAATCCTTGAGGATTCTGGAGGCACGACAGGCGATGTTGGGCGGCACATCCCAGGCCCGAGGCGCGGCAGAACGGTTCTTCAACGTCCTGCTAAGCTCCGGCGCGTGACGTCCCCGTTGGACTTGGCCCCCGGAGGCCCTTCGCCGCTCGGCGCCACCCTGCGCGATGAGGGCGTCGCCTTCAGCGTGTTCTCCAAGCACGCCGAGCGCGTCGATCTTTTACTTTTCGACGAAGTCGACGAAGCCGAGCCGGCGCGCGTCATCACGCTCGACCCGCAGCTTCACCGCACCCACCACTACTGGCACGTGCACGTCCGTGGGCTGGTCGCCGGGCAGCTGTACGCCTACCGGGTGCACGGCCCCTGGGCTCCCGACGAGGGCCACCGCTTCGACCCCGACAAGGTCTTGCTCGATCCCTATGGGCGCGCCGTCGCGACGCCGAAGCACTACGACCGCCTCGCCGCGCGAAAGCCCGGTAGGAACGACGCCGTGGCCCTCAAGTCGATGGTCACCGACGTCTCACAGTACGACTGGGAAGGCGACACGCCGCTCCATACGCCGTTCTCCCAGACCGTGATCTACGAAGCCCACGTGCGCGGCTTCACCCGCGACCCGAGCTCCGGCGTCGAACCCGAGCTGGCCGGAACCTACGCCGGCTTCATCGAGAAGATCCCCTACCTCGTCGACCTGGGCGTGACCGCGGTCGAGCTCCTGCCCGTGTTCGCCTTCGACCCAGAGGACGCACCCGAGGGAAGGCTGAACTACTGGGGCTACGCGCCGGTGTCGTTCTTCGCGCCGCACCCCGGCTACGCCACCGACCCGAGCGGGCATGCCCCCCTGGACGAGCTGCGCGACCTGATCAAGGCGCTGCACCGCGCCGGTCTCGAGGTGATCCTCGACGTCGTCTACAACCACACCGCCGAGGGTGACGAGGTCGGATCCACCCAGAGCCTCAAGGGCTTTGGCAACCGCACCTACTACCTGCTCGGGCCGGACGGCAGCTACAAGAACTACAGCGGCACCGGCAACGCCCTGAACGCGAACCGCAGCGTCGTGCGACGCATGATCCTCGACAGCCTGCGCTACTGGGTCGAGGAGTTTCACGTCGACGGGTTCCGGTTCGACCTCGCGTCGATTCTGTCGCGCGACGAGAACGGGCATCCGCTCCCGACCCCCCCGGTGCTCTGGGACATCGACACCGACCCGGTGCTGTCGGGCACCAAGCTCATCGCCGAGGCGTGGGACGCGGCCGGCCTCTATCAGGTGGGCTCCTTTGTCGGGGACTTCTGGAAGGAGTGGAACGGCCAGTTCCGCGATGACGTCCGCCGCTTCGTCCGCGGCGAGCCGAACGTCGTGCCCAAGCTCGCGAACCGCCTGCTCGGCAGCCCCGACCTCTACGGTCACGAGCCCAGAGAGCCGGAACGCAGCATCAACTTCGTGACCGCGCACGACGGCTTCACGCTCAACGACCTCGTCAGCTACGACCACAAGCACAACGAGGCCAACGGCGAGCACAACCGGGACGGGGAACGCCTCAACCACAGCTGGAACCATGGCGAAGAGGGGCCGACCGCCGACCCCGAGGTCGAGGCCCTTCGAAACCGTCAGGTGAAGAACCTCTTGGCGATCACCTTGTTGTCGCTCGGCGCTCCGATGCTCTCGATGGGCGACGAGGTGCGGCGCACCCAGCGCGGGAACAACAACGCGTACTGCCAGGACAACGAGATCTCCTGGTTCGACTGGACCAAGCTCACCGAGCACGCCGACGTGCACCGTTTCGTGCGCGCGCTGATCGGCGTGCGTCGCATGCAGGACCGCGTCGGCCATCGCCGCGAGTCCCTCCGCCCCGGGCTCACCCTGACCGAGGTCCGCGAGTCCGCCCAGGTCCAGCTCCACGGCATCCATCTCGGGCAGCCGGACTTCGCCCCGCACAGCCGCTCGATCGCGATCAGCGCCCAGAACCTCTCTGGATCGACGCGCATGTACTTCGCGCTCAACGCATGGTGGGAGCCACTCTGGTTCGAGCTCCCCCACGGCGCCTCATGGCGGCGCGTGGTGGACACCTCGCGCGTCAGCCCAGACGACGCGCGGCCGTTCGAAGAGGCCCCCGTGATCGAATCCACCCACGTCGAGGTCGGCCCTCGCTCCGTGGTGGCGTTGTTCGCGAGAGACTCAAGCTGAAGCTCACCCGGTCCAGGCTTCGACGATGCCTTCGGTCGACGGCCTCGCCATCGCGGGCGCCGGCTGCGTGGGCGTGCCG
>JBGCFC010000144.1:0-23628 GCA_045106715.1 Sandaracinaceae bacterium
AGCTCGTCGTGCTCGCCGTGATGGGAGCCGCCGTCTTTGTGTTCGCCACGCTGCGCTTCCGTTCGACCCTGCGCTGACCCCCCGCGCGGACTGCCATGGAGGGACTCATGATCCGTATCGTCGTCTTCGTTCTGCTGGCTCAGTCGTTCATCCCGCCAGCCCACGCGCAGGAGGCGCCGCGGTTCGATCTCCAGGTGGCGATCGCCGACGGGCCTCCATTGACGGCCGACGAAGCCGCCGAGCGCGCGTCGGCGGCCTCACCGGGGCTCGAGCGCGCCGAGGCCTTGTCGAGAGCGAGCGAAGCGGCCGTGTCCCAGGCCCGCGCGGCGATGCTCCCGCGGCTGGAGTTGAGCGCGCGCTACACCCGGGTGGGCGGCTTTCCGGACGGCGAGATCTCGCTCGGCGGCGATCCCGAGGCGCTGGCGGCGGCGCGGTCGCTGGCCGAGACGCTGGACGATCCGGCGGCGCGCGCGCTGTGGCTCGGCTCGTTGGACAACCAGGGCGGCTCCGTCGCGTTCACGATCCCGCGAGACCAGTATGGTCTCTCCGCGCGGCTGACCTGGCCCGTGAGCGACCTGTTCTTCGCGATGCTGCCGGCGCTCGAAGCGGCGGAGTCCGCGGTTGAGGCGCGGGAGGCGGCGCGGGAGGTCGCCGACGCCACCGTCCGGCTCCGCGCCCGCGAGGCGTACTTTCAGCTGGCGCGCGCGCGCGGCGGATTCGCGGTGGCCGAGCAGTCGGCGAGGCAGGCGGTCGCGCAGCGAGACCAGATCGCGAGCGGCGTCGACGCGGGCGTGTTGACGGAGGCCGACCGCATGGCGGCCGAGGCACGCGTGGCCACGGCCGAGAGCGCGGTGGCGTCGGCGCGAGCGGGCGTGGAGATGGCGGACGCCGCGCTCCGCATGCTGATGGGTCTCGACCCCGGCCCCGCGCATGGCGTCGTCGAGCCGTTGTTCGAGACGTCGCCCGCGCCCGGTCCGCTCGCACCGCGTCTCGAGCGGGCCGTCGAGGCGCGTCCGGAGGTGCGGTCCCTTCGTGCCGGCCTCGCGACGCAGCGCGCGGCCGGAAGGGCCATCGACGCGCAGGGCTATCCGCACCTCGGGCTCTATGCGGGGGCCGATGTCGGCGCGCCGAACCGCTACGTCATCCCGCCCAACTCGGACCCGCAGCCGAGCTGGGAGGTCGGCGCGATGATCTCGTGGTCCCCCAATGACACGCTGAACGCCGTGCACGCGGGCGAGGCGTCGCGCGCGCAGCAGGCCGAGACCGAGGCCCGGCTCGTCGAGCTCGAGCGGGGCGTGCGTCTCGAGGTCCAGCAGGCCGACTCTCGCGCTCGGGCTGCCCTCGCGGCATCCGAGAGCGGGGCGCGCGCCGTGACCGCCGCCGAGGCGGCCTACGCGAGCCGGCTCGCGCAACTCCGGGCTGGGCAGACCACGACCGCCGCCCTCTTCGCCGCGGAGGGCGAGCTGAACCGCGCCCGGCTCAACCGGCTGGACGCGGCGGTGCAGCTCCGCCTGGCGCTCGCGCAACTGCGACGCGCCAGCGGCGAGTGAGTCAGGGGAGAAGCGCGGTGACCGGCGTGGTGGAGGGCGTCGCGTAGGTCGCGTTGCCGAGCACGTCGCGAATACCCCAGCACGAGACGGTGCCATCCATGTGCAGCGCACACGTGCTCCTCGAGCCGACGGCGACTTGCTCCGCGGAAGACACCCCGGCGACCTGGACGGGGGTGGTTTGAGGCCCTCCGAATGCGGTTCCGCCGCCGGTTCCCCAGCACCAGACCTCGCCGCTCGCGAGCGCCGCGCAGGTGTGCGCCCCACCGGTCTCCAACGAGACCGCGTTCGAAATCCCGATCGCCGCCACGGGCGTGCCGCGCTCGAGGACCGTGCCATCCCCCAGCTGCCCGTTCTGGTTGTTGCCCCAGCAAGACACCGCACCGGTCGCATGCCGGACGCAGTTGTGGAACCGGTTGCTCGTCAGCTCCACAGCGTCGGTGATGCCCGTCACCGCCACGGGGTCTACGCTGTGATCCGGCGACCCGTTGCCGAGCGCTCCGAATACGTTGAAGCCGAGGCACGAGACCACGCCGCCGCTGTGGGCCACGCAGGTGTGGGCGAGCGAGATGCCGATATCGAAGGCCTCCGAGAATGTGTACGCGCTCGGGACAGGCGTGTCGGAGTCGACCATGTCACCGGTGGCCAGCTGCCCGTAGGTGTTGTCTCCCCAACAGCGGAGTCCCGCGGCACCAAATGCGCAGTTGTGGTTCGCCTCTGCGCCATCGCCGAGAACCGTCGCGTCGGAGATCCCGCTGACCGCGAGGGGGGCGTCGCTCGAGGCCGTCGCGCTTCCAAGCGGACCGCTTCCCCAGCATTCGACGGTGCCGCCGGAGTTGCGCATGCAAGTTGTGCCCGAGACCGCGGCGACGTCTACACCGGTGGTGGACCCCGTCACAGCCACCGGGCTCACGCTGTCGTCGGAGGTGCCGTCGCCCAGCGGTCCGTTCCCCCAACACTCGATGCCGCCGGCCGTGCGACGAACGCAGAAGCCGCCCCGGCTGGCGAAGACGGCGATCGCGTTGCTGACGCCCCCAACGGGTACGGGGAAGTAGACCGAGCCGCTGTCCGTTCCGTCTCCGAGTTGGCCTTCTCCGTTGGCGCCCCAGCAGACCACGTCGCCGGTGGCCCGAAGCGCGCAGGTGTGCCCGCCGCCCGCCGCGATGAACGTCGCGTCGCTCAGGCCGCTCACCAGGACCGGGGTCTCGCTCGAGGTGCCGAGCCCATCGCCGAGCTGGTTCGCCTCACCCTCGCCCCAGCACCGCACGGTGCCGTCACCGCTGCGCGCGCACAGGTGGTTGCCGTGCATGGTGACTTGTTGGACGTCGGAGAGCCCCGAGACGGGCATCGGCGTCGCGTCTTGAATCTGGAACCCTGTCGTGAAGTCCCCGACCGTGAGCGTCCCCCAGCAGCTCACGGTTCCGTCGCTCCGCACCGCGCAGGTGTACGTCCCGGTCGCGGCGATCGACACCGCGTCGGTCAGTCCTACCACCGGTCCCGGTCCTTCGAAACGCGCGTCAGGCGGGGTCGCGAACGCCCCGTCACCCAGCTGGCCTTGGTCGGCGCTCCCCCAACACTGAACGCTGCCGCTTCGCAGGAGGGCGCAGTGGTGGGATGAGCCCGACGCCAGCTGCACCGGAGCGTCCTCTGGGGCGAGCGCGGGACTGAACACGGCCGCCGCGGGGGTCGTCCTCGGGTCCGTCGTTCCGTCACCGACACCGCCGAAGCCGTTGCTTCCCCAACAGCGGACCTCGCTGGAGAAGCGGGCGCAGGTCGAGTCGCCGCCCACCGAGATC
The DNA here is from genome assembly GCA_045106715.1 of Sandaracinaceae bacterium. Classification (GTDB taxonomy): domain Bacteria; phylum Myxococcota_A; class Polyangia; order Polyangiales; family Sandaracinaceae. The sequence goes on from JBGCFC010000144.1 coordinate 3,344, forward strand.
TCGAGCGCGCCGGCGACGTCGGGCATCGCCACGGCGTCGGCCGAAAAGGCGCCGTTGAACGGGCTGCCCCGGCCCCAGCACTCGACCGTGCCGCCGGTGATGGCGCACGCTGACCCGAAGCCCAAGCTGGCGCTGGTCGCCCCTGCGAGCTGGGGAATCTCGGTCGGGACGACCTGTCGAGAGATCCCAGGAAGAAGGTCCCCGGCGCCCCATCCGAAGGTGGTGCCGCTTCGGAGCGCCACCGTGCTGCCGCGGTCCGGGAGGTCCCCGCCAGCGGCCAGCGGCGTCTCCAACCGACACGTCGTCCCGCCGGCACACACCGAGAACGGCCCGCACCACGCCGCCGCGGCCGGATCGCTCACGTCGTCGGTGGAGTTGCAGTTCTGGTCCCCGCCGCCGCAGGTCTCGGTCGCGCCCGGGAACGCGTCCGGGTCGTCGTCGTTGCAGTCGGTCTTCGGTCGCGGCCCGCCGGTGCACGTCGCGTCCATCGGCGCGAAGCCGTCGTCGTCCATGTCTTCGCTGGGCCGCGGCCCCCCGCCCGACGCGCACACGTCGTCGACGCGGTTGCAGAGCTCCGGCGCGCCCGGGTAGGTCGTCGCCGTGGTGTCGTCGCAGTCGTCCTCCTCGAGCGGTCCGTCGTCGCACGCGCCGCCGATCGGTGCGTGCCCGTCGTCGTCCATGTCCTCGGTGACGTCCACGCCCCCGTCCGCGCTGCAGTTGTTGTCGAGCCGGTCGCACAGCTCGGGCGCGCCGAGGTAGACGGTGATCTCAGCGTCGTTGCAGTCATCGCGCGACAACAAGCCCCCGCTGCAGGCGGCATCGGTGGCCGAGTGGCCGTCGCCGTCCATGTCCTCGCTCTCGAGCACGCCGCCGCCGATCGCGCAGGCATTGTCCCTTCGATCGCAGACCTCGGGTGCGCCCGGGTAGGTCGACGCCGCGTCGTCGTCGCAGTCGTCCTTGGGGAACACGCCGAAGCCGACGTCTTCGCCCATGCAGCTCGCTCCGATGGCGGCGTGCGCGTCGTCGTCCATGTCCTCGGCGAGGTCGGTTCCGCCGGGTGTCGACGGCAGGTTGCAGTCCGTGTCGCGTCGGTCGCACGGGTCGGGTGCGCCCGGGTAGAAGGCGCCGCTCATGTCGTTGCAGTCGTTGGCGATGCGCACGTAGCCGGACGGCGGGTCGCAGTCTTCGGAGTCGATGAAGGTGCCGGTCGCGCCGTAGTCGTCGCCGTCGAAGTCGCGGTAGTAGCGAACCTCGCCCGTCTCATCGACCTCGCCGTCGCAGTCCTCGTCCTCGCTCGTCGCGCACTGCTCTGCGGCGAGTGGGTTGAAGCTGACGTCCCCGTCGTTGCAGTCGGTGTTGTCCTCGACGAACCCGGTCGGCGGCGTGCAGCCCATCATCACGGTGCCATCGGGGTCTCCGAAGCTGTCGCGATCCGTGTCCGGGTAGAAGGTGCGCTCGACGCCTTCGTCGGTCTCCATGTCGCAGTCGTTGTCGACGCCGTCGCACGCCTCGGTCGCCAGGCCGCTCACGTTGGCGCGCGCGTCGTCGCAGTCGTTCCCGCAGGTCGGCGCGCCCCCGTCGGACGAGGGGTTGCAGCAGGTGTCCGAGATCGAGCCGTCTTCGTCCGCGTCGAGATCCCCGAAGGTGCTCAGGTCGCAGTCCTCGTCGTGGCCTTCCGCGTCGCAGACCTCGACGTTGTCCGGGAACCGATTCGCGTCGTTGTCATCGCAGTCGTCGCCGCCGCACTCGATGGCGATGGATCCGTCCTCGTCGGCATCCGTGCTGCAGCTGCAGAGGTCACTCTCCTCCGAGCAGGTGTCGGCGTCGCAGGGCGCGGTCCCCGAGACGCAGCCCATCGCGTCGGATGCAGGGTCGTCCGGATCGCATGACTCGTCCCCGTTGCAGAAGAGCCCGTCGTCGCATTCGGAGGCGGTGCTGCACACGTTGGCGGCGTCTTCCGTACCACCGTCGTCCGGCGGCATCTCGGAGTCGCAACCGACGATCCAAGCGGCGCTGAGCACCACCACGACAAACAAGCGTGAACGCAAAAGAAAGCCCCCCGGGAAAAGTCCGAGGGGAGCATACCGTCGATCCTCGCCGCGAGCACCGTCAGCCGGACTCGCCCTCGTCGTCGGCGAGCAGGACCTGGGTGCGCTCCCAGATCGACGCAGCACCGCCCTCCTGTCGCTGCGAGAGCCAGACGAGGAGCTCGGTCTCGATCGGGTCGGCCAAGGTCAGCTCCTCTTCCAGCTCCTCTTCGAGCTGCAGCTCGGCGCTGGTGGGGTGGAGCGCATCCATCTCACTGCTCTCCAGACTTCGCGGTACCACGATGCGCGCCTGGGTGGCGTAGGACGCGAGCTCCGAGAGGAAGACGCGGCTGGCCGGGTCCTCGACCGACTCGAGCAGGGCGTCGGTCTCGCCCCGCTCCGCCGCTCGCATCACGAGGCCGACCACCCGGCGCATGGCCTGTTCGTCGGCCCCCATCGTGGGGTCGCCCGCGTTCGCAGGCTCGTGTGCAGTCTCTTGGGTCACGGGCTGCATGGTAGCCAAAGTCGGGGGCGTTCTGCACGGGGCGCGCCCAGCCTGCGTGCTCTGCCGCTTTCTGCGTCCTCTCGCCTCGCTTCCGTACCATGGGTGCATGCTCCAGCCGCGCCGTCGCCGTACCGCCCTCCGCCGTGCCCACCGCTCCGCCTGCCAGGCGGTCGCCACCGAGCGTTTTCGCTCCGTCTCCGACACCATCCTCGACCTGTCGCACCGTGGCGCGCGCCTCGCGCTGACCACCTCGGTCGAGCCTGGCGAGACGCTCGTTGTCAGCTTTCCGTCGCCCCACGGCAGCGGCTTCATCGACGCGGTCGCCGAGGTGCGCACCATTGAAGACGGTGCCGCCGGCGTGTCCTTCACGGAGCTGCCCTGGGATGCGCGCGCGGCGCTCTTCGTTCAGCTTGCCGGCGTGCCCCCGCCGGTCCCGACGTCGCGCCGCATCATCGACTACGCCGCGACGGTACGCCGGATCGCCCGCCTGAACGCGTGAACCCGCACCCGTTCCGGTACACTCCGGACGATGCGCGCACGTCGAACCCACCACTCGTCTCACTCAGCGTGGCTGTGTGTGGCGGCGCTCCTCCTGCTGCTGCCGGCCTGTGACGGCGACATGGAGTCCGACGCGGGATCCACGCCCGATGTCGACAGCTCCACGCCTCCGGGTCGAGACGCGGGTCCGGGGGTCGACGCCTCCAACCCGCTGACCAACCCGGACGACGGGCCGCCCGCGGGCAACCCCGACGGCCCCTGCGACATCCCTGCGGAGGCCGGCCCGGAAGACACCTCGAGCCCCGACCGCGTCATTGGCGACGGCACGCCCGGGAGCTGCACGGGGGACGCGGTCATCGACGCGGTTGCGCTGGGCGGGGTCATCACATTCGACTGCGGGCCGGACCCGGTCACCATCACGCTCGACCGACCGGCGCGCATCTTCAACAACACCGGGCCGCGCATCGTGATCGACGGCGGCGGCCTCGTGACGCTGAGCGGCGGTGGCGACAGCCGCATCCTGTACATGAACACCTGCGACGAGGACCAGGTCTGGACGACGGCGATGTGCCAGAACCAGGACCACCCTCAGCTCACGCTCCAGAACCTGACCTTCATCGACGCGGACTCGAGAGGCGAGGACGAGTACGACGGGGGCGGCGCGGTGTGGGTGCGGGGTGGCCGGCTCAAGGTTGTCAACTGCCGCTTCTTCAACAACCGCTGCGCCGACGAGGGCCCCGACGTGGGGGGCGCCGCGATCCGCGTGTTCAGCCAGTACAACGGTCTGCCCGTCTACGTGGTCAACAGCACGTTCGGCGGCGCCGACGGCTACGGCAACGTGTGCTCGAACGGCGGCGGCATCAGCAGCATCGGCGTGTCGTGGACCATCCTGAACAGCGTGTTCAGCCACAACGAGGCGATCGGCAACGGCGGCAACCCCGCTCAGGACGGCACGCCGGGCGGCGGCAGCGGGGGCGCGATCTACAACGACGGGAACGAGATGACGCTGTCGATCTGCGGCACGCGCATCCAGAACAACCGCGTCGTCCAGCACGGCAGCGCCATCTTCTTCGTCTCGAACAACATGACCGGCAACGTCGTCATTGATCGCTCGACCATCACCGACAACGAGGGCGGCTCCTGGTACCCGACCTACCCGCAGATCTCCGGCCACTCGGTGACCCCGATCGACGTGACCGACTCCACCGTGGAATAGGCCGTGGGGTGGGGCCCGGGCAGACCGCGGCGCTAAGCGGCGCGCGGCGCTCGCGGCGGAGGGGCCGCTCGGTGACGCCAGAATCACCGGCGCCGCGCTCGTCGAGAGCACCTGACCGAGCGCGTCGATGTGACGCCCCTCAGCGCTCGATGCCGTACTTCTTCATCCTGTAGATCAACGTCTGCCGGCTGACGGACAGGTACCGGGCGGTCCGCGTCACGTTGTTCTTGTTGAGCTCGAGCGTGCGCCGAATGATCTGCTTCTCCACCCCCTCGAGCGAGATGCCCTCGTCCGGCAGCGCGATTCTCAGCTCCCGCTCGCCTTCGGAAGCGACAGGAGCAGGGGGGACTGAGAATTCCCCGCTCACCCGTTCAAAGTGCCACCCGGCGATCTCGTCGTCGTTTGACAACAGGACGATGCGCTCGATCTGGTTGCGGAGCTCCCGGACGTTCCCGGGCCATCGGTATTCGCGAATGAAGCTGACGGCGTCGTCCCTCAGCGTGCGTCGGGGCAGGCCGTACTCGGCGCTGAGCTCGTCGACGAAGGTGCGCGCCAGCAGAACCGCATCGTCGCCGCGCTCCCGAAGAGGAGGCAAGCTGAGCTGGACGACGTTGAGCCGGTGGTAGAGGTCTTCGCGGAACCCTCCGCTCTTCACCAGGGAGCGCAACACGGGCTGCGCCGCTGCGATCACCTGGACGTCCACGCTTCGGGATTCCCGCGCCCCGAGCCGGCGGCATCGCTTCTCTTCGATCGCCGTGAGCAGCTTGCCCTGCAGGGCAAGTGGAAGGCTGGTGATCTCGTCGAGGAAGAGGCTCCCCTCGTGCGCGGTCTCAAAAAGACCGGGACGCGCGCGGCCGGCGCCGGTGAAGGCTCCCCGCTCATGGCCAAACAGCTCGGATTCCACGAGGTGGTGAGGAAGCGCCGCGCAGTTGATCTCCACAAACGCTCGGTTCCGCCGCAATCCACGGAAGTGGATCGCCTTGGCGAGCATGCCCTTGCCCGTCCCCGTTTCACCGTGCACCAAGATCGCTGGGGCACTGCCTTGAACGGTGCGCAGCGTGATCTTGTCGACCATGTCGATCACGTGCCGGATGGAAGGGTGCTCGCCGACGAGGCGCGCTCCGGTGGCTGCGCGACCGCGAAGGTAGCTGAGCTCACGGTCTTCCTGCCGTGCGCCCAGCGCGTAGCCGACCGCAGCGAGTAGACGCTCGGGCTGCTCGAGCGGATCGAGCACGACGTCGAAGACCCCCCGCGCATGAAGCTGCTCCGTCGGCATGCCGTCCGCCGACCCTGTGACGATCAACGGAACGCTCGCGTCAGGGTGGCTCAGCGTGTCCACGCACGCGACGGCGCTGCGGCCCCGCACGGGCGTCACGAGGAGGATCAAGTCGGACGGCTCCGCGGGGGGCGGTATCGATGACGGCATCGAGCGAATCGCATAGCCACGTTCCGCGAGGCGCGACCCCAGCTCACGCATCGGCTCTCTCGCGTCCCCCACGAGGAGGATCTCCGCGACGAAGCGTGGAACTCCCATTCTTCGAGTCTATCGTCTTCTAGGACAGACGAGGGCAAGGTTCCTGCATTGTCACAGGATGTAGGCGAAATCCCGTCATCGGGCACGCTGCATATCCCACGATCGTGCGGCTGATGATGAATATGAACCAGCGACATGGTGCATTTCACACTCTGGCCGAACGAAAAACATAGAAAATAGGCCGACTAGGCCAAGCACGCTCCTTGCGTACGACAGAGGCGTACAGGGGGGCGGGACATGCACGAGAAGTTGTTGATGGGCGCGTGGGCGATGGCGATCGGGGGAATTGTCATCCTCGTGGGGTGCGCGGATCACGCGGGGCTTGGGGAGGTTGAATCGGGGAGCGCTTCGCTCACCATCGACACCGAAGGTCCCACGACCGTCAACACCCCGATCGGCCTTGCGTTGGAGGTGGAGAACGGAGTGGGCGCGCCCGTACAGGTTCGCGCCGGTCAGCGGTTCTTTGTTGACCAGATCGACCTCCGCACGTTTGTCGAGACGTCCGATGACAACCCGAACCTCGACCAGCTTAGAGAGGAGGGCGACTTCGCCTGCCTCGACTGGCGGGGTCTCGAGCAAGTCGAGAACGAGCCCGTCCTGCTGCCCAACGCCGACGGATCGTTCACCGATCGGCGATTCTACCGGGGTGCACGATGGATGGAGCGCCGGAGCCACATTGCGGTGTGGCAGGTCGATGCCTCAGGTCATCGTGTCGGGAGGGCGGTGTGGATCGCGATCGGCAGGGACAACCGCCGACGCCGGTTCGATCAGTTCTTCATCCGGCGCCTTCGTGGAATTCAGTTCGCCAACGACTGCGCGGCTCCCGACGACTGCTCGAGCGCGACCTCGTTCATGGAAGAGGCACTCGTCGAGTTGCGCAACGCCAACCGTCGCGCGCAGACGTTCCGCATTCGTCCCGAGACCGTCGGGCTTCGCATGTGGTGGACCGCGCGCTGGGGCGCGCCCTACGAGATTCCCGTCGAGCAGGTGGAGACGCCGGAGTTTGACTACAACTTCGCCATCGACCTCGAGGCGATCACGGAGCCGGGGCCGGAGGGGTACTACGAGCCCGGCTCCGAGGTGACCTTCCGCTTCACGATGCGTGATGGCGCGGGCAACCGGCTGCATCCCGAGGGGTCGATCCCTTCCTACGCGGACGTCGCGTTCGGCATCGACCCGACCGGCATCCAGTACTACCGCGCCTTCTTCGACCCAGCGGCCACGTACTGGCGCCGGAAGCACCGGGAGCGCGGCATGGGGATCATGATCATCGGTCCCAACCAGGACATTCAGCCCATCCGGACGATCGCTCCTCTGGAGGCGTTCCTCGGACCGGACTCGACCATCCCCGTCGGGCTGCCCGAGCGTGACGGGGTCTACTCCGAAGCGGCCACCATTCCTGCGTCTTCAGTGGTGTTCGGAGGGGCGTTCGTTCCCGGAAACACGCCGTGGTTCGAGCCGCAACCAGATACTGTTTCTTTCCAGCTCCCCGAGAATGTCGAGCCGGGCACCTATCGTGTCGCTATCAAGGGACGTCGCACCTACCTAGGCCAAGACATTCCGCACACGACCGTCGTGCAGATCCAGGTCGGAACCTCGACGCACACCTATGCCACAGAGACGACTGGACCCTGCACGACGTGCCACTCGGACGGCGGGGACCTCTCGCTCGTTCTGCACGGCAACGACGACCGAGCGGCCTGTGCGGGCTGCCATGTCCCCCTTGGATTCGAGCTCGAGGGCCCGGTCTACGTGCGCACGCACTTCATCCATTCGCGAAGTGACCGGTTCGATGCGCCGCTCCAGGAGTGCGCGAACTGCCACATCAGCGAAGAGAGCATTCAGCGCACGAGCCAGTCCGCGTGTCTGAGTTGTCACACTTCCTATCCCGCGAGCCACATCGAGGCCTATGGGCCGATCGAGAGCATCTATACGGGTGGTCTTGATCAAGAAGCGTTCACGCAGTGCACCGAATCGTGCCATGTTGAGCATCCGGGGAGTGGTTTCGGTGGTGGGCACTGAGACTTCACGGGGCGCGACTCGCGGAGAGTGACAGTACGAGGAGTAGGTGAACCGGCTCGCATCTACGGTGCGCCTCGGTCTCACCGAAGTCCCTCGTTCTTTCCGTGGCGTGTCAGCAAGATCCATCGGCCGTGATGGTCGCCGCTCGGGGGAGCGGTGAGATCGTAGGTTTCGGCTGTAGCTGGAGGAGGCAAGAGCGATGGCGAGTGTCAGGTTGAAAAGCGCGCGTTCTTCAAAGACGAATCCTGCCGAGGCCGTGGAAGAGATCCTTGGGGAGCTCGGAGCGATCGAACCGAAGCTCGTGACCTTGTTCGCGTCGCGTGATCGCGACCACGGCGCGCTCAACCGTGCCCTTCGTGACCGGTTGCCCGCCGGGGCTCGGCTCATCGGGGCATCGAGCGCCGCGGAGATCCGAAACGACGGGGTCTCGTTTGGTGCGGTCGTCGTGAGCGTGCTCGAGGGGGATCTCGAAGTCGGGGTCGGGCTGGGCTGCGGCCTCACCGACGACGCGCTGCGGGCAGGAAGCTCAGCCATGAAGGCGGCGTGCGAGCAGCTTGGAACGCGCGCTCGCGACCTCGACACCTCGACCCATGTCGGCATCGTCATCGACGACGGCTACAAGAACAAAAAGGAGGAGCTCCTCATGGGTGCCCTGGAGCAGAACCAGGGGATCCTGCTCGTCGGGGGAGGTGCCTCGTGTGCGGAGTTCGATCCCGCCAAGCAGTCGGCTCTCGTCCACGCCGACGGCGAGGTGACCGATGACTGCGTCGCCATCGCGCTGATCAGGACCTCGGCGCCCTTCGCCACGCTGCGTCACCACGCGTACTCGCCGTCGGAGGAGCGCATCTCCATCACGGAGGTGAGCGACGACGGCTACCGCGCGCTCACGCTCGATGGGGAGCCGGCCGCGCAACACTACGCCGCCAAGATCGGGGTTGAGGTAGAGGCGCTGCCCTTCGGGATGCCGACCGGGTTCTCGGACCGGCCGCTCGCGATGCGCGTGGGACGAGAGTACTTCATGCGCTCTCCCCTTACGCCGCTCCCGGACGGCAGCATCCTGTTCGCCAACTTGCTCGAAGAAGGCGCCGACTACGAGCTGATGAAGCTGGGGGATCAGCCTTCAGCGATGCGGAAGTTCTTCCGAGACGAGCTGCCGCTCCGCGTGAAGAACCCGGAGTGTGCGCTGCTCTTTCACTGCAACGGGCGTCAGTACGTGGCGATGCAGCAGGCGCACGCGGAGGAGCTCGCGGCGGCGTTCGAAGACGCGCCGACGTGCGCGGGATTCAACGTGCAGTTCGAGACGTACTGCGGGTTCCACATCAACACCACCTTGACGGCGCTCGTCTTTGGTTCCGACGCATGAGCGACGAGAGCCCCGAAGATCTCGCGGCGCTCCAGAAAGAGCTCGCCAAGCACAAGCGTCTCGCGACGCGGGCCCTCGCCAGCTACCAGCAGCGCGCCCTGCAGATGGAGCTGATCCGGCAGCAGAACGAGGACCTCGACCGGCTGGCCGCCGACCTCGCCCGGGCGAAGAAGGTGGCGGAGGACCGCACACGTGAGGTGGAGGCCGCCGCTCGCCTGAAGAGCGAGTTCCTCGCGAACTTCAGCCATGAGATCCGTACGCCGCTCAACGGCATCATTGGCTACTGCGACCTTCTCGGTCAGGAGGAGGGCGAGCGCCTGACCGCTCACGGCCGTCGGGACCTGACGACGATCAGGAAGAACGCGAAGACGCTCCTGGCGCTGATCAACGACATCCTCGACCTCTCGAAGATCGAGAGTGGCCAAGTCGACGTCGTGAACGAACGGGTCCGTCTGACCGAGATCATGGAAGACTGCGCGGCAACGCTGCAGGAGCGGCTCAAGGGCAAGGACGTGGAGCTCTCGGTGCGCGTCGAGGACGGGGCGGACCGCGTGTTCTCCGACAGCCTGAAGCTCCGCCAGATCACACTCAACCTGCTCACGAATGCCGTGAAGTTCACCGAGCTTGGCGAGATCAACGCGATCGCGCGGGCGCGAGGCAAGGATCTGCTGCTCGTCGTCGAGGACACCGGGGTGGGCATCCCGGCAGAGCAGGTCCAGCACATCTTTGAGAAGTTCCGTCAGGTCGATGGCTCGTTCACGCGCACGAAGGGCGGGACAGGGCTCGGGCTCGCCATCGTGCGAGAGCTGACCCGGATCCTGGGCGGCGAGGTCGAGGTCCAGAGCGTGCTCGGCCGCGGGACGACCTTCTCACTCTGCATTCCCGGCATCGTCGAGGGGAGTGACGCGCCCGAGGAGGACAAGAGAGAGAGCTCGGAGCCGGCTCAGCTGGGTGTGGGCGACGAGACCCACATCCTCTTGATCGACGACGATCCGATGATCCAGCAGCTCGTGCGTTCACGCCTCCAAGGGGATGGAATGCGGGTGAGCGTGGCTTCGGACGGCGCGGCGGGGCTGCGTGCGCTGCGAGAGCGGCGGCCGGACGTCGTGATTCTCGACATCCGAATGCCAAAGCTCGATGGCTGGACGGTTCTGTCCACGATGAAGAGCGACCCGGATCTGGCCGGGCTTCCCGTGATCATTCACTCCGTGGAGGAAGAGCGAGGGCGGGGGTTCTCGCTCGGCGCGTTCGAATACCTGGTCAAGCCTGTCGAGCCCGCGCGCCTCGTGAAGGTCGTGGAGAGCGCGGTGTCTCCTGAGGCGGGGGACGTGCTGGTCGTCGATGACGACAAGCAGACGCGCGAGCTGGTGCGACGCGGTCTGACGAGGGCGGGGTTCAACGTCTCCGAGGCGTCGGATGGGGAGGCGGCGCTCTTGCGCGTCCGCGTATCCACGCCAGCACTCATGGTGTTGGACCTGGTGATGCCGGGGATGGACGGTTTCGAGCTGTTGTCGCGGCTCCGCACTGCCGGGCACGACTTTCCCGTCGTCGTGTTGACGGGCAAGGACCTCGAGGACGGGGAGCGTGCGCGTCTTCGCGAGGGACTGGCACGGGTGATCCAGAAGCACGGGACGTCCGTCGACGAAGTCGTCGAGGAGGCCAAACGATTCGTGGTTCGCCGCCGGGCGGTGCGTGCGGCGCGCATGCCTCGCGTGTTGTACGTGGAGGACGTTCCGCAGAACCGGGACATCGTCCGACGCTACCTCAACGGCGTGGTTCATCTCATCGAGGCAGAGGACGGCGAGCATGGGCTCGATGTCGCACGTCGGGAGCTTCCCGACCTCATCCTCATGGACCTGAGCCTCCCGCGGATGGACGGTTGGGCGACGACGCAGGCGTTGAAGGCCGATGAAACGACCCGCCGTATTCCGGTCGTCGCCTTGACGGCGCACGCGGGCGCAGAGGATCGCGAGCGGGCGATCCAGGTCGGCTGCAGCGACTACCTCACCAAACCGGTTGAGCGAAAGCAACTCGTACGCACGATTCGCAAGAACCTGAACAGAACGCAGGACTGAACAGATGCCCCTATCCAGCCTTCGTCTCCTCGTGGTGGATGACGACGTGGAGCAACTCGCACTCGTCCGACGCATGCTCCAAGCCCACCGGTTCGAGGTGCGTACGACATCCTCACCGATCGGTGTCTCCAACATCGCTCGGCAGTTCTCTCCAAACATCATTCTTATCGATGTCAATCAGCCTGCCCTCAGTGGAGGTCAGATACTGAAGCTGCTCCGTAGCAACACGAAGTCGGCCGCGAAGTTGATTCTGTTCTCTTCAGCTGGTGCGGAGGAGCTTCGGTCGGTGGCGCGGCAGGTGTCGGCCGACGGGTGGATCCAGAAGGGGATGCTCGGAGCGGAAATGGCGAAGAAGCTGCGTAAGATGGCTGAGGGCTGAGTTCGGGTAATGTTTCTGCGGAACGTCTTGGCAACGCGCTCGTGAAGATGTCGTTTCGGTCCGGTTGTAAGGATGCTGCGGTGCTGTGATAGGCGTCCTAAGTTGGTTGATAATAGTGATTAAGTTGCTCTGCGCGAGTTGACGTTCTTGTCGTTCTGCTCATGATGAATATGGCTCGCATGGGGTGTGGGTCTTGGGTAGGGGGGCGAATGAGCGAAGAGCAGATCGAGGTGCGGTGTGCGAGGGCGATCGAGCGGATCTGGCCCTGCGTATACGGAACACGCGACCACATCGGGGCGGCACTCGAGCTGGTGGAGCGTGTCGTCTCGGCGTCCCCGCCGGGCTGGCGTTCCATGGTTTCCGACGACCACACGCCCGTCGAACTCTCGATTTCGCATGCTGCGGAAGGAGCGGAGCTGAGGCTGTTGTTCGAGGCGGCGGGGCAGGACGCGAGTGTCGAGGCCCAGGGGAGGGCAGCGGTTTCGCTGACACCATGGTTGCGCGAGCGCTTCGGCGTAGAGGTGGACCGTCTGGAGCGAGTCCTGCCCTTGTTCCTGCCCGAAACGCACCGGGGGACCTTCGGGCTGTGGCACGCGGCCGTGTTTCGGCGTGACGGCTCGGTGCGGTTCAAGGCTTACCTGGATCCTGCCGCCGAGGGGCGTGATCGAGCGGCTGGGATCGTCGAGCGGGCGCTCGGTGAGCTGTCGATGGAAGGGGCGTGGCCTCATGTGGCGCGGTTCGCGAGGCGTGGCCCGGAGCTCGATGCGATCACGTTCTTCTCACTGGATTTGGTCGCAGCGGAGCGGGCACGCACGAAGGTCTACGTCTCCAAGGTGAATGCGCGTTTCGAAGACCTCCGCTCCGATGCGGCGCTCGCCGTCCACGGAGATCCAGAGGGACTGGTGGCTCACACGAAGGCGGTCACGGGAGGCGAAGGCGTTCTCGCGGCGTCACGCCCAATCGTCTCCTGCCTTGGGTTCTTGGCGGCCGACAGCCGGCCACAGCACGTCACGGTGCACGTGCCGGTGCGGGCCTACGCACCGAACGACGAGGTGGCTTCGGGCCGAGTCATCTCCGCGCTCGAGGCTGCGGGCTACGACCATCAGCCATTCGCGTGTGCGCTCGAGGCCTTCGCGCAGCGTAGGCTGGACTCGGGGTCGGGGATGATCCCCTACATCTCGCACTCCGCAGTGGCGGGGGCATCTCGGGTCACGGCCTATCTCTCGTTGCAAGCGTTGTCCGTGTGTCCCCCGCATACCGAGGTGCGGCCTGTCCACGAGGCTCCGTCTCGTTACGGCACGGCGCCGAACGCCGTTCGCCGCTACGCGGGCGAGCCCATCACGTGCCACCCCTTCTTGCAGCGCTTGGCGCGCGAACCGCTTTCGATGGAGCGGTTGGCGACGGTGCTGCTGAACTTCCAGCGCGGGATCACGCGCGACTTCTCGAGGCGGCTGGCCCAGACCGTCGCGCGTGTCGACGACGACGCGGTGCGCTCGATCCTCGCCAAGCAGCTCAACGACGAGCTTGGCAACGGAAAGCCCGACGACGCCCACAGCCTGCTCTTCGACCGCTTCGTCGCGGGAATGCGTCCGCACGCTCCAAAGCCCGCGCCCGGCGGCCAACTCGCTCCGGGCGAACGCCTGGGGGCCACGCTCGAAGACCTCTACGTCGCCGAGCCGGACGCCTGGGTCGCGGTGGGCGCGACGCTCTTGATGGAGGTGTTTGGTGAGCAGGTGGACAGCTTTCTCGGCGAGCAGTTCCGGCGGCAGTCCGAGCTTCCCGAGTCGGTGATGCTGTGGCTGAACCTGCATGAGGAACTCGAGCAAGACCACGTCGGCGAGGTGTTCGAGCTCGCTGACCGAATTCCAGCTGGCCCCCCAACCGAAGCCGCGCTCCGCGGTGTTCAGGCGCTCGCGACCGCCGGTTGGCGATTCTTCGACGACCTCTACGAGGTGGCGTGGCGGGCGTGAGGTCCTCGGTGGAGGCGCTGCGCGAGCGGATCCCCCTCCTGTCGGAGCGGGTCTATTGCGCGTCTCAGTGTCTGGGCCCCGTGCTCCACGAGACGTTCGACGCACTGGACGCCTATCGGCGCACCCTGACCAAGCGGAGTCGTGCGCTGGATGCCTGGATCGAGCGGCACGAAGCCCTGCACGGATCGCTCGAGCGGCTGCTGAACGCGCCTCAGGACAGCGTCTTCATCGCGGGCACGGCGACCGGAGTGCATGGGGCCGTCGCTGCGAGCCTCTCCCCCAAGGGCGCCTCTCGGCGGATCGTCATCAGCAGCGGGGACTTTCACTCGACGCGCTACCTCTGGCGGGCCCAGGAACGACGCGGATTTGCCATCGACGAGGTCGACTCGAACGGCCCCGCGCACGGAGTGGAGCAGACGTTCCTCGACGCCATCGATGAGCGCACCGCGATCGTCGCCCTCTCCCTGGTCTCCCCCCGCAGCGGGGCCCTGTTGCCCGTCGAGGCGATCGCCGCGCGCTGCAGGGAGGTGTCGGCGCTCCTCGTGCTGGACGCGTATCAGGCGGTGGGCATCGTGCCGGTCGACGTCCGCTCGCTGGGTGCCGACGTCGTCGTCGGCGGCACGCACAAATGGCTTCACGGCGCAGGGACCGGCGTGGCGTTCGGCTACGTAGAGCCGGAGCTCGCCGAAACGCTGCGACCCGCGTATCCCGGCTGGATTGGCCACGCTTCCATGCTGGATTTCGGCGACCGCTTCATCCCGCATCGCGGGGCTCGGCGTTTCGAGCAGGGAACCCCCGCGATGGAGGCGGTCTACACCTCGGGACCGGGCGTCGACGCTGTGCTCGAGGTGGGAGTGGAGGCGCTTCGCCAACAGAGCCTCCGGTTGACGGAGCACCTCGCCACATGCGTCCGCGCACGAGGCTGGGATCTGCGCACACCCGAGCGTCGTGGAGGCATGCTCTGCGTCGGTCTGGAGGCGCCCAACGAGGTCGTAGAAGCGCTGGCTGCGGACGGAATCGACGTCGACGCGCGTCCGGGCGCAGGCGTTCGGATCGGGCCGCATCCCTGCCAGACGATCGAGGAGATGGACCGGATCTTGTGCGCCCTTGACCGGGTGATGCGGTGAGTGGGCAAGAGAGGCGAGCGTTCGAGGCGCGCCTGGAAGAGATGGCGACCGGCTATGTGCCCTTTGCGGTGGTGTCGGTGGCGGTCGAGCTCGGGCTCTTCGAGGCGCTCTCGGAGCCTCGCGACACGGAGGCCGTGGCCGGCATCTTAGGTGCGGACGCGGACGGGGTGGGGCGTTTGTTGCGCGCGCTCGTCGCGCTCGAGATCGTGGAGCGGGACGAGCGGGGCTGGTTCTCGTGCCCGCACGCGGCGGTGCTCGCCCGAGACGCGGACGCCGGCGCACTCCTTCTGCACCATCGCCGTCACGTGGCACCGATGTTCCTGCAGCTCGGTTCGGTGCTCGAGCGTGGGGGGCGGCCGCATCGCGCCTGGGAGTTTGCCGGTCCCGAACCCGCACCGGGCCTCTATGACGAGCTGGCGCGGCACCCCGGCGAGTTCGATCTCTTCATGCGTGCGATGGACCGAGGCGGCCGGGGTGTGGGGGCACACATCGCAGAGGCCGAAGACCTCACGGGGTGCGACCGCGTGCTCGATCTCGGCGGCGGTGGCGGGGCCGTGGCGCGCGAGTTGCTGGCGTGTGTTCCCGGTCTCTCGGTGGTGAGTGTCGACCTCGCGCCCGCGTGTGTCTATGGCCGTGAGCGCGCCGCATCGACCGGACTCCGTAACCGCCACGTCTTCCGCGAAGGGGACCTGCGCGCCTTGCCTTCCGATCTGGCGCCGGCGGAGGTCGTGCTGCTCGCCGGTGTGCTCGCAGACTTCCCTCCGGATGAGCGCGCCCTGGTGATGCGACAAGCCACCTCGTGCCTCCGGCCCGGCGGCCGGCTCCTCGTGAGCGAGACCTTGCTCAACTCTGACCGGACCTCGCCAGTCTCGGCCGCGCTCCTTTCCCTCATGACCTACGCCGCGTTCGGCGGAGACCAGCTGAGCCGTGAGGATGTCGCCGCGCTGTTCGAATCGGTCGGCCTCGAGTGGGTCGCGCATCACGAGAGAGGCGAACGGGGCCGCGATCTCGTCGTTGGGCGCCTTTGAGACCCTACCGATGCACGGTCGGGTCGGTCTGTTTTGCCCGCATCCGGACCGTGAACACGCTGTCGCCAGACAGCACGCCGCCGCGGCCGAAGAGGCGCCCGAACTGCCAGTTGGAGAGCCCGAGTTCGGGGCGTCGGAGGGCGTACTGGCCGTCGACCCAGCGGGTGAAGCCGTCGCCCACGAAGGGCGCGTCGATGCGATCGTAGAAGGCGTCCTGCTCCGCTCGGTCGTCGCTGATGAGGCTGGCCACGAAGCGCGGCGAGTGCGTGTTGAACAGCGACACGGCCTCGCCGACGGAGTCGACCAGGACGAGGGTGATCTCGGGAGAGCCCTCCCACTCGTGTTCTTTGGAGAGCATGTCGAGCGAGACGGTCTCGGCCCACGGCTCCTCGACTTCGCCTTGGCTACGGGCGATCGGCACACGCCTCTCGAAGCGCGATGCCGGAACCGCCCCTCGGTCGCGCTCGGCAACGTGCAGCTTGCCGTGCGTCTCTCGCCGCTCGGCCGCGCGGTCGAGTCCGGCCAGCACGCGGGGGACGAGAGCGTCGGCACGCTCGCGGAGCACGCAGACGGTGTTGAGGGTGTTGCAGACCTTGCGGTCGAGGGAATGGAAGATCACCTCTTCGAGCCGCGCTCCGTCGCACGCTGCGCCCGCGACCATCCAGGCGCCGCCGGTTCCGTGAAGGCTGACGGGGGTTCCAGCCTGCCGCGCGACCGCACCAAGCTGGGCCACGGCCGCGCCGCTCCCGCGGGCGACCGCCAACGAGAGGCGGGGGTCGTCGAACATCGCGTAGCCCGCTGCCCTCGACGCACTCGCGACGAGCGACGCCGCGCCAGCCGGCAGGCCCGCCTCTTCGAGGGCCGGGTCGAGCGCGTGCTGCACGATGGCCTCGGCGGTGCCGAGCGCGTCCGAGCCGATCCGGAAGACGACGGTGTTGCCGCTCCGCAGGACCCCGCATGCGTCGGCGAACACGTTGGGACGCCCTTCGAAGACGAAGCCCACGACCCCGAGCCCCGCCACGCGCTGCTCGAGCGTCCAGCCCGCGTGTTCGACCGTCTCGAGGACCTCGCCGCGCGGCGAGGGCAGGGCGGCCCAGCCGCGGAGGCCCGTGATCATCGACGCCCGCATCGTGTCGCTGAGGACGAGCCGGGTGGTGGAGCGCGCTCGGCTCTCGGCCCGCGCGACATCCGCGCGGTTGGCGGCCGCGATGGGCGCAAACGAGGCGTCGTCCTCCAAGCGCCGCGCAAACGCCTCGAAGAACGCCGCGATGCGTTCGTCCTCGACCGCCCCAAGGGCGAGGAACGCGCGGTGTGCCCGCCCGACCGCTTCTGACGCGATGCTCTGCACGTCGGCCGGGACATGCAGCAAGGCGCCAGAGTCGTTGACGATGATCAGACGATCCCCCGCGTCGAACGCGGTCGCGAGCGCCTCCGACACGTGGGTGATGCGGTTGCCGCCGTAGATCACGGCCTGGCCGGCCGTCAGACAAAGGAGCTCGGTCTCGGACATCGCGCGAGTATGGCACCGCGGATGAGCCGAGCATCCCGGCGTGCTGGCGGGCGACCACCAGACGCACGCCTCACGGAATGGATCAGGCGGCGCCTGAGCTCTTCGACAGGCCCTTCTTTTTGAGCTTCTCGACCAGCGTGGTGCGGTTCATGTGGAGAATGTTGGCCGCCTGGTTCTTGTTCCAGTCGGTGCGCTCGAGCGCCTGGAGGATCAGCGCGTTCTCATACTGCTCGACGGCGTCTCGGAGGTGGATTCCGGTTTCGGGGAGGATCGGCGCACCGGCTGCCCCGCCTTGCGGACGCGCGTCGCGAATCCGCGCCGGGACGTCGGCCAGGGTCAGAACGTTGCTCGACGCCAGGACGACCATGCGCTCGACGGTGTGTCGGAGCTGTCGGACGTTACCGGGCCATTCGTAGGCGGCGAGCGCCTGAAGCGCGTCGTCCTCGATCCCGGTGATGTCGCGGTTTCGGCGCGCGGCGCAGTCGGTGATGAAGCGTTTGGCGAGCAGGGGAATGTCGGAGGCGCGCTGCCGGAGCGCCGGCAGCTCGATGCGAATGACGTCGAGTCGGTAGAGCAGATCTTCGCGGAACGCGCCCGAGTCGGCCATCTCTTCGACGTCGCGGTGGGTCGCGGCGACGACGCGCACGTCCACACGCTGCGACTTGGACTCGCCGACGGGTCGGATCTCGCCCTCCTGCAGCACCCGGAGGAGCTTGGCCTGAAGCTGGGCGGGCATCTCTCCGATCTCGTCGAGCAGGAGCGTGCCCTTGTCGGCGACAGCGAACCGGCCCTGGTGTGCGTGAGTCGCGCCGGTGAAGGCGCCCTTGGCGTGGCCGAACAGCTCGCTCTCCATCAGCGTTTCGGGGATCGAGGCGCAGTTGACCGGCACGAAGCTGTTCTCTCCGCGCTCCGACGCGCGATGGATCGCCCGGGCGATGAGCTCTTTGCCGGTCCCGGTCTCGCCCGTCACGAGCACGGAGCAGTCGGTGTCGGCGACGCGCCGAATGATGTCGAACACCCGCATGAGCGAGCGGTCGTGGCCGATGATCTCGGGGCAGTGTCGCTCGCGCCACGCCTCGAGGTCGTCCCGGCTGGCCGCGCCGGCTTCCACAAACGAGCGGGTCCCCTCGATGCGGTCGAGGGCCGCGTCGAGCGCGTCCATCGAGAAGGGCTTGGTGAGGAAGTCATCCGCGCCGTGGCGGAGGGCCGCGATGGCGTGGTCGAGCACGGTCTGGCCGGTCATCACGACGACCGCGGTGTGCTGCTGCCGGCTCTCGTCCACGACCGCGAAGCCTTGACCGTCAGGCAGCATCACGTCGGTCAGCACCACATCGAAATCGGGGTTCTCCTCGAATGCCGCGCGGGCCTCGGCGCAGCTGCCGGCCTCCACGACCTCGACGTCACGGCGACGCAGATGCCGCTTCAGGGAGCGCCGAAAGGTCTCCTCGTCTTCTACGATCAGGATCTTCGTCATCCGCAGCCGTCCTTGGCAATGGTCATCGGGCTCGCGGGGACTGAACGGCGGGGTGTCGGGATTTTGACCCCCCATGACGGACTTTCGGTCGGAGGCGCCATGAACTGGAGAAGAAAGTTCACTCACCGTCCCACGTGGACATGGCCCGTCCGCGGCTGCTAACAGTGGCTCATGACCGCTGTTGTCTCCCCGCGCCGCGCGGTTCTCGCCGCGACGGGCCTGTTCACGCCGGACCAGGCGATCTCCAATGAGGAACTCGTGGAGGCGTTCAACACCTGGGTCGACGGCTGGAACGAAGCCCATGCCGACGCGATCGCCGCGGGCGATATGGAGCCCAAGGCGCACTCGTCCGCCCCGTTCATCGAGAAGGCCAGCGGGATCCGCTCCCGCTTCGTGATGGACAAGGACGGCATCCTGGACGTCGACCGCATGCGTCCGCGCTTGCCGCGCCGCGAAGACGGCGACCTGTCGATCCTCGCCGAGATGGCGGTGGAGGCCTGCCGCGACGCGCTCCACCGAGGGGGGCGCACGGCGGACGACATCGACGCGGTCATCGTGGCCTGCTCCAACATGCAGCGCGCCTACCCCGCCATGGCCATCGAAGTACAGAACGCGCTCGGGGTCTCGGGATGGGGCTTCGACATGAACGTCGCGTGCTCGAGCGCCACATTCGGCCTGAGCACCGCCATTGGGATGATCGAATCGGGCAGCGCGGATGCGATCTTGGTGGTGAACCCTGAGATCTGCACTGGCCACCTCAACTTCCGGGACCGCGACAGCCACTTCATCTTCGGCGACGTCGCGACCGCGATGCTGCTCGAGCGGGCTGATCGTCCTCACGCGGGCCGTGGCGCGTTCGAGATCGTGGGCACGCGCCTCTCGACGCGGTTCTCGAACAACATCCGCAACAACCAGGGCTTCCTCAACCGCGCGGAGTCGGATCTGCCGCAGCTCGCCGACCGCACGGCCGACGCGGAGACCGATCTGCTGTTTGTCCAGGAGGGCCGCCGCGTGTTCAAGGACGTGGTGCCGATGGTGGCGCAGATGATCACCGCGCATCTCTCGGACGAGGGCATCGAGCCGGGCGCGCTCCGGCGGATGTGGCTGCACCAAGCCAACCTCAACATGAACCGGCTGATCGCCAAGAAGGTGCTCGGTCGGGATCCCGACGTCGCCGAGAGCCCCGTCATTCTCGACCGCTACGCGAACACGTCGTCGGCGGGCAGCGTCATCGCGTTCCACCTCCACCACGAGGACATGGAGCCCGGCGAGGTCGGTCTGCTGTGCTCGTTCGGAGCGGGCTATTCCGCGGGCACGGTTCTGCTCCGGCGCCTCTGACATCCGGGGCTCGACCCTGCGGGTTGCTATACTCCCGTCCGTGATTGCGGATGTCTCGTTTCGACGGAGTTGGCGGCTCGCCGCCGTTATCCTTTTCCTGGGGGTCGCGTCGTGCACGCCGGCTCCCGTCGACATGCCCATGGAGGACCCCTCCGCCCCGCTCGGCGTGGCGGTCGACGGCATCCCGGTGAACTGCGCCCGGGCGAGCACGGTCAGCGG
>JBGCFC010000145.1:0-26355 GCA_045106715.1 Sandaracinaceae bacterium
ACGGGGCGGCGGTGGAGCCGGCGCCGGGGTGGAATCCGCTGGAGTAGACGGCGGGGGGGCGGCCCTGGAGGCGATGGATGGCGGGCTTTCCTTGTGGAGGGCTCGCCGAGTTGCGTTTTGTGGGGGTGGAAATGGCGGGGAGGGGGAGAACGCCGGCCTGAGGAGCCGTGCTTGGTGGCCTTTCGCTGCTCTGGAACGTCCAGAAGCGCGATTGTGAATGTGGTCGGCCCTCGGAGGTCGCACCGAATTCGTCGTTCAGCCCGCCCAACCTCGTTCAGCCCGCCCAACCTCGTTCAGCCGCCCAGTCCAGCCGCCCAACCTGGGTATCCACCCAGCCAACACCTGGGTATCCACCCAGCCAACCTGGGTACCCAGTCCAGCCGCCCAACCTGGGCAGCCGCCCAGTCCAGCCGCCCAACCTGGGTATCCACCCAATCAACCTGGTTACCCTCACAAGCTCACCCGAGAGAGAGCCAGGGGCGCGCGCACCAGCGGCGGAATCCCGGGCCAATCCTGCTACATACGCCGGGTGCATCGCTGGCTCCACATCGCGTTCAGCCTCGTTCTCCTGCTCGGCTGCGGCCCAGACTCCACCACCGACGCGGGCTCCGACCATGACACTGGCACCTCCGACGCTGGCTCAACCGACAGCGGGCAGACGGACGCCGACTTGGACGCGGGCCCGACCGACGCGGGCCCGACCGACGCGGGCCCGATCGACGCAGGTCCCTTCGACGGCGGTCCCGATGCGGCGCCCGACGCGGGGCTCGACGCGGCCACGGACGCCGGAGACCCCGATGCGGGACCGCCCTCGCCGAGATATCTGGACTGCGACTCCACCCGCGTCTGTGCGGTGGGGTTCATGTGCGAGGGCTACGTCGCGAGCATCGAGCGGGGCAAGTGCGTGCCCACGACCGTCCCCGCAGGGGAAGGCGCCTCGTGCGGCGCGCTGGAGGACTGCGCAGACGGTCTGCTCTGCGGCGGCTACACTCGGGGGTTCGGGCTGTGCTTGCCTGCGTGGATGCG
Organism: Sandaracinaceae bacterium; assembly: GCA_045106715.1. Classification (GTDB taxonomy): domain Bacteria; phylum Myxococcota_A; class Polyangia; order Polyangiales; family Sandaracinaceae. The sequence goes on from JBGCFC010000145.1 coordinate 1,027, forward strand.
GGAGTCCTTCTCCGAGAACGGTCTGACCGTGGACATCCCCGACGGAAGCAGCGGCGGCCTCACCCGCACCCTGACCGTTTACGGAATCGCGACCGTCGACATGGATGTCGTAGTCGACTTGGCGATAGACCACCCGGCGCCGTCGGAGCTGCGAATCAGCCTCCGCAACCCGGGAGGAACCGAGGCGGTCGTGTACGACGGGAGCGCGGAGAGCGACCCGCCAGGTCGGCTCGTGGTCGAGGGCCCCGTGTTCGGCTTCTCGGGAGACGAGAGCGTCAACGGCGACTGGACCCTTACCGTGGTCGACGGTGCCTCGGGGAACGCCGGCAGCCTGGACCGCTGGACGCTCACCGTGGCGTCTCGGTACGATTGAGCCTAGTCGGACATTCAGCGCTCGAGCTTCGACCAAGCGCGTTCGCGGCGGGCCTGCCGTGCGGTGGACGCGACGCGAAAGAGCCGCCGGTCACGCTCTACGCGGGCCTTCTCGTCACCCGAAAGCGCATCGATGAGTGCATCGAACACGGGTCCGGTGCGCTCCATCGCCCCATGAAGAGCCAGATGCACTGTGGGGTCACTCGGGTCTTCCCCAGCGAGCGCACGGAACGTGGTCAGCGTTGCCAGGCCGAGTTCGATCGCCTCCCGGTCGCCGTGCGAACGGCTCAACGCGGCCACGCCGTACGCCAACACCGCCGCATGCACGTGCAGGTCCTCCACCGTCCGGAACGGCTTGACGTAGTCACTCCAGCCGTCGCCTATGAGGGGAGACGCCGACACGCCCTCGAACCGCACTTCCGCATGCGGAACCTCCGGCACGAACGGAGTCGCCTTGCCGGGAAGCAGCGTTAGTCCCGGCGCGCCTTGCTGCACGCAAAGCAGAGTCAAACGAGGCCGACCGTTCTCTTCGCCGCTGCGCGCCAGCACGTACAAGACGTCGGCACGCGAACCGAGCGTGACATACCGCTTGTGACCGTCGAGCCTCTCCCCATCCCAGCGCGCCTCGATGTTCCGAGGGTGGGGAGGTCCGCTTTCTGTCACGCAGAGGGCACCTGCCAGCGCGGGATCGTGGCCGTCGATCAGCCTGAAAACGGCGCTCTCGTACCCGGCCGCGAATGCCCAGCCGATCCGGTCGACGCACCCACCCACGGCGACCGCCGAAAGGAGCGGATCGCCCCGACGGAGATCCTGGTATCGGCGCCAGAACGCGTCGACGCCCTCGATCCGCGCTGCAGGCTCTGGACCGAGCAGCGCCGCGAGCGCGGCAGACCACGCGTTCAATCGTCGAGCTCGCCGTTCTTCGCGCGCTCGACCCAGGCCTTGACCTGCCGGTCGATCACATCCATCGCCTTGCCCTTGAAGACGCGAAAGATGAAGGGGACCTGGACATCGACCACGACCTTGTCGCCCTTGATCTCCATGTCACCGGTGAGCTTGACGCCCTTGGCGCTGAAGCCCATCTCGGCCGTCTTCTCCCCGGTCCAGTTGAAGTACGGGTTGTACTCGTTGAACCGCGCCTGGTAGTCGGCCATGGCCTTGTCGAGGACCTTCTTGGCCAGGGGGAGCTCCAGCCCGTGGTGAATCTCGTGCTTCATTCCCATGAGGACTCTCGTTTAGGCGAAAAGCCGTCCAGGCTCAACTTCGCGGTACCCGCGCTCAACCCACGACGCGCTTGGGGCGCCGGTTCCCCGCGAGGATCTTCTTGCGGAGACGCAACGCATCCGGCGTGATCTCCAGGAGCTCGTCCTGATCCATCCACTCGAGCCCATACTCGATGCTGGCCCGCTTCGGCGGAGACAGGATGACGTTCTCGTCGCGGCCGGCCGCGCGGATGTTGTTCAGCTTCTTCTCGCGCGTAACGTTCACGTCCAAGTTGGATTCCCGGTTGTGCTCGCCGATGACCATGCCCTCGTACACGGGGTCGCCCGGGCCGATGAAGAGCACGCCGCGCGGCTGAAGATGGAACAGGGCGTACGGAGTAGCGACGCCCTTCCGGTCCGACACGATGGCGCCGTTCGGGCGGCGCATGCGCGGACCGGACGACGGCTCCCAGCCGTCAAACTGCGTGTTCAGCAGCCCCATGCCACGGGTCAGAGTGAGGAACTGCGTGCGGAACCCCATCAGGCCGCGGGACGGCACCCGGAACTCGACGCGCGCGCGGCCGAAGCCGAGGTTCGCCATCTTGGTCATCTGTCCACCACGGCCGCCGAGCGACGTGGTGATCGCGCCGACGTACTCTTCGGGGATGTCGACGACCGCGATCTCGTACGGCTCATGCAGCTTGCCGTCGATCTCCTTGGTGACGACCTCGGGCATGCCAACCGCACACTCGTAACCCTCACGTCGCATCGTCTCGAGCAGCACGGCCACCATCAGCTCGCCCCGCCCAAAGACGGTGAAGCGGTCCGGCTCGTCGGTCGGCTCGAAACGCATCGCGAGGTTGCCCTTGCTCTCCTTGTCGAGCCGCTCGCGGACGTGACGTGAGGTCACCCACTTGCCGCTCAGCCCCGCCATCGGCGAGGTGTTCACGTGCACGGAGAGCTTCAGGGTCGGCTCCTCGACGTGCAGCCTCGGGAGCACCGTCGGGTTCTCGAGATCGGTCAGCGTGTCACCGATCTGCACCGCTTCGATCCCGGAGATGCAGCAGATGTCGCCGGCGGCCGCCTCGCCCACTTCGACGCGGCCCATGGCCTCGAAGCCATAGATGCGTGCGATGCGAACGCGCGAGGTCTTCTCCTCGCCGGCCAACTGGATGAAGTCTCCATCCTTGCAGCGTCCGGCGCGCACACGGCCGATCGCCAGTCGACCCACATACTCATCGTGCTGGATGTCGTGAACCATGAACGCGAGCGGTGCGTCCGCGTCTCCCACTGCCGGGGGGACGGTCTCGAGGATGGTCTCGAACAACGACGTCAGGTCGGTGTCGGTGTCGTCGAGCGAGCGCCGCGACAGACCGTCCTTGCCGATCGCATAGAGGACCGGGAAGTCCGCCTGCTCGTCCGAGGCCTCGAGCTCGCAGAAGAGGTCGAAGACCTCATTCAGGACCTCGTCGGGGCGGGCGTCGGGACGGTCGATTTTGTTGACCACCACGACCGCCGGAAGACCGAGCTCGATCACCTTGCTCAGCACGAACCGCGTCTGCGGCAGCGGCCCCTCAGCCGCGTCGACCAGCAGCAGCGCCCCGTCGGACATCGACAGCGTGCGCTCGACCTCACCCCCGAAATCCGCGTGGCCGGGGGTGTCGATGATGTTGATCTTGGTCCCCTGGTAGGTGACCGAGGCCTGCTTGGCGAGAATGGTGATCCCTCGCTCTTTCTCGAGGTCGTTCGAGTCCATGACCCGATCTTCCACTTTGGCCTTGGAGTGGAAGACGCCCGTCTGACGGAGCATCGCATCGACCAGGGTGGTCTTCCCGTGGTCGACGTGCGCGATGATCGCGACGTTGCGCAGAGTTGTCGGTGTTTGTTCGGTCATGGGCGGGCGGGGTCTGACACGCCCCTCTCACGCTGGCAATCGGGGACGTCCAGACCAACGCCCCGCGCGCGCCCCGGTCCGCTGCTATGCTTGGCCCGTGATCGACGAGTCCGGAACGGTCCTCGGCCGGCGCTACCAGCTCGTCGACAAGGCGGGGGAAGGGGGCATGGCCATCGTCTGGCGGGCCGTCACCCGTGGCGTCGCGGGCTTCATCCGTCCGGTCGCCGTCAAGCGCATCCGCGCTGGGCTCAGCCACAACCCGGAGTTCGTGCAGATGTTCGTCGAGGAGGCCCGCGTGGGCGCCACGCTCGACCATCCGAACATCGTACAACTCCACGACTTTGGCCTCGACGACTGGGGCAACCACTACCTGGTCATGGAGTGGGTCGAGGGCGTGAATCTCGACGAGTGGGGGCGCGCGCACTCCAAGGCGGGATGGCACACGCCCTGGCACCTGACCGCCGCCATCGGCATCGAGGCGCTTCGCGGCTTGCACGCCGCCCACGTGCGCACCGACCCGTATGGCGAGGCTGCGCCAACGTTCCACCGCGACGTCACCCCGGGAAACATCCTCGTCGGCCTCAACGGCATCGTGAAGCTCGCTGACTTTGGCCTCGCGCGCGCCATGGACCGCGCGAAGGTCACCCGCCCCGAAATGGTCAAGGGCAAGGTCGCCTACATCGCCCCTGAAACACTCGACGACGACGACGGGGAGGGAAGCAACGAGCCGACCGCCCGCTCCGATCTGTTCATGCTCGGCGTGGTGCTGTGGGAGGCCCTCGCCGGCCGCCGGCTGTTCAAGAAGGACAACGACGTCGACAGCCTCCAAGCCGTCATGGCGTGCCACGTCCCCCCGCTCAGCGGCATCCGTCCCGACATCCCGGAGGAGCTCACCAAGGCCGTCGAGCGCGCGCTCCAGCGCGAGCCCGAGAAGCGCTACGGCTCCGCGCAACACATGGCCCGCGCCCTCGCCCGCGTGCTCCGACGCGTCCGGGAACCGACTGACGCCGAGCCCCTCGGCCAGAGCGTCGCCACCGCCCGCGAGCGGCTCGGCATGCCGCCCCGGGACCTTCCGCCGGAGAAGCTCGTCCCGCTTCAGCGGCCCCGCATCGGCGAGCCGCTCGACCAAGAGGCGGAGCGCATCGACCTTCTCGACGAGGACAGCATGGCCATCCCGCTCATCCCCGTGGCGAGCGACACGGCCAGCTGAACTACCCTGCGAGCATCAGGTAGCCGAGCAGCGCCAGCATCGCGCCCTGCACGATCCGGAACGCCGACGGCTGCTTCTTGAGCTCGTTCCAGACCTTCGCGAGCAGGAACATCGCCATGAGTAGCAAGCCGGCGACCACGCTGGCTTCGAACAGGTCGTGCGAGTGCTCGTGCACGACGGTGCCGTGCTTGAGGCCCGGGGCGATGACGGATCCGTGCAGGACGACGAGGTGGACGACGTAGACGATGAGGGACTCGGCGGCGACGACCTTCACCCAGCTCTTGAGGGTCTCCGTCCAGCCGCCCGTTCCCCGCACGGCGGCGATCCACGAGCCGAGGCGCTCGAGGTGGCAGAGCACGGCGAGCAGCGCGACGACGTTGCCGAGGCGCCAGAAGAAGAACAGCGGGTTCACCTTCCAGAAGTTGTGGCTCGGCAGCGGGTAGGGTCCGAAGCGATCAACCACGATGGGCACCACCATCAGGCCGAGGGCGAGCGCGGTGAATGGCCACGCGGCGCGGCGGGAGATGTCCTGAATCCCAGCGCCGGATGCCTGTCCCAGATGTGCGAGGCGGACTTGATGAGCCGTGTCCCGCCCGGGAGGAGGTTCGGCAAGTCCGCCTCGCCCATCGAGGCTGAGGCCGTACGCGATGACGATGCCGGCGTAGGTGAACCCCGCCCAGGGCAACAGCGGGAAGGTCGAGCCTGTGGACGCGTTGATGTACGCGGCCAGCGGCGTCGGCAGTGAAGAGAGGTCCCAGCCCCACACCCACGGGGCGGCAAGCACGGCCACGGAGCCGAGCGCCCCGACGATCCAGATGAACGCCTTCTTGCGCTTCACGACGAACACCAGCAGCTGGCAGATCGCCAGGCTCACGCCGATGTGCTGCAGCACGTCGGTCTGGAACATCCGAGCGATCCGAGCCGGGTCGTCGATCTGGAGGAGGCGCGCCAACGACAGCGTCGGCATGTGCAGCAGGTAGCCGATGAACAGCAGCCAGAAGTAACGCATGAAGCGCTTGCGCGCGGGCGCGCCGAGAGACGCATGGTCGTCCCACTTCTTGAACGTCGTGTAGCCGAACGCGAGGCCCGCCCCGAACATGAACATCGGCGCGGTGTACCCGTGCACGAACGAGTGGTGCGGGTACCAGCTCTGGCCTTTGGTGACCGAGTCGAGCAGCGTTGAGAAGACATGGCCCTGGACCATCAGGCACACCGCGCAGAAGCGGAACAGGTCCAGCGCCATCCAGCGCTTCTTCCGGGTCGCCACGGCGGGCTGCGCGACCGCCCTCGGCGGGGCAGCGTCGATCTGAAGGGCCTGGCTCACGGATCCACCGCGCAATTCGGCACGCGGATCACGCCGCGTCAAGCGCACGGGATGTCAGAACCGGCGGTCAGCGCGCTCGCGCGCCCACGCCTCGGACCTTCAGAACGTGCCGCTGCTGGTCATCCCGATGACGTCTTCGCCCATCATCGGCAGGAACGTGATCGTGGGCGCCTCAGTGCCCCGGAGCGGAGGGCGCGCCCCGCCCTGGAAGTGCAGCAGCCACGGGACGAGCACACCCGTGAGCCCCCCCACCGCGGCGCCGATGAGCACGTCGCTCATCCAGTTCTGGTTGCTCATGAGGCGGAACACGCCGGTGGTCGCCGCGAGCGCCAGCGCGGAGCCGCACGCCATCGCGTCCGAGACTTCGTCTCCATAGAGATCCACGACGTCGTGCTGTAGACAGATCAACGCCGCACCGGCGAACGCGTTCGACACGTGGCTGCTCCAGAAGCTCTCAGCGGGCGGCTGGGAGCGGCAGATCGGGTCCACGTCGTAGCCGGGCTCTTCGCGGCAGTAGTATCCGAGCGGGCGCTCGCGCCGACCGAGGAGCCGCACCAACACGCCGATCGCGTGGTTGATCGCGAACACTTCGAGGCTGATGAGCGACAGCTGCCACCCAACGTCCCATGCCCCCTCTCCGAGACCGGCGTAGAGCAGCGCGTCGAAGCCAACCGGCCAGAGGAACAGCACGATGCCCAGCCCGCTCGACAGCTCATCCAACACGTCTCGCGCGAACGGATCGTCGAGCCCCATCGCGTTGGCGACGGCGAGGTCGAATTCCGGCGGTGACGTCCAGTTGGGGTCCCCCCGGGTCGGAAGCACCTCCTCGAGACCGATCACCAACCCCATCCCGAGCGTCACGACGAGCTCATCGAAGCGATAGCGCGGCCAGCGTGTGTCCCAGCGCAGCCGGCCCTGCGGCGCGTACGGTCCGAGCGAGCTGCCCAACTCTCCCATCGCCTCCCCGAGCCGCTCGACCACGTCCTCACTCGGGTCCTCGTCGTCCAGCCCCTCGTTTGTCTCGTCGGACAGCTCGGGCTGGGGAAGCGCGGGTGGCGGCGGCTCGGGCGGCGCAGGCTCGGTCGACGGCGGCTCGGTCGACGAAGCCGCCGGGGCCTCGGTCTGGGCGGGGGGGCTGGACGGCTCGGCCGCGTCCGTTTCGGCCTCGGAGACCACCTCGGGCTCCGTGACCCCGTCTTCCTGAGCGAACGCGGAGGGTGCCACGAGCAGAACCAGCATCGCGCCGATCACCGTCGCGATGGCGACACACACGCGCGCCGAGGTCGTTCGGTTGGGGAGACGCCGCATCGAGAGCGGCAAGGCTAGCAGGTTCCCGCGATCGGCTGGATGGCGGAAGTCGTGATTCAGCCTGTCAGCCTGTGAGGGCCGCCGCCATGTCCGCCGCGCTCCCCCATCGGTCTTCGCGGTTGGGCAGGAGCGCGCCGTCGACCGCCCGCGCGAGCGAGGCGGGCACATCCGGATTGACCTCGTTGAGACGCGGCGGCGTCTTCGTCACCAGCTTCAGCAGCAGCGCAGGGATGCTGGTGTCGGTGTACGGGGGGCGATGCGCTGCTGCGTGGAACAGCAGCGCCCCCGCGCTCCAGAGGTCGGTGCGGTGGTCGATCGGCTGTGCGCGCGCCTGCTCCGGGCTCATGTAGCTCGGCGTCCCGATGGTCGCGCCCGGGCGCGTGATGATGCCCGAGGCGCCGGTCGATTCGAGGTTCTTGGCCACGCCGAAGTCGAGGATCTTGAGTTTGATTCCCTGGATCGGCTCATCGAGGAGGAAGAGATTGTCGGGCTTGAGGTCCCGATGAACGATGCCGGCCGCGTGCGCCGCGGCGAGCCCGTCCAAGAGGTCACGTCCCGCGGCCAAGGTCTCCGTGTAGCTCATGGGCCGCTCTCTCAGGAGCGCGCCCATGCTGCGGCCACGAAGCAGCTCCAGGACCACATAGGGTAGGCGATCTTGGGTCCGTCCCGCGTCCATCACATCGACGATCGCCGGGTGCCCGATGCTGCTGACGGCCTTGGCCTCCCGCAGGAAACGCGCGACCGCTGTGTCGTCGCCGATCAGCTGCTGGTGCATCACTTTGAGCGCGACGGAACGCTGCGTGTAGCGGTGCAGTGCTTCGTACACCGCGCCCGTCATCCCCACGCCCAACAGGGAGCGGAGCTCGTATCGCCCGTCGAGCACGAGCCCGATGCGCCGCTTGGCGAGCTGTTCGCCGATCATGGCGGCGATAGTAACAGGCCCGGCTCTCCGCGGCTGAGGATGTACGCGTCCGGGAGTTCGCAACCGTGCGCATAGGCCGTGTAGCGGGCCCGCACCAAGACGACGCCGCGCGCCTCCTCGGCCCACACCTCGACGTACATGGGGGGCGACGCGACCGCGTCCCGAGGCATGCAATCGGGCGGATCACCGGCGAGGGAACGCCGCGCGGCGAGCTCGATGCGACGCACCGGCGCAAGCCGAACCTCGACTGCAGCGGGGGTGACGAGGACGAGCCCGCGCGCCTCGTCCATCGGCACCACGTCGTCCCCCGTCGTACAGCGAACGGGCGCGGCAGGGTTGATGCTCTCGCCGTCTCGGCAGGCGCCGAGGAAGCGCATCGAGTGCAGGCCCGCCAACTCTGCCTCGACCTGAGCCGACCGGTCGACCGTGGGCTCGAGCTCCAGCAGAACGGCTCCCGTCTCGGCGCCGGCCGTCCAGGCCATGAGTCGCCGGGGGCCGTACTCCACCTCGTCGAGATAGACCACGCGTCCGTCGTCATCGATCGCAGGCAGCCCCGCGATCTCGAGTGCGAACACCGGCCGTCCCTGCCCGTCGGTGCCCATCGCCTCCGAGGTCACGGTCGGCGAGGCAGGCGTCGGCTCCACCTCCAAGCCCGATTCCAGCACCGGAACCGAGTCCGGCCGAGGCGCGACCGTCTCTCGAGTCGACTGCGGAACCGCACAGCCCCAGCCCGAGACGAGGGCAATCCACACACACAGCGGCCTGGAGACGCTCATCGCCCGCAGCGTGGCCTCGATCCGCGAATGACTCAAAGACGGCGGCTCGCCGCGTCTTCTCACGGTAGGCTCCGAGCGTGACGCGGTTCGCGAGGCGGTTTCGCAAAGTCGGGCGCACCCTGAGCCGGGTGGAGCTCATGCGATCGTCGATGGACGAGACGTTCTCTCTCAGCCCAGAGAGCCTGCTCGACAAGGACGGGGGCCGGCGGTTCCTCGACTTCTACGGAGACGAGGGGCTGTCCAAGGCGTTCGAGCGCTACGGCCTGTACGACGCGCTGCGCCGGCGTGGCTACAGCGACTTCCACCTCGAGACCTGGGCCCATGACGAACGCCACACATTGCTCATCGAAGGCACCGGTGAAGGCGCGCGACATCGCCTTTTGGACCTGGTCGTCCGCCGGGACCGACTGCGCGTCGACCCGCCCGGGGACGCCGAGCTCGCCCAGGCGTTCGATGTGCTCACGGTCGACTGGCTGACCCTGCGCCACCCGCTCGGGGGGTTCACCGAGGAGCGGCTGCGTCTGCCAGGACAGGAGGTGCCCGGCCTCGGGATCGGCGAGCGCGTGATGGAGCTGCTCTACCGCGTGGTCGATCGTCTCTCGCTCGGCGGGCTGCTGACCGTGGCCGAGTACCTGCACAACGCGGTGCTCTACGCGCGTGAGCTGCCGTACGTCGACCCCCACTACCAGGGGCAGCTCGAGGCGCTCGAGGGGCTGCTGTTCGAAGCCGAAGGCCTCTCCTTCGCGCAGGCCACCTGGGCGATGCACTGGGGCTACGTCATCGACGTCGACGACAGCGTCGTCCGTTGGCGCGGCGAAGCGATGGTCAAGGCGGTCGAACCGGCGTTGTGCACCTACCTCGACGACGCGAGCTGGCGGGCGCATGCCGACCGCGCGGAGGCGTCCCTCCGGTATCGACTCCGCCGGACCGCGTTCGACGAGCGCTGGGCCCGTGAGCGCAGCTCGCTCCTCGAAGCCCCCGAGGAGTGAGCCCTGTCCCGTGACGGGGGGGCCCCGGGCTGATAGACGATGCCTGATGACCGTCGAACGCCGCCCCATCCAGAAGCTGCTCTGCGCCAACCGCGGGGAGATCGCCATCCGCGTCTTTCGCGCGGCCACGGAGCTGCGCCTGCGCACCGTCGCCATCTACAGCCACGAGGACCGCGTGCACCTGCACCGGTACAAAGCGGACGAAGCGTATCTGCTGGGCCGCGATCTGAGCCCGGTGGGCGCGTATCTGTCGATCCCGAGGATCATCGAGGTCGCCAAGGCGGCCGGGGTCGACGGCATTCACCCGGGCTACGGATTCCTGAGCGAGAACGCCGAGTTCAGTCAGGCCTGTGCCGACGCGGGCATCATGTTCGTCGGCCCGCCGCCCAAGGTGCTGCGGGCGCTCGGCGACAAGACCGCGGCACGGACCCTCGCCGAGCAAGCGGGCGTACCGACGGTTCCCGGCACCCCCGGCCCCGTGTCCACGCTCGAAGAAGCGCGGGCGTTTGTGAAGGAGGCGGGCTTCCCCGTGATCGTCAAGGCGGCGATGGGCGGCGGTGGACGCGGGATGCGGGTCGTGCGCGCCGCGGGCGAACTCGAGGAGGCATTCTCACGCGCGGTGAGCGAAGCGACCGCAGCGTTCGGCGACGGCACGGTGTTCCTGGAGCGCTTCGTGGAGCACCCGCGTCACATCGAAGTGCAGATTCTCGCCGACGGCGACGGTGAGGTCATCCACCTCTTCGAGCGCGACTGCAGCGTGCAGCGGCGACACCAGAAGGTCGTGGAAATGGCGCCCGCCCAGCGTCTACCGACCTTGGTCCGAGACGCCCTCTGCGCGGACGCGGTGAAGCTGGCCAAGACGGTCGGCTATCGAAACGCGGGCACGGTGGAGTTCCTCGTCGACCGCGAGGGACGTCACTATTTCATCGAAGCCAACCCGCGCATCCAGGTCGAGCACACCGTCACCGAAGAGGTCACCGGCGTCGACCTGGTGAAGTCGCAGATCCGCATCGCCGGCGGCGCCAAGCTGTCCGACCTCGGGCTCACGCAGGCGGCCATCGGCACCCGCGGCGTGGCCATCCAATGCCGCGTGACGACCGAGGACCCGAGCAACGCGTTCAGCCCGGACACGGGACGCATCGAGGTGTTCCGCTCCGGCGCCGGCATGGGCATCCGGCTCGACGGCGGCAGCGGCTACGCAGGCGCTCGGATCAGCCCCGACTATGATTCCCTGCTGGTCAAAGTCACGGCGCGCGCGCTGACCTTCAACGACGCGGTCGACAAGCTGCATCGCGCTCTCGCGGAGTTCCGCGTACGTGGGGTGACGACGAACATCCAGTTCCTCCAGAACGTCCTGGCGCACCCGCGCTTCTTGGCTGCCGACACCGACACCACGTTCGTCGACGACACCGCGGAGCTGTTCCACCTCCCGCAGCGCAAGAACCGCGCGCAGCGGCTGCTTCGGTTCCTCGCTGACGTCGCAGTCAACGGGCCGAGCGTGCCGGGCATGACGGGCACGCCGCCGAGCAACGTCGAGCCGGTCGCGCCCGAGGTCGACCGGACGGAGCCCCCGCCGCGCGGTTGGCGCACCTTGCTGGAGGCGCGCGGCCCCGAGGAGATGGCTCAGGCGATCCGCCAGCATCGCGGCTTGCTCGTCACGGACACCACCTGGCGTGACGCCCACCAGTCTCTGTTGATGACCCGCGTGAGGACACGCGACCTGCTCGAAGTCGCCCCCGCGACCGCGCGCCTCGGGGCCTCGTTTTTTAGCCTCGAGATGTGGGGCGGCGCGACCTTCGACGTCGCGCTCCGCTTCCTTCGGGAGTGCCCCTGGGACCGGCTCGACCGTCTGCGCGAGGCCGTCCCGAACATCCCCTTCCAGATGCTGATGCGTGGGGCCAACGCGGTCGGCTACACCTCCTACCCCGACAACGTCGTCTACGGGTTCACGAAGATGGCCAAGGACCACGGCGTCGACGTCTTCCGCATCTTCGACTCGCTCAACTACATTGAGAACCTGAAGCTGGGCATCGACGCGGTGGGCCAGGCGGGCGGCGTCATCGAGGCTTCGCTCTGTTACACCGGCGACGTCAGCGATCCATCCCGCACGAAGTACTCGCTCGCGTACTACGTGGACCTCGCGGGGGCGCTGAACGAGTTGGGGATCCACATCCTCAACATCAAGGACATGGCCGGCCTCCTGAAGCCGCGGGCCGCCAAGACGCTCGTCGCCGCGCTTCGCCGCGCGTTCCCCGACCTGCCGATTCATGTGCACACCCACGACACCTCGGGCACCGGCGTCGCCTCGATGATCGCCGCCGCCGAGGCCGACGCGGACATCGTCGACCTGGCCCTGCCCGCGATGGCGGGCCTCACCGCGCAACCCACGATGGCGGCCGTGGTCGCCGCGCTGCGCGGGACCGAACGAGACACGTCCATCGACCCCGAGGCGATGCGCAGCATGAACGCGTACTGGGAAGAGGCGCGCGGGCTCTACGCCCCCTTTGAGACAGGTCTGACGGGCTATGCACCCGACCTCTACGAGCACGAGATCCCGGGAGGGCAGTACACCAACCTCCGCTTCCAAGCGTCGTCGCTCGGCCTCGGCGACCGCTGGTCGTCCATCAAGCGCAGCTACGCCGCCGCCAATCGACTGCTCGGAGATCTCGTCAAGGTGACGCCGAGCTCCAAGGTGGTGGGCGACCTGGCGCAGTTCATGGTCCAGAACGACCTCTCCGAAGACGACGTGCGCGAGCAAGCGGAGACGCTGAGCTTCCCTTCGAGCGTCGTGGACTTCCTCGAGGGCCGTCTCGGCCAGCCCCACGGCGGGTTCCCCGAGCCGTTCCGATCGCAGGTCTTGCGCGGACGCGCCCCGATCGACGGTCGCCCCGGCGCCACCCTGGAACCCGCGGACCTCGACGCGCTCCGGTCCACCCTCGAAGCCGACCACGACAACGTGACCATCCGTGATGTCGACGTGATGAGCGCGGCGCTCTACCCGCACGTGTTCCGGGATTACCGCGAGCACCGCACCCGTTTTGGCGACGTGTCGGTCCTGCCCACCCGCGCCGTGCTCGCACCGCTCGAGATCGGCGAAGAGCTGTCCGTCGACATCGAGCGCGGCAAGACGCTCATCATTGTGCTCAAGGCCGTCGGCAACCTCGACGAGCGCGGCTACCGGACGGTGTTCTTCGACCTCAACGGCCAGTCTCGTCAGGTCCAGGTTCGAGACCAGGCGGCCACCGCCACCGTCGCCGAGAACGAGCGCGCCACGGGCCTGCCGGGCTCCATCGGAGCACCGATGCCGGGCAGCGTCGTCGACATCCGTGTGGCGGAGGGCGAGACCATCGACAAGGGCGATGCGCTCGTCGTGCTCAGCGCCATGAAGATGGAGACCGTGGTGGCATCCCCCGTCGGAGGCGTGGTCGAGCGCGTCGCCGTCGGCAAGGGCGGCACCGTCGCGGCGGGGGATCTGTTGGTGTTGGTGGCCGAGGCGGATGAGTAGAGACGCGCTACGGGGGGCGGCGTGGATGCTCGCGGCCGGTCTGGCGGTGACGGGAGTCACCGGGTTCATCCGCGCTCTGTCGGTCGGCGGAGGCGCGTTGATGCCCTCGGCGGTCATTCCCATCACGGTGGCGGCGGGCCTGCTCGTGCTCGTCGCGAAGGGAGCGACCGCCGTGTTGCTGCTCTCCCGCCTGGCGCGCGACGAGCCTGCGAAGCCCCCTCCTTGGCTCCCCCTGATCCTGTTGATCGCCTTCGGGCTGACCGGCGTGGTGCTCAACCTCGGCTCCGGCGCGGCCATGGCGTACGTCGTTCAGCGGGCGATGGACCTCGGCGCGCTCGCGGACTTCTCGATGACCCAGTCGATCGTCGGCGCGGTGGGGAACGTCGCGCATCCTCTCATCGACGTGGGCACACTCATCGGCGCCGCGTGGCTCTGGCAGTCGCGTGCAAAGGCCCCTCTTTCTGAGACGACAGACCCGGCGTAGCATCCGCGCCATGCGCGCTCGCCTGCTCCCGTTGGTCCGCCTGTTCCCGGTGGCCCTCTGCCTCGCCTGCGGAGGTCCCCCGCCCGTCACCCACCCGACGACGCCACCGGTCGCCGAGACGCCGCCGGCGTTTCGAGGGCTCGAGGGGTTCTGGTCCGCCGAGCAGGCCGACGTGTTGCTCGCACAGAGCACGACCTTCGCGGTCGAGGCCGACACGTCGAGCCTCACCGCTTCCGAGCGGCGCGCGCTGGGCCGCTTGATGGAGGTCGGCACGATCTTCCACGGAGTCTTCGAGGAAAGCCGCCACCGAGAGGCACCGGCCGTCGCGCATCATCTCGACACCTACTCTCCGGCATCGGATGCAGAGACGGCGCAGCTCGCGACTCTGCGGCGTCTCTACCGGCTGTTCGAGGGCCCCATCGCCTACTCCCCCGAGGCCGAGCGGGTGCCCTTCGCGCCGGTCGCGCCGTACGAGCCGGGACGCAACGTCTACCCCGCCGGGCTCGATGCAGAGACCTTGCAGACCTACCTCCAGGCGCACCCCGAGCAGCCGGAGATCGCCGCCACCCGGACCGTCGTGCGCAGGCGAACCGAAGCCGCACTGGCCGAAGACCGCGCGACGTTCGCGGCGCATCCTTGGCTCGCCGCGCTGCACCCCGCCCTGTCCGAACGGCTCGAAGCGGGCCCCGACCCGGGGGCTCTCTACGCGGTGCCCTACTCGCTCGCCTACGCCGACGAACTCACCCGCGCCTCGGCGCTCCTCTTCCAGGCGAGCGCGGACGTGCGCGCCGAAGACACGGACCTCGCCGACTACCTCGAGCAGCGCGCCCGCGATCTGCTGAGCAACGACTACGAGGCGGGTGACGCAGCTTGGGTGAGCGGCCGATTCAACCACCTCCAGGCGGAGGTCGGCGCCTACGAAACGTACGACGACCACCTGCTCAGCCAGAAAGCGTTCCACGCGGTCTCGCTGCTCGTCCGCTCGCCGGGCGCCTCCGACGACCTCGCCCGTGCGGTGGCCCGGCTCTCGGACTTTGAGTCGGCCCTGCCCGGCGGCCCCTATGAGCAGGTGCGCTCCCAGATCCCCCTCGGCATCTACGACGTCGTCGCAGACTACGGTCAGGCGCGCGGCGGCAACACCGCCTCGATCCTTCCGAACGAAGCGCACATCACGCGCAAGTACGGCCGGACCATCCTCATCCGCCGCAACGTGTTGACCCACCCCCACTTCGTGGAGGCGGCGCAGCGCCGGTTCAGAGCGGCCGTCTCCGAGGTGCACGACGACGATCTCGGGCCGCGTGGCAACTTCGACCGCACCGTCTGGCACGAGGTGGGCCACTACCTCGGCCCGAAGACGACCGAAGACGGGCGCATCGTCACGGAGGCGCTCGGCAACCTGCACAACCACATGGAGGAGATGAAGGCCGACCTGGTCTCGCTCTGGTTGATGCCGCGCCTCGTCGAGCTCGGCGTGATGGACGAAGACCGACGGCAGGCGGCCTACGCGGCCGGCATCTTGCGTTCGCTCGTCACCAGCGACCCACCGCGCTCGAACCCGTACCGCACGATGCAGCTCATGCAGCAGAACTGGTTCCTCGAGCACGGTGTGCTCTCGTTCGACCCCGAAACACGCAGCCTCGCGATCGACTACGAGGCGTACCCGGCAGCCGTCGAGGGCATGCTCACCGAGGTGCTCGCCATCCAGCGATCGGGCGATCGCGACCGCGCGAACGCATTCGTGGAGCGCTGGGCCCGCTGGGACGGGGCCGTACAAGGCGTGCTCGCCGGCGTGATGCAAGGCCTGTCCGCGCGCTACTGGATCCCCGAATACGCTGCGCTCGAGAGCCGGTAGCAGGCCGACCACTTGCCAACACGCGGCGTTCTCGCCAAACCCCGAGCGTGACGGTCATCGACGACAAGCTCAGCGGCAAGAAGGCCCTCATCACGGGGGCGAGCGGCTTCATCGGCAGCAACCTTCGACGCGCGCTGCTCGGCGCCGGCGTGGACGTGCTGGCGATCCGGCGAAAGAGCTCCCCCGAACCGAAGGAGGGGCGCTCCGTCGTCGCGGACTACGCGGACGTCGACGGGCTCACGGCGCTCATGGGCGAAGAGAAGCCGGACTGGGTGTTCCACGTGGCCGGGGCGACCAAGGGCGTCACGTACGAGGACTTTCAGCGCGCCAACGTCATGCCGACGCGCAACTTGTTGCTCGCCCTCGCCGAAGCGCACCCGGAGCTCGCTCGCTTCGTGATGGTGAGCTCGCTCGCCGCGTACGGCCCCTCGACCCCGGCGCGTCCGCTGGAGGAGACCGACACCCGCCGGCCCATCGAGTTCTACGGCAAGTCCAAGTTGGAGGCCGAGCAGCTGCTCGAAGCGATGGGCGACCGCATCCCATGGACGATCCTCCGGCCGAGCGGCGTGTACGGGCCGGGCGACGGCGACTACTTCAACCTCTTCCGCGAGGTGGAGAGCGGCCGGAACGTCTTCTTTGGCAACCGCGACCGCTGGTTTTCCGCTGTGTACGTCGACGACTGCGTGGCCGCGATCCTCGCCGCCGCGACCTCCGACCAGAGCCTCGGCAAGGGCTACTTCCTGGACGACGGAAGGCCCGTCACCTGGGGTCAGTTCCAGGCCGCCATCGTCGAGGCGAGCGGCAAGCGCGTGCGCACGCTCAACCTGCCGGAAGCGCTCGTGAGCATCGCGGCGTTCGGCGGAGAGCTGGCCACCAAGTTCGACAAGAAGCCGCGCCTGTTCAACCGACAGAAGGCCAAGATGGGCGCCCAGGACGCCTGGACGTGCCGGAGCGATGCCGCGCAAGCCGACCTCGGTTTTGTCCCCCAGGTGCAGATCGAAGAGGGTGTGAAGCGCGCCATCGATTGGTACCGCGAAGAGGGCTGGCTCTGAGGGCCACTCCCTCGTCCGACGTTCACTCCGCGGCGGGTGCCGTCGGCTCGGCCGCCTCCGTGTCTTCGGCGGCCCCTTCGTCGTCAGACGCCTCCGGCGCGGCGGGTTCGGGGAACAGCTCCTCCCACCGATAGCGTCCCGGCTCGAGGTCTCGGAGATTCGCGCGCGCGTATCCGCCGCGCGCCTCGCCCGTGATCTGCACGCCCCCCTCGTCGAAGGTGATGCGGTTTCGCTCGTCGGTGTCGCAGCTTGGGTAGGCCTCGGTGTCGTCGGGGTCGTCCGGACCGCCGTGGCAAGTGAGGCGCTCGACGATGCGCACGCACCGCGTATCGCTCTCGTCGAGCTCACATACGTAGATGAAGCCATTGCTGCGGGCGGTCTCGCCGCCGTAGCTGCGCTCGACCCAATCCTCGACGTGTCGCACCACGAGGTGCCAGGGCTCGCCCCAGCGGAGCGGACGGGTGGCCGCCGTGACGCTCCACCCGTCGATGCTGAGCGTCATCTCGCGCGTGGGCCGATAGAGCATGGCTCCCCAATGGTAGGTCCCCGTCGGGCCGCCCCAAGTCGCGTAGATCGTGGGGACGCCCTCCCCTTCGCCTTCATCTCGCGGATACACCGCGACGACCGCGGTGCGCAGGAGCCGGCGCGCACCGGAGCGGGACGCGGCGAGCACCTCCATGCGGCATCGTTCCCCCAGGCAAGGGTTGTCGTCGTCACGCCGGAGCATGCCGAGGATCCCTGGGTGGCGTGCTTCTTCGGTGTAGCTGTCCCGCGTACCGAGCGCCCCGCGTCGGCGGCGCACGGTGGCGTTGGGCCGCGCTTCGAGGGACTGGTCGTAGAACGTCCGGGCATCTTCGATCTCGAGCCGCTCCTCGGCGATGCGTCCGCGGTTGTAGAGACACGCTCCGAGCACCGTCGGACGGCGGGCGCTTCAGCGCGTCGCAGGACGGCGAGCGCGAGGTCGATCTCCTCCTCTGGCGGAGATGCGTCGCCTTCGCGGGGCCCACCGACGAAACGCGCCCACTCGTCATTGCAGGTCGTACGCGCCTCCGTGATCTCCGCCTCGGTGGGGGGCGGCGGCGGCACGGGCGGTTCTGGGCGTGCGGGCTCGGGAGGCGAATCGTCCACTGTGTCCGACGCCTCGGTCCCTTCCGCCGTGTCGTCGACCGACGGCGCGGAGCTCGGCTCCGGAGGAAGATCCGGCGTTGCTGCCCCCTCCTCGTCGCCGCACCCGGCGAGGCAGACGATCAATAGGCTCAGCAGCGTCGACAGCGCATGTCGCATGAACCGAGAGTGCGACAGCCGCGTCCGGCGTGACAACGCGGTCGTTCCATCACCCGGCGTGGCGGCCCTCACGAGGCTCACGACCGGCGCGCGCCACGACGTCGGCGGAGCAGAACGAGCATCGGTATCACGAGCCACCGGCCATCCTTGCGCGCGCCGCCCACGGCGCGGCATCCACACCCACCGTCCATGCCGCCCTCACCGGCGCCCACGCCTCGACTCGGCCCGCTATCAGAAGCACCGCCGGCGTCCGAGACGCCGCCGTCCAACGAGCCGCCGTCCCGGGTGCCCGCGTCAGATCCTCCGGCGTCCGGCACGCCAGCGTCGGACCCACCACCGTCGGATGGACCACCGTCCGACGCACCCCCGTCCAATTCACCACCGTCCGGCAAGCCACCGTCCGGCAAGCCACCGTCCGGCAAGCCACCGTCCGGCAAGCCACCGTCCGGCAAGCCACCGTCCAACATGCCAGCGTCCAACCCGCCGTCCGGCGTTCCGGCGTCGAGGTCTGGGCACGAGGCGCCGGCGACCAGAAACGACGCCACCTCTCGCACGTCCTCGCCGCCCAACACGCCATCGCAGCGCTCGTCCGGGGAGCGAAATCGGTCCGCTGGGACAGGTCGAATCGACGTCACCGGCGACACAGACCGTATCGGACGGCTCGAATCGGTCGGTCGGGCTGAAGCCGTCACACGCGGTGGGGAAGATCTGGTTCGCCGAGGCCGGTCGCGCCTGCAGCGCGACGGCGAGCGCCACCGAGGAGACGATCGACAAACGGCGAACGGCGACGGCGCGCGACACCGGTGCACGGTATCAGACCCCGGCGAACGGCTTCGGCTCGAGGCGGCGCGGCGTCTTCGGAGGGACGGGCCGAGGGTCGAGCTTCGGAACCCCTAACCGAGCAGCAACGTGTCGACGATCGCCGGAACGTGCTCGCCCGCAGTGCCCTGGAGGAACACCCCCTGGCTGTTCTGCTCGGCGAACGCGCTGAAGGGGCTCGGGTCCCGGTTGACGACCACCATCGGCGCGCCGCGGCGCGCGACGATCGCCCCCATCTGCATGGGGAGGTTGGTGCTGCCGCTGGTTCCGACGACCACGAGCAGCGAGGCCCGCATCGCCGCCTCGAGCGAGCTCTCGAACCGAAAGAGCGCCTCGTCGTAGTACTCGTCGAACCAGAGCACGTGCGGACGCGAGAGCGTGCCCCCTTCGCAACACGAGAGCAGCGCCCGCGTGGCATCGTCGAAGCGGGTCTCCTTGCTCCACGCCTCGTTCACCTCGTGCGGGATGGGTCGCGGCGCGCCACCGCAGCGGAGGTAGTCGATGTTGCCGTGGATCTCGTAGGTGCGTTCCAGCGAGTTGCCGGCCCGCAGATGCAGTCCATCGACGTTCTGGGTCACGAGCAGGAAACGCGCCTTCAGCGCCTCCTCGAGCCGCACGAGCGCGGTGTGGGCGAAGTTCGGCTCCGCTGCGCGACACACGCTCCGCCGGTAGAGGTACCAGCTCCAGACGTCCTCGGGCATGCGCCGGAACGCGGCCTGGGTGGCGAGCTCCATCGGCCGGTAGTGCGTCGAGCCGACCGTCCAATAGCCCTCCTCGCCGCGAAACGTGGGGATGCCGCTCTCGGCGCTGATGCCCGCCCCCGTCAGGAACACGACGGGGCCGGAGGCGGCGCGGGCTTCGTCTAAGAGGGCGGCGAGTCGCTCGTTCATGGTGCCGTCAGGATCACCTCACTCAGGGGGTTCCGCAACGAGGCGGGAGGCGGACGAGTTCGACGCCTGCGGCCCCCGAGCCTATGCTCGCTGCCTTCATGTCGCCGCGAGTACGAGCCTATCTCATGAGCGCGCTGGCCTACGTCGTGGCGCTTGCCGCGGCCTGGGCCACCGCGCACCTGAGCCCTCTGTCCGACCCGCTCTGGGACGCCGCCCTCGCCGACGTCGTCGCCACGTTTGTCATCTTCGGCTTCAGCGTGGGGTTCTCGAACTCCAGCTTCTACGACCCCTACTGGAGCGCGGCGCCGCCCGCCCTCTTCGCCTACTGGCTGACGTTCGGCACGCTCGGCCCGGCGAGCGGAATCGCGCTGGCGCTGGTTCTGCTGTGGGCGGTCCGGCTGACGTTCAACTTCTACCGCGGTTGGCCGGACCTCAGCCACGAGGACTGGCGCTACGGAGAGCTACAGAAGAAACACGGCAAGCTGTACTGGCTGGTCAGCTTCTTCGGGATCCACTTCTTCCCCACGGTGCTCACCTTCGCGGGCAGCGCTGCGCTCTACGTGCTCGCGACGAAGCCGGCCTCACTCGGGCCGCTGCACGTCGTCGGCGCCGCCGTCACGCTGCTCGGCATCGGCTATGAGGGTGTCGCGGACGAGCAGCTGCGGAAGTACCGCGCCAGCTCTCCGCCCGGGGGCTCCTGGCTTCAGACCGGGCTCTGGAAACACAGCCGGCACCCGAACTACTTCGGCGAGGTGACGTTCTGGTGGGGCCTCGCGATCATGGGGCTGGGGTCGGACCCGTCCGCGTACTGGGTGGTGTTCGGGCCGCTTGCGATCACCAGCCTCTTCTTCTTCATCAGCATCCCGATGATCGACGAGCGCATGAAACGACGGCGCCCTGGCTACGAAGACCACATGAAGAGCGTCTCGCGGCTCATCCCGTGGCCCCGCGGATGAGGGTGCGCTCCCTCGTCTCGGCTGGGTTGCTCCTGGCGCTCATCGCGTGCGGCTCCCCCACGCCGCGGCCCGCGCCGGACCCTGCCCCGGTCACGCCGACGACCCCCACGAGCGAGCCCTCCGAGCCGGATGCACGGGAGCACGCGCGACGTCTGGTTCGTCGCCTCACGTGGGGCGCACGTCCCGGGGAGCTCGACCGTGTCGCGGCCGACCCCGAGGCGTTCCTCCGCGTGCAGCTGACGCCCGCGCCGCTTCCGGACGACATACGCACACGCTTCGACGTCTTCGGCACCCCGGTCGGGCTCGCCACGCGCTACCCGCGAACCCCGCCCCGGCAAGCCGCCATGATGGAGGCGGCGAGCGACACCGTGGGCGACGACCGTGACCTCGCGCGACGCCTGCAAGAGTTCGCCATCGTCCGCGCGATCGAGGGCGAGGGGCGCCTCCACGACCTCCTGGTCGACCTCTACTTCAACCACCTCAACGTGTTCGTCGGCAAGCGCGGCATCCCGTACTTCCTGCCCGACTACGAACGGTCCGTCATCGCCGCGAACCTCGACGGGACCTACGATCGCATGGTGCTCGGCAGCGCGCGGCACCCCGCGATGCTGCTCTACCTCGACAACGCGAACAGCGTCGCTCCACGCCCGGACGCGCGAGGCGCGAGGGCGAACCGCGGGTTGAACGAGAACTACGCCCGCGAGCTGCTCGAGCTGCACACGCTCGGGGTCGACGCGGGGTACACCCAGGACGACGTCGAAGCGACCGCGCGGCTGCTCACCGGATGGAACCTCAGCGCGGCGCCGCGAGAGGGCGAGGGCCGGGAAGGGGACCGAAGGTTTCTGTTCCGAGAGCGCCAGCACGACGACGCCCCTCGGGTGATCCTCGGTGAGCGCTACACCGGGGGCGAAGCGGAGGGGACGCGGCTGCTCACCCGGCTGGCCACCGACCCGCGCACGCGCCAGCGGCTCGCGTCTCGGATCGCGCTCCGGTTCCTCGGCGAGGACGAAGACGCGGCGGCCCGCGACCGCCTGGCTGAGAGCCTCGGCACGCGCGCGGACCTCGCCGCGATGCACCGCGCGCTGCTCACCGAGGTGCGCGCCGATCGCACTCCGGGGTTCAAGACGCCCTTTGACTTCGTCGTGAGCGCGGCCCGCGCGGTCGGTGGGCACGTCACCAACCCACGCCCGCTTCGCCAGGCGCTGACCCGCCTCCGCATGCTTCCGTATCAGCAGCCGCTGCCCACCGGCTACGCGTTCGAGGGCGCTGTCTGGCGCAGCTCGGGCGCGATGGTGGAGCGCATGCAGGTGGCGTGGAGCCTGACGCACGGCACTCTCGGCGTGTCCTTCGACCTCGACCTCGCCGCACCTCCCGTGGCGGACCAGGCGACGCTGGTCGCGTGGGCCGAGGCCCTGCTCGGTCCGCTCAGCCACACGACCCGCGCCACGCTCATGGAGCTCGACGCCAACGACGAGGCCACGCGCCGCGACCGCTTGGCGATCGCCCTGGCCTCTCCCGAGTTCATGGAGCGATAGCGCGATGCCGACTTCCCGACGTCAGTTCCTTCGCACCGCCGCCATCACGGTGGGCTCACTCCCGTTCGCGCAGATCGGCGCGCGCGCGCAGGCGCCCGTTCGACCCGGCCGCCCGGTCCTGGTGACCGTGTTCCTGCGCGGAGCGATGGACTCCCTGGGTGTCGTCGCGCGCCCCGCCGACCGGGACTACCAGCGTCTGCGTCCGTCGCTCGGCCTCGTGCCTCCGGACGCCTCAGCTCCCGAGAACACGCGTTCGGTGCTCCTCGAGGGGGCCTATGCCCTGCATCCCAACCTCACACCGCTGCTGACTCATCGTGACTCACTCACCGCGCTCGTCGGAACCGGCCTTCCTCGGCCGCTTCGAAGCCACTTCGACGCGCAGCTCGTCATGGAGCGGTTCGGCGCGCGCGCGAGTGAGTTGCGCGAGGACGGCTGGCTCACGCGCGTCGCGGCGGGGCTTCCCGATCGCTCGCCCACAGCGGCCGTGGCCATCGGCACCGCGCTGCCTCACTCCCTCGCCCGCGCGGACGCGGTGACGTACACCGACCGGCGGCGCGTACGGGGCGGTCGTGACGCGGAGGCGCTCTTCCGACAGCTCTATGCGGAGGGGCGCGATGACGGGGCCCAACGCGACATCCGAGACACCGGGCGGAGGGGCCTCGAGACGCTCGCCCATTTCCGCGCGCTCGCCGCCGCCGCCGACCGTGAGTCGGGCTTCGGAAACGACCCGCTCTCCCGCGCGCTCCGCACTGTGTCGTCCCTCATCCGCGGCGACGACACCGTGCAGCTCGTGAACGTCGACCACGGCTCCTGGGACACCCACCGAAATCAGCGCGGCATGCTCGGCCAGCGCACCCGGGAACTCGGCACCGCGCTCTCGGCATTCTGGCAGAGCCTCGGCCGCCACCGTGAGCGCGTCGTGCTCGCCACCCTCACCGAGTTCGGTCGAACCGCGGCGCCCAACGGAACGGCGGGCACCGACCACGGCTGGGGGTCGGCCATGTTCGTGCTGGGCACGCGCACCGAGCGACGCGTCCTCGGCGCACCCGCCTACGGCGCTTCGGACCTCGAGGCGGGGCGTGATCTGCGTGTGACGATCGACTACCGCGACGTGCTCGCCGAGATCGCGACCGCGCACCTCGGGCTCCCGGCGCAGGCCCTCGGCGGGCCCCGGGAGCGGGTGGGCCTGTTCGCGTAAGACGCCTCCTAAAGAGGCGACGCGACCGTGCCGGCCTGCACGTTTGCCATCGTGAACTCGAGGATCGCCGCCGGCACCGAGCCGTCTCCCGAGGCGCTCCCGGTCAGGGGATCGAGGTGCGTCTGGTCGGTGGCATCGACGACACGAAAGCCCGCCTCGGTGTCGCGCGTGGCTCCGGCGTTGGGCCGTCCCTCACCGACCGCCGCGATGCGGTCCCGCATGGCGTCGTAGCGTTCGGGTGGAGCCAGCGCCGCCGCGACCGCAAGGACGGGCGCGTCCACAAGCGCGCCATCGAAAGCACGGAGCCCGGCATCGGCCTGCCAGCCGTCCTCGGGAACGGCCAGTCCGCCCACCGCGGAGAGGTCCAGGCTGAGGCGGGCCGGGAAGTACCACTCGGCGAAGTTGGTGCGCCCGTCGATCCACGAATGCGCGAGGTTCGCGAGCGGCGTCTCCTCGGCCGGCGACGTGTCCGGCGCGTCGACCCAGTCGTAGGTGGCGTCGGGATCGGAGGGCCGCTGAAGCGTCGCACCAAACAGGCTGTCGTAGCTCTCCACCGGGCCGCCCGTCGGCTCCCCCAGCGAGACCGCCGCGAAGCTGAGCCCGTTGGAGGCGTCGTCGAAGGCCCAGCCGAACGCGGCCTGGTTGGTCATCGGCGGAACGGCGCGAACCGACAGCGACATGAGCGTCGACAGGAACATGTCCCGGTCTCGGTCGTCGACCACCTCGGACGGAGCATAGAGCGCGTCCATCGAGGTGATCTCGGCCTGGGGGTAGACGTCCAAGCCGAGCAGCGGGATCGCGAGGTAGCGGGTCCCGCTCCGGATGGTGTCGACGCCCGGCGTCCCCATGATGCCGCTCTCCCCTTCCATGAACTGGGTCTCGTCGATGGCCTCCGTACGCGCGGCGCCATCGATCAGCACGATGCCCGCGAGCAACTCGGCGCCGCGTACTCCGTCTGGAAACCGCCAGGCCGCGAACGTCTCGGTCAGCGACGCACCGAGGCTGTGTCCCATGAGCACGACGTGCGCCTGCCGTTGTGCTTCGGGCACACGCTCGATGACCGCCCGGAGGTCTTCGACGTGCGTCTCCACGCCCCACTCGCTCATGAAAGGCACGTCGGCTTGCGGCCGGTATCCGGCGAACGCCTCGCCGCCCACGGTCTCCCCGCGGAAGTAGTAGCCGCGTGCGACATCGGCGTTCTCCATCGCCTCGGCCGCGTCCACCCCGCGCAGGTCCTCGAGCAGGTTGCTACGTCGGTCGATGGCCCAGACCTCCACCGGCTCTCCAGCGGCGAGGCTGATGCGGACGAGGTGCCGCGCGAGCTGTTCGAACGTGCCGGCCCCACCGAAGATGCCCGGCATCGCGACGATCACCGCGCGCACGTCCGGCTCCTCGGCCCCATAGAAGCGCACCACCTGCGTGCGGTTGAACTCCGCCGGCGTGGAGTCGGACGTGCTGGGGTTGGCCGGGGGAGCAAATCCGTCGACCGTCAGCAGCGCGCGGAGGATCCCGGGCTCAGGCTCCGTCTCCGCAGGGACTTCGGCGGCCGGCCAGGTCACGGGGCCCGCGTCCGCCGACGCGTCGGGGCCCGCGTCGAGAGGTTCAGGCGTGCCGTCGCACGCGGCGAGCAGAGTGAGCGCGAGGGACACGGCACGGAGACGCATGCCGAGAGCCTAGGCTCTTGAGCGTCGAACGACCACGCCCCCCAAACGCACGACGGCCACGCCGACCCGAGGGGTGGCGTGGCCGTGAGATTC
>JBGCFC010000146.1:0-7264 GCA_045106715.1 Sandaracinaceae bacterium
GGCGGCGTCCCGCCCGCCACTTCGCCGATCGGGCGCCGTAAGCTGCTGAGATCATTGACCGCCCCTCTGGCGTCGATCCTGCTCCGTGCCCATGCGTGACCCAGTCACGTTTCATCGAGCCGGGAGCGACCTACGCCATCACGCGTCGCGTCGAGGGCCGTCGCTTCCTGCTCCGCCCCGACGCGATGCTGACGCAGCTCTTCACGTGGCTGCTGTGCGTGATGGCGGCCCGCTTCGAGATCCAGGTCCACGTCGCCGTCGTCATGTCCACGCACTACCACCTGGTCGTCACGGACCCGCACGGGCGTGTGAGCAAGTTCGCCCACGGCCTCAACGTCTGCCTGTCGAAGTCCGTCAAGGTGATGCGCCGGTTCGTGCGTGGAGTCGTCTGGGAGCCCGGCGGATTGAGCGTCGTTGCGCTCGTCACGCGGGAGGCCGTCGTCGAGTCCATCGCCTACGCCATCGCCAACCCCGTCGCAGCCGGCCTGGTGACGGATCCGGCTCACTGGCCGGGACTGACCGCGAGCGTGGAGGACTTGGGGCAGAGGATGCTCGAGGCCACAAGACCGGCCTTCTTCTTTCGTCCCAAGAAGTGGCTGGCGCACGCAACGCTGAAGCTGGTGCTGCCCGCCTGCTTGCTGGAGCTCGGACTGGAGACCGCGCGAGCCCTCGTCCAGGCCGAGCTGGAGCATCAGCTGGAGAAGGCCCGCGGAGCCGTAAAGGCCGAAGGCTGGCGCGTGCTCGGTCCCGTGGCGGCGCGAAACGTGAGCCCCTACGCCGAGGCCACCAGCTGGAGGGACCTCGGGTCCCTGAACCCGCACGTGAAGGCCGGCCGCGGACAGACTGAAGCGAGGATGAACGCGCTCGCCAGGCGGGCTGTGTTCTTGAGCGACTACGCCTCTGCGTTGGCTCGATGGTGCGGCGGCGACCGAGAGGTCGTGTTCCCCGCGGGGACCTACTGGATGCGGGTCCACCACGGCGCCGCCATGGCCGCGTTCGACACGTAAGCCAACTTCAGCGCCGGCAAGAGCGACGTCGCCTGCGGGTGGCGTCGCATCGGTGCGTCTGGAGGGGGTGTTCGAGCGCCGAGGGGGGCGGTTGGGCGCTGTTCTGGCGCTTTCGCAGCGGGGTGGACGGGGTCGACCCAGTGGGCGGGCCCCACTCCGGCGTCTTTCACCCCAACCGCGGCCAAGTCGGCCGAGTCTCCGGATCACGTACCCGGGACGGGGGCTGCCGGGACGGGTTGCTGCCGGATCACGTACCCGGGACGGGTTGCTCGGGTTGCTCGGGTTGCTCCGATGAGGCCTCCGCCGCGGTGGCCGCCGGCATGCTCGAGACGCTGCGCACACCATGACCGAACGCGCGGGTGACGCGGCGTCTCTGTGACCGCCGGGGCGAGTCGGCAGCCTCGGCGAAGCCGCGGCTCCTCTCGGCTCACGCACCCGGGTTTGGTACCGTGATCCGTGGATTTTTTCATCCGGGCGCGCCATCCTTCTCTCGCGGCGCTCATCGTACTCGCCGCCCTCAGCTGCAGCACGGCCGAACTCACGCAGATCGTCGTGGTCGTCGAGACCGACTATCCGGTCCCTGCCGAACTCGCGCAGGTTCGCTTCGAGGCGCAGGCCACGGCCGACATCGAAACGACCGAGGTGCTGCTCATTGGGGCCGACGCTCCGACGTTTCCGTTGACGCTCACTTACGTGCCGGAGGGCGCGCCCGATTCCCCTCTTCGGGTCACCGTGACCGGACTGGACGCGAGCGGTCTCGCGCTCGTGGCGCAGTCGCGGTCCACTCGGTTCCTCATCGGGGAGAGCCTCACCCTCCGCATGACGCTTTCGCAGACCTGCGTGTCCGTCTCTTGCGCGGACGGAGAGACCTGCGTCTCCAACGGGCGACTGGGGCGCTGCGAGGCGCAAGAGAGTGCAGCCGACACCCTTCCGCCGTTCGTAGCCGGCCTCCCGAGCGGCGGAACCGAGCTCTGCAACGACAGAGATGACGACCAGAACGGACCGGCAGACGATGGGTTCGACTTCGCAAACGACCCACTCCACTGCGGGTCGTGCTTCAACCGATGCCCTTCACCCGACACGGGGCCCGGGGAGCCCAACTGCGTCGCAGGCAGGTGCGCGCTCGACTGTCCAACCAGACGGGCGGACTGCAACTCCTTCGTCCAAGACGGGTGCGAAGGCGACGTGACCACCGGCGAACAGTGCGGGACGTGCGGCTCGCCCTGCCCCGCGACTGCACCCCAATGCGACGAACAGAGCGGCAGCTACGTCTGCATCGATGGCTGCATGGGCAATGATGTCCTCTGTGGAACCAGCTGCGTCGACATCCAGTCGGACGCCGACCACTGCGGCGGCTGCCAGGCCTGCCCTGACCCCGGCCCCTTGGGGTCGGTGAGCTGCGAAGCAGGTGAGTGCATCGTGCGGTGCGACGATCAGGCCCACGTGTGCGAGGTCGACCAGGACGGTATCGACGTGGAAGTGTGCCTCGACGACAACTCGCTGCTGTCGTGTGGAGACCGGTGCGAGCCCTGCGATCTCGGGGCCACGGCGGTCTGTGAGCGCCAAGGCTGCTTCTTAGAATGCCCCACGAGCCGTCTGGACTGCAGTCCCACCGAACCCGGCTGCGAGACCCGGGGCGGAATCGGCGGGCTGAGTGACCTCGGTTCGCAGCCCAACTGCGGCGGTTGCGGGGTCAGCTGCGGCTCCGGAACCTGCCAGGACTTCGCGTGCAGCCGAACCGTGGTGGACTTCGAGATCGGACCTCGGCATGTGTGTGCTCAGCTCTCGGATGAAACATTCTGGTGCTGGGGTGCGAACGAATCGGGACAGTCTGGGCAACCTGAAACCGAGCCCATCGTGGCTGCCCCTTCGATCTTGCCGTTCAATCTCGTCACTGGCCGCAGAGTCGCCCACCTCGACGACCGAACCAGCTACTTTCGCCGCGCCCTGTCCATGGGACCGTTTGGTCAGGACCACGTCTCGATCGTGGGGTTGGACCCCAGCGGCGACGCGGCCGGCCCGATACGAACACCGGATGGCGAACGCGTGATTGGGTACGGCGGTTCTGCGAGCCGTAACGGCATTGGGCTCTCCCTCGGCGTGCCGAACTCCCAGAACTTCCTCGCCGGAACAGCGTCGCTCTGGGGATGGGGCGGCGGACCTGGAGGCGCCTCGGCAGTGCACGCCCCCTTCTGCGACGGGGACGAGTGCGCGTCGCTGCCCGAGAGCACAGAGATGGTCGACGGGATCGGCCCGAACGCCGCTGACGTGGGTCGCCTCAGCATCGCGCGAGGCATTCACGAAACCTGCGCCGAGCTCGTCGACGGGGAGCTGAGCTGTTGGGGGGTGGCCGAGGGTGAGCCCGTCTACATCGGAAACGGGTTGGCCACGGGAAGCAGCTCTCAGGTGGTGATCAATCCAATGGAAACGACCTTCGTTTCGGAGAGGTTCAACACTTCACTCGGCGTCGCGTTCGGCGATGATGTCGGGTGCGCGACCTTCGAAGGGGAGGACGGCGTACCTCGTCTCTATTGCTGGGGCGATTGGGACTGCGGTCCGTATGGTTTGAGCCCGACGCGTGTTCCCGGAGCCCTGGCTGGGACGGGCCGGAGCATCACCGTGGCGGACTCGGCCGCCTGCGCGACCCACCAGCCGGATGGGGCAATGGTGTGTTGGGGCAACGACGTGCGCGGCGGAGCGTGTCGCGAGCGCGCCTACATCCCGTTCCCCCAGTTCGCTGGCGTCACCAAGGTGAGGATCTCGAACGACTTTGGCTGCCTGCTGCTCGGGTCGGGAGCGGACGAAGGCCGAGTAGGAGCGGCCGGCGCGCTCTACTGTTGGGGCAACAACGCGCACGGTCAGTTGGGCGTCGGCGAAGCCGAAGACGCGGTATTTCCACCCAGACAAGTGGTCTTCGACGACCCCTGAAATGGGCTTCGAGGCCCGAACCGGATCGCTCAGTGTGCCGAACCGAGCACGTGGGACGGGGCCGATCCTCGCTCACCGCGCGTCCCCGCTATTCGTCACTCACTGCAATCGCCACCGCACCCAAGGCCGCGGCGAGCGCCGCCGTCACCCCGAGCAGCACCCACACGACCGAAGCCAGCGGGTCGTCAGGCGCGGTCTGGGCGGGCGGCGGCCCCTCGGTGAGGGAGACGGAAAGCGACACTGAGCTCAGGGGTACCGGAGCCTGAGTCGCGCGGGCGCGGCGCACTGGCTCCGAGCGCCCCGCGTAGCTCCTGGCCAGTGCCGCTCGCTCCCGCACGACCGGGTCGTCTTGAATGCGCAGCGCTTGTTCGAGTAGCTCCGCTGCCCATTCGAAGTCCCCGGTCGCGAACGAGGTCTCCCCGAGTGCACACAGGAAGTCCGCCTGGGCGGGGAGCGCCGTCGACGACATGCACCGCGCTTGCTGGGCGCTCACTTCCGCGGGGGTGGAGACGGCAGCCATGAGCACCACGGCTGCGGACGTCAGGAGCTCTGTGATCGTTCCTCGGGTTGCCGTCATGGTTCCGATGTAGCCGGTTCGGTCTTCACGAGGCGTGAGGCCTCGTGAGGCTTTGTAAGCGCAGCAGCGCGGCGGGGGCGGCGTGTCAGGATGACTGAACATGGGCACCGACCTCTACGCCGTCTACGACTGCCCCCGGGCAAGCACACTGCATACGCTCAGAAAGCGGCTGCAGGCCGACCCGGCCGTGACTCTCCGCTACCAAGCCCTGGCGGACGAGATGAATGTGCCGCGGCACCTTCGTCGGCCGTTGGAGAGCCGTCTCGATCGAAACGTGCTGAACGAGAATGTCGCGGAGCTGAGGTACTCGCTCGGCCCCCGCTTCGGGGTGTACCTGCATTCGCATGAGCCGGCGTCCCGGCGCGTCGGTGACGCCGCTCTTGCGTTGGCACGCGAGGTGGGGTGGTGCATCGGCGCGGAGCAGTTGATCATGACAGGCGACACCGTCGCGCTCGGCGGCCTTGCATTGCCCTACCTCGCCAAGCTGGAAGCGGGCTCGCCAGCGCTCCGGCTGCTGGACATGGCGGACATGGAGCGCCTGTATTCAGACGGTGAGTGGCTTCGGGTGTTCTATCGCGAGTCGCTCGATCCGGCGCTCCGTGACATCCGCCGGGCACTCGAGGGTTGCCGGGACGCGCTCACGGACCCGCGGTCCGCCCCGGACGTTCGGCGCCTGGCGCGACGAGAACTGGTCGACCGACTCGTGCATGGCTTCGGTGAGGCCGGAGGCACACACGACCGAGCGAGCCTGCGCCGTCGGGCAGAAACCGGTCTCCGCCGCTGGTTTGCGTCCGCCGAACAGCCGGAGCGCCAGGCGTTCGCGCGGACG
This sequence comes from Sandaracinaceae bacterium, assembly GCA_045106715.1. Classification (GTDB taxonomy): domain Bacteria; phylum Myxococcota_A; class Polyangia; order Polyangiales; family Sandaracinaceae. Next base: position 5,342 of record JBGCFC010000146.1, read on the forward strand.
GCGCAGGCCGAGGGGTGGTCGGACGCGCTCGCAGCCGTGCTTCCGACGCACGTGGTCGAGTTCCAAGTCCCCTGGATCTGGCACATCGACGGCGAACCCCTGAGGTTCGAGCAGTCCGAGCGGCTGTCGGCTCGTGTTCCCGCCGATGGGGTGCACACCAACTTCGCCGGCTCCAATGACAGCAACCCGCTGTTCGCCCTCTCCTTCGCCCCTCCGCTGCGTCGGCTTCGCGGCTGGCTGCTCGCGCTCGATGCGCGGTACTTCGCGGGGTCCGCTCCGCACCTCCGGGTGCGAGCCGAGATCTCCGGCCGGCCATCGGTGTCCCGGCTCGAGCAGCTCCGAACGACCCTCGAACAGACGTACCAACTCCCTAGCCGAATCCGGGGCGCCGAGTTCCTCTACGAGGAAGGCGACGACGACACCGAGGACCATCTCGACTTCAGTCGAAGCGCGTTCGTGGCGCACCCGTTCCTGGGTTCGACCACCCTATGAAAGGTCCAACCCGATTGACAACGACGGCAGCTCGGATGGCCACGAAGGCATCGCCGCTCGCCCTCGCGTCTTCCGTGTTCCTGCTGACGTGCATCGCGTGCGCAGGGCCGTCCGGTCCTCGTCCGGACACGCGCCGGCCAACGGCTGCAGAGAGTCGGCCTGTGGCATGGAGCGAGTGCGTCGAGGCGTGCACCAACGCCTGCCGTTCTCGGCTCGACGGAGAGACGCCAACGACGGTCGAGGGAGCGGACGCGGCGGCGCGATGCGGTCGGGGCGCGGTTGCGCTTCGTGTGTACGAACAACTCTGGGCGAACGGCACCCGTGGCTGCGCGCTCAGCGTCTCGATCGCGGATCGTCGTGCGCGCGAGGTGTCCCTCAGGGAGGCGGTCGCGTTCGCGGAGGGCGCTCCCGCCTGCCGTGACCTCGATCTTTGGATCGCGCGCGCCGGGCGTCGCGACGATGGCCTTCTCGACTCGGCAGCGCGCGCCATCGCGCGACGAGTCGCCGAAGACCCAGACGACACGGCCGCGCTGATCGAGCAGGTGGAGCGCTGGCTCCTGATGGAGCAGCCCGCGCTGGCGGAGCCGACCTGCGCAAGGGCGGTCGCGCTCGGAGATGCGTGGCTCCACGACGCGTGCGCACGGGCCGCGGCCGCGCGTGGTGAACAGCATGCGGCCGAGCGGCACTTCCGGAGCGCGGTCGCGGTGTCTCCGAACGCCGCGCACTGGGACAACCTCGGGCATTTTCTCCTCTCGCAGCGACGACGTCCGGAAGCCGCCGATGCGTTTCGCAGCGCGCTCGGCGTCTCGCCCGACGACTACGACGCCATGGTGGGACTCGGCGCAGCGCTTCTTCCCGAGTGCTGGGACGGACCACGCCAACTCTTGGAGCGCGCGATGCGGGCCGAGCCGAATCGCCCAGACGCGTACCTCACCTACGGCCAGATGACGCTCGCCCACCCCTGCGCGAATGTCGAAGACTCCTTGGCGTCGATCACGGCGCTGCGTCGCTTCGTGCGGCTCGCGGGCGACGACCCATCACGGGCCGCGGACGTGGAGCGGGTCACGCGACGATGCCGGCGTGCAGACCGATCCGGGCCGCGGCGTGGACTGCGGAGTGAGCCGTGGGCCGACGGGTGCGAGCCCGGCTTCCTCCAGCGCCACCAGCAGTACTGCTCGTCCCAGATCGCCGACATGCGCGCTGGGCTCGAACGCGCCGGATCTGAGGCAGCCCGGTGCGAGGTGCCCACACCCGCTCCGTGATCGGGGTCCCGCGAGCTCGAGACGGACGTCTCGGGGGGGATTTCTCAGGGGGCGCGACGTAGGCTGGCGTGAGCCCCGACCTCGGAGATGTCCCCTTGCGCGCTCTTACCCTGCCTCTGCTCCTTCTCCTCGTCGCGTGCGGCGCGCCGGACCCCCGCGGTGATGACGG
>JBGCFC010000147.1:0-3659 GCA_045106715.1 Sandaracinaceae bacterium
GTCTGCTGCCCCCGCGGCGGGGTGGCCGTGTTCCGCTCCGGGGGCGGCGGCTGCGGCTGCACTGGGCTCGGGGGCTGCGGCGTCACCTGCGAGTGCGGGTCATCCGGCGGGGGCACCCAGACGCCACCCTCGTCGGGGTTCATCTGTGCAGAGGCGGTGTTGACCGCGAAGGCGGCGCCACAAAGCACCATGGCGGCCAGAAGTCGAAGCGTACGGTCGTTCATGAGGTTCTCCGAACGGGGTTTCCGACAGAAATACGGTGTCGGGGTTTCCGACAGACCAACGGTGTCGGGGTTGCCGAGAGGTTCACGCGGCACGAGCCGCTCGCGCATGGATACGGCCTGGTGGCTCGATGCTTCCCCCGGTGGCCGCAAAAGCCGGGCCCCAGATAGCACGTCCGCCCGACCGCGCTAGCGACGCCGGTGAGACCTCGCAGGCTCGGACCCGATCCGCCGTTTAGCGTTCGCAGGCGCGAGCGAAACCGAGATCGCAGGCGCGGCGGAACTGGGTGGCCGCCTCCGCGGCGTCTTCGGCGACCCCGACGCCACGCTGGTAGGCGCGGCCGAGGTTGTAGCAGCCCTGCGCGACCCCGCCCTGACAGGCCTCGTCGTACAGCAGCGCGGCGCGTGTGGGGTCGGGGTGGGCGCCGCGGCCCGTCTCGAGCATCGAGCCGAGGTTGCTGCAGGCGAGCAAGTGACCACCCTCACAGGCGCGCTCGAACAAGCCCCGCGCGAGGCCGGGGTTGGGGGGCAGCCCCGAGCCCGTCAGGTACGCGACACCCAGGCTGGTGCAGCCGTCCGCCACCCCCCCGTCGCAGGCCCGGCGGAAGAGCGTGATGGCGCGGTCCGACCCCGCAGGCTCAGCGTGTCCGAGGCTATTGCAGCCGCGCAGGTCCCCTCCGTCGCAGGCCTGCTGGAACAGCCGCGCCGCCTCTCTGGGGTTCTCCGTCAGCAAGCCGAGCCGGGTGCACCCGTAGCCCTCGTCTCCGTCGCAGGCGCGCTCGTACAGCTGCCGCGCGCGCCGTACGTTCGGCCGCTCGCCCGTCTCGTACAGCACCCCGAGGTTGGCGCAGGCCACCAGCAACCCGTCGTCACAGGCGCGCGTGAACTGGCGCGCCGCCGCCCGTGGGTCGGCCGCCATGCCGCGGCCGTTTTGCAGCATCAGGCCGAGGTGATTGCACCCCAGCATCTCGTCCCGACTGCACGCGGTCCGCGCCAGCTGCGCTGCGCGTGCGAGGTCCCGCTCCACGCCGCGCCCGTCCTCGAGCAGCCGCGCGAGCTCGACGCAACCCACCTCGTCACCGCTGCTGCAGGCGCGCTCGTAGAGCCGGCCCGCGAGCGCGAGGTCGGCGGCGCGTCCGTGCCCCAGCTCAACCATGTTGCCGAGCCCCGTGCACGCCACTCCGTCTCGCGCTTGGCAGCCATCTCGATAGAGCGCGATCGCTTCGTCGTACCGGGCTCCCAGCTCATAGAGGTGCGCGAGATTGGTGCACGCGACTTGGACCTGGCCGTCACACGCGCGGCGGTAGAGCGTCTCCGCCCGCTCCGGGGCGCGCTCCTCGACCATCAAGCCGAGATCGTTGCAGGCCGGCAGGTTGTCCGTCCGGCAGGCGTGCTCGAAGAGCGTGCGCGCGCGGTTCGGCTCGGGGTCGGCGCCCTCGATGAGCATGCGCGCCAGCGCCACACACGCGTCGGGGTCGTCACGTTCGCAGCCGCGGTCGAACAAACGGCGCGCCTGGGCCGTATCCTGGACGACGCCGCGCCCCTCCATGTGCAGGTTGCCGAGCGTGGTGCAGGAGATCCCATCGCCGCCGCGGCAGCCGCGCGTGAGGTAGGACACCGCGCTCGCCTGGTCCGTGCGCACGTCGCTCCCCGCCAGACGGCGCCCGAGGTGGGTGCAGGCCGGCGCCCAGTCGAACCGGCACGAGCGCTCGTAGAACTCGTGCGCACGCTCGGGGTCCCGCACGGTGCCGACGCCGCGCTCGAACATGCGCCCCGCGTCGAAGCAGCCCTGCCCGTGGCGCGCGTCGCAGGCCGCGCGGAACATGCTCATCGCGTCGGCGAAGCGGTTTCGATCGCCCGCCCCCTGCAACAGCAGCGCGCCCGCCCGTCGGCATCCGTCCGGCCGTCCGCCCGAACAGGCGGTGCGAAACACCGGCAGCGCGCGGTCGCGCTCGTCACGCGCGTCGAGCTGGTCGCCGGCCTCCATGCAGATGTCGAGCTGGGTGGGGCCGCAGCGGGACGCGAGCACGAGCACGTCGTCGCAGCATCCGTCGATCTGCGCCGCGGCCGGGCACTGGGTGTTGCAGTCCTGAGCCGACACCGGAACGGCGAAGGCCAGCGAGAGCAGAAAGTTCAAGAAGAAGCGCACCGTCTATTTCTGCCATGCAACGGGCCCTTCTGCAGGTCCGCAGCGCGCATTCCGGTAGCTTCGAGGGGACCTGCGCCCTACAAACCGGCCGTGACCCGCGCAGCATCCGAACATCCGTACGCCTCTTTTCTCGAGAACGTCCAGAAGCCCTCCCGCTATGTCGGCGGGGAACATGGCGAGATCGTCAAGGACTGGGACGCCGTCCAGGCGCGCATCTGCCTGGCGTTCCCGGACATCTACGACATCGGGATGAGCCACCTTGGCTTCCGCATCCTGTACGGGATCGTCAACGGACACGACAAGCTGCTCGCCGAGCGCGCCTACACCCCGTGGGTCGACATGGAGGCCGAGCTCCGCGAACGCGAAGAGCCCCTCCGCTCGCTCGAGACGTGGCGCGCGCTGTCCGAGTTCGACGTCGTCGGCTTCTCGCTGCAGTTCGAGCTGACCTTCACCAACATCCTCAACATGCTCGAGCTGGGCGGCATCCCGCTTCGCTCCGCCGACCGGGGTGAGGACGACCCGCTCGTCGTCGCTGGGGGGCCGACGGCCACACACGCCGAGCCGCTCGCCCCGTTCCTCGACGCGGTGGTGATCGGCGACGGGGAAGAAAAGACGCCCGAGCTCATGCTCACGTGGACCGCCCTCAAGCGGGCCGGCATGCCGCGCCGCGAGCGCCTCGTGGAGCTGGCCAAGCTCGGCGGCATCTACGTTCCGTCGCTCTACGAGACCGAGCTCGAGCCCGAGACGGGCATGCAGGTCGTCTCCGAGCCCGTGGACGCCGCCCTGCCCTTCCCGGTCGAGCGCGCGATGATCGAGCGGCTCGACGACTACCCGTTCCCGAAGACCGGTCCGGTCGCCTCGACGGAGACCATCTTCGACCGCGTCTCCGTGGAGATCGCACGCGGCTGCACCGAAGGCTGCCGTTTCTGCCAGGCGGGCATGATCTACCGGCCGGTGCGCGAGCGCAGCCCGGAGTCGATCCTCGAGTCGCTCAAGGGCGCGGTGCGCGAGGGCGGCTACGACGAAGCTTCGCTGACGTGCCTGTCGACCGCGGACTACAGCGCGATTCATCCGCTCGTGAAGGAGGTCATGAAGGAGCTCGAGGACGACCGGGTGTCGCTCTCCGTCAGCTCGCTGCGCGCCTACGGCCTCGATGAGGAGCTGCTCGACGAGCTCAAGAAGGTGCGCGCGACCGGGCTCACCTTCGCGCCGGAGGCGGGCTCGCAGCGCATGCGGGACGTGGTGAACAAGAACGTCACCGAAGAGCAGCTGATGCTCACGGCCGAGCG